>NZ_JABBWY010000019.1:0-98418 GCF_014161415.1 Microbispora sp. H10885 | reverse complement strand
GTTACGGCGGTTATAGCGGTGGGGAAACACCCGGTTACATTCCGAACCCGGAAGTTAAGCCTACCAGCGCCGATGGTACTGCACCGGGGACGGTGTGGGAGAGTAGGACGCCGCCGGACAATCTTTTGAGGGGGGTCATCCCGTTTGGGATGACCCCCCTTTTTTTATTTCGCCCGGGGATTGGAATGCCGCGATGACCGAGGAGATTCGCCGGTTGCTGGCCCGCCATCTGCCCGGCTTCGAGGTCCGGAAGATCGACCGGCTGGGCGAGGGACAGGACAACGCCGCGTACGAGGTCAACGGCGAGTTGGTCGTGCGGCAGAGCAAGGCCGGCAACCCCGACGAACGCGGGGAGACGGTCGAGCGTGAAGCGGCGCTGCTCGCCGTCGTCGGTGAGGTGTCGACGCTCCCGGTTCCGCGGCCGGTTCTCGTCGTCCCCGAGGCGGGGATGCTGGCGTATCCCAAGCTCCCTGGCCTGCCGCTGAACCAGTATCCCGTACCCGAGCCGGCCCGCCTGGCGGCGCCCATGGGCGCCTTCCTCAGCGCACTGCACCTGCTGCCCGTCCCGCGCGTGGAGGACCTGGTGCCGCGCGACGCCTACCCACTGCGCGACCTCAGGGAGGAGGCGGAGGGAGACTACGAGGAGATCGCCGGCCGTCTCCCCGCGGCGGAGCGCCGGCTGGTCGAGGAGTTCCTCGCCGTCGAGGCGCCCGCGGACCCCGAGACGCTGAAGTTCTGCCACAACGACCTGGGCAGCGAGCATGTGCTGGTGGACGTGGCGACGAGCGCGGTGACGGGGGTCATCGACTGGACGGACGCCGCCGTCGCCGACCCCGCGTACGACCTGGCCCTCGTCTACCGGGATCTCGGCCCCGCCGTCCTCGCCCGGACGCTGGAGCACTACCGGGGCGGGCTGGACGACGCGGGCCGTGAGCGAATGCTCTTCTACGCCCGGTGCGCGCTGCTGGAGGACGTCGCGTACGGCCTGCGCACGGGCATCAGGCCGTACGCGGAGGCCGGCCTCGCGAACCTCGGCCGCACCTTCTCCTGAGCGGGCGGGCCCTCAGCCGCTGACGAGCCGGTAGCCGACTCCGCGCACCGTCTGGATCATGGTGTCCTCGACGTCGCCGAGCCGGGCGCGCAGGCGCTTCACGTGTACGGCGATCGTGTTCGTCGACATGCCGTCGGTCGAGTGCCAGACGTTGCGCATGATCTGTTCGCGGGTGACGGTCCTGTCCGCGTTCCGCATCAGGTAGTGCAGCAGCTCGAACTCCCGCAGCGGCAGGTGGACGATGCTCCCGCCCACCTTCACCTGGTACGCCGTGACGTCGAGCTCGACCTCGCCGATCGTCAGCACGGTCCGGTGGTTGTCCTGGCGCCGGAAGGCGGCCTGGACGAGGGGGAGCAGCTCGGGCACCCGGTACGGCCGGGCCACGCAGGCCGTCGCCCCGGCCTCCAGGGCCCGCAACGCCTGCCCGGCATCGCTGCCTAGGTCGATGCCGAGCAGGACGGGCATGGTTCGCGCGAGCCGTACGGCCCGGACGAAGTCCACGGGCCCGACGATGGGGAGGGAGGCGCAGATCAGCACGGCGTCCGGCCGGAGCGCCCCGGCCTGCAGCAGCGCCTGGGCGCCGTCCGGCACGCCGGTAACGTCGACGCCCTCGGCCTGCATGGCGGCCGAGAGCTGCCGCACCAGTCCCGCGTCCGGATCGGCCACCAGGAGCATGGGCGCCGTCCGAGTGTCCCCCTCCACTGCGGGTGCCGTCACCCGGTCCCTCCAAAGCTCGTCGGCAGGAAGTGCGCGTCAGCCGAAGCGGCCGGTGATGTAGTCCTCGGTCGCCTTCTCGGCCGGGTTGGTGAAGATCTTCGAGGTCTCGTCCATCTCGACGAGCTTGCCGGGCTGTCCCTGGGCGGCGAGGTTGAAGAACGCCGTCCTGTCGCTGACCCGGGCCGCCTGCTGCATGTTGTGGGTCACGATCACGATCGTGTAGTCCTGCTTGAGCTTGGAGATCAGGTCCTCGATCGCGAGCGTCGAGATGGGGTCGAGGGCCGAGCACGGCTCGTCCATGAGCAGCACCTGCGGCCGTACGGCGATCGCGCGGGCGATGCACAGGCGCTGCTGCTGGCCGCCGGACAGGCCGGCGCCGGGCCGGGCGAGCCGGTCCTTGACCTCGTTCCACAGGTTGGCGCCCTTGAGGGACTCCTCGACGATCCCGTCCAGCTGGGAGCGGGACACCCGGCCGTTCAGCCGCAGCCCCGCCGCCACGTTGTCGTAGATCGACATCGTGGGGAAGGGGTTCGGCCGCTGGAACACCATGCCGATGGTCCGGCGGACCGACACCGGGTCGACCTCCGGCCCGTACAGGTCCTGGTCCTCCAGGCGGACCTTGCCCTCGACCCGGGCTCCGGGGATGACCTCGTGCATGCGGTTGAGCGTGCGCAGGAAGGTCGACTTGCCGCAGCCGGAAGGGCCGATGAACGCCGTCACCGAACGCGGCTCGATGGTCATCGAGATGCCCTCGATGGCCTTGTGCGAGCCGTAGTAGGCGTCGAGGCCGGCGACTTCGATCTGCTTGGCCATTCCTTACCTCCTCCTCGCGGGCGAACGCCACCAGGTGATGAGGCGCGCGACCAGGTTGAGCAGCATGACGATCAGGATCAGGGTCAGCGCCCCGGTCCAGGCGCGGGCGACGGCGACGTCGGTCGGCAGGATCGTCTGGTTGAAGACGTACAACGGCAGACCCATCTGGGGGCCGTTGAACGGGTCGTTGTTGATGGAGTCGGTGACGAAGACGGTGAGGAGCAGCGGGGCCGTCTCACCGGCGACCCGGGCGACGGCCAGCATGACGCCGGTCACGATGCCGGGAAGCGCCGTGGGCAGCACCACCTTGACGATCGTGCGCCACTTGGGCACGCCCAGCGCGTACGACGCCTCGCGCAGTTCGCGCGGGACGAGGCGGAGCATCTCCTCGGTGGCCCGGACCACCACCGGCATCATCAGGATCGACAGCGCGAGCGCGCCGGCGAAGCCCGAGAACGGCATGCCGAGCACCAGGATCCAGAAGGCCAGGACGAACAGGCCGGAAACCACGGAAGGGACGCCGGTCATGACGTCCACGAAGAAGCTGATGGTTCTCGACAGCCGGCCGCCCTCGCCGTACTCGACCAGGTAGACCGCGGTGAGCAGGCCGATCGGGACCGCGATGAGCGAGGCGAGCAGCACCTGTTCGAGCGTGCCGATGATCGCGTGGTAGGCGCCGCCGCCGGCGTCCCTCGCCCCGATGTTGCGCATCGAGTGGGTGAAGAACTCCATGTCGAACCGGCCGATGCCGTTCTTGACGACGAGCCACAGCACCGACACGAGCGGGATGACCGCGAGCGCGAACGCCAGATAGACGAGCACCTGGACCAGGCGGTCCTTCGCTCGCCGCGTCGCGGAGATGGGCTGGATTCCGGTCTGTACGGTCACGCTGCGGCCCTCGCGTACTCCTTGCGGCGGGCGATGATGAAGCGGGCGGCCATGTTCACCAGCAGGGTGATGAGGAACAGGACGAGACCCGAGGCGATCAGCGCGCCGCGGCCCACCTCGGTCGCCTCGCCGAAGCCGTTGGCGATGTTGGCGGCGATGCTGTTGCCGTACGGGCCGAGGATCTGGAACGAGATCTTGAAGGTCGCCGGGAAGATGAGCGCGACGGCGATGGTCTCGCCCATGGCCCGGCCGAGGCCGAGCATCGCGGCGCTGATCACGCCGGGCCGGCCGAACGGCAGGACCGCCGTCCGGATCATCTCCCAGCGCGTCGCGCCGAGCGCCAGCGCCGCCTCCTCCTGCATCTTGGGGGCCTGCAGGAAGACCTCGCGGGAGATCGCGGCGATGATCGGCAGGATCATGATGGCGAGCACGAGCGAGGCGGTGAGCATGCTCTTGCCCACGATCGACTCTCCGCTGAACAGCGGGATCCAGCCGAGGTAGTCGTTCAGGAACTTCGACGGCCCGAGCATGAACGGGACGAGGAAGGCGACGCCCCACAGCCCGTACACCACGCTCGGCACCGCCGCGAGGAGGTCCACGACGTAGCCCAGCGCCGAGGCGAGCCGCCGGGGCGCGTAGTGGGAGATGAACAGCGCGACGCCCACGGCCACCGGAGTGGCGATCAGCAGCGCCAGCAGCGAGCTCAGCACGGTGCCGAACGCCAGCGCACCGATGCCGAAGATCGGCTTGGTCGCGTTCGGCTGCCAGGTCAGCTCGGTCAGGAAGTGGGAGGTGTTCGCCTGGAGGGCGGGAAGGGCCTTGACGACCAGGAACAACCCGATCGCGGCCATGATCGCCAGCAGGACGACCCCGGCGCCGGTCGAGGCGAAGCGGAACGGGCCGTCGCCGCGGCTGCGCCGGAAGGCGGACCGGCGCACGGCCGGTCCGCTCTCCGTGGTTCTGGTTGGTGTGGCCATGTGGTTAGGAGATGGCCTCGACGGCGGTGCGGACCTTGGTCAGCAGGCTCGACGGCAGCGGCGCGTAGCCGAGGCTGGTCAGCGCCTGCTGGCCCTCGTCGCTGGAGGTGTAGCCCAGGAACGACTTGACCAGCTTCGCGTCGTCGGCCGACAGGCCCTTCTCGCAGGTGATCTCGTAGGTCACCAGGACGATCGGGTAGGCGCCCGCGGCCTTGGTGGCGTAGTCGATCTTCAGCTTGAGGTCGTTGCCGGTGCCCTCGACCTGGGCGGCCTCGACGGTCTTGGCCGCGTTCTCCGGGGTGAGCTCGACGAACTCGCCCGAGCCGTTGGCCACCTTGGCCTTCTGCAGCTGCGAGTTCTCCGCGAAGGACAGCTCGACGTAGCTGATCGCGCCCTCGGTGCTCTTGATGCTGGAGGCGATGCCGTCGGAGCCCTTCGCGCCCTGGCCCTGCGCTTCGGCCGGCCACGCCTTCGCCGGCTCGTACGGCCACTCGGCGGTGGCCTTGAGGAACTTCGTGAAGTTGTCGCTGGTGCCGGACTCGTCCGAGCGGTGGAACGCCTGGATGGCGGTCGAGGGCAGCTTCGCGTCGGGGTTGTCGGCCTTGATGGCCGGGTCGTCCCACTTGGTGATCTTGCTGTTGAAGATGCCGCCGATGGTCTTCGGCGAGAGCTGCAGGCCGTCCACGCCCGGCAGGTTGTAGACGACGGCCACCGGGCCGGTCACCATCGGCAGGTTGATCGCCTTGCCGGTCTTGCAGCGGGCGTCGGCCTGGGCGGGCTCGCCCTTGTCCTCCTTCAGCGCGGAGTCGGAGCCGGCGAAGGCCACCGTCCCCTGGATGAACGCCTGGACACCGGCGCCCGAGCCGCTCGGGTTGTAGTTGACGCTGACGCCGGGGTTCGACGACTGGAAGTTCTTCTTCCACTCCGCGATGGCGTTCGCCTGGGCCGAGGAACCGGCGGCGTTGATGGTGCCCTTGAGGCTGTCGTCGCCCTGAGCGGGAGCGGCGGCGCCGGCGGTCGCCCCCGCGCCGCCGGAGTTGTCATCGGTCCCGCATGCGGCGAGCGAGAGCACGCCGGCGAGGGTGGCGGCTGCGAGCCGGCCTGCATACTTCACGGTTGTTCCTCCCCTTGTCTTCTCAACACCAGGGACGGTAGGGAGCCGAGGTGACTTAAAACCTTGGTAAAGGTGAACGCGTAGTGAACGCCCCTGGTCGCTCTTGCGCGGCTTCCAGGAGATAACGGGCAGGTCACGGGCGTTATGGGAGAGACTTGAGTTCATGAAGCGTGTATGTCTGGTCTGCATGGGCAACATCTGCCGCTCCCCGATGGCCGAGGTGGTGCTGCGCCGTACGCTCGCCGAACGCGGGCTCGGCGACGTCGAGGTGGACAGCGCCGGCACCGGCGGCTGGCACGCCGGGGAGCCGATGGACGAGCGGGCGCTGGCCACGCTGGCCGACCACGGGTACGACGGCTCGGCGCACCGGGCCCGTCAGTTCGACGCCGCGTGGTTCGCCGAGCGCGACCTGATCCTCGTGATGGACCGCGACAACCTCCGTGCCGTACGGCGACTCGCGCCGCCGGGGGCCGACGTGCGGCTGCTGCGCTCGTTCGACCCGGCGGCCCCCGAGGGCGCCGAGGTGCCCGACCCGTACTACGGGGGGCGGCAGGGGTTCACCGACGTGCTGCGCATGGTCGAGGCCGCCTGCGAGGGGGTGGCGAAGCACCTTGAGGATCACTAGGGATCTGGGCGACGGCCACGCGTGGACCCTGCACGAGGGCCTTCTCGACGACGGCCGCCGCGTGTTCGTCAAGCGGGGCGCCGGTGACGTGGCCGGGGTGCTGGACAGCGAGGCGGCCGGCCTGCGGTGGCTCGCCGAGCCGCGGGCCGTGGCCGTGCCCGAGGTGATCGCCGCCGGCGGCGGGACGCTGGTGCTGGAGTGGATCGACACCGGGCCGGCGACCGCGGCGGCGGCCGAGCGGTTCGGGCGGGACCTCGCCGCCCTGCACGCGGCCGGGGCCGACGCCTTCGGCGCGCCCTGGCCGGGTCACATCGCCGAGTTGCCGATGGACAACGACCCCGCGCCGGACTGGCCGTCGTTCTACGTCTCCCGCCGCGTCCTGCCGTTCGTACGGCTGGCGCGTGACCGGGGGGCCCTGTCGGCGGCCGACGTGGCCCTGGTCGAGGAGGCGTGCGACCGGGTGGCGGAGGTGGCTGGGCCGCCCGAGCCGCCCAGCCGGATCCACGGCGACCTGTGGAGCGGGAACCTGCTGTGGTCCCACGGCGGCGGAGCCGTGCTGGTGGACCCGGCCGCGCACGGCGGCCACCGCGAGACGGACCTGGCGATGCTCGCGTTGTTCGGCGCGCCGCGCCTCGACACGATCCTCGGCGCCTACCGTGAGGCGGCGCCGCTCGCCGCCGGGTGGCGCGAGCGGGTGCCGCTGCACCAGCTTCACCCGCTGGCCGTGCACGTCTGCCTGTTCGGTGAGGCGTACCGCGGCAGCCTGCTCACCGCCGCCGGCGACGTGCTCGCTTGAGCACGGCGATTTGAGTACGGCCCTACTCATGCGGCGCCCGGCTCCCCGCGCGCACGCTCGTCTGTGGACGAACGTTGACGAACGGCGGGAGCCTTGCTGTGACGACCGACATCGGAGGGGTGTCCTTCGCGTTCAACGCCGGTGACGGTGATCTCGACCTGGCCGGAATGCTGCCCGAGCTGCCCGGGCTCGACCAGATCCGTGGCGCGCGGATCGGGGACCTCTTCCAGGCTCCGGACAGGTTCGCCGGTGCCGACCGGCTGGGCGTCGGCGTCTCCCTAGGCGAGCTCGACCAGGTCGGCACGGACCTCGGCCACCAGGACCTCGGCCACCAGGACCTGGGCCGCTTCGGCGTGGGCATCGACGAGCTGGGCACCGACGAGCCGGACACCGACGAGCCGGACACCGACGAGCTGGGCCTTCACCCCGGCGTCGACGGGCGGGAGCCGCCCGACAGGCCGGGCCTCGCCACCGACCCGCCCATTTTCGTGGACCCGAATCGCCGGCTGCCGTTCGTCTGGCGGGATCCGATCATCATCGACCGTTCCCTGCTGGGCGAGGACTCGCCCGACCCCTGGACGTGGGTGCCCACGCCGCCGCGAAACTCCGTGCACAGGGGCGACCTGGACGTACCCGTCGCGCCGAGCGCGTCGCCCACGGACGGCGACCTGTTCGAGAGCCCCGACGGAGGCACCCGCTACGCGCTGCCGCGATACTCCCTGGCCTTCGAGACGACCGGTGATCCCCGCATCTCGATCGTCGAGCGGGACGGAACGGCGATCCTCGTCATGGCGTTCGCCGAGACGCCCTCCCCGGCGGCGGCACCGGGCGTCGCGAAGCTGCCCCACCTCGTGACCGTGTCGCTGAAGTACCGCGTGCCGGTCATCACCGGCGGGACGGTGGTGCTCGACCTGCCGTTCCCCAGCGTGCGGATCGACGGGACCACCGTCGTCGCCGAGATGCCGCTGACCACTCCGGGGCTGCGGCAGCAGTTGCTCGCGGCCCTCTCCTCGCTGGAGGCGGGCGTCTCGCTCGTCGCCGGCCGCGCGGTGACGGTGGGCGTCCCGACGGGGGAGACGATGGAGGACGGCCGTCCCGGCTACCGCAAGGAGCGGCTGCTGCTGGAATGGACCGCTCCACCGTCCCCGCTGGTGATCTCGGAGGCCCACCGGAACCGGCTCGGCGGGGTGGCCGGCGGGATCCAGCCGATGGGGCGCACGCGGATCCCCTTCGACGGTCGCAGCCACTCCTACTGGCAGGATCCCGCGCGGCCGGAGCGCTTCTACTTCCTGCCCGACCGGTTCCTGCTGGCGCGGCTGCCCGGCACCGGACGCCCGCCCGCTCTGAAGGTGCGGGCGACGAGCGCCGCCTCGGTGGACGACGTCCGGGTGACCTTGGAGTTCTACGCCCAGCCGGTCCTGGTGCGGGAGCGCCTCGAGGCGGCCCGCCCGGTCCTGCAGGAGGAGGCCAAGGCGAGAGGGGTCGACGCGCCCGTGCGCCTGGAGGTGCTCCCGGACCCGCAGCCCTCCCTCCGGCTGGCACTGCCGCGGGGAGGCGCCCCCTCGACCGGCCTCGTCGAGCGGCCGGAGGCCGAGATCGACCTCGAACTGGGCGTGACCCACGCGGAGACCCTCGCGCTGGAGGACTTCCGCCTGGTGTACGACGCGCTCTTCGGCGCCTCGCTGAGCCTGCTGCGAGGGGAGGTGCGGGTCGGCGCCGGCGGCACGCCCGAGGACGTGCCGCTGGAGCTGCGCTTCGACCGTACGGCGGGCGACGTGCTCACCCTGACCGTCACGGCCGCGTCGGCGGCCCACATCGAGGCCCGTCTGACGAACGCGATCGAGAGCCGGGTCCGCCCGGGGAACCCGCCCGCCCTGGCCGTCTGCGCCGGCCGTCAGATCCCGCTGCGGATCGAGGGGCTCGCGGACGATCTCGTCCTGTCCCCGGGCGAAGGGCTGGACGTCCGGCTGGTCCCGCGGACCCCGCTGCCGGAGACCGGCGCGCAGGGCGTCGTGCTCGACCAGAGCGAGGTCGTCGTCGATCCGGACCGGGAGGCGATCTGGGCGCTGGTGTTCGACCGCACCGCCCAGCCGCAGCTCGTCCGCGAGGTCTCCGTCGAGGCCGTCCCCGCGCTCTTCGCGGGCCCTCGGGGAACCGGCCCTCAGGGAGACCGCGTCGCCGCGTTCGTCGTGACGGTCGAGAGGGGCGGCACCGTGCGTCTCACCGAGGACGTGCCCACCGGCGTCACGACCGTGCGCGTTCCGGTGCGGCCGCTGCTCACCGGGGCCCCGCCGCCTCCGCTGCGCTACCGCACCGAGACGTGGTGGCAGTCCGGCGGGATCGGCGTGAGCGACTGGCGGGAGACCGAGGCCACGATCCTGCTGCCGGTGCGCACGGCCCCCAGCCCGTCACCACAGGGAGGTGGCGGGCGATGACGATCCTGCGCGGGCTGCCCGACCTCGGGGCGCCGCTGGCCTCCCTGCCCGGCACGGTCTTCCGCGGCTACGAGGACCCCGGCCTGGCGATCGCCCTGCCGGACCGGCTCGACCTCGAACGCGCGGCGGACGGTACGCCCGTCCTGCTCGTGACCCTGGTCAGAGGCGAGCAGGAGCCGTACGGCCGGATCGAGGCGGGCTTCGCGATCGGCTCGCCGCTCAGCGAGATCGGGGAGGCCGCGGCGCACCAGGCCGAGAAGCAGGGGGAGCTGCTGCGGGTGGCGGCCGCGGACCTGCGGGGAGGCGTGCTGGAGGTCACGGCCCGCCTGGGGCCGGTGGCGGAGGAGGTGCTGACGCCGCCGGTGGAGCTCGCGCCCGGCCTGCTGACCCGCGCCCGGGTTTCCGTGGCGCTCGCCCCGCGCGCCGCCGTGGCCGCCGCCCGGCTGGTCGAGGACGCCACGCTGCCGGTGACCGCGACGCTGCGGCTCACGCTGCGGGCGGTGGCGCCGCGGCTGCCCCTGGCCACCACGGTCGACCCCCACGAGATCGCGGTACGGCTGGCCGCGCGCTTCGGCGCGCAGGCCGCGCTGACCGTGGAGGATCTCGCGGGCGGACTCGACGAACTGCTGGCGGGCTCGCTGGCGCCGTCGGCTCCCGGCCCGGGGGACGAGGCCGGCGGACCGGTGACGGACGAGGCCCGTGGGCGGGCGCTCGCGCTGCGCCTGAAGGAGATCCTGGCCCGCCCGGAGGTCCCGGCACAGGGCCCGGCACAGGGCCGCTACCTGCTCCGCCACCCCGACGAGGTGCTGCCGGGCCAGGAGCGGGTGGACCTGGCCGTGCCCGCCGCCGTGCTCGTCGACCGGGTGGTCACCCTCGATCCGTTCGCCGCGGCCCGGGCCGTGTCCGGCGGCGCGCTGGACCGGCACGTGCGCCGGGTGACGACGCCGCCGCTGCCCGCGGGCCACGTCGTCGTCGAGTTCGCCGCCAACCTGCCCGAGCCGGTGGCCGGGCTGCTCGCGCTCCTCGCCGACCTGCGAATCCCGCCCGCCCCGCCGCTGCGTCCGCAGCCCGTCACGGCCGGGGCCGCGCTCGACGGGCCCGGCCGTACGGGGACCGCGGGCGTCGTGCTCGCGGCCGGGGAGGAGCCGAGCGGGGAGGCGCGGCTGCGGGCGCTGCTCGACCTGCCCGGCGGACCGGCGGAGGTCGCGGGTCCGTGGCGGCCCGCCTCGGACCGGCACGTGCTGCTCGGGCCAGCGGATTTCCCGATGCCGCTCACGGTCGTGCGGGCCCCGGCCGAACTGACCCGCCTCGCCACGGCGGAGGTGGTGACGGCGGACGGGCGGGTGGCGGCCCGCCTGGATGACGCCACCCCGATGACCGCCGTCCCGCTCCGGCCGGAGGACCTGCCCGCCCGCGTGGTGATCCGGCCGACCGGGCCCGGGCGGGTGATCGAGCTCCCGCTCGGCGGGCGGGACCGCCTCGACCTCGATCTCGTGACCCTGCCCGGATACGGCGCGCAGCGGGCCACGATCGCCTGCCGCAAGCCCCCCGTGCGGGTCGAGTGGCGGGCGGAGGGCGCGGACGACCCGCCCCGGTCCGTGCGGCTCGACCGGGACCGGCCGGCGGCCGAGATCCGATGGATCGCCACCTCCCCCTTCCAGCCGGGTCTGGTGTGGCGGGTGGCCGACGGCGACCAGGCCGGTCCCTGGTCCGCACCCGTGGCTCCCGCGGAGCGGCTCGTGATCGTCGTGGACGAGGCGAAGCCGATCATGGTGAACGGCGTCGAGATGCGGCCGGACGACGCCGAGCCGGGCGTGTGGACCTACCTGCCGCCGGGTCCGTTCCTCGAACTCGGCCAGGACGGCCGTCCGGCGATCGGCCTCATCGAGGCGGGCGCGACCGCCTTCCTGCAGGTCACCAGCCGGCTCGACCTGCCCGAGGCGGCGCGGGCCGCGCTGCTGGGCGAGTTGCGCCGCAGGGCGTCCGGCGAGCCGGAGCGGGTGCGTCCCGCGCCCGTCGCCGTACGGCGGGTCGCCCTGGAGGCGAGGCCGCCGGACGGCGCGTGGGCGCCCGTCGCCGAGGGGACCAGTTCGGGCCTTCCGCCGTGGACCACGGCGCTGGCGGCGACGCTCGACCCCGGGCAGGCCGCCGCCGTGAAGGCCGCCCTGTCGGGGACCAGGGGCCGCCTGCGCCTGGTCGGGGAACTGGACGCCCCCACCGGCCCGGAGATCCGCGTCCGCGACGTCGCCGACCTGCTCGAACCCACTCGGTAATCGAAACATCAGCCAGCGAAACCCAGGAGGGGATTCCATGCTTCTGCTCTACGGCGCCGTCGACCTGCCCGAGGCGACCGCCTATCTCGACGACGAGAGCGAACTGCGGTTCCACGTTCTGCCCAAGGTGCCCATGCTGCGGCGCGACGGGGGCCTTCCGGTCTTCAAGTTCGTCAAGTATCGGACGCTCAAGCCGCTGCCGAACGGAGACGTGGGGGCCGCGCTGGCCTTCATGGACATCGAGCTCGGACTCGACGCGCAGCAGGAGCAGTCGGTGCGCGGCCGGCTGGCCCAGACGGTCTCCGCCCGGCGGGGGCCCGGCGCCCAGCCGGTCGACCCGGCCACGATCGTCCTGGTCAAGCCGCAGGTCCTCACCGCCACCGTCACGGTGGACGTGCTCGGCGGCAGCGGCAACCTGGTCCAGAAGGTCAACCACGCGGGCACGCCGTCGATGTACGGGAACAACGTCGTCGCGGTCTCCGCGGAGCTCAACCAGTTCGGCGCGCCCGTCTTCGAGGCCGTGATGAGCAGCAAGGGGGCCGGCGGCGTCCGGGTCGTGTACGACCTGACGTTCGCCGCCCGGCTGCCGCCGGTGCGCGCCGTCGGCACCTGGACGGCGACAAAGTTCTACAGCTTCGTCCAGGAGGTCGACTTCGAGGAGAACTTCTGGTCGGAGGACGACTTCAGCGAGCGGGTCAGCGAGATCTTCCGCAACTCGGAGTCCCGGACGATCGAGATCGACTCCGGAGCGCTGCCCGGCGACGACCCCGCGACCGCGAAGGTGCTGGACACGATGCGCAGCGCGGTCACCCAGCAGTTGGACGAGGCGGTCAAGCGGAACCTGCTGGAGGCCGTCCCGCCGGAGAACCGGGACTTCTCGAAGATCCGTGACGACGACTTCGAGAACATCCGGCGCAGCGTCATGGTGGACAAGCGGTCGGACGTCCGCATCGAGTTCAGGGAGAACCAGGTCGCCTCGGTCGGGGTCCATCCGCAGGCGAACATGCCGTCGCTGGTCAGTCAGGGATTCGCCTGGGACGACTTCGCCATGGAGGTCGACCTCGACGACCCGTTCTTCCGGCAGCTCAACCTGGTCATCCAGGTGAACGCCGATTTCACCGACCTGCCGATCTTCAGCGTCGACGTGAAGATCGACTATCCGCCGCACACCGCGACGCACGGCGTCCAGACCTTCGGCTTCCGCAAGGCGGACGACATCGGGAAGTTCACGGCCTTCACCGAGGGCGGGCCGACCAAGTTCAAGTACCAGTACGTCGTCAACTACAAGGGGGAGAGCCGGGTCTTCACCTCCCAGTGGAAGGAGGACGACACCACCGACCTGAAGATCAACGTGGACGAGCTGGGCCTGTGGCTGGTCGACGTCGAGATCGGCGACATGAACTTCGAGCAGGTGAGCAGGGCCGTGCTCACGCTGGAGCACCCCGAGATCGCGCCCGGGGTCCCGGCGGTGCAGCGCTTCCAGATCGACCAGAACACCAAGAAGGCCACCGTGCGGGAGCTGCTGCTGGAGCCGGTCCAGCCGTACGGCGGCTCGATCAAGTACTTCATGAAGGACGGGCGCGAGTACGTCAAGGAGCTGACCGGCCTCAAGGGCCGGCGGTTCTACGTGGACGACCCGTTCTCGGCGACCCGGACGGTGCAGCTGCGCACCCGGGGGGACTTCGAGCGGCGGATCGACAGCATCTTCGTCGACCTCACCTACGCCGACGCACGCAACGACTACCGCCAGACCTCCTCGATGGCCCTGGACAAGGACAACCGGTCCGGCGACTGGTCGTTCCCGGTGATCGACGAGGGGCAGGGCGAGGTCACCTACCGCGCCATCACCACCTACCGCGACGGCACGTCCTCCGACAGCGGCGAGCTCGCCGTCACCGGGCGCACCCTGCTGCTCGGCGAGGAGTCCGTCACGCTGACGGTCGCGGTGGTGCCCGACCTCATCGACTGGACCCTGGTGAAGCTGGCCACCGTCGAGATCCACTACGCCGACCCCGCCCACGGCATCGACGAGAGCGAGACCTTCACCTTCCGCAAGCCGGGCGCGGAGCAGAAGTTCGAGCTGGCGATCCAGGACCGCACGCACAAGAGCTACACGTGGAAGGCCAGGTTCTTCATGGCCGACGGAAGCCGCAAGGAGGCCGCGTCGCCCGGACCGGTGACCGACGAGACGCTCGTCGTCGAGCTTCCGGCGTAGGCGGGAGGGCCACTCATGCTGATCGAGGCACCGCCGTACTATCTGATCGACGGCGTGTCGATCATGCGGGACCACGCGGACCCGCTGCAGTTCTACTACCTGCCGCTCGCTCCCCGGTTCCCGGCCCGGACCGAGGACGGCGCGGAGGTCCCCGCGTTCCTCCTGCTCAAGATCCGCTCACAGTCGCTCAACGGCGGCTTCGCCGAGTTCGACGTCGATCTCGGCATGCCCCCGGGGGAGATGGAGACCGTACGGCGGGAGCTCCAGCGGCTGGCCGGTCTGGCCGAGCCGCCCAGGCTCGCCCCGGTGCCCGTCGTCGACGGCTCCGTGCAGCTCATGATCTTCGGTGCCACGGACGGGGACACGGGGAGCACGGGGTTCGTCCGGGCCGTCCGGCACGCCGCCAAGCCCGCGCTGTTCGGCGACAACCGCGCCGCGTTCTCCGTCGAGCTCGACGAGCGCGGGGTCACGGTCCTCGACCAGGCGATGGCGGGAGATCTGGCGCCCATCGGCGTCGTCTACTCCCTCGACTACCTGGCGCTGCGCCCCGCGTACCACGTGCACCTGTCGATCGACTGGGACCGCACGCAGGACATCCTGGACGAGACGTTCGGCCACGAGGGCCAGTTCACCGACATCCAGATCCAGGACGTCGTGGAGCGCCTGGAGGACGAGCGGGCCGTCACGTACGAGGTGGACACCACCGTCCCCGAGGACGACGACACCGGAGGCGTCCTCGACCGCAGGAACGCCGCGGCCGCCCGGGTCCGCGACATGATCACCGACGCCTTCTTCGAGAGCTCGCTGGACCCCCTGCGGCGGCCGCCCGACGGCTGGGACAAGGCGCGTGAGGTGATCAAGTCGTTCGCCCCGGAACGCACCACTCCGATCGGCGTCTTCACGTACAAGAAGCTCCACTACACGCGGATCGACGCCAAGCGGCTCGACGTGAACTTCTCGGAACGGACGACGGCGCGGCGCACGATCTATCCGCAGGGGCACCTCGACGGCCTGTTCCGCGTGTTCGGGGCGGGGCTCGACCGAGACCGGCTGGTACGGAGGATCGACGCCGACGACCCCTGGTTCAAGAGACGGAAGGTCCAGGTCGTCTCCCACGCCGACTTCGCCCACGACCCGGTCCGCTCCATCACCGCGACCCTGACCTACCAGGGGCAGCCCAGAACCGTACGGCTGGACGCCGGCACGCCGTCCGCCGTGGTGGAGTGGCCGTCCGTCGTCGCCGACGGGCAGATGATCCAGCCGGTGGACCTCACGTTCGCGGTCGACCTGGAGCCGGCCGAGGCGGGGGAGCGGCCGGCCAGGCTCGTCTCGGAGGCGGCCACCCAGGTGCTGGGCGAGATCCAGGGGATCGAGCCGCGCGACCTGTTCTCCCTGGAGACCATCCCGGTCCTCACCCTGCCGAGCTTCCCGTTCGACCGCTATCCCCGGATCGACGTGCAGCTCCGGTACGACGATCCGGCGCACGGGATCCGGCAGGACGACGTGGTGCACCTCACGTCGGACGAGCCGCAGGCGGAGTGGCTCCGGTTCCTCGTCGGGCCGCCTGCCGGGCCGGTCATGGCGCGGCTCACCTACCGCGCGGCCGACAACCGCGACCACGTCACGCCGTTCGCGCCGCTCGCCGGGCCGCAGCTCGACGTGCCGGATCCCTTCCCCCACCGGTTGAAGGTGACCATCGTTCCCGTGCTGGACTTCGCCGTGGTGGACCGGGCCTGGGTCGACCTCGTCTACGACGATCCGGCGAACGGGATCCGCGCCGAGGACTCGATCGAGATCGTCTCGGGCCGGTCGCCGCGGACCTTCGTCGCCGAGCGGACCGACCCCGGCGCCGGTCACACCCGCTACCGCGTCACCGTGCTCATGAAGGACACCACGCTCATCGAGGGGCCGTGGTCGACCACGGTGGGCACGAGGATCTTCGTCCGGGCCGACGTGCGCGGCCATCGGGCGGTGACGCTGCGGGCCCCGGCGGACTTCACGACCCAGGGCCTCAAACGGATCCACGTCGAGGCCCGCGCGAAGGACGAGCCGGCCGGGCTCTCCTTCGAGGACGCCGTCGACCTCTCCGCTCCGGACGCGACCGCCGTGTTCGAGTTCGACTTCGCCACCGCCGACGCGTACGAACTCAAGATCCGCCGGTTCTTCCGCAACGGGCTCAGCCCGGAGCAGGACTGGAGGCGCTTCGACCAGGACGACGTCACGATCCCGGCCAGGCCCTGAGCGAGAAGGGACGGACCATTGCTTCAGCTCGGCTCCGACACGTTCGAGGTCGACGGCGTGACGGTGTTCCGCGACCACGCCGACCCGGCCCAGTTCTGGTACCTCGCGACCCAGGTCGCCCTCGGCCGGCGGCCGGACGGGCGGCCGGCGTTCAGCTTCATCAAGTTCCGCCAGGAGGTCGCGGACGCGGGGATCGAGGGCGGCGGTTTCCTGATGTTCGAGGCCGTCGTCCAGCTGCCCCGGCGGACCCGGGACACCATCATGGGGCGGCTCGCCGGGCTCGTGCCGGACGGCGGAGCGAGGCTGGCCCCCGCCCCCGTCGAGCGGGGCACCGTACGCGTCGTGGCGCTCAACCTGGAGGGGCCGGGCGGCACCACGGCCGCCGAGGCGCCTCCGGGCGGCTTCACCGCCGTCACCAAGATCCTGGGCGCGACCACCCCGTCCCTCACGGGCGAGGAGACCGCGGCGTTCTCCCTCGTGCTCGACCGGGAGGGCGCGATCATCCTGGAACAGGCCTTCGCCCACGGCCTCACCCCGATCGGGGTCGTGTACGAGCTGGAGTACTCGGGGCTGACCCCGGACCTCAAGGTCGAGATCACCGCCGATCTCGAACGCGTCTACACCCACTTCTCGGCGAGCCTGGAAGCGCAGGTCTACTGGGTCCGGGCGGGCATCGACGCCGGATTCGAGAAGCTGGTCCAGGACGGGGCGATCCAGATAAAGGTCATCGACTTCGACGGAACGGCGGACCGCGAGGCCAAGGAGAAGTGGGCCCTCGACTTCTTCAAGAACGACCTGCTGGCCAAGTGGTTCGAACCGTCGCTCGACCTGGGGCGGCTGCAGGGCGCGGACCAGCCCGAGGGACTCGACGCCGTGCTGGAACGCCTCAGGAAGCTGGGCCGGTCCACGCCGTCACCCACCGGCGTCGCGGGCTCGCCCGGTACGAGCCCCGGCGCGGGCGCCGGTACCACGGGACCGGCGGCCACGGCGGCCACGGCGGCCACAGGGGCCGGGGCCGGGACCGGGGCACCGCCGGCCGCCACCTTGACCGTCACCCGGTCGGCCCCCTCACCCCTTCCCGCCGGGTACGGAGTGTCGCTCGTGCCGGGTTCCCACGAACAGACGGAGACCCTGCGCGTCGAGGGGCGTCCCGGCGCGACCGTCACCGTCGGCGGCCAGGCCCGCGTCCTCGACGGCGCGGGGACGGTCAGCGTCGACGTTCCCGCCGGCGCGACCCTCCCGGTGACCGTGGACTGGCCCGCCTCCCCGCCCGCCGACGAGACGTTCACGCTGGGGTTCACCTTCGACCAGCCCCGGGAACAGGGCTTCTCCGCCGCCCCGGGCAACCCGGTCTACACCTCCTACCTGCTCGACGCCCCGACGCCCCCGGACGCCCGCTTCTCGCAGAGCACGGCCCCCGGTCGTACGGCTCCGCCCTCCGGCGCGGCCGCGCTGCGCGACTGGCTGGACCACCGGCTCGTCCCGCCGAAGAACGTGACCGTCGTCGCCCACGCGAGCTACGAGGGCGACTCCTCGCCGGGGACGACCGCGCTCAACCAGCGCCTTTCCGAGCGGCGGCTGGCCGTCGCCCGCGGTGTCATCGCCAACCGGGCCACGATCGTGGCGAGCGAGGCCAAGGGTTTCTCGCGCGCCCAGGCCGCGGGACGCGTGGGCCGCGACGAGGACCGGGTCGTCGAGATCACGGGCAGGGTGCAGGGCGCGGACCCGGCGGTCTCGATCCAGGCCGTCCTGGCGCGGCCGGCGGCCCCGGTGACGCCGCCCACCCCCACACCCACACCCACTCCCACACCGACTCCCACCCCGACCCCCGCGCCCTCCGGCGGCGATGGGGGGATCCCGGCGCTCGTGTCCTTCCGGCTCAGGTTCGTACGGCAGGAGGAGCGCAAGCGGCTCACCGTCCTGTACGACCGCAGGAAGGCGGTGAAGCGCGTTTACGCCCCGCAGGGGTTCATCGGGCTCCTGCTGGACCAGATACCCGACAAATCCGCCCACTTCCTCAATGTGGATCTGCGCGACCCGTTCTTCCAGCAGTTGCAGGTCGACGTGGTCACGCCGGTGGACTTCGAGCGCATCGGGCTCTTCGCCACCGACGTGCGCATCGACTACGGCGACCCGCACGACCATCGCGACGCCGACTTCCGGCTCACCGCGCTCGATCCCGGGCCGAAACGGTTCACCACCTTCCTCGACGAGGCGCGCGACCTCGGGTTCCAGGTCGGGTTCCAACACCACTTCCGCGCCGACTCCGGCTGGGCGGGGGAGAGGCTCAGCTACGACATCACCCCCAGGCGGAGCACGGACCGCACGCTGAAGGCCGACCCGAACGACGACCTGGGCTTCCTGGAGCTGGAGATCTTCCCCAACAGGATCGACGCCGGCGCCGTCGACGCCGTCGACGTCGAGGTGTCGTACGACGACGGGGCGACGTTCCAGCGGCGCGACGTCTTCCGGGTGCGGCCCGGCAACGCGGCCCAGACGTGGCGGCTGCGCCTCACCCGCCCGGACCGGCGCGGCTGGACGGCCCGCTTCACCCACCACCTCAGGAACGGCTCGGTCCGCACTTCGGGACCGATCGCCGGCGACGCGTCGTTCCTCCCCGTCGACGATCCGTTCCTCGACGCCCTCGACATCCGCGCCGTCCCCATCTTCGAGCCCGGCACGATCCGGATGGCCTTCCTGGACGTCGAGTACGACGATCCCGGCAACGGCTACCACCGCGGCGAGCGGCTGGAGATCCCGGCGGACGCCCGCGTGCCCCTGCGACTGCGCATCGCGCTGCTGGACCCGGCGGTGCGGACCTTCCGGCACCGCGTAACGATCGTGACGGCCGAGGGCCACCTGGTCCAGGGACCCCCGGTGGACGGGGAGGAGACGCTGATCCCCATCGGGCCGGCGTCATGAGACGGACGCTTGAGCGGCTGGTTCGCGAGGCCGCCGGCCCGCGTGCGCTGCCGCCGCCGCTCGACGCCGCCGTCACCCGGCTGGAGGAGAGCACCTGGCCGGAGGTGGTCACCCGCTGGAGCCGCCTCACCCCGTCCGGGTTCCCGGTGGAGCTGACCATCGGCGGCGACGTGTTCCGCTGGACCGCGGAGGTGGCTCCTCCGGAGGTGGCGGACTCCGCCCGGCTGGACCTGGCCGTCGCGATTCTGGCGGCGCACGGCCAGGCCCCCGACCCGGCGCTCGCCGGCGCCCTGCGGCACGCCCAGGCGGGGGCGGGCCTGCGCTTCGGCGCGTGGATCGGCGGGCGCGAGTCCCCGGCCCGCGCCGGGTCCTCCCGGCTGAAGCTCTATGCCGACATCCCCCCGGAGTTCCCCCCTCCCGGCCTGCCGGTTCCGTCGTCGTTCCCGTGGGGCCTGCTGCCGTACGGCGCCCGCGCGCGCATGCTGGGCGTCGAACCGGCGCGCGGCCGGACCGAGGTCTACGTGCGCCTGCCCGAGGTCGATCCGCTCGACCTCCTGCCGTTCCTGCACGCCACCGGCCACGGCGCCGCCCTCGGCGCGGTCGAACGCGGCCTCGCGGACGGGCTGGGGCGGCTGAGGGGCCGCCGGCTCGGGCTGAGCGTCGCCCGGGGGAGCGACGGCGCGATCGAGCTGGCGCTGTTCGCGTCGGCGCGCACGCTCTTCCCCGCCGGGCCCGCGATGCTCTCCGCCCTGGTGAACGGCATGGTGAACGGCATGGTGAGCGGACCGGTGAACGCCATGCTGTCAGGCGCGGCGGGCACCGGGGCGTGGCGCGCCGGTCTCGTCACGCTCGGCCTGGACCCGGAGGGCCGGAGCCTCCGTACGAGTGTCGGGATCTCGCCCGGAACACCAGCGCGAACAGGAAAATCGCCGCGAATCGGAGTAGGGGCCTACTCATGTCCGGACGCGCGTCCGCGCGGTGCCATTGACGTATGACCGGTGACACTCTCCCGCCCGTCGAGCCCAGGCCTGAGCCCGGGCCCGCGCCGGGCGACCCGCCCCAGATCTTCGAGGAGCCCGACTACGACGCGATCGACGAAGAGGTGACGCGCGATGCCCAAGGCCAGCGAGCTGCTCCGTGAGATGAGCAGGTATCTCGGCTACCACGAGCCGCCCAGCCGCGAGACGGTGTTCGGGGTGACCTTCCGCAAGCGGAAGAACCTGCGGCCCGAGGAGGCGTTCGACCGGGGGCCGTGGTGCGACATGTTCGTGGCGCAGTGCGCGCTCGCGGCGGGCGGGCCGGACATGCTGCGTCTCGTGGGCGACTTCAGCCTGACCACGGCCCACGCCGCCTGGTTCCGGGACGACGGGCGCTGGCGCCGCGGCGCCGCGGGCATCCGGCCGGGCGACATCGTCTTCTTCGACTGGCACGGCGAAAAGGAGATCAAGTTCATCGACCACGTCGCCACGGTGGAGAAGGTCTTCTCGCCCGACGACATCCAGACGATCGAGGGCAACATCGGCGATTCCTGTGTCAGGCGCCGCCGGACGAGCGCCTTCGTCGCCGGGTACGGCCGCCCGGCCTACGACGGACTGCCGTCGGAGCCGGACGTCTCGCTCATCTCCGTTCTCGCCGAGCTGGGGGACGCCCCCGCGTTTCCCGGCGTCCTCCAGCTCGGCCGGAAGGGCGCGAACGTCCGGCGGGCGCAGGAGAAACTGCGACGGCGCCGGTTCGGCCTCGGGCCGTCCGGGATCGACGCCGACTTCGGCCCCGCCACCAGGTCGGCGGTCATGGACTTCCAGAGGAGCCAGGGGATCGAACCGACCGGCATCGTCGACGCGAAGACCTGGAAGGCGCTGTGGGAGGCCCCGATCACCGTCTGAGCCGTCCGCCGTCGAGGCCGTCGCCCTCTCCCGCTTCAGGAATCGCGGGGGAGGGCGACGACGTGTCGCCGGAGGTCAGACGGTGACCCACTCGGTCGTGAACGCGGCGTCGCCGGCCCGGCAGCGTACGCTGAACGGCCCGGACGGCACGTCGCCGATGACGAAGCGGCCGAGGCCGTCCGTGGTCACCGTGCGGGGCGCGGCCCCTCGCACCTCCACGGTCGCCTGCTGCGCGGGCATCACCTGGCCGACGACACGCCCGCCCGCGCCGGACGGGGTGATCTCCAGGTCGATCGACACCCCGGGGCCGTCGAAGGTCAGCAGCCGGGGTTGCGCACCGCCGCGCACCGGGGCCGGTCCGGCCAGGGAGTCGAAGGTCAGATCGGCGAGCTCGGCGTCGGCCGTGCGGAAGGCGTAGGCCCCCCTAGCGACACGCAGGAGGCTCTCCGGCACCGGGTCGAAGAGCTCGGCGGCCCGGCGCAGCCGCCCTTCCAGCTCGGTGTCCTCGTTCACGCGGCGCCTCCTCGAATCCGGCGGCTCATCCGGCGAGCAGCTTCCGCAGATGTGCCAGGCAGCGGCCCCGGGTCGGTCCGATGCTCCCGATCGCGATGCCGAGGCCGGCCGCCACCTCGGCGTACGACGGCGGGGGCGAGGCCATGAGCACCCGCAGCAGGCGCCGGCAGTTCTCCGACAGTCGCTCGTACGCCTCCCAGACGCTCCGCAGCAGCGCCTCCTGGCCGTCGGCCTCCTCGGCGTCCAGGACCGCCCGTTCCGGCGACCGGTCGTCGGCGCCGGGGGACAGCACGTCCAGGTCGCTCGTCGGGATGACCCGGCGGGAGCCCCGGATGACCTTGAGGCACTCGTGCCTGGCGGTCGTGGCCAGCCACGAGCCGACCCGGTCCGGCTCCTTGATCCTCCCGAGGTTGTCGGCGAGCCGGAACCAGCAGGTCTGGAAGACCTCGTGGGCGTCGGCGTCGATGAGCCGGTAGGACCGGATGACCGACCACACGAGCGGGCTGAGGCGCCCGACGAGCGCCTCCCAGGCCGCGCCGTCGCCGTCGGCCGCGGCCCGGAAGAGGTGTTCCGTTGAGTCGCTGTCCACGCGGCCCGTCCTCACATCCGGGGGTGAGCATGGTACGCAGTATCCCCGGCCCGGTGCTATCGGACTTCCTGGTCCACGAGCAACCGCGGCAGCGGCTCTCCGTCCCGGTCCCGGACGGCCTGGGCGTGGGCCCGGCCGAGCAGCCACCGGGCGGCGACCCGGCTCGACTCCCCGGCGGCCGACATGCGGGCGGCGATCAGACCGGCGACGAGCGGCGTGGCGAACGACGTGCCGCTCCACCGGGCCAGGCCGTGGAACAGCCCGTCACCGGGGTCGTCGTAGCCGTCCTCGTCCTCCGGCCTCTCCTCGAAGATCTCGTCGTCGGGGTGCAGGGGGGTGTAGGAGCCGAACGCGAAGGCGTTCACGAGGTAGGAGCCGCGGGCGTAGACGCTCACCCAGGGGCCGTGGTCGCTGTACACCGCCCGGCGGCTCTGCGTGGCGTCGAGCGCTCCCACGGCGATCACGCTCGGGTCGTGCCGGGCGTACGCCGCGGGGTAGAAGGGGGCGGAACTCGCGTCGTTCCCGGCCGCCGCCACCAGCACCGTCCTGTCGCGCCTGTGCAACTCCTCCATGAAGGCGTCGAGGCTGCGGAGGGACTCGCCGGGCAGGGGACGCACGCCCGCGGAGAGGCTGATGACGTCGGGCCAGGCGCCGTTGCGGTCCTCGTAGTCGGCGAGGGCGTCGAGCAGATGGCGCCCGAACCCGTCCGCGTCCGTGGTCCCCGCCCACTGGAGCCTGTTGTAGGTCCGCACCCTGGCCCTGGGCGCCACGCACCGCACCACGCCCGTGATGAACGTCCCGTGGCCGACGTACTCGTGGACGACGCCGCTCGCCGCCTGGCCCCTCAGCTCACCCGCGACCTCTCCGGTGGGGAGCGACGTCGGGTCCCAGGGCTCGCCCGGCAGCACGCGCGGGGGCACGTCGTCCAGAAGGTCCGAACCGTCCCGCTGCTCCAGCCTGCCGGTCACGCGGCCGTCCTCGTCCCGCAGCCAGGGGTAGACCTCAAGGCGCTCGTCCAGGTCCCAGTTCACCACCAGGCCGGTGTCGATCACGACGACCGACGTGCCGAGC
Source organism: Microbispora sp. H10885 (assembly GCF_014161415.1). Taxonomy (NCBI): domain Bacteria; kingdom Bacillati; phylum Actinomycetota; class Actinomycetes; order Streptosporangiales; family Streptosporangiaceae; genus Microbispora; species Microbispora sp. H10885. Next base: position 75,295 of record NZ_JABBWY010000019.1, on the reverse strand, counting down.
CCGGCGCCGGCGTCCCTGTTCACCGGAGGGACGGGAAGCCCGCGGGACGGCACGCGGGGCTCGTCCGCCGGGCAGAGGTTCACGTTGCAGATGGAGACGAGGTAGTTGGGGCTCACCCGCGCGCCGTCCGGGAGGCCGCGCAGCGCGTCCAGCACGCGCGACCCGCCCGTCCCGGGCTCCGCGGTCAGCCGCATGACGGTCCCCGCGGACGACTCGCGGCTCCGCGCGACGTCCTCCTCCACCCCGGGCACGAGGCGTCGCAGCTCGTCGCGGCCCTCCTCGTCATGGCAGACCAGCACGTCCTTCTCGTAGACGTATCCGGGCTCGAAGTCGTCGAGGGGCGGAGGAGCGAGCGTCGTGAGCCCCGCGGCGAGCGCCTCGCGATACCCGCGGTCCTCCGGAGACCGGACCACGTGGCATCGGGCGACGGGGCCCTCGGGGTCGCGCGTGGCGGACGCCTCGGCCACCTCCAGCCACATCCCGGCCGGCAGTTCCGCCAGGACCAGCCCGAACTGCCGCCAGAACCGGCGGTGGAGGGCGTCCCTGGAGGGCTGCTCCGGCGTCGTGTCCATGACGGTCCCTTTCCTGTGGTCGCTCGGATCCTCTATCAGGAGCGGCGTCACCCAGCGCTGATACACCGGCCGGCGAGAGCCCGGGCGGAACCGCCGGCAGGAGGCGGGCCCCGATGGGCAGCAGTGTGGACGAACCGGCGGGCCCGCGTCTAGCATCCCTTCCGTGGCCGGGGACCCCCGAGATCCGCTCGACCTGCTGCCCCTGGTCTTCTCCCAGCCGCGGAAGGCCCTCGCGGGCGCGCGTGCCCTGCTCGCCGGTCGGCCCGGCCCGTTCGAGGCGTCGGTGGCCCACCACGTCCTCGGCCTGTTCGAACGGGACTTCGGCGACCTCACGACCGCCCTCGGGCATCTGCGCCGGGCCCGCGCGCTGGCGCGGAGGACGGGCTCGGCCACCCGCGAGGCCGACGTCCTGGCGACTCTGGGCATCGCCCTCGTCCACTCCGGCCGTACGCGGCCGGGCCTGGCCGCGCTCGACCAGGCCCGCGAACGGTCGGCGGGCGTGTCCGCGGCCAAGATCCTGTTCCTGCGGGCGGGGGCGCTGTGGATCCTCGGCCGGCACCGGGAGGCCCTCGACGACCTGCGGCGGGCGCTCCCGGAGCTGCGCGAGGCGGGCGACACGATCTATACGGCCCGGGCGCTCACCCTCCGCGCCACCCTGCTGCTCGCGCTCGGTTCCGTGGAGCGCGCGGACCAGGACTTCCTCGTCGCCGAGCGGCTGTGGGCGACCACGGACCAGGAGCACGACAAGGTCGTGGCGCTGGAGAACCGCGGTCGCGCCGCCTTCCGGTCGGGAGACCTCCCGGCCGCGCTCGGCCACTTCGACGAGGCGGCCGGACGTTACCTCGCCCTGGGCACGCCCGCCTTCGTCCTGGAGATGGAACGCTGCGCCGCGCTCATGGCGGCGGGGTTGCCGCGCGAGGCACTCGAACGCGCGGACGCCTCGATCGACCTGCTCGACCGGACCGGCGGGCAGCCCACGAGGCGGGCGCAGCTCCTGTTCACCGCCGCGGGCGCGGCGCTCGCGGCGGGCGACCCCGAGACGGCCATCGCGCGGGTGCGGCCGGCGATCCGGCTGTTCGCGGCGCAGAAGCGGGAGTGGTGGGAGACGCACGCCCGCCTGACACTGTGCCAGGCCCGCTTCGCCTCGGGGCGGATCTCCCCGAGCCTGGCCCGGGACGCCGCGGCCCTCGCCGCGACGTTGTCCCGGCTGGGCTCACCCGAGGACGTCCAGGCGTTCCTGCTGGCCGGCCGGGCCGCGCTCGCGCTGGGCCGGGCCGAGGAGGCGGCGCCCCACCTGGCGCGAGCCGCGCGGGGGCGGTTCAGGGGACCGGCTTTCGCGCGGGCCGACGGCTGGCTCGCCCACGCGTTGCGGGCCGAGTCCGAGGGGCGGCCCCGGGGCGTGCTCCACGCGTGCCGCCGGGGGCTCGACGTGCTCGACGAGCACAGGCTGACGCTGGGCGCGTCCGAGCTGCGGGCCCGCGCCACGGCCCGGGGGGCGGAGCTGGCCGCGCTCGCGCAGCGGGTCAGCCGCCGGTCCGGGGACGCGCGGCGGCTCCTCGCGTGGAGCGAACGCTGGCGGGCGACCGCCCTGGCTGTGCCGCCCGCGCGCTCGCCGGGCGACCGGGAGCTGCTGCGCGATGTGACGGCCTTCCGCGAGATCGCGAGCCGGGCCGACGCGGCCCGCTCCGCCGGCGCCCCCGTCGCCTCGCTCGATCGGGAGCGGGCGCGGCTGGAGCGGGAGATCCGCGGCCGGACGCTGACCATGCGCGCCCGGGGAGAGCCGGGCGGCGACCGTTTCGACGCCGGGGCGCTGCTCCGCAGGCTCGGCGGCACCAGGCTGGCCGAGATCGCCGAGGTCGACGGTGACCTGCACGTGCTGCTGTGCGGCGAAGGGCGGGTCCGCGGGTACGGCGCGGGGCGGATCGCCGACGCGGCGGCCGAGGTGGAGCATCTGCGCGCGGGGTTGCGGCGGCTGGCCTACGAGGGAGCGCCCCGGCGGCTCGCGCTGGTCGAGGAGGCCGGCCGGCGTCTCCAGGACATGCTCTTCGGGCCGGCCGCCCGGAATCTCGGGGAGGGGCCGATCGTGATCGTCCCGCCGGGGCGCCTGCACGGCGTGCCGTGGGCCGTGCTCCCCGCGCTGCGCGACCGCGTGGTGAGCGTGTCGCCGTCCGCCCGCGCCTGGCTGCGGGCGGTCGATCTCGTCCCTCCGCCCGCCGGCGGCCCGGCGTCGGGAATCGTGCTCGTCCGGGGCCCCGGCCTGGGCAGCGGCGGGGGTGAGGTGCCGCCACTCGCCCGGCTGTACGGCGGCGCCACCGTCCTGGAGGAGGGTGGCGCGACGGCCTCGGCCGTCCTCAAGGCGATCGACGGCGCCCGGCTCGCGCACATCGCCGCCCATGGGATCTTCAGAGCCGACAGCCCGATGTTCTCCAGCCTTCGCATGGCCGACGGTCCGCTGACCGTGTACGAGTTCGAACGGCTGGGCCGGGCACCCCACCGGATCATCCTGCCGAGCTGTGACTCCGGCGGTCTGCAGCCCGTGGGCGCCGACGAGCTGCTCGGCCTCGCGGCCGCGCTGCTCCCACTGGGAACGGCCGGCATCGTCGCGGGTCTCGTCCCGGTGCACGACGAGGCCGTGATCCCCCTGATGCTGGCGCTCCACGCCGGGCTGAGCGCCGGGCGTTCCACCGCGGAGGCTCTGCGCGACGCCAGGCGGGAGATCCCGGACGATCCTCTCCACCAGGCGACCGCGTGGTCCTTCACGGCGATCGGCGGGGCCTGACGGGAACGTTCCTACGCCAGGCCGATCAGCCGTCCCAGAGAGCTCCTGTCGCTGCTGCCGAGCCTCTGGTAGGCGCGGCACAACTGGTTGCCGACGGTGCGGATCGACAGGCCGAGCCGCTGGGCGATCTCCCGGTTGGTGAGACCGGCCGCGGCGAGCGCGGTGATCTGCCGCTGCCGCGGGGTGAGCCGAGGGGTGGCGAGGCCGGTCAGCACCGGGGTGCGGGCCCCCTGGCAGGCGCGGGCCAGCGCCGACGCGTGCGCCAGGGACGCCGCGGCGGCGCGGCCGTTCCGGTGGGCGTTCGCGGCGTGCCCGGCGGCCTCGGCCGCGTGCAGCAGCAGGCCGAGGTCGGCCAGCCTGCGCGCCGCCTTGTCGAGCGCCGCCCCGTCCCGTGCGGCCAGCGCCGCCGCGTGCTCGGCGAGCACGGCCGCGAGATCGCCGCTCATCGTCTCGGCCAGGCGGTCCAGCCGCTTCGTCACCAGTTCGGGCGCGCCGAGCCGGGCCACGTCGTGCAGCGCGAACAGGTCGTCCGCACCGTCACGTCTCGCACTCCCCGCCGCCGCGAGCGCGCACCGCAGCGCCCCGTCCAGGTCGCCCCGCGCGGCCAGGACCCACGCGCGGGCGGACGCGTCGTCTCCGCACCGGCCCAGCGCCTCCTCGGCGGTGCGCAGGTCACCGATGTGGGCGGCGGCCCGGGCGAGCTCGGCGGAGCAGGCGTGGTGCCCGGGGGCGCGCCGGGTGCCCTCGCCGCTCCAGGCCACCGCGTCCCGGACCTCCCCCCGCAGCCGGGCGAGCCACGCCCTGCGGGCGCAGAACTCGGCCATCCCGGGCTGCTCCCAGCCCGCGTCGTCCTCGGTGAGGCGTTCACCCGCACCCGGGACGAGCCCCGTGAGATCCCCCGCGTAGCCGCGTGCCGTCAACTCCGCGACCTGCGCGGAAAGGGCACGCGCCACATCCCGCGGCGGCCGGGCCGTGCCGGCGAGCCGCCGTGCGCGCAGGCGGCCGACACCGGCGCGCAGAGCGGCGCCGAACAGGGGGTGGGCCAGCCGCACCCGTAAGTCGTCGTCGATCACGACCAGGCCCCTGGCCTCCAGCCGTTCCAGCACGGGAGCGGCGGCGGCCCCGGCCTCCAGCGGTTCGGCGAAGGCGACGAGCTCCAGGGCCTCCCGCTCCGCGTCGTCGACCCCTCCGATCTCCGCCGACACCAGATCGCGCAGCGTCGCCGTGACCGGCACCTCGCCCCGCCAGCGCCACACGCCGTGGGCCCGGTCCAGGGCGGACGCCTCACGGGTGGCGGCGACCAGCTCGCGCAGCTGCCGCAGGTCGCCTCCGCAGACCCGGTGGAACCGCCGTACGGTGAGCTCTTCGACGTGGGCCCCGAGCACGTGGGCGAGGAGCTCGCCCGTCCGGGGCACGGACAGCGGCGTGAGGTCGAGACGGGGCAGCAGGTGCCGCCGCCACAACTCCGCCACGGCCTCGGGCGCCGGTTCGTCCGCGCGGACCGTGACGAGCAGATGCGCGCCCCCGTGCGCGGCCAGGTGGTGGACGAGGGCCGCGGACGCGTCGTCGAGCAGGTGGGCGTCGTCGATCACGAGCACCCGCACCCGATGCAATACCTGTACGGCCCGGCTGAGCGAGTCGGCGGCCGATCCCGGCAGCAGATGGGCGAACGCGCCGAAACGGAGCGACGCGCCCCCGCGGGTCCCCGACACCCGGACGTGTGCCAGATCCGCGACGGCCTCCGCGGCCAGCCTGCTCCTCCCCGTGCCCGCCTCACCGGCGACGACGATGCCGCGCCTGACGCCGCGTACGGCGGCGCGCACCGTCTCGAGCTCCTCCGCCCGGCCGCAGAACGGCCATCGGTCTCGTGGATCGTTCATGTCCTCATGAGCCTTGTGGCGTGCGCCTGATACATCCGCTCTTGTGAGTAGGGGGCTACTCTTGGCGGGCCCTCGCGGCGTTCTTACCGTCGCCCCATGGGACGCCGCAGGACAGTGATTCGCAGAGCCGTTCAGGCGCGGGCCGGCACGAGCCCGCGACACCGGTGGGCATGGATCCTGCCGGTGGTGCTCGTCGTGATCGCGCTGGCCGGCTGTGATGATCCGCAGGCGGACGGGGGAACGGCCTCGGCCGCGACCGATGCCGCGACCGGCGCGGCGGGCGGCGGCGGGAAAGGGCTGAAGGGCGGGGCGGGACCCGGAGGCGGCGGGGGAAACGGGCGCAAGACCGGGCACTTCACCCTCACGTCGGGCCCGACGCTCGACGGCGACTTCAGCGGCCCCCAGGGTACGGGGGGCGGCGGCAGCACCTGCGTGACGCTGTCCAGCCCTATCCCCGGCGAGGTGCGGGTCGTGCGGGTGCGCCTGGTGCAGGACGGCCCGGGAGAGATGACCGCCGCTCCCGGAGGTTATCCGTGTACGTTCGACGGCCCGGCCGCTTCCTGCGAGGGGATGGTGCTCACCCCGGGGGGATCCGTCTGCCCGTTCGGGCTGGACGGAGAAGGAGACGCCGACTCGAAGGCACGGCTGGTCCTGACGCTGCAGCGGACGTGCGTCGACCACGAGGCCCCCGTCTGCGACGGCATCCCAGCGTCCCCCTCGCCCGCCGATCCGGCCGTCGTGACCTGGAAATACGCCCTCACGTACTACTACTGCCCCAATCCGTCCGAAGGCTTCCCCGGCATCCGCGCCGCCCCCTGCCCCCCGCCGTCGGGGCCGCCGTCCACCACGCCGAGCCCCACCGGCGAACCCACCGATCAGGTGCCGACGGACGAGCCGGCACAGGGGTGAGGCCATGACCGAGGAGAGGGAGGAGGAGGCCCCGCAGCCGAGTCCGCTCGAACGCAGGTTCGCCGCGTTCGCCCAGGCCGTGGGCATCGGCGCGCTGCCGCCCAGCATCGCCGTCGGCCTGCTCTTCTACTTCGGTTACGTGTCGAGCCGCCGCCGCTTCGCCCTGTTCGGCCTGGATCTCGACATCCTCGACCTGCCGACGCAGGCGGTGCTGCTGTACGGCTCCGAGGCGCTGTGGTTCCCCCTGGCCGCGCTGTTCCTCGTCGCGCTCCTGGCCCTGTGGGGCCACGTCGAGATCAGCCGCCTCGTACGGCGCCGCCGGCGCGCGTCGATCGACGATCCCGCCGTGCGGTCGCCCACGCTGACGGTGACGGGATGGGCGTTACTCGTGGTGGGCGTACTCCTGGTCGGCAGGGGTGTGGCGGGGACGCTCGCCCCCGACGTCGCCGCCCGCGAGGCGCCCGGGACCAGCGCGCTCTGCCTCGGCGCCGGGACCCTGCTCGGCGCCTACGGCCGCTGGCTGGTCACGTGGCGCCGCGTCCACCGGCAGCGGCTGCTCGAACGCGCGGCGGCCGTGGCCGTCGTCTCGCTGGCGGTCGCGAGCCTGTTCTGGGCCAGCGCCGGCTACGCGATCGCGTACGGCAGGAGCCGCGCGGCGGACTTCGTCGCCGGCCTCGACCGCCGGCCCGAGGTCGTGCTCGACACCACCGAGCCGCTCGACCTGGGGCCAGAGTTCGCGGGAGCCACCGAGTCGAGGCTCCCCAAGGCCAAGGGCCGCCGGTTCGCCTACCGGTACCACCACCTGCGCCTGCTCACCGAGTCCGGCGGCCGCCTGTTCCTGATCCCCGCCGAATGGCCGACCGGCTCCCGGTGGCCCCTCGTCTGGCGGGGCGGCGGCACGCTCGTCGTGCCGTACGACGAGCACGTCCGGCTGTCGTTCCTGCCGTACGCCGGTCCCTGAGGTTCAGATGAGGTTCAGCGGGGGGACAGGCGCTTGAGCACCTCGTCGTGCAGCAGTCCGTTGGTGCAGACGAGGTTGCCGCCGTCGAGCGGGGAGGCGCCGTCGAGCGAGGTGCAGGAGCCGCCGGCCTCCTCCACGATGATCGTGAGGGCCGCCATGTCCCACGGCGACAGCTCGGGCTCGGCGGAGACGTCCACCGCGCCCTCCGCGACCATCATGTGCGACCAGAAGTCGCCGTAGCCGCGGCTGCGCCAGCATGCCCGGGTCAGGTCGAGGAACGGTTCGAGCCGCCCGGCCTTCTCCCATTCCTCCAGGTCGGAGAAGGAGAACGAGGCGTCGTCGAGCCGGCCCACCGACGAGACCTCGCAGCGGGACGCCTTGCTCAGGCTGCGGCCGGTCCACGCGCCGCCCTCCTTGGCGGCCCACCAGCGGCGGCCGAGCGCGGGGGCAGAGACCACGCCCGCGACGACCCTGCCGTGCTCCATCAGGGCGATCAGCGTGGCCCACACGGGCACCCCGCGGACGTAGTTCTTCGTCCCGTCGATCGGATCGATCACCCACGAGCGCATGCCGTACCCGGTCGTGCCGAACTCCTCGCCCACGACGGCGTCGCGGGGCCGGGCGCGGCGGAGGGTGCCCCGGATCGCCTCCTCGACGGCCCGGTCGGCGTCGCTGACCGGGCTGAGGTCGGGCTTGGTGTCGACCCGCAGGTCGACGGCCTTGAAACGGCGCATCGTGATGTCGTCGGCGGCGTCGGCCATCAGGTGCGCGAGGTTCAGGTCGTCGCGATACTCCGTCACATGCCCCAAGGTATCGCGACCCTCCCCGTTCGCATCGGCGGACGGATCACTCCGGGTCGTACCAGTCGGTAACATCTCGGCCATGGACATCGCCGCCTTTCTCCTCGACAGCGTCCCGTTCGCCCGGCTGCTCGGCATCACGTTCGACTCGGTCGGCTCCGGCACGGCGGTCGCCCGCCTGGCCGACCGGGAGGACCTGCGCAACCACGTCGGCGGCCCGCACGCCGGCGCCCTGTTCACGCTGGCCGAGACGGCTTCGGGCGCGGCGATGCTGTCGGCGTTCGGCGACCAGCTCACGCGGGCCGTGCCGCTGGCGACCGGGGCCGCGATCCGCTACGTGAAGCTCGCCACGGGCGAGGTCACGGCCGCCGCCACCCTGCGGGCGGGGCGGGAGGAGGTCGTCGCCCGCCTGGACGCGGGGGAACGGCCCGAGTTCGAGGTCGGCGTCGAGATCCGGAACGCCGAGGGCGTCGTCGTCACCGAGATGACCGTCTCCTGGACCCTCCGCCCCAACCGGGACGCCTGAGCCGGTCCGCGGCCGGCCCGCGGTCAGTCGGCGGTCAGTCCGCGAGGACCTCGTCGGGGGAGGACCTGGCGAGCCGGGCGAGGGTGGCCAGGGCGAGCTCCAGCGTCTCCGCCGGAGGGGAGGCGAGGCCCAGGCGGACGGCGTTCGGCGCGCGGTAGTCGCCGACCGCGAACGCCGCCGCCGGGGTGACGCCGATGCCGTGCCGCGCCGCGGCGGCCACGAACGTGTCGGCCCGCCACGGGGGCGGCAGCTCCCACCAGCAGTAGTACGACCTCGGGTCGGCGCGCACCGCGAACCCGCCGAGGTGACGCGCCGCGATCTCCTGCCGGGCCTCGGCGTCCCGCCGTTTGCCGTGGCCCAGCGCGTCCAGCACACCGCCCGCGGCGAGCCGGGCCGCCGCGTCCAGCGCGAACCGCGACGGCGCCCAGCCTCCCGAGTGCAGCGCGGCGGTCACGCCGGGGACGGCGGCCTCGGGTACGACGGCGAACCCGACGGTCAGGCCGGGCGCGACCCGTTTGGAGAGGCTGTCCACGAGGATCACGCGATCGGGCGCCACGGCGGCGAGCGGGGGCGGATCGGGCCGGAGGAAGGACCAGACGCCGTCCTCCACCGCGGGCAGGTCCAGCCGCGCGAGCACGTCCGCGAGTTCGGCGCGGCGCTCGACCGGCATGCTGACCGACAACGGGTTGTGCAGCGTCGGCTGGACGTAAAGCGCCTTCAGCGGGGCCCGGCGCGCGGCGGCCTCGACGGCGCCGGGGACCAGGCCCGCCTCGTCGGCCGCCAGGGGCACGAGGGTGACCCCGAGCCGGGCCGCCATCGTCTTCAGGACGGGGTAGGTGAGCTCCTCGACGCCCAGCCGCGAGCCGGGAGGGGCCAGCGCGGCGACGGCGGCCGCGATCGCCTGGCGTCCGTTGCCCGCGAACAGCACCCGCGCGGGGTCCGGCCGCCACCGCGCACGGGCCAGCAGGTCCGCCACGACCTCACGGGCGTCGGCGGTGCCCGCCGCGCCCACCGGCCGCAGGGACGCCTCCAGCAGGTCGGGGCGCAGCAACGGCCGGATGCCCTCCCCCAGCAGGCGGGCCTGCCCGGGGATGAGGGGATGGTTGAGCTCCAGGTCGATCCGGGTGGCGGCGGGCTCGGCCAGGACCGTCCCGGCGTGCCGGGCGGAGGCGCGGACGAAGGTGCCCCGGCCCACCTCGCCGACCGTCAGGCCGCGACGGGTCAGCTCCGCGTAGACCCGTGCCGCCGTGGACCCGGCGATGCCGCGCCGCCGGGCGAAGTCCCGCTGCGGCGGCAGCCGGTCACCCGGCCTGAGCCGCCCGGCCGCGATGTCGGCGGCCACCTCGTCGGCCAGCTTCCGGTAGTCGTCCACGGTCTCCTCCTCTCAATTGCTCCGAGAGCAATATAAACATTGCATTCGATAAAGCGCGTGAAATAGCCTGAAAAAGCCTTCCGGACCGGCATCAAGGACTTTTTTCGACGAAGAAGGCGGCATCGATGGTGGAACGGAACGCGGTGCTGGGCGTGGTGTCCGTGGCGCTCGGAATGGTGCTCTCCCCGGGCCCGAACATGATGTATCTCGTGTCGCGGAGCATCGGCCAGGGACGCCGGGCGGGGCTGGTCTCCTTGAGCGGCGTCGTCGCGGGCTTCCTCGTGTACCTGGCCGCCGCGAACCTCGGCCTGGCGGTGCTGCTCGCGGCGTTCCCGCGGGTCCTCGCCGTGATCCGGCTGGCCGGGGCGGCCTACCTGCTGTGGCTCGCCTGGCAGGCCGTCCGGCCCGGCGGCGTCTCGGTGTTTGCCGTACGGGACGTGCCGCCCGACCCCCCGCGGCGGCTCTTCGCCATGGGCCTGATGACGAACCTGCTCAATCCGAAGATCGCCGTCCTGTACGTGTCCGTCATCCCGCAGTTCGTCGACATGAGCCGGGGAGACGTGCTGCTCCAGGGCGTCGTTCTCGGCGCTCTCCAGATCGCGGTGGCCGCCACGGTGAACTGCTCGATCGTGCTGGCCGCCGGCGGCGTCGCGGGCTTCCTGGCGCACCGGCCGGGGTGGCTGCGGGCGCAGCGGATCGTCATGGGCGGGATGCTCGGAGTGCTCGCCGTCACGCTCGCCGTCGGCGGCGCCTCGTCCTAGTCCTCGTCCGGAGCGCCCTCGCGGCTGGCGAGCAGCCGCCGCAGGGACTCCAGGCGCGCGGGATCGGCGTGCCCCTCGGCGACGTAGCCGACGAGCGCGCAGTCGTCGTCGAGATGGGTGCAGCCCTTGGGGCAGCCGGCCGTGGCGTCCACGAGGTCGGGGAACGCCGCGAGCACGGTCTCCACCGAGACGTGGGCGAGCCCGAAGCTGCGCACCCCCGGCGTGTCGATGATCCAACCGCCCTCGGGCAGTTCCAGCGCGACCGCCGAGGTGGAGGTGTGCCTGCCCCGGCCGGTGACCGCGTTCACGTGGGACACGGCCCGGCGGGCGTGCGGCACCAACGCGTTGACCAGGGTCGACTTGCCGACACCCGAGTGGCCGACCAGCACGCTGATCCGGTCCGCGAGCACCCCGGCCAGCTCGTCGAGCGCGCCGCCCCTGCGGACGACGACGTACGGCACGCCGAGGGGCTCGTAGAGGGCCACGAGGTCACGGGCTGGGGCGAGGTCCGACTTGGTGAGGCAGAGCAGCGGCTCGATGTCGGCGTCGAAGGCCGCGACGAGCATCCGGTCGATCATGCGGGGACGCGGCGGCGGATCGGCGAGGGCGGTGACGATCACCAATCGGTCGGCGTTGGCGACGATGGGCCGCTCGATGTCGTCGGTGTCGTCGGCGCTGCGGCGCAGCATCGACGTCCGCTCCTCGACGCGGACGACGCGCGCCAGCGTGTCGGGCTGCCCGGTCACGTCGCCCACCAGCGCGACGCGGTCGCCCACGACGATGCCCTTACGGCCGAGCTCGCGCGCCTTCATCGCGACGACGAGCGTCCGCTCGCCCCTCCGCCGCCCGGACGTCTCGGTGCCGGGCACGCCCTCACCGACCAGGCAGGTGTAGCGCCCGCGGTCGACGGCCACCACGAACCCCTCGACCGCCTCGCTGTGGGCAGGCCGGATGCGCGTCCGGGGCCGCGAGCCCTTGCCCGGCCTGATCCTGACGTCGTCCTCGTCGTAGCGCCGTCTGCTCAGTTCCCGTGCCCCGATCGTCCCAGTGCCGCCATCAGCGCCCCTCGCCGAGCCCTCCGCCGAGGCCTTCGCTGCCCAGCATCGCGGCCCACATGCGCGGGAACTCGGGCAGCGTCTTGGCGGTCGTCGCGATGTCCTCGACCTCGACGCCCGGCACGACCAGGCCGACGACGGCGCCCGCCGTGGCCATGCGGTGGTCGGCGTAGGAGCGGAAGACACCGCCGGTCAGCGGCCGGGGACGGATCTCCAGGCCGTCGTCGGTCTCCCGCGCGTCGCCGCCCAGCCGGTTGATCTCCGTCGCGAGAGCGGTGATCCGGTCGGTCTCGTGCCCCCGGATGTGCGCGACGCCCCTGATCCGGGAGGGGCCGTCGGCCAGCGCGGCGAGCGCGGCGATCGTGGGCGTGAGCTCGCTGACGTCCCGCAGGTCGGCGTCGATGCCCCGCAGGGATCCGGTGCCGGTCACTCGCAGGCCCTCCGGCACCCGCTCGACCCGCGCGCCCATCTCGGCGAGCAGCCCGCGCAGCGCGTCGCCGCCCTGCGTCGTCTCCTCCGGCCAGTCCGGCACGACGACGGCGCCACCGGTGACCAGGGCGGCAGCGAGGAAGGGCGCGGCGTTGGACAGGTCGGGCTCGACCGTGACGTCACCGGCCCGGACCGGCCCGGCCTGCACCCGCCACACGTCGGTCTCCGTGTCGTCCACCTCGACCCCGGCCCGGCGCAGCATCTGCACGGTCATCTCGATGTGCGGCATCGAGGGGACGGGCGGGCCGTCGTGCCGCACCGTCACGCCCTTCTCGAAGCGCGCGCCGGCCAGCAGCAGGCCCGAGACCATCTGGGAGGAGACGGACGCGTCGAGGACGACCTCCCCGCCCGAGATCGGCCCGCGGATCGTGAACGGCAGCGCGTCGTTGTCGACCGACGCGCCGAGCGCGCGCAGCGCGCCGAGGATCGGGCCCATCGGGCGCTTGCGCGCGTGCGGGTCGCCGTCGAAGAAGACCGGCCCGCCGGCGAGCGCGGCGACCGGAGGCACGAAGCGCATCACGGTCCCGGCCAGCCCGGCGTCGATCGACACCCCGCCGCGTACGGGACGCGGGGTCACCGACCAGTCCACGCTGTCGGCGCTCTCGTTGGACGGCGTCATCTCGGCGCCGAGCGCGCGCAGGGCCGCCGCCATGAGGTCGGCGTCGCGGCTGCGCAGCGCGAGCCGTACGGTGCCGGGGGCGTCGGCCAGCGCGGCGAGCACCAGCGCGCGGTTGGTCACCGACTTCGAACCGGGCAGGCGCACCGTCGCGCGGACCGGCCCGGCGGCCACCGGAGCGGGCCAGAGCGGTGCGTCGACGTCGTGCTGACGGGTGGCATGCGGCTCGGCGCCGCCGGACGCGGACTGCGGAGAGGCCATGCGGGCAAGCTTATCGGGCCCCTCTCCGGCGGCCGCACGCCGCGCGGGGCCCGCCGGGACGGCGGTCTTTGTGCCAGTCTTGATGACATGTGCGGGAGGTACGCGTCTGCGCGCAAGAAGCAGGAGTTGCTGGAGGAGTTCGAGGTCGAGCTGGACGGCGTGCCCGACCAGGAGCTGCGGCCCGACTACAACGTCGCGCCCACCAAGACCGTCTACGCGGTGATGTGCCGGGTGCCGAAGGACGAGGGCGGCGAGAGCGCCGGCGACCGGCCGGTCAGGCAGCTCCGGCTGGTCCGGTGGGGGCTCGTGCCGAGCTGGGCCAAGGATCCGTCCGTCGGCTCCCGCATGATCAATGCCCGGGTGGAGACGGTGGCGGAGAAGCCGTCCTATCGCAGGGCGCTGAAGTCGCGCCGCTGCCTGCTGCCGGCGGACGGCTACTACGAGTGGATGCCGGTCGAGGGGAAGAAGAAGCAGCCCTTCTTCATCCACCCGGCCGACGGCGGCGTGCTCGCGATGGCCGGGCTCTACGAGTTCTGGAAGGACCCCGGCCGGGCGGACGACGACCCGCTGAAGTGGCTGTGCACCTGCACCGTGATCACCACCACGGCGGAGGACAGGTTGGGCCGCATCCATGACCGCATGCCGATGATGGTCGAGCGGGAGCGCTGGGCGGAGTGGCTCGACCCCGGCGTCACCGATCCCACCGGGCTCCTCGTCCCGGCCGGCCCTGACCGGCTGGAGGCGTACGCCGTGTCCGACGTCGTGAACAACGTCCGCCACAACGGTCCCGAGCTGGTCGAGCCGCTGGAAGGCGACGACGTCCCGACGCTCGGCTAGAGGGTGTAAGCGGCGCGGGAAGTGGGAATCCGTTCGAGAAAGCGGTTGCACGGTAAGTGAACGGCCGCTGACCGACCGGGAGGCCGGGGGCTCCTGGACGGATGACTCCCCACTCCCGGAGGTGCGGATTCGTGGACGTCGCGACCGCGCGTATGCGCCTGGAAAGCATGCTGCACGAGCTCGACCGGTCGATCGGCGTGCTGCGCGCGGGCACGGACCGGCACGGCGGGTCCTCGGCCGACGCGGGAGCCGGTCTCACCGACGCCGACCGCGCCCGGGCGATGCTCGACGCCGCGGGCCGGCAGCGTACGGCCGTGCTCGCGGCGCTGCGCCGGCTGGACGACGGCGGTTACGGGCGGTGCGTCGACTGCGGGTCGGCCGTGCCGGACGGCAGGCTGGAGGCCCGTCCCGAGGCGGCGCGCTGCGTGCAGTGCCAGTCGCGGGCCGAGCGCCGGCGCTGACCGGCCGGCCCGCCCTGCCGACCCCGGCAGCTGGCCCGCCCTGCTGACCGGGCCGCCGCGCTCAGGACGGCTTGCGCACGCTGGCCACGAGGTGGATTCCCACCGTGTCGTCGCCGTCCGCCTGGGTCTCGAGTTCGGTGCGCACGAGCCAGGACAGCGACTTGCTCTCCGAGCTCAGCACGTGGTCCACGGTGGACGGGGACAGCACGGTGCGCGGGCGCACCCACTCGACCTCCAGCCCGGCGCCGGTGACCAGCTCGCGCACCTGCTGGGTGGTGAAGCAGCGCGTGATGCTGCCGTCCGGCCAGGGGATCAGCATGACCTCCCCGGTCTGGCACAGGTGCGCCCAGTAGTTCTGCTCGGCCAGGATCGCCATCCCGAGGACCAGCGAGTCGACGCACAACAGAGCGCGCCCGCCGGGCCGCAGCACCCGGGCCACGTCCTCGACGACCGACTCCGCCATGATCTCGACCGACAGCACGCGCTCCTCGGCGATGACGCCGTCCACGCTGCCGTCGGGCAGGAAGCCCAGATCGTCGGCGCGCACCTTCTGGATGCGCTCGGAGGCGTCGCGCAGCCAGGGATCCGCCGGCCTGCGGAAGTCGACGACCTCGACCACGCGGTGCCCGGCGCGCGCCGCCTGGGCCGGCCACCGCCCCCGTCCGCCGGACAGGTCCAGCAGCAGGGAGGGACGGGCGGGCAGCCACCGCCGGAGCTGCTCGGCGACCACCGCGTGATAAAAGGTCCAGTACGGCCCGAGTGTGCCCGAGCCGTTGAGTTCGTTGGCCGGTATAGGCAGCACGAGCGGCTCCTGCACTCTGGCCGTCCCCGCGCACTCGCGTGGAACGGCGAAACTCGGTCTCCGGGCCACCTCGGTCGTGTCCGGCACACGCACGCGACGGACGGCATCGGCCGGACACTCCCTCGCCGGTGCCTGGTTTTTTCCCCGCACCGGGTCGTTCGTCACCTCAAACTGCACCGGGAACAGACTCTACGCCCGCCCTGTTGCAGTTGTGCATGAAGACGTTGGTGCTGTCAGAAGGCCTCGACTGGCCCGGCCTGGGCGGACCGGTATCCTCGGCTGGGTACGGCGTCCTGAAGGGGGTGGGTCCGGTCTCCAAGACAGCCGAGGAGACTCTGGAGCAGCGCAGCGAGCGGTTCGAGCGCGACGTCATGCCGTTTCTCGACCAGCTCTACTCCGCGGCGCTCCGGATGACCCGTAACGCAGCGGATGCGGAGGATCTCCTGCAGGAGACCTTCGCCAAGGCCTTCGCCTCCTTCCACCAGTTCCAGGAGGGGACGAACCTCAAGGCCTGGCTCTACCGCATCCTCACCAACACCTTCATCAACAGCTATCGGAAGAAGCAGCGGGAGCCCAAGCAGGCGGGCACCGAGGAGATCGAGGACTGGCAGCTCGCGCGGGCGGAGTCGCACACGTCCAGCGGGCTGAAGTCGGCCGAGATCGAGGCGCTTGAGCATCTTCCCGACAGTGACGTGAAGGATGCTCTCGCCGCACTTCCCGAGGAGTTCCGCATCGCCGTCTACCTGGCGGATGTGGAGGGCTTCCCGTACAAGGAGATCGCCGAGATCATGGGCACGCCCATCGGGACCGTGATGTCGCGCCTCCACCGCGGCCGCCGGCAGCTCCGCAACCAGCTCGAGGACTACGCGCGCGAGCGCGGCCTCGTACGGCCGGACTCCCGCGGCGCGGATCAGGGCGGGACGGTTGGCGAGGAGGAGCGATGAGCTGCGGGAAACACCACGACACGCCGTGTGGCGAGGTGCTCGACAAGGTCTACACCTACCTGGACGGCGAGCTCGACAACGACCGGATCGCCGAGATCAGGAAGCACCTCGACGAGTGCGGCCCCTGTCTTGAGGAGTACGGCCTGGAGGAGGCGGTCAAGCGCCTCGTGGCCAAGCACTGCGGGTGCGATCCCGTGCCACAGGACCTGCGCGCCAGGGTCCTGACCCGCATCCAGCAGGTACGCGCCGAGATGGCCGAATAGGCCGCGTCCCCTGGGCAGAGTGAGGACCGGGCTGTGCGAGGCCCGGGCCGCGGCGCGGCCCGTTAGGATCTTCCCCGTACGGGGCCGGGAGGGGGCGGGGCATGCGTGCGCTGGTAACGGGCGGAGCGGGCTTCATCGGGTCGACCCTCGTCGACCGGTTGCTCGCGGACGGACACGAGGTCGCGGTGGTGGACGACCTGTCGTCCGGGCACCCGCGCGACTCCGACGCCCCCCTGCACGCGATGGACGTGCGCGACCCCGCGCTCGCGGAGGTCGCCGCCCGGTGGCGGCCGGAGGTCGTCTGTCACCTCGCCGCGCAGATCAGCGTGCGCCGGAGCGTGGCCGACCCGGTGACCGACGCCGCGGTCAACGTCGAGGGCACTGTGAACGTCCTGGAGGCCGCCCGCCGCGCCGGCGCCCGCAAGATCGTTTACGCCTCGTCCGTGGCCGTCTACGGCAGGCCGGCCGTCATCCCGGTCCCCGGCGACGCGCCCGCCGATCCCCGTTCGCCGTACGCCGCCTCCAAGCTCGGCGGGGAGCTCTACCTCGCGACCTACCGCGCGTTGCACGGCCTCGAATACACCACGCTCGTGCTGTCGAACGTCTACGGGCCGCGCCAGTCGCCCGAGGGCGAGGCCGGGGTGGTCGCCATCTTCACCGACGCCCTGCTGACCGGGAAGCCCACGGTCGTCTACGGCGACGGCTCCCAGACCCGCGACTACGTGTTCGTGGACGACGTGGTGGACGGCTTCGCCCGCGCCTGCGGCCCGGACGGCGACGGCCGCCGGTTCAATCTCGGCACCGGCGTGCGGACCAGCGACCGGGAGCTGCACACCCTGGTCGCCGCGGCGGCGGGCGTCCCCGACGAGCCGCGCTTCGAGCCCGCGCGACTCGGCGACCTCCCCGACATGGCCGTCGACCCGGCGCCCGCGCTGGAGGGCCTCGGCTGGCGTCCCCGCCACGATCTGGCCACCGGCCTGAAGGCCACCGTCGAATGGGCCCGCGAGGCGCCGGCCTGACGCGAACCCCTGCAATTGCACGCGGTGTGATTGCTTGGTTACGTTTTGGCTGCGATGGTCGCGACATCCCGGACCGGCCCGCGCCCCTTCTGTAGCCTGAGGGCGCAATCGACGTGGAGGCGGCGCAATGTTTGGGAAGACCGTCGTCAGGCTGATAGTGGCGCTGGCGCTGCTCACTCCGGTGGTCGCTCTGGTCGGCCTCGCTGCCGGCACCCCGGGGATCTCCTGGACGTAGTCACTGCCTGTGGGCCGGTCACGGACGGCCGGCCCACAGGTCCGATCCGCATTCGAGGTGGCCGCCAATGCGGGAACTTCCATGGCCCGCCAGGGTCTATTTCGCCGCGCTCGTCGGGACCGCCGGCGTCGTGATCGCGCGTGGCCTGCTCGCCCGTCACGGGCTCACGCCGGAGGACTGGTCCACGCTCCTCGTCCTCGCACTGCTGTTCCTGCTGTGCGAGTCGGTGCCGACGCTGCTCAGCGTGCCGAACGTCGCGGTGTCGGTGAGCTTCTCCGCCGCCCTGGCCGCCGTGGTGCTCGTCGGCCCGGAGGGGGCCGCCCTGGTCGGACTGGCCGCGGTGGTGAGCGCGCGCCCCGGCCTGCCGCTGGTCAAGCGGCTGTTCAACGGCGCGCAGTACGCGCTGTGCGGATACGCCGCCGGGTGGGCCTACGAGAGCGCGGGCGGGGTGCCCGGGCTGCCGGAACCGGCCGACTTCCCGGGCGTCCTGGTGCCGTACGCCGCCGCGACGGCGGCCTTCGTGGCCATGAACTTCGCGCTGACCGCGGTCATCCTGCGGCTCGCCGCCGTGGTGCACCGCGACCAGGTCTCGCTCCGCGTGATGGTGCAGTTCCTCAGCTCCTACGTCGGCTTCGCCACCTTCGGCCTGCTGATCGCGGCCCTGTGGTCGACCGTGCAGTCGATCTCCGCCGTGCTCGTGCTGCTGCCGCTGTTCGTCGCCCGGTGGGCGCTCGGGCACTACCACGCCGAGCAGCGCGCGTACGACGCGACCATCGCGGCGCTGTGCCAGGCGGTGGAGACCAAGGACTACTACACGCGCGGGCACTGCACGCGGGTCTCCGCCGCCTCGTCGATGATCGCCGAGGAGATCGGCATGGGCACCGAGCGGCTCCGCGCGATCCGGTACGCCGGCATGCTGCACGACGTCGGCAAGCTCGGCGTGCCGACCAAGGTGCTGCAGAAGGAGGGCCGGCTCACCGAGGAGGAGTACGCCGCGATCCAGCTGCATCCCATGCGGGGGCTGGAGATCGTGCGGGGCATCGACTTCCTCGACGAGGCGTTCGCCGGGATCATGCACCACCACGAACGGCACGACGGCAAGGGCTACCCGATGGGGCTCGCCGGGTCCGAGATCCCGGAGTTCGCCCGGATCATCGCGGTGGCCGACGCCTTCGACTCCATGACCTCCGACCGTTCGTACCGGAAGGCCAAACCGATCGAGGTCGCGGTGGCGGAGCTGCGCAAGAACGCGGGGACGCAGTTCGACCCCGACATGGTGGTCCGGTTCGTCAGGGCGCTCGACCGGCACGGGTGGCAGCCGGCCCAGCCGGCGCCCGTCCCGCCGGACGACGCCGCCGTGGAGACCACGGCCAAGGACCACGACGACCCGACCACCCCGATCCAGGTGGTGTCCGAGCGGTGAGGACACGCCGGCCGGCCACCGCGCACCTGGGACTCGACTCGGGTCAGCTCCTGCTGATCTGCGCGGCCGGGATGCTGACCGTCGCGGGCATCGCCCACACGGCGGCGCGGGGACTGACCGACCCGCGGGTCGCCATCGGGTTCGGCGCGCTCATCGCGGCCGGAGAGCTGGCCCGGCTCACCATGCCGGGCAACCGCGAGGTCGCGCCAGTCTCCACCGCGGCCTCCCTCGGGTACGCCCTGCTGCTCGACGTGGGCGGGCGGCCCGCGGGCCACTCGGCCCTGGAGGTCGTGGCAGTGATGTCGGTCGGCATGATCGCCGGAGGGCTGCCGCATCTGGCGGTCGGCCGGCCGCCGCGGCTCGACGCGATGGCCCGGAGACTGCTCGCCGGGTCGCTGCTCGCGTTCGCCTACCGGCCGCTGACCGGCTCGCTGGAGGCGACCGCCCGGGACACCGGCGCCGGCCACGGCAACTGGTGGCCGGCGCTCGGGGTGATGGCCGTGCTGGTCACGGTCATGCTCGCGGCCGACGTGGTGATCGCGGCCATGCTCCGGGCCAACCAGGTCAGGACCGCGTTCGGCGTCGCCGTACGCGACGAGATCAGGATGGCCGCGCCGCTCGGCGCCGCCGTCGCGGCGTCGGGCATCCTGCTCGCGCTCGCCTCGCACAGCATGGACATGACCGCCCTGCCCGCGTTCGCCGCGCCGCTGCTCGTCACGCAGGTGGCCTTCCGCAAGTACGCCGGCATCCGCGCGACCTACCTGCAGACGGTGCGCGCGCTGAGCCGGGTCACCGAGGTCGGCGGATACGTGGAGCCGGGCCACTCGCGCCGCGTCAGCCGGCTGTCCGTCGGCGTCGGGCGGGAGCTCGGCATGTCGGAGCCCCAGCTGCTGGAGCTGGAGTACGCCGCGCTCATGCACGACATCGGCCAGCTCTCGCTGCGCGATCCGATCCCCGGCGGGGCCACGGTGCTGGCCGACGCCGACCAGGCCCGGCGGATCGCCGGCCTGGGCGCCGAGGTGATCAGGAAGACCGGCGTGCTGCACGGCGTGGCGGAGATCGTCCGGCGGCAGTGCGACACGCTCGGCGAGTCGCCCCCGATGGCCAGCCGGATCATCAGGGCCGCGAACGCGTACGACGACCTGGTGGGCGCGTCGACCGACCGGGACAGGGCGGCGGCGGCGCTGGAGCGGCTGCGGCTCGACGGTGGTTCGGCCTACGATCCGGGTGTGGTGGAGGCTCTGGCGCGTGTCGTCGACCGGCTCGTGCTCGTCACCCGGTTGTAGCAGACGTAACACTGCGGCACCGCCGGCGCCACGCCGATGACATCATCGTTGTCGCGACCCTACAGATTCGCCCGCCGGGTTCAGTCGGAACGGGCGGAGGGCCCTGGCGGGTGATCCCCCTAGAGTTGGCAACGTGCTCGACTCAGTTTTGATCGCCAATCGCGGTGAAATCGCCCGGCGGATCATCCGTACGGTCCGGGGGATGGGGCTGCGCGCGGTCGCGGTCCACTCCGAGGCGGACGCCGACCTGCCGTTCGTCCGCGAGGCGGACGACGCCGTGCTCCTCGGCCCGGCGAACCCGGCCCAGAGCTACCTCGACATCGACAAGGTCCTCCAGGCCGCCCGTACGACGGGAGCGCGGGCGGTCCACCCCGGTTACGGGTTCCTCGCGGAGAACGCCGCGTTCGCCCGTGCGGTGATCGACGCCGGGCTCGTCTGGATCGGCCCGGACCCCGAGGCCGTCGAACGGATGGGCGACAAGATCAACGCCCGGAACCTGATGGAGGCGGCGGGCGTCCCGGTCGCCGCCGGGACCAGGGAACCGGTGTCCGACCTCGCGCAGGCCGAGCGGGCCGCCAAGGAGATCGGCTACCCCGTCATGGTCAAGGCGTCCGGCGGGGGCGGCGGAATCGGCATGGGCGTCGCCCGTGACGACGACTCGCTGGCGAAGGCGTTCGAGCAGGCCTGCCGGGCGGCCGCCCGGTTCGGCGGCGAGCCGGCCATCCTGCTGGAGCGGTACGTCGAACGGGCCAGGCACGTCGAGGTGCAGATCCTCGGCCTCGCCGACGGCACGGTGGTCGCGCTGGGCGAGCGGGACTGCTCGGTCCAGCGGCGGCACCAGAAGGTCGTGGAGGAGAGCCCGTCTCCCGGCGTCACCCCGGAGCTGCGTGAGCGGATGCTCGCGGCCGCCGTACGGGCGGGGGAGGCGGTGGCCTACCGCGGCGCGGGCACGGTCGAGTGCCTGGTGGACGCCGACGCCCAGGACTTCGTCTTCCTGGAGATGAACACCCGCCTCCAGGTGGAGCACCCCGTCACCGAGCTGGTCACCGGCCTCGACCTGGTGGAGCACCAGATCCGGATCGCCGCCGGGGAGGTCTACTCCGTGGAGCCGCGGAGCAGCGGCCACGCGATCGAGTTCCGGGTGTACGCCGAGGACCCCCGCCGGTTCCTTCCCGGCCCTGGCAAGATCGGTGTGTGGGAGGAGCCGGAGGGCGAGGGGGTGCGCGTCGACTCGGGATACACGGCGGGCAACACGGTCACGCCGTTCTACGACCCGCTGATGGCCAAGCTCTGCGTCGTCGGCGCCACCCGCGAGGAGGCGCTGGAACGCGGACGGGCGGCCGTCGCGGCGTTCCGCGTCGAGGGTCCCAAGCACAACCTGCCCTTCTGCGCCGAACTGCTCGATCATCCCGAGTTCGTGAGCGGGGACTACGACACCGGTCTGGTCTCCCGGATGAGAAAATCCTGATCTGCTGAATCCATGTTGAGGGGAGTGTCCGGGTGGCCGAGGTGCACGCCGAGATGGTGGCGAACGTCTGGAAGATCGTCGTGAGCGAGGGCGACGTCGTCGACGAGGGCGACACGCTGGTGATCCTGGAGTCGATGAAGATGGAGATCCCGGTCCTCACCGAGGACGCGGGGACCGTCACCAAGCTCCAGGTCAAGGAGGGCGACGTCGTCCAGGAGGGCGACCTCATCGCCGTGATCGACTAGAGACGGGCGAGGAAGCGCTCGCGGTCGACGACGACCCGTTCGATCGTGCCGGTGGCCACCTGGGCGCCGGTCTTGTCGACGGCGCTGACGGAGAAGACGAGCCGCCTGCCGTCCACCTCCGTGAGTTCGGCGGCGATCCAGACGTGCATCCCGACGGGGCTGGGCAGGCGGTGCTCGATCAGCACCCTGGTCCCCACCGAGGTCTGCCCGGGCTCCAGGTGCTGGTGGACGGCCTTGACCGTGGCGCCCTCGGCGAACGAGAGCAGCCGGGGCGTCCCCAGCACCGGCACGTCACCGCTGCCGACCCGGATGGCCGTGTCCCCACGCTCCACCATGATGAGGACCTCGGCGCGCAGACCTGGAGCGAGACTCATGCCGTGAGCCTATTGGTTCGGCTTCCGATTGGAAGCGGCCGCAACTTTTCGCGGCGCGGAGACGTCTTAGAGAGGGGCGTCGCAGGAAGCGGCGTCTTGGACAGCGGTGTCTCAAGAAACAGTGGTGTCTCAAGAAGGGGGAAGAGCAGGCGGTCACCGGCTAGGGTGATGCACCGTGGACCTCTTCTGCGATCACTGCGGCCGTCCGGCCGAGGACGGTGATCACGCGGCCTGCCTGGCCGCGAGGACGATGGAGCCACCGCGCTACTGCCCGCAGTGCCGCCGGCGGCTGGTCGTCCAGGTGACGCCGAGGAGCTGGTCGGCGCGGTGCTCGGTGCACGGTGCCAGCGGCGGATAACAGGTAAGCTCGACATCCGGCCCCCGAGCCCGGATCCCTCGCCTTACAGGGTTCCGTGATCCTGTCGTTATCTTCCCGCGACGCGAGCCTGCTTTGTTGGACACCTTCGGGGGTCGAGTGACTTAGGGGGTACGGGGCGCAAATGGTGGCCCAAGGGATGACCCTGGCCGGGCGCTACCGGTTGGACGCCCGGCTCGGCGCCGGGGGCATGGGCGAGGTGTGGCGTGGTGAGGACACGGTCCTCGCGCGCACGGTCGCGGTCAAGGTGCTGCTCCCCGGTCGCCTCGACGACCCCGGATTCGCCGTTCGCTTCCAGGGCGAGGCGCGGGCGATGGCGACCGTCAACCACCCCGGAGTCGTCGACGTCTACGACTACGGCGTGACCGACGTCCCCGGCGACGGCTCGACCGCGTACCTCGTGATGCGGTTCGTGGACGGCGAGCCGCTCGACCGCCTGCTGACCCGGATCGGCCGCATCGGTCCCGAACCGGCGATGGAGCTCATCGCGCAGGCCGCCTCCGCGCTGCAGGCCGTGCACGAGCGGGGGATCGTGCACCGGGACATCAAGCCCGGCAACCTGCTCGTCCGCCCGGACGGCACGCTGGTGCTCACCGACTTCGGCATCGCCCGCGCCGACTCGGGCAGCCGCCTCACCGACGCGGGCATGGTGCTCGGCACCGCGGCCTACTGCGCACCCGAGCAGGCCGAGGGTGCTCCGGTCACGCCCGCCGTCGACATCTACGCCCTGGGTGTGGTGGCGTACGAGTGCCTGGCGGGCCGGCGCCCCTTCGACGGCGACTCGCCGGTGACGATCGCGCTCAAGCACATCCGCGAGGAGCCGCCGCCGCTGCCGCCGGACGTGCCGCCCGCCGTGCGGGCCGTCGTCGAGCGGGCCATGTCCAAGGACCCGGCGCTCCGCTGGCCGTCGGCCGCCACGATGAGCCAGGCGGCCCGGCAGGCGGTGCAGCCCGGTGCCCAGGTACCCGGTGCTCAGATACCCGGGGCCCAGATACCCGGCGCGGTCTCCCAGGCGATGGCCGTCCCCCCTCCGCCGGTCGCGGCGACCCAGGCCGGTCCCTACCCGGGCGGGCCCGAACCGGTCCCCTCCACCGGCCACACCTACCGCGTCACCCGCGAGTCGTGGGACGACGCCCCCGCCGTGCCGCCGGCGACCGTGGCGACGCCGCAGCAGGGCACGCGGGTGTCGCGGCGCGCGGCGGCGAGAGACGCCGCCCAGCGGTCCAGGCGGGGCCGCGGGCTGCCGCTCGCGGCCGGAGTGGCGGGAGTGGCCGTCGTCGGGGCCCTGGCCGTCCTGGGGATCAACATGGCCTCGGCCGGGTCCGGCACGCCCGAACCCTCGAACACGGGGCCCCTCACCGTGGAGACCCCCACGCCCAGCCCGTCGCCGTCCCGTTCCCGCCCCCGCAGGACGCCGACCCCGACGGCGGCCGTGCCGTCGGTGCGGCCCAGTTCGCCCAGGCCGAAGCCGAGCCCGACGCCCACTCCGTCGCCGAGCCCGTCCGCCTCACCCTCGCCCTCTCCCTCGCCGAGCCCGGCCGAGGATCTCGTCGAGGTCCCGTCCGTCGTGAAGGTGACCGAGAGCGTCGCGCTGGCGCGGATCAACAAGATGGGTCTCAAGCCCGCCGGCACCACGACGGGTGAGGGCAAGTGCCGGGGGCTCGTCGTCAGCCAGAGCCCGGCCGCCGGGACGAGGAAGCCCGAGGGCTCCGTGGTCAAGTTCGTCGTGCAGCTGAAGCCCTGCGCGTCCGCCTCGCCCAGCGCCACGCCGAGCCCGTCCCCGGCCCGCACGCCGGCCCCCTGACGGTCACGCCCCGCCCGCCGGAGCGGGCGGGGCGCTCATGCCCGTCAGGCGCCCTCGTCAGACGCCCGAGGTGGTGCGCGGGTAGGCGACGGCCGGATCGGTCGCGATGTTCACCATGTACGGCACGCCGGAGTCGAAGGCGCGGCGCAGCGCCGGGCCGATCTCGTCCGGCGACGTGACCAGCTCCCCGCCGCCGCCGAGCGCGGTGACGACCTGGTCGTAGCGGCACTGCGGCTGGAGCTCGGCCGCCACGTCGTAGCCGTACAGCATCTGCATGGGGTGCTTCTCCAGCCCCCACATGCCGTTGTTGCCGCAGATCATCACGACCGGCAGCCGGTGCCTGACCAGCGTGTCCACGTCCATCAGCGAGAAGCCCGCGGCGCCGTCGCCGAGCAGCAGCACGACCTGCGACGACGGCCGGGCCAGCCGGGCCGCGATGGAGTAGCCGAGCCCGGTGCCGAGGCAGCCGTACGGCCCGGGATCGAGCCAGCTGCCCGGGCGGCGCGGCTCGACGTACTTGCCGGCGTAGGAGACGAAGTCGCCGCCGTCGCCGATCACCACCGCGTCGTCGGCGAGCACCTTGTTCAGCTCGCCGTAGATGCGCATGGGATGGATCGGGTCGGAGTCGGACTCCAGCAGCGGCGCGTCCTCGGCGATCGCCGCCGCCGCCGTCTCGCCCAGCCGGGTCACCCAGGGCGCGTACGCCTTCGGGTTCACCCCGGCCGTGCCGCACGCGGCGCCGAGGCCCCAGAAGAGGAGGGACAGGTCGCCGGACGCCGAGCCCGACAGGCCGGTGTGGGTCGCGAGCTGGGAGGGCGCGTCGACGATGTGCACGACCCGGGCCAGCGGCGCGCCCTCCTTGCCGCCGAACCAGCCGTACGCGAGGCGGAAGTCGAGCGGGGTGCCGACGACGACGACCAGGTCGGCCTGGCTGAACGCGAGGCCGCGGGCACGGGTGACGAGCAGTTCGTGCCCGGCGGGCAGGATGCCCCGCCCCTGCCCGTTGGGCACGACCGGCAGGCGCCACTCCTCGGCGAAGTCCCGCGCCGCCTCCTCCGCGCGGTCCATCCACACGTCCGAGCCCAGCACGAGAAGCGGGCGCTCGGCCTCGGCGATCAGCCGCGCGATGCCGGCGAGCGCCTCGGGGTCGGGCTCCAGCGGCGACGGGGTCAGCGTCTCCGAGTCGTACTCGGCCGACGGCGAGAACAGGTCGTCCATGTGGACGTCCAGGAACACCGGACCGCGGTGCGGGGCGAGCGCGGTCCGGAAGGCCATCTCCACGTCCTGCCCGATGGAGTCCGCGCCCGAGCCGGTGAAGGCGAGCTTGGTGATGGGCTCGAACAGCGGGGGATGGTCCATCTCCTGCAACGCCCCGGAGCCCCAGCGCGAGCGCGGGGCGCGCCCGCCGAGGACGACGACAGGGGAGCCGTTGAAGTGGGCGGTCGCGACCCCCGAGACGCCGTTGGTGACGCCGGGGCCGGCGGTGAGCACCGCGAGGCCGGGCCTGCGCGTCAGCCGGGCCGTCGCCTCGGCGGCGAACACCGCGCTCTGCTCATGGCGCACGTCGAGGATGCGCATGTTCTGATGGACGGCCCCGTCGTAAAGGGGGAAGACGTGCCCGCCGGAGAGCGTGAACATGGTGTCCACGCCGTAGGCCTGGGAGACGGCGACGGCGATGTCGCCTGCGTGTTTGGGGGACTCCATAGGGTGAAACCTACCAGTCGGTCACTTTTGCCAACAGACGGACGGCCAATGCCCTCCCGCCACAGGAGAACGTCGGTCACCTCCGCTGATGCCCGTTGCCGCCCGGGATAAGCCAGTCAGAGGGTCTGGGAGAGCGCCTTGATGGGCATCTTGAGATCGGCGAGCAGCTCCAGGTCACGTTCGGGCGCCCGGCCCAGTGTCGTGAGGTAGTTTCCGACGATGACGGCGTTGACGCCGCCCAGCATGCCCTCCCTCGTACCGAGGTCGCCGAGGGTCAGCTCACGGCCTCCGGCGTACCGCAGGATGGTGCGCGGCAGGGCGAGGCGGAACGTGGCGATCGTCTTCAGCGCCTCGGCGCCGTCGACCAGCGGGTGATCGGCGAACGGCGTGCCCGGCCGGGGGTTGAGGAAGTTGAGCGGCACCTCGTCCGGCGCCAGCTCGCCGAGCTGGGCGGCGAACTCGGCCCGCTGCTCCGGCGTCTCACCCATGCCCACGATGCCGCCGCAGCACAGCTCCATGCCCGCCTCCCGGACCATGAGGCAGGTCTCCCACCGCTCCTCCCAGGTGTGGGTGGTGACGACGCGGGGGAAGTGCGACCGGGCGGTCTCCAGGTTGTGGTTGTAGCGGTGCACCCCCATCTCGGCCAGTTCGTCCACCTGCGCCTGGGTGAGCATCCCGAGCGAGCAGGCGACGTTGATCTCGACGGCCTCCCGGATCGCCCGGACGCCCTCGCGGACCTGGTCCATCAGCCGCCGGTCCGGCCCGCGCACGGCGGCCACGATGCAGAACTCGGTCGCCCCGGTCCGCGCCGTCTCGACGGCCGCCTGGACGAGGGAGGGGATGTCGAGCCAGGCCGCGCGGACCGGAGAGGAGAACTGCCCGGACTGCGAGCAGAAGTGGCAGTCCTCCGGGCAGCCTCCGGTCTTGAGCGAGACGATCCCCTCCACCTCGACCTCGGGACCACACCACTTCATCCGCACCTCGTGCGCCAGGGCGAGCAGGTCCGGCAGGCGGTCGCCGGGAAGCGTCAGGCACTCCAGCGCCTGCGCCGCGTCGAGCCCTCTGCCCTCGTCGAGAACCTGAACGCGGGCGATCTCCAGGATGTCGGTCTTCACGCGGCACTCCCGTCGGTCCGTTGGGGCACTGCTGTCACAGGGGCAGCTTAAAGGTCGAACGGAACGCGGCCGGGTTGAAACTGCCGCCGAACGCGGGAGCCAGGCCTGCCCGCGCCACGCGGGCGAACGCCTCGGGGCCGAGCGACCCCGCGCCCTCCGGCAGCGCGCCCGACAACGGGCGGGCGGCGAGCATCTCCAGGTCGGCGACGTTCGAGCGGTCCGCGAGGCCCGGGACGGCGGGCCAGGAGCCGATCACCACGCCCGCGAGGTCGAGGCCCCGGCCCGCCATCGCCTCAAGCGTCAGAGCGGTGTGGTTGAGGGTGCCCAGCCCGGCCCGGGCCACCACGAGCACCGAGGCGTTCAGGCGCCGGGCGAGGTCCGCGAGCGTGCCGCCCTCCTCGTCGTACCGGACGAGCAGTCCCCCGGCGCCCTCGACGAGCACCAGCCGGTGCGACTCGGCCAGTTCCCCGATCCGGGCCGCCGCGGCCTCGATCGACAGCGGCGGCAGGCCGGAGAGGCGGGCGGCGGCCGCGGGGGAGAGGGGGTCGGGATACCGCGTCATCTCGAAGGTCGAGGTCACCTCCGACAGGCGGATCACCTCGTCGAGGTCCCCGGGCTCCCCGGCCGCGACCCCCGTCTGCGCCGGCTTCACCACGGTGGCCGTCGCGCCCCGCGCCACCGCCAGCGCCGCGAGCGCGGCCGTCACCACCGTCTTCCCCACCCCGGTGTCCGTCCCGGTCACCACGAGAATGCTCACTGTGTTTCCCGCTTCGCTCTCGGGGCGCTCACATCCGCCATCTTCCCTCGTCGCTCGGGAGTTCGTTCCTCACTCCCTCTCTCCTCAGTCCAGATCGGCGGCGCGCCCCTCGGCTCGCTCGGCAGCCATCAGGGCCTGCGGAGGCGGGTGACGAACTTGTAGCGGTCGCCGCGGTAGAGCGACTGGGCGTACTCGACCGGGTTGCCGTCGGCGTCGAAGGCGTGCCGGGTCAGCAGCAGCATCGGCAGGCCGACGTCCACCCCGAGCACCTGCGCGTCGTACGGCGTGGCGAGCACGGTCTCGATGACCTCCTCCGCGTCGGTCAGCCGCACGTTGTAGGCGTTGTGCAGCGTCTCGTACAGCGAGGCGTGCACCTCCAGCTCGCGCCGCAGCCGGGGGAAGCGGCGGGCGGAAAGGTGCGTGGTGTCGATCGACATCGGCTCGCCGTTGGCCAGGCGGAGGCGGTGGATGCGCAGCACCCGGCTGCCGGGGTTGACGGCCAGCCGCCGGCCGAGCGTCTCGTCGGCGGTGACGTAGCTGATGTCGAGGATCTTGGTGTCCGGCTCCAGGCCGACCGTGCGCAGGTCGCCCGTATAAGAGGTGAGCTGGAGCACCTGCGCGACCTTGGGCTGCGCGACGAACGTGCCCTTGCCCTGGATGCGCAGCAGCCTGCCCTCGACCACCAGCTCCGACAGCGCCTGCCGGACCGTCGTCCGCGAGGTCTCGAAACGTACGGCCAGGGCGCGCTCGGGCGGGAGCGCGCTGCCCGCGGGGAGGCTCTTGGTGAGCTCCAGGAGACTCCGCTTCACGTCGTAGTACTTCGGCACCCGCGGAGAGTCCTCGCTGTGCTCCGTCACCTGTCCCACCCTCGACCCGGCCCTTTCGTCATCTCGGCCACAGCGGTGAGCGCACCCCGGACCACCACGAGATCATCGGACCGCAGATCGGCACGTGCGGTCAACCGCAGACATGCGCGGCCCTGGGGCACCGACGGTGGGCGGAAGCATCCCACGCGCACCCCGTGATCCGCACACAGGGACGCCGCGTCGAGCGCGAGCCGGGGCGGGCCGAGCACGACCGGCACCACGGCGGCGGCGGGGTCGGCCGTCTCCAGGCCGAGCTCGCGGGCCAGCGCGGCCAGCTCGCGCGCCCTCTCGCGGGCGCGGGCGGGCAGACCGGGAGACGCCTCCAGCAGGTCGAGGGCGGCCAGGGCGGCCCCCGCGCACCCGGGCGCGAGGCCGGTGTCGAAGATGAACGACCGGCCCGTGTCGACCAGCGTGCCGATCACCTCGGGGGCGCCCAGGACCGCGCCGCCCTGGGAGCCCAGCGACTTCGACAGCGTGACGGTCCGCACGACGTCCGGCCGGCCGGCGAGACCGGCCGCGTGCGCCGCGCCCCTGCCGTGGTCGCCGACGACGCCGAGCGCGTGGGCCTCGTCGACCACGAGCAGCGCGCCGTGCCGTACGGCGGCCTCGTACAGGGCGCGCAGCGGCGCGACGTCTCCGTCGACGGAGAACACGGCGTCGGTGACGACGAGGGCGTGCTCCTCGTCCCGCTCGGCCAGGACCTTGGCCACCGCCTCGGCGTCGCCGTGCGGCGTGATCACGACCCGCGACCGCGACAGCCGGCAGGCATCCACGATCGAGGCGTGGTTGCCCGCGTCGGAGACGATGAGCCCGTCCCGGCCGAGGGCGGCGACGGCGGCGAGGTTGGCGAGGTACCCCGACGAGAACACCAGGGCGCGGGACGCCCCCGTGAAGGCGGCGAGCCGGTCCTCCAGCTCGGCGTGCAGCCGGGTCGAGCCCGTCACCAGGCGCGACCCGGTGGAGCCCGCCCCCCATTCGCGGGTGGCGCGGACGGCCGCCTCGACGATCCGCTCGTGCCGGGCGAGGCCGAGGTAGTCGTTGGAGGCGAGGTCGAGCAGCCCGTCGTGGTCGGGCGTGCGCGGGCGCAGGGCGCGCCGCAGGCCCGCCGCCTCCCGCCGCGCCGCGGCCGCGCGCAGTCTGTCCATCGGCCCTGTGCTGCCGGCCCCGTCATGCGGCCCTGTCATGAGGTGCATACTGCCAGGTGACGAAGGTCGATTCGCTTTCGGCCCGGAAGGCGGCGCATCATGCACACGTGCCGACTCTCAGCGACCTGGTGTCTCGTCACACCGCACTCGAATCCGCCGACCTCGACTGGATTCACTCACTGGTCTCGGACTGGCAGCTGCTCGCCGACCTGTCGTTCGCCGATCTGATCCTCTGGGTTCCCGACCAGGGCGGCACGAGGTGGCTGGCGGTGGCCCAGATGCGTCCCACGACCGGTCCCACCGTCTACCACGACGACGTGGTGGGGATGTCCGTGGCGGCGGGAGAGCGGCCGCTGATCGACGTGGCGTGGGCCGAGCGCCGCATCTGCCGGGAGGGCGACCCCGACTGGTCGAGCGGCGTGCCGGTGCGTGAGGAGACCATCCCCGTACGGCGGGGCAGGGAGGGCCCGATCATCGGGGTGATCCAGCGGTCCACCAACCTGTCGTCGGCGCGCACCCCCTCCCGCCTGGAGCTGACGTACCTGCAGAGCGCCTCCGACCTCGCGCAGATGGTGGCGGAGGGCAGGTTCCCGTTCACGGAGGAGGAGCCGCTCCTGGTCAGGTCGCCCCGCGTGGGCGACGGCCTGCTCCGGCTGGACAAGGCCGGCCGGGTCACCTACGCCTCGCCGAACGCCCTGTCGGCGTACCGCCGTCTCGGCCTGCACGCCGACCTCGTGGGCGCGGACCTCGGGAAGACGACCGCCGACCTGTGTTACTCCGACGAGCCGATCAACGAGGATCTGATGCTCGTCGCCAGCGGCCGGGCGCCCCGGGAGACCGAGGTGGAGAACGGCGGCACGGTCGTGCAGCTACGGGCGATCCCGCTGATCGTCGGGGGCGGCCGCATCGGCGCGCTGGTGCTGATCCGCGACGTGACCGAGCTGCGGCGGCGTGAGCGCGAGCTGCTGACCAAGGACGCGACGATCCGGGAGATCCATCACCGGGTGAAGAACAACCTGCAGACCGTGGCGGCGTTGCTGCGGCTCCAGGCGCGCCGCCTGAACAACCCGGAGGGGCAGGAGGCCCTGAACGAGGCCGTGCGGCGGGTCGGCTCGATCGCGATCGTCCACGAGATCCTCGCGCAGATGCCGGAGGAGATGGTGGAGTTCGACGACATCGCCGACCGGGTCATCGCGATGACGGCGGAGGTGTCGGTCGCGCACGTGGCGATCAAGCGGACGGGCGGCTTCGGCGTGCTTCCCGCGGCGGTCGCGACCCCGATCGCGATGGTGCTGACGGAGCTGCTCCAGAACGCGGTCGAGCACGGCTTCGCGCATTCCTCAGGGAACGTGCAGGTCGTCGTCAGGCGGGACGCCGACCGGCTGGAGGTGGTGGTGGCCGACGACGGCAGGGGCCTGCCCGCGGACTTCGACCTGGAGGCGACCGGAAGCCTCGGGCTCCAGATCGTCCGCACGCTGGTCGTCGGCGAACTGTCGGGCCGCCTGGGCGTGGCCGGGAGGGACGGCGGGGGAACCGAGGTGAGCATCAGCATCCCGGTGCAGCCCGCCTGAGGCGCGCGTGAGGGGCACCCCGCTTCGCCGTGGCGGTGTGGGGGATGCCATAGTGGACGCGATGACCGACCGCAATGACGACCGCGACGACCGACATGCTGCGATCGACGTGATGCGACCCACGTGATTCAGATGAAGCGTGACTCGCTTGCAGCGAACGACGTGATGACCGCGACGAGGGTGCGCCGCCGTCCGGTGAACGCCGCGAGGGCATTCACCGAGGACGGTCGCGTACGGCGGCCGGACGGCCGGGGGTCAGACGGCGGCGCGGGCGCGGGCACGAGCCGTGCGGCGCTTGAGCGCGCGGCGCTCGTCCTCGCTCAGTCCGCCCCAGACTCCGGCGTCCTGGCCGGACTCCAGGGCCCACTTCAGGCAGGAGTCGGCGACCGTGCATCGCCGGCACACCTGCTTGGCCTCGTCGATCTGCATGAGCGCGGGACCGGTGTTCCCGATCGGGAAGAACAGTTCGGGGTCCACGTCACGGCAGGCAGCGCGGTGGCGCCAGTCCATGCGTTCCACTCCTTCGTCAGATGGAGCCTTCGTGGCTCCGCTGGCCGTCAACTTTGTGAACTCTTTCACTAACTAGGCCGGACGTTTACCCGGATCCAGGGTTAGGGGCCGGGAAGCGTCCACGCGATCGCCGGGGGCCCTTGCGGAGGCTGTGGTCTCCGTAAAGGTCCTACGTTCCGACGTCGTGATTCAGCTTTTCAGCCGTACCAACACCACACAAGAGGTTTGGGACAAGGTTTTGCCCGTCGTGGCTGTCGGATGCGTCACACTATGACTACATGTAACAGGTTAGACGAGGACTTGTAACGCGTCCGGGATAGCGCGAAAGATCACCCACTCGTGTTCTCCCAGGTAGTCGCCATCGAGCTGGAAGGCTACCGGCCGGGAGGCGAGGAGGGTGAACTCCTCTTCGTCATGCGTCTGAATGAGGTGTTTACCGCGCGGCAATCCCCGGTGTTCTCCGATGATCTGTCGGACCAAGGAGAGCACGGCGGGTGAATTCAACCTGCGGAGCCCGAGCAGATCGAGCCCCGTCTCGAAGCCGGCCCATGGTGTCGGGTTGATCGGACGTGCGCCGGCGTAGGTCCACGGCGCCGTGTTCGACACGATCGCCATGAAAATCCCATCCTCTGTCGGCAGGCCGGGACGCGCCAGCCGGATCGCCGGACGCCGCCGGTCGGTCACGAAGAAGTGCCGCACCGCCGTGCTCACGTAGAGGGCGGGCAGCGCGCGGTGTCCCGCGCTCCGCAGACCCTCCACGGCCCGGATGACCTCCGCGTCGTATCCCAGTCCTGCACAAAATGTGAAATATCGGGACCTTTGTTGGTCAGGGCCCGCTCCTGCCCCAGGATCGGGACCCGAAACCTCGTCGTGCCAAATCGCCTGTCCCAGACCGATGACACGGCGCCGGTCCTCGCGCAGCGCCTCCAGGACGGCTCCGGTCGCCTCGACCGGGTTGTTGGGCAGCCCGAGGGCGCGGGCGAAGACGTTGGCGCTGCCCCCGGGGATGACGATGAGGGCCGGCCGTTCGGTCGCGTGCCCGCCCGGATGCGCCTGGAGCAGCCCGTTGACGGTCTCGTTGATCGTTCCGTCGCCGCCGAGCACCGCCACCGCGTCGAATCCCTTGGCCCGCGCCGTCGCGGCGAGCGCGGTCGCGTGGCCGCGGTACGCGGTCTCCTCGACCGACAGGTCCACGGCGGCGCCGAGCGCCCGGATCAGCACGTCCCGCGTGCGCCGGTGCGTCGAGGTGGCCTTGGGATTCACGAGGAGGAGAGCCCGCATGCCTGAAGGTTAACGAACCGTTTACCGCTTCCGCCGGGTGACGCCTCTCCGGGGAGGGCGACCATCCCTGCGGGTAGGGTTGGGCGTTGTGATCAGCAGTTCCGCCGGCCGTCCCGCCACGCTCGCCGTGGCCGCCGCCGTCCTGGCCGCCGAGGGCCTGCTCGCCGTCGTCATGGGCGGCTACGTCGGCGTCGAGACCTTGATCGGCAAGCCCACCGACCTGGTGACCGGCCTCGCCGTGGCCGGGTTCGGCGTGCTCGGCGGGGCCGCCCTGATCTGGGTCGCCTGGGGCCTGTGGCACGTGCTGCGCTGGAGCAGGGGACCGGCGGTCGTCACCCAGATCTTCGCGCTGCCCGTCGCGATCACGCTGATCCAGTCGGCGCAGTACGGCTTCGGCGTGCCGCTCGTCGTCGCCGCCGTCGTGGCCCTGGTCGCGTTGCTCGCCCCGGCGTCGACCCACGCGCTGATGGGCGAGGACGGCTCCTGATCCCGGTGGGCCTGATCCGGATGGGCCCGAGCCCGGTGGGCCGATCTGGGTGACCGAGCGCCGCCGGGGGGAGTGCGGCGTCCCAGTCGTTCCTGTGATCGGTTTCCCTGATCGTCCGGGGCGTCAGTCCTCGGCGGTCAGGCCCTCGCGGAGCTGGGCCAGGGTCCGGGCGAGCAGCCGGGACACGTGCATCTGCGAGATGCCCAGCTCGGTGGCGATCTGGGACTGCGTCATGTTGCCGAAGAAGCGCAGCAGGAGGATTCTCTTCTCCCGCGGCGGCAGGCGCTCCAGCAGTGGCTTGAGCGACTCGCGGTACTCCACGCCCTCCAGCGACTCGTCCACGATGCCGAGCGAGTCGGAGACCGCGGGAGCGTCGTCGTCGCCCGAGTCGGGCGCGTCGAGCGACACGGTGGAGTAGGCGTTGGCCGACTCCAGGCCCTCCAGGACCTCTTCCTCGGTCATCCCCAGGTGGACGGCGAGCTCGGCGACCGTGGGCGCCCGGCTCTCACGCTGGGACAGCTCGCTTATCGCCTTGGTGAGCGAGAGCTTGAGCTCCTGCAGCCGGCGCGGCACGCGGACCGCCCAGCCCTTGTCGCGGAAGTGCCGCTTGATCTCCCCGACGATGGTCGGGGTGGCGTACGTGGAGAACTCCACGCCGCGCCCGAGGTCGAAGCGGTCGATCGACTTGATGAGACCGATCGTGGCGACCTGCGTCAGGTCGTCGAGCCACTCGCCCCTGTTCCGGAAACGGCGGGCGAGGTACTCCACGAGCGGCAGGTGAAGCTCGACCAGCTCGTCGCGGATACGCTGGCGCCTCGGGTCGTCCGGCGGCAGCTCCGAGAGCTCGGCGAAGAGCGTGCGCGCGCGTACGCGGTCCGGCACCGCCGCCGAGTCGCCGGAGGCCATCGCACTCGTCCTTTCCGTCACGACGGCCTCGCCGCGCTCCGGCGCTTACGCAGCATGATCGCCAGATGGTCGGCGTGGTCGGAGATGGCATCCACGTCGTCGGCCAGTGCGGTCAGCACCATCCAGGCGAAGTCCTCCCGGTTGGGCGAGCTCACGCCGAGGGTGTTCACCTCGACGCGCACCGTCATCTCCGGGCCGGTGAGCTCGAACTCCGCGAGGAGGTCCGTTCCGGGTACGGCGTGGCGCAGCAGCATGGCGCATGCCTCGTCCACCGCGATGCGCAGGTCCTCGATCTGGTCGAGGGTGAAGTCGAGCCGTGCGGCGAGCCCGGCGGTGGCTGTGCGCAGCACGGACAGATAGGCGCTCACGGCGGGCAGCCGGACACTCACAGCATCGCGAATCCCGGTCAGATCCACCGCAGGCGTCTCGGTTTCCTCGGTCACGTTCCTCCTCGCCCCTTCGAGCCGGCTCACTGCCCGCTGACTGCAACTTACCGCCACTTGGACGGTGCTGCCCCGGCCAGACGCGCCGATTATGGCGTTCCTTGGAGGTAACTCCTCGTAAATTCCGTAGTACCGAATACGAAGCTTCTATGGAGTTTTGGTCGCGCCTGGCGTACATGCCCTTGTCGCGTGCTCTGGGCCGCTTTCCTGGGCCGCTTTCCGGGCGACCCGGCCCCGCGCGGCATGGCCGTGCGGGGCCTCGGTCCGCCCGATCAGGCGGCCTTGGTCTCCCAGAAGATCTTGGAAATCTCCTCGATCTTCGCCAGGAGGTCGTCCGCCAGCCCGGGGTCGACGGTGCCCTTGGCACCGGCCGCGCCCGCGAGCTTCGTCGCGTCCCAGAAGAGCTGGTGGAGCTGGGGGTACTGCTCAAGGTGCGGGGGCTTGAAGTAGTCGGTCCACAGCACCCAGAGGTGATGCTTGACCAGCTCGGCCCGCTGTTCCTTGATGAGCAGCGCGCGGGTCCGGAAGACCGGGTCGTCGTTGTCGGCGTACTTCTTAATGATCGCCTTCACCGACTCGGCCTCGATACGGGCCTGCGCCGGGTCGTAGACCCCGCACGGCAGGTCGCAGTGAGCGGACGCCTCGTGCCGGGGTCGCAGCAGTCGTGCGAGCATCGGAATCCTTCCTTAGGAATGCTGATGACAGCACCGTTCCAGAACCGACCTTACTCGTCTCGAAAACGCCACGCGGAGGGGGATGTGCTCACCGCCGTATGTGTCTCCGGCGACTCGATGCGGCCCGCGCTGCGACCCGGGGACTGGCTGCTGGTACGGCTCGGCGCCGCCGTGCGGCCGGGTGACGTGGTGGTCGCCAGGCGGCCGCACGGCCTGATCGTCAAGCGGGCCTTCCGGCTGACCGGCGACGGCTGGTGGCTGGAGAGCGACAACCAGTCGGCCCCCGGGCGCCGCGACAGCTGGGACTTCGGCGCGGTGCCCGAGGACGACGTCCTGGGCAGGGTCGTGCTGCGCTACTGGCCCAGGCCCGCGCTGCGCTTCCCCGCGCCGCCCGGCTGACGGGTGCGCCGGCCCACCGGATCAGGCGCCGCGCTTGCGGGCCCGGTACGCGGCCACGTTGGCCCGGCTGGCGCACCGCTCCGAGCAGTAGCGGCGCGACCGGTTGGAGGAGGTGTCGATGTAGACGTTGCGGCACGGCGACGCCTGGCAGAGGCCGAGCCGGTCGACGCCGAGCCGGGTGACCACGCTGGCGAGGCCCATGACCGACCCGACCGCCAGGGCGTCGGCGACCCGGCCGCCCTCGGTCAGGTGCAGGTGCCAGGGCTGGCCGTCGTGGCCGGAGATCTGCGGATGCACGGGATGCCGGACCAGCAGGCCGTTGAGGCGGTCGACCACGTCGACGTCGTCTCCTCCCGACGCGGCCTCGAACACCCCCGCGAGCTCCTCACGCAGTTCCCAGAGCGCGTCGATGTCCCGGCGGGTGAGGCGGGAGGCCGCCTCCGTACGGCCCGTCTCCTCCAGCAGCGACCGCAGGGAGAAGGGGGTTTTGAGCTCGTCGCCCATGTTGACCAGCTGAACGGCCAGCTCGGCGTAAGACGTCAAGTCCACTGGGGCGCCCATGTACGTAAGAGATCACTGGCAAAGCCGAGTATTACACGCCTCGTGGCCTGGGGGAACACCCATAGGGGCAACGATCTGGGGTCGCCGGGACGGGGGCGGGCGGTGGTTCGTGTGGCACAATCAGGAGACGGGTGACCCCCGTACCCCCTCAAGAGACGACCGTCAACGACGACGGCCTCCGGCGGCTACCGAAGCCTGGGCTCTCGTTCTCTTGACGGCGTCTACCGAAGGAACTCGTCCTTTCGACACTGGGGTCGCTGTGACCGTTACGCCTGATTCCTTGACTTCTCTCGATCTGGATCCCGCTTTCGCGCTGCACCGCGGCGGCAAGCTGGAGGTCCGCTCCACCGTCCCGGTCCGCGACGCCGGGGACCTGTCGCTCGCGTACACCCCGGGTGTCGCCCGCGTCTGCACCGCCATCGCCGACAACCCCGACCTGGTCAACGACTACACCTGGGTCTCCAACGTCGTGGCCGTGGTCTCCGACGGCACCGCGGTGCTGGGGCTCGGCGACATCGGGCCGGCCGCCGCGATGCCCGTGATGGAGGGCAAGGCCCTGCTGTTCAAGCAGTTCGCCGGGGTCGACGCGGTGCCCGTCTGCATCGACTGCACGGACGTGGACGCGATCGTCGAGACCGTGGTCCGGCTCGCGCCCTCGTTCGGCGGCGTCAACCTGGAGGACATCAGCGCCCCCCGCTGCTTCGAGGTGGAGGACCGCCTGCGGGCGCTTCTCGACATCCCCGTCTTCCACGACGACCAGCACGGCACCGCGATCGTGGTCCTCGCCGCGCTGCGCAACGCGGCTCGCCTCACCGGGCGGTCGCTCGGCGACCTGCGCGCCGTCGTCGCCGGCGCGGGCGCCTCCGGCGTCGCCGTCTCGCGCATCCTGCTGAACGCCGGGATCGGCGACATCGCGGTCGCCGACTCCAAGGGCATCATCCACACCGGCCGCGACGACCTGAACCAGGTCAAGTGGGCACTGGCCAGGGACACCAACAAGGCGGGCCTGACCGGCTCGACCGAGGGGGCCCTCGCCGGCGCCGACGTGTTCGTCGGGCTCTCCGGCTCCACCATCTCCGAGCGGGCCGTCGCCGGGATGGCGCGGGACGCGATCGTGTTCGCGCTGTCCAACCCCACCCCCGAGGTCGAGCCCTCGGTGGCGGCGCGGTACGCCCGCGTGGTCGCCACCGGCCGGTCCGACCACCCCAACCAGATCAACAACGTGCTGGCCTTCCCGGGGGTCTTCCGGGGCGCTCTCGACGTCCGCGCCAGGACCATCACCGAGAACATGAAGGTGGCGGCGGCCGAGGCCCTCGCGGCCGTGGTCGGGGACGACCTGTCGGAGAACTACGTGATCCCCTCGCCGTTCGACGCCCGGGTCGCCCCCGCGGTGATCGCCGCCGTCGCGCGTCAGGCCCGCGAGGACGGCGTCGCGCGTAAGTGACGCCACGCCCCGCCTGGGGCCGAAGGGCCGGACGCCGTGGCGTCCGGCCCTTTTTTCTCCACCGGGCACTTGGGAATCCCTTTACCTCGTCACGGTAGGTGCTATAAAGAGAGCTCTCCGTAACCTCATCGGCTGATGCCTGTCCCGGTTGGAAGAGCGATGCGACGTGACCTCGACCGCATCAAGGGCCTGACCCGACGGCTCGGCGGCCTCGGCGTGGGACAGCGGTTCCCCCATTCGTGGGAGGAGGGTGTGGCAAGCGTGACAGCACTGTGGAGGGCCGACGTCGAGCGGCGCAGGTTCCTGCTCGACTCCACCTTCGCCCTGGGAGCGGGCTCGGCGGGACTCGCTCACTGGCTGGCGGCACCGGACGCGACGCGGCTCGCCGCGACCGGGCCGCGCCGGGTCGGGGCCTCGGACGTGGCCGCGATCCGGGAGGTCACCCGATCCTTCGGGGAACTGGACAACCGGTTCGGCGGCGGCAGCGTGCGCGGGCCGGTCGTGCGCTACCTGCACACCGCCGTGACGCCGCTGCTGCGCGAGGGCGCGTACGGCGAGGTCACCGGGCGGTCGCTCGCGACCGCGGCGGCCGAGCTCACCCGGCTCGCCGGGTGGATGGCCTACGACCTCGAACAGCACGGGCTCGCCCAGCGCTACCTCATCCAGGCGCTCGGCCTGGCGCGGGGCGCGGGTGACCATGCGCTGAGCGGCGAGATCCTGGCCGGGATGAGCCACCAGGCCGTCTACATCGGGCACGCCCGGCACGGGCTGGAACTGGCCAGGGCAGGGGTCGAGGCGGCCCGGCGCTCGGGGGTCCTCACCCTGCTCGCCGAGACGCGTGTGCTGGAGGCGCACGCCCTCGCGCTGCTGGGGGACCGGGCGGGGTGCGGGAACGCGCTGCACGAGGCCGAGATCGCCTTCGACCGGCGCTCTCCGCAGAGCGAGCCCCGCTGGATCGGCTACTTCGACGAGGCCTACCTGGCCGCGAAGTCGGCCCACTGCCTGCGCGACCTCGGAGACGGAGGAGGAGCCGTACGGCAGGCCAGGCGGTCGCTGGTGATGGACGGGCGGTATGTGCGGGGGAGGATGTTCAACCTCGCGCTGCTCGCCTCGGCCCTGATCCAGGAAGGCGAACTGGAGGAGGCGTGCCAGGTCGCGTCCTCGGCGCTCGACGTGGCCGAGGGCATCCAGTCGGCCCGCACCCGGACCTACGTCGCGGACCTGCGCCGGCGACTGGCGCCGTACGCCGCGGATCCGCGGGTGGCCGCGCTGCTGGAGCGCGGCCGGCGTGCGGGCAGGGCGGCGGTCGGCGTGTGACGCCGCCGCGCCCTGACCGGACGGGTGCCCACGGTGGGGCCGGCCGCGAGGGACCGGACCCCACCGGAGGCGGGCGTCACTCGGACTTGGCCTCGGTGATGCCGAGCGTGCCGTCCTTGCGGACCAGCGAGCCGGACCACAGCGAGTAGGCCGCCTTGTAGACGCCGTAGGTCTCGCCGTCGAAGTACGGAGAGCTGATCATGTCGCTACGGCCGTTGTCGTCGGTGTCCCCGCCGAGGCTGGTCACACCGTTGATGTAGCCGAGACGGCGGGCGCTGCTGTACTTGAGGATCCAGGGGCCGCCGGACGAGCCGCCGGTCATCGAGCACTTGAGGCCCACCTGCTCCTCGGCCTTGACCGAGGCCTCCTTGACCGGGAAGTACGGCTTGCCGTAGCACCACTTGAGCTTCTCGCCGGTCCAGACGTAGTTGCCGTCTCCGTGCGGCGCCGCGGGGTAGCCGAACACGAAGACCGGCGCGCCGACCTTCTGGTTGTAGGCGAGGCCCTGGCCGCCGACGTTGTTGCCGAGCGGGCCGAGGTCCTTGTACACGTTCTTCTGGTAGTCCCAGCCGATGCCGCTGTAGACGGTGACGAACGAGTAGTCCCGGTCGGCGTCCTCGTACACGTCGAAGTCGTAGTGCGTGAACGCCTGCTTGCCGACGTACACGCCCCACGGGGCCTTGCCGTCGTAGTAACCCGGGATGAACACCCAGTTGTCGACGACCTGGTGGTTGCTCTCGATGTCGTAGACGCAGTGCCCGGCCGTGGCGACCAGGTTGTGGTACGCCGACTGCACCGAGGACGCGGAGCAGGAGTAGAGGCCACTGCCGATGGAGAAGAAGACCCGGCCGACGGTCTTCGGCAGGTTGACGTTCTTGGACTTCGCGGTGGTCTTCTTCTCGTCGCCGATCGCCGGCACGATGCCCGGCTTGCCGTCGGCGGCGGGGGCTCCCTTGGAAACGTGCTTGGGAACCGTGTTGTGCTCCATGCCGTACGGGTCGGCCGCCTTGAGCTTCGAGCCGCCTCCGTCGAGCCAGAACTTGACGGTCGGGCCGGCCTGGGCGGGGCCGGCCAGCTTGGCGCTGGACAGGACCCGGCCGGCCTGGGCCGGAGCGGTCAGGGCCGTTGCCGCGAGTCCCGCGGCGGCGATCGCGCCGATCGGGAGAAGCACGTGCTTCTTCATAGGGGGGTCGCTCCTCGCGCTGTACGTGGGACGTCACTTACGCCCCATGCGTCAGTAAAGGGATGTCAAGGAACTTACAGCACAGGAGCTTGTTGCCATAAGTCGTAGATAAGAAGACGTGTCCGGAATTAAGCCCGTTTTGTGTGCGGTATGTTTCGCGGCGGGTCACCGGTCGAAACGCCGTCAGGCGGGAGAAGTGACGCGCTCGTGCCGGGCGGCGTCGTACACGTGGAACAACTCGCCGTCGAAATAGGGCGAAAGGGCGATGGACTGGCCGGACGTGCCGATGGTCAGGCCGTTGAGGTAGCCGAGCCCGCGCCCGCCCCGGTAGGCGGCCAGCCACGGCGATCCGTCGGCGGACACGAAGGGCGCGCGTACGGCCACCAGTTCGTCCGCCTTTTGGGTCAGGTCCCAGACGCGAAACGGTCTTCCGTACGATCGGCTCAAGCCGGTGGGGGCGGCGCCGGCGGCGCGCCCGACGGGATAGCCGAAGACGGCGAGGGATCCGCCGACCGGGAGGTTGTAGGCCAGGCCCTGCTCGCCCACCTTGTCGCCGAGGCGGCCCGCGCGGGTCAGCAGCACGCCGGTGTAACCCGTACGCGTGCGGTACTTCGGACCGGTGAACGCGGCGTACCGCGCGGCGCCGGAAAGCGCGACCCGCCGGGGCAGCACGCCGTCGTGGACGCCGACGAAGGCGTAGTCGCGGTCGAGGTCGCCGTAGCGGGTGAAGTCCTGGTGGGCGAAGGCCTGCTTTCCGGGATAGATACCGAGGGGGGCCGAGCCCCGGGCGAAACCGGGCACGAAGACCCAGTAGCGGTAGGTCCGGGCCGCCCCCGAGCCTCGCCGTACGGGCTCGTACACGCAGTGGCCGGCGGTCGCGACGAGGTTGCGGTGGTCGGCCTGGACCGAGGTGCCCGCGCACCAGTGCGGGCGGTGGTCGGCGCCGACGAAGAAGACCCTGCCCGCGGTTCTCGGCAGGTTGACGTTCCGTGCGGTGCCGGGCACCCGCCTGGCCCCGGCGACGGCGGGCACCACGCCCCGGTCACCGCCGGGCTCCGCGTCGCCGCGCGGTGCGCGGGTGGCGGCGATTGTCGCAGGCAGGAGATAGGGCGTCGCGACGGTGAGCGCACGCGCGCCCTGCCCGAGCCAGTAGGCGAGTGCGGAGGAGACCTCCGTCTGGGGAACCAGCGGGCTCGTCACCGTGATGTCGTAGGCCCGCGCGGGTGCGGGAACGACCGCGGCGAGCAACGCGGACGTCGCCACCGCCCCTGACAGCGGGGCGAGGATGCGCTTCACCCGATCTCCTTGCCGTGGAACGTTTCCCGCGCGGCACTCGTCGACGCGATGCGAAGGAACATACAGCGCATAGGCCTCACGTCGGAAACAACCGCGAAAAAAGGAACAGGGCCCAGCCGGAGCCGGGCCCTGTGTGTCAAGCCGATCGGTCAGAGCGCGTACGCACTCAGGCGATCGAGCCGGACCAGTTGTTCTTGGCCGCGCTGTAGACGCCGTAGGTCTCGCCGTCGAAGTACGGGGAGACGGAGGTGTCGTAACGGTCGTTGCCGTCGGTGTCGGAGACGCCGATGGTCACGCCGTTCAGGTAGCCGAGACGACGGCCGTTGTTGTACTTGAGCAGCCACGCCGAGCCGAGCGAGCCCTCACCGGTGAAGGAGGACTTGACGCCCTGGAGCTCCTCCGCCTTGATCGCCGGAGCGGTCGCGGGGAAGGTCTTGCCGTAGCTCCACTTGAGGGTGTTGCCGGAGAAGGCGTGGTTGCCGTCCGGGTGCGAGCCGCTCGGGTAGCCGAACACGAAGACCGGCTGGCCGATCTTCTGGTTGTAGGCCAGGCCCTGCCCGCCGACGTTGTCGCCGAGGCGACCCGCGTCGACGAACTTCCAGACGTAGTACTTGCCGCCCTCGGTCCCCGCCAGCAGGAACGGGTAGTTCTTGGCGTAGGCGTCCCAGGTCGCCTTCGGAACCTCGGTGCGGTTCACGGGGGCCGAGCGGTCCGCCGTGCCACCGTTGACCTTGAGGCCGTTGTAGACGGTGACGAACGCGTAGTCGCGGTCGCCGTCCTCGTAGACGTCGTAGTCGTAGTGGGTGTAGGCCGTCTTGCCGACGTACACGCCCCACGGGGTCTTGCCCTGGTAGTAACCCGGGATGAAGACCCAGTAGTTCAGCGTCGCCTTGTTGGACACCGTGTCGTAGACGCAGTGACCGGCCGTGGCGACCAGGTTGTGGTACGACGACTGCACCGAGGTCGCGGTGCACCAGTGCGGGTTGACCGCGACGACCTTGGGGTGCTGCCGCGTGCCGACGTTCTTGAACCCGTCCGCGAAGAACACCTTGCCGGTGGTCTTGGGGAGGTTCACGTTCTTCGACTTGGCGGCGGTCTTCTTCTCGTCGCCGATCGCCGGGACGATGCCGGGCTTGCTGTCGGCCGCGGGGCCACCCTTGGAGAGGTGCTTGGCGGCGACCTTGGTCTCGACGTTGTACGGCGTGGCGGCGATCAGGTTGGCCGCGTTCTCCGCCAGCCAGAAGGCGGCGATGTTCTTGGCCTGGATGCCGGTCGACGCCAGCGGGTCACTGGCGACGTCGCCGGCCGCCTGGGCGGGGGTGACGAGACCGGCGGCGAGCAGGCCGGCGGTGGCCACGAGGCCACCGAAAGCAAGAGTGCGCTTCATGGGGAAACTCCTTGGTCTGGCGTGAGACGCCTCATGCGCCCCATCCGTCAGTGAAGGGATGGCTGGACCATACAGGGACGATCTTGAGATGCGGTAGCGGTTCCCGTGCCGTCTCAGGCCGCCGGAGCGGCGAGATCAATCCGTAATCTTCACGCCAAGGAGTGCTTTTTACGACCTAGGCAGACATTTGCCCAGATAGTCGGTCAAGTGCGAGTGTGGGGAGCAAGGGACGCCTGGGGCGTTTGTTTCGGTCCACAAAAACGGCGGTGTGATGCGAATCACATGAAACGAATGCCACCGGATCGGCCCGTGGCGCGTCTAAGGGCCCCCTTGAACGCCCCGAGCCCCGGCGTAGTACGGCCGGGGCTCCGGGTGGGATGGAACCTGTTCGCTCGCCGCCGAGGGGTTCTCCGCCGGCCGGACGAGGGTGGTACGGGTGCGGGCCGGTGGGTTCACCACCGGCCCGCGGTCGTGCGGTCGTCCGCGCGAGTGGGACTCGCGTGAGGACTACTGCGCGGTGATCTTGCCGGACCAGTTGTTCTTGGCCGCGTTGTAGACGCCGTAGGTCTCGCCGTCGAAGTACGGGGAGACGGAGGTGTCGTACCGGTCGTTGCCGTCGGTGTCGGAGACGCCGATGGTCACGCCGTTCAGGTAGCCGAGACGACGGGCGCTCTTGTACTGCAGCAGCCAGGACGAGCCGAGCGCGCCCTCACCGGTGAAGGAAGACTTCACGCCCTGGAGCTCCTCGGCCTTGATGGCCGCAGCGGTCGCGGCGAAGGTCTTGCCGTAGCTCCACTTGAGGGTCTTGCCGGAGAAGGCGTGGTTGCCGTCCGGGTGCGACCCGCTCGGGTAGCCGAAGACGTAGACCGAGCTGCCGATCTTCTGGTTGTAGGCCAGGCCCTGCCCGCCCACGTTGTCGCCGAGACGGCCGACGTCCTTGATGACGAGCCGGCGCTTCTCCCACGACGGGAGCACGCCGTTGTACACGGTGACGAACGCGTAGTCGCGGTCGCCGTCCTCGTACACGTCGTAGTCGTAGTGGGTGTAGGCCGTCTTGCCGACGTAGATGCCCCACGGGGTCTTGCCCTGGTAGTAACCCGGGACGAACACCCAGTAGTCCATCGTGGCCTTGTTGGACACGGTGTCGTACACGCAGTGACCCGCGGTCGCGACCAGGTTGTGGTAGGTCGACTGCACGGAGGTGGCCGAGCACCAGTGCGGCCTGCCGTCGGCGCCGCGGAAGAACACCTTGCCCGTGGTCTTGGGCAGGTTCACGTTCTTCGAGGTGCTGCTCGACTTCTTCTCGTCACCGATGGCCGGC
Organism: Microbispora sp. H10885; assembly: GCF_014161415.1. Lineage (NCBI taxonomy): Bacteria > Bacillati > Actinomycetota > Actinomycetes > Streptosporangiales > Streptosporangiaceae > Microbispora > Microbispora sp. H10885. The sequence goes on along the minus strand of NZ_JABBWY010000019.1, from coordinate 30,410 downwards.
ACGACGCCGGGCTTGCTGTCCGCGGACGGCCCGCCCTTGGAGACGTGCTTGGCGGCGACCTTGGTCTCGACGGCGTACGGCGTGGCGTTCTCGAAGTTCGACGCCCGCTCGCCCCGCCAGTACTTGATGACCTGGAGGGCGGCCGAGTTCGTGGAGGCCAGGTTGTCGTTGGCCCAGGTCCGGCCGGCCGCCTGGGCGGGGGCGGCGAGACCGGCGGCGAGGAGGCCGGCGGTGGCGACGAGGCCACCGAAAGCCAGAGTGCGCTTCATTGAGGGTGTGCTCCTTGCTCTGTCGTGAGACGCCTCATGCGTCCCATGCGTCAGTAAAGGGATCGCCAAGGAACATACCGGGCAGATCTTCACGACAGAAAGCGTTCGCGGCGCCTCGGAGAGGAGCCGTCGGCGCGTTACCGTTCCGTTATCGGATTCGGCTCCGGTTTGGGGTAGCCGAAACGGAGCCGAGTGCGCAGGTGGAGCGGAAGGCTGAGTCCTCGCTGTGAGGAGGCGGGGGAAGGGTGCAGCTCTCGTCTGTGTGAGCCAAATCACAGTGCCCGGAGGGAGCGGAATCGGCAGCCGAACCGTCTAAGCCCGCCCCGATCCCCGTCTCCGGGCGCCCGGATCGCCGCCTCCGGCGCCCGGAGACGCCGAAAGGGCCCGGCTCGGAAGCCGGGCCCTTCGGGTGGACCGTGTCAGGGTTTGGACCCCTGACGGGTGACCGCTTGCGCTCTCGAGGAGAGTTAGGCGATCGAGCCGGACCAGTTGTTCTTGGCCGCGCTGTAGACGCCGTAGGTCTCGCCGTCGAAGTACGGGGAGACGGAGGTGTCGTAACGGTCGTTGCCGTCGGTGTCGGAGACGCCGATGGTCACGCCGTTCAGGTAGCCGAGACGACGGCCGTTGTTGTACTTGAGCAGCCACGCCGAACCCAGCGAGCCCTCACCGGTGAAGGAGGACTTCACGCCCTGCAGCTCCTCGGCCTTGACCGACGGAGCGGTCGCGGCGAAGGTCTTGCCGTAGGTCCACTTGAGGGTCTTGCCGGTGAAGGCCTGGTTGCCGTCGGGGTGCTTGCCGCTCGGGTAGCCGAACACGAAGACCGGCTGGCCGATCTTCTGGTTGTAGGCCAGACCCTGACCACCCACGTTGTCGCCGAGGCGACCGGCGTCAGCGAACTTCCACACGTAGAACTTGCCGTTGGCGGCGTAGTGGGGCAGAGCGTCCTCGTCGTGGTACGCCTTGAAGGTGTTGAAGTCCACCTCCTGGAAGCCGGCGTACGACTTCAGCTCGTCCCACTTGCGGTCCTTGATCAGCTGCCAGATGCCGGCGAAGCCGTCGTGGGGGAACTTGATGCCGTTGTACACGGTGACGAACGCGTAGTCGCGGTCGCCGTCCTCGTACACGTCGTAGTCGTAGTGGGTGTAGGCCGTCTTGCCGACGTACACGCCCCACGGGGTCTTGCCCTGGTAGTAACCCGGGATGAAGACCCAGTAGTTCAGCGTCGCCTTGTTGGACACCGTGTCGTAGACGCAGTGGCCAGCGGTGGCGACCAGGTTGCGGTACGCCGACTGGATCGAGGTCGCCGTGCACCAGTGCGGGTTCACGGCCTGCGGGTACCAGTGGTTGCCCCGACCGTGGACCCACTTGAACCCGTCCGCGAAGAACACCTTGCCGGTGGTCTTGGGGAGGTTCACGTTCTTCGACTTGGCGGCGGTCTTCTTCTCGTCGCCGATCGCCGGAACGACGCCGGGCTTGCTGTCGGCCGCCGGGCCACCCTTGGAGATGTGCTTGGCGACGACCTTGGTCTCGACGTTGTACGGCGTGGCGTTGATCAGGTTGGCCGCGTTCTCCGCCAGCCAGAAGGCGGCGATGTTCTTGGCCTGGATGCCGGTGGCGGCCAGCGGGGCGCTGGCGACGTCACTGCCGGCCTGGGCCGGGGCGGCGAGCCCCGCGGCCAGGAGCCCGGCGGTGGCGACGAGGCCACCGAAGGCGAGAGTGCGCTTCACAGGAACTCCTTGCTCTGTCGTGGAACGCCTCATGCGTCCCATGCGTCAGTAAAGGGATAGGCAGAACCATACAGCGCAGATCTTGCGGACGTATGGCAGCTTTTGACGTCTAATCCGACTCCGCCCGCTTGTGACCAATTCGTGATGTCGTCACCACGGGGGATGGATCGTTCCGGGCGGGCCATTGCCGCAGCTAGAGAATCTTCCTTTCCGGGTCTTCACCGGCGGTCGTGGAAATCCTTGTGCCGGGGCGTCAGGAATGGCTGTGACGCGAATCACACCGCTGTGATGGCACTGGTCGGGCGGCTGATCCGTCTAACGCGCCCGGGCCTCACCTAGGGTGGCCGAATGGTGGCGCGACACCGCGAACGGAGAAAGGCACGTTTCCGGCCACGTCGCGCGAGGCTCTCTCTTGGTTTACCTCTCCCGGGCAGAGAATGCGGCCGTCGTGGCGTATTGGGAGAAAACGAAAGAGCCCGGCCGGAGGCCGGGCTCTTCGTCAAGCCTGAACCGCTGGGATCAGTGGTTCAGCGGGTTCTCCCACGGCACCGCGATGGAGCCGGACCAGTTGTTCTTGGCCGCGCTGTAGACGCCGTAGGTCTCGCCGTCGAAGTACGGGGAGACGGAGGTGTCGTAACGGTCGTTGCCGTCGGTGTCGGAGACGCCGATGGTCACGCCGTTCAGGTAGCCGAGACGACGGCCGTTGTTGTACTTGAGCAGCCAGGACGAGCCGAGCGCGCCCTCACCGGTGAAGGAGGACTTGACGGCCTGCAGCTCCTCGGCCTTGACCGACGGAGCGGTCGCGGCGAAGGTCTTGCCGTAGGTCCACTTGAGGGTCTTGCCGGTGAAGGCCTGGTTGCCGTCGGGGTGCTTGCCGCTCGGGTAGCCGAACACGAAGACCGGCTGGCCGATCTTCTGGTTGTAGGCCAGACCCTGACCACCCACGTTGTCGCCCAGGCGACCCGCGTCCTCGAACGCCCACACGTAGTAGGTGTTGCCGACGTGGCAGACCCACTTCGAGCCACGGAACCACACCGGGAACTTGCTGTAGGTCTCGTAGGAAACCTTCTTCCACGAGCCCGGGTTCGCCGGCGTGAACGGGATGACCCCGTCGTGGTTGAACTTGAGGCCGTTGTACACGGTGACGAACGCGTAGTCGCGGTCGCCGTCCTCGTACACGTCGTAGTCGTAGTGCGTGTAGGCGGTCTTACCGACGTAGATGCCCCACGGGGTCTTGCTCTGGTAGTAACCCGGAACGAACACCCAGTTCTTCAGGGTGGCCGCGTTGGACTCGGTGTCGTAGACACAGTGTCCGGCGGTCGCGACCATGTTGTGGTAGGCGGACTGCACGGAGGTGGCGGAGCACCAGTGCGGCCTGCCGTCGGCGCCGTCGAAGAAGACCTTGCCCGTGGTCTTGGGCAGGTTCACGTTCTTCGACTTCGCGGCCGACTTCTTCTCGTCGCCGATCGCCGGAACCACACCGGGCTTGCTGTCCGCAGCCGGACCGCCCTTGCTGATGTGCTTGGCGACGACCTTGGTCTCGACGTTGTAAGGCGTCGCGTTGACCAGGTTCGCGTACTCGTTGTTCCACCAGTAGGCGGCCGTGGCCCAAGCCGCGATGCCGTTGGTGGCGAGTGCGTCGCTGGCGACGTCGTTGGCGGCCTGAGCCGGGGCGGCGAGGCCCGCGGCCAGGAGGCCGGCGGTGGCGACGAGGCCACCGAAAGCCAGAGTGCGCTTCATGGGAACTCCTTGGTCTGTCGTGAGACGCCTCTTGCGTCCCATCCGTCAGAAGAGGGATGGCCAGACCTTACAGCCCCGATTTGGACCGAAACAGGCGAACAGGACAGGCCTCGGGCCCCGCCGCGCGCCGAGATCTTCGCGTGACCTGACTGACGGAGTGAAAACCTTTCTGTCGACCCGTCCTGCCGATCGTTTCCGCAGCCTGGGAGTTCCCTGGGAGTTTTCTGACCGAATCCTGTGGAAGGGCGTGACGTCGACGGCCGTGTCACGATGTGACGCAAATCACAGCATCTGAGTGGAACGGGATGTAACGACGCCGCCTGACCTGGGTCTTCGCATCGGGCGGCGTCGCGCTTCCCTGTCCCTGGGTTTACGTCCCCGTCGCAGAATTTCCGTCGGTACGCCGGAAGGCCCGGCTGAGGACAGCCGGGCCTTCCGTGGGGGGTGTCGCCGCGTGCGGCGATCAGGCGGATCAGGCGATGGAGCCGGACCAGACGTTGGCGGCGGCCTTGTAGACGCCGTAGGTCTCGCCGTCAAAGTACGGGGAGACGCTGGTGTCGATCCGGTCGTTGCCGTCGGTGTCGGAGACACCGCTGGTGACGCCGTTCAGGTAGCCCAGGCGACGGCTGCTCGAGTAGTTGAGCAGCCACGCGGAGCCCGAGGAGCCCTCACCGGTGAAGGAGGACTTCACGCCCTGGAGCTCCTCGGCCTTCACGGCCGGGGCCTTGGCGGCGAAGGTCTTGCCGTACGACCACTTGAGGGTCTGGCCGGAGAAGGCGTGGTTGCCGTCCGGGTGCGACCCGCTCGGGTAGCCGAACACGTAGACGTACTTGCCGATCTTCTGGTTGTAGGCGAAGCCCTGGCCGCCGACGTTGTCGCCCAGGCGACCGGCGTCGGTGAACTTCACCACGTAGTACTTGCCGCCCCTGGCCTTGCGGATGAAGCGGTCGTACTTGTTGTACTCCTTCTTGTCGACCTGCTTCCAGTTCCACTCGGCGACGTTGCGCAGGTCGCCGCCGCGGCCGGCCTTGATGCCGTTGTAGACGGTCACGAACGCGTAGTCGCGGTCGCCGTCCTCGTACACGTCGAAGTCGTAGTGGGTGTAGGCCGTCTTGCCGACGTAGATGCCCCACGGAGCCTTGCCCTGGTAGTAACCGGGCACGAAGACCCAGTACTTCATGGTGGCCTTGTTCGACTCGGTGTCGTACACGCAGTGGCCGGCGGTGGCGACCACGTTGTGGTACTTCGACTGCAGCGAGGTGGCGGTGCACCAGTGCGGCCTGTGGTCGGCGCCGACGAAGAAGACCTTGCCGGTGGTACGCGGCAGGTTCACGTTCTTGGAAGCGCCGCTGGCCTTGGTGCCGCCGCCGGTGGGGGCGACGGTGCCCGGCTTGCTGTCCGCGGACGGCCCGCCCTTGGAGATGTGCTTGGCGGGGACCTGAGTCTCGTACCCGTACGGGGTGGCGTTGACCAGGTTGGCGGCCTTCTCGGTCAGCCAGTAGGCGACGATGTTCTTCGCGGCGACTCCGCTCGCGGCCAGGGTGTCCGAGGCCGTGTCGGGAGCGGCCTGAGCCGGCCCTGCCAGGGTGGCCCCGACGAGGCCGGCGGCGGCGATGCCTCCGATGGGGAGGATCAGGCGCCTGACTCGGGTGTTCATGAAACTCCAGGTGCTGTCGTGTGGGACGCCTCATGCGTCCCACCCGTGTGTAAAGGGCTAGTAAAGACAGTACCTGCGCTCTTAACCCCTGTTTTAGGTGCTTTCCGTGTGACATCGCCCGTTACTTGACGGTTATCTTCAACAGGCACTGTCAAGTGATCGATCACAACTCGGCATCGGCGCAGGTCTGATCGAGAGCGGTGCGTGTAAAGACCGGTACGCAGCGCGACTACCAGGCACGTCGTGGTGTGAGCCAAATCACATTCGCGATCCCGGGGGCCGGAGTCAGCCGGTGCCCTGCCGGCCCGCCTGTGTGTACACCCGCCGGGTGAGCGTGTTGAAGTACGGCGTGGAGACCGCGTCGAGACGCCCGCCACCGCTGAGGTTCCAGGTCAGGCTGGTGACCCCGGTCAGGCGGCCGGTCCGCTTGGCGGGGTTGTAGCCGACGACCCAGGGGCCGCCGCTCGCGCCTGCGGTGAATGCGCAGCCGGGCAGGCGCACTCCGTGCTCCAGTTGCCAGGTCGGCGCGCTGACGATCTTCTTCTCCGTCGTGCCGGAGCAGGTCCGCACCGTCTGGCCGTCGTACGGGCGGGTGCCGTCGGGGTGGGCCCCCGCGGGATAGCCGAAGGCGCTGACGCGCCGGGCGAGCGGCTTGGCGGAGGTGAACAGGAAGGCGCCGACCTTGTCCTCCAGGCGCCCGACGTCCACCGCCCGATACCGGAACCTGCCCTGCTGCGTGTACGGCTGCCAGGTGAAGCCCCGGTGCACGGTCACGAAGGCGTAGTCGCGGTCGAAGTCGCCCTGCCCGGCGAAGTCCTCGTGCATGTAGAGCGTGTGGCCGACGAAGATCCCCTTGGGGGCCACGCCGTCGTGGTAGGACGGGATGAAGATCCAGTTCTCCACCGGCTTGTCCTGGGCCAGCGCGTACGCGCAGTGTCCGGCGGTGGCGACGAGGTTGCGGTGGGCCGAGTGGACCGCGGAGGCGGAGCACCAGTACTGCTTGTCGCCCACCTTGAAGAAGACCTTGCCCACCATCGGCGGGGCGTCGCCGGGGGCCGACGCGGCCGCCCGCAGGGGCGGGGCCGCGCCCCGGCTCGCTCCCCCGGGGACCATCTCCAGCGCGGAGGTGGTGCTCTTCACCGACGGCGACGGCTTGGTGCTCGGCACGTAACTGCTCGCCTGCTTGAGCCGATCAGGGCTCCAGTACGCCGCCACCCGCTCCTTGTCGGCCTGCTTCGGCGCGAGGGCGAAGCTGCTGACGCCGTCCCTGCTGACCCCGCTGTCGCCGGCCACACTCCTGCCGAGGCCGCTCACGACGGAGACCGGGGCCGCGGCGAGTTGGGGCGAGGCCGTCGCGGGTGTCGCCGGTCCCTGGCTCCAGAGCACGGCGGCCAGGCCCGCGGCGGCGGCGACGCCACCGGCGAGTGCGAGCTTCCTGGTCACCGTGGACCCCTCAGATGGGAGATATGGATAGTAAGGGGTGATTTTTCCAGATCCACACGGTTCAGGCACACCTTCTTGCCCAGCTCGTTATGAAACCCGCGGAACCGATGCGGTCTGTGGTACGTCAGATTTCCTTGTGGCGCGGAGTGTGCGCTTGCTCGGAGACCCCCCCACGGGAACGCTGGCACCAGCGGAAACGGGGGGATCGAATGAGAACACTGCTTGTCCTGCTGGCCGGTGCGGCCCTGGTCGCCGGCCCGTCCGGCCACGCGTCGGCGTCTGACCAGGTGAGGGGCCTGCCCGCGCCGCCGTCACTGAAAATCGGGGCACAGGCTCCCCCGTCCCCGGCCGCCCGCGTACGCGTGGCGATCCTGACCGTGGCGAACGGCGCGCAGGCGGATCCGCCGGCCCGCTCGGCCTTCCTGAACTGCTCCCCGGTGGGGGGTTCGCATCCCCACGCGGCCGAGGCGTGCGCGCGGCTGAGAAGAGCGGTCCTCGATCCGGCGGTGCTGAAGCGGCCCGGCACGGGGCCCTGCACGATGCTCTACTCACCTGTGACGGTCACCGCCAGCGGTATCTGGGACGGGAAGTACTTCCAGCTCCGGCACACCTTCGGCAACGACTGCGAGATGCGGTCGGTCACCGGTGCGCTGGCCGAGTTCTGATGCGGACGTCCGACGCTTCGGGCATTCCACCGCATCCGGCGTAGGCGGGACGTAAGCCTCCTTCGGCGCGGTACGCACGGAGACATGCGAACGGAGACATGCGAAGGGCCCGGCGGTCGCCCGCCGGGCCCCCGTCCACCTGGACGTGCGCGCCTGACCGAATGGCCGTGCGGTCAGGCCGCCCGCGTCACTGCGTCCACCGGTTGGCGGCCGCCGCGTAGACGTCGTAGGTCTCGCTGTTGAAGTACGGCGAGGAGATCCGGTCGTACCGGTCGTTGCCGTCGCTGTCCCAGGCGACGCTGTTGATGCCGTTCAGGTAGCCCTTGCGCGTTCTGCTCCTGTAGTCGAGGAGCCACGGGCCGCCGCTCGCGCCGGCGGTCATGCCGCACTTGAACCCGATGTGCTCCTGGATGTTGTACTTCAACGCGGCCGGCATGGGAGTCGTCTGGCCGTAGCACCACTTCATCGTCCGCCCGGTGAACGGCCGGTCGCCGTCCGGGTGCGGGCCCGCCGGATAGCCGAACGAGAACACCTTGACCTTCGTGCTGCGGTTCCAGGTGAAGCCCTGGCCGCCCACGTTGTCGCCCAGGCGGCCGGCCGGGGTGGTCGTGTACTGCGTGGCCGAGCCGACCTTCTTCGGGGTCAGCCGGAAGCCCGACGACACGTTCACGAACGCGTAGTCGTAGTCGTAGTCCTCCTTGACCACGAAGTCGTCGTGCGCCTGGAACCACTTGGCGGGATAGATGCCGTACGGCGCCTTGCCCTCCCACACCTGGTTGCCGTCCCAGTAGGAGGGAATGAAGATCCAGTTGTCGTAGAACTGGTTCGACACCGGGTCGTAGACGCAGTGTGCCGAGGTGGCGACCACGTTGCGGTACCTGCCCTGAACGGACGTGCCGGAGCAGTACTTCCAGCTCCGGGGGTCGAGCGGATTCTGGCCGGGCAGCGTGAAGAACACCCGGCCGACCGTGTTCGGCAGGTTGACCTGCCGGGACACGCCCGCCTTGGTCTTCTCCGCGCCGATCGGCGGGACCGTGCCCGGCTTGCCGTCCGGGGTGGTCTTGCTGACCTTGCCGAAGCCCTTGACGGAGTTGCCGAGTTCCTCGCTGTAGTCCTTGGCCGCCCGCAGCCGTTGCGGCGACCAGAAGGAGACCGCCTGGGCGGGCGTCTGGGGCGCCGCCTTGACGGTCACGTCGCCGGGGCCGGTCTGCGCCGAGGCCGCCGGCTGGGTGACGCCGATCACGCCGACCACGCCGGCCGCGACGAGCGCGCCGGTGAGGGGGATGGTCAGGCGTCGTGCTCGGGGGATCATGAAGCTCCTTTCCCTGGGACGGATGAGGGTGCGTCCCATTCAGCAGGAAAACGCTCCGAAGATTAACGACCGGATCCAACCGGCCGCCGTGCTTATAACCAGAACAATCAGCAGATTGCCCTATCTGTTATCGATAGCGGCTGGTTATGGCACGTGTCTGCGCAGCTCAGAGGGGGTTTGGCGGGGTGCGTCGTCTTACCGGACGGAGGGTTCACAACCATTCTTGACCGGTCTTGATTGATTTCCGGCGCTCTGGTCCCGGTAATGCCCTCGATTATCAAAACGGACAGACCCGGCGCGCGCGGTAGTGTGCTGGCATGTTCGCCGTCACCGCCACGCAGACCGATCCGGACGACCCGCTGAAGGGCCTGACGCTGGGTGAGCACCCTGAGCCAGCCGTACCGGACGGCTGGACCACCGTCACGGTCCGGGCCGCCTCGCTCAACCACCACGACCTGTGGACGCTCCGGGGGGTGGGTATCAGCCAGGACCGGTTGCCGATCGTCCTCGGCTGCGACGCCGCGGGGGTGGACGAGGACGGCGAGGAGGTCGTCGTCCACGCCGTGATCGGCACGCCGGTGAACGGCGACGAGACCCTCGACCCGGCCCGCTCGCTGCTGTCGGAGAAGTACGACGGCACGTTCGCCGAGAAGGTCGTGGTGCCCCGGCGCAACCTGGTGCCCAAGCCCGCCGCGCTCTCCTTCGAGGAGGCCGCCTGCCTGCCCACGGCCTGGCTGACGGCGTACCGCATGCTGTTCGACAAGGCCGGGCTGGAGCCGGGCTCCACCATCCTCGTCCAGGGCGCCGGCGGCGGCGTGGCGACCGCGCTGATCGTGCTCGGCCGGGCCGCCGGATACCGGGTCTGGGCGACGAGCCGGTCGGAGCACAAGCGGGAGCGGGCCCTCGGCCTCGGCGCCGACCAGGTCTTCGAGACGAACGCCCGCCTGCCCGAGCGGGTCGACGCCGTCATGGAGACGGTCGGCGAGGCCACCTGGAAGCACTCGCTCAACTCCCTGCGCCCCGGTGGCCGGATCGTCACCTGCGGCGCGACGAGCGGGATGGTCGCCGCGACGCAACTCGTGCAGGTCTACTTCCTGCAGAAGTCGATCATCGGGTCGACCATGGGGACGCGCGAGCAGCTCGCGCGGCTCGCGGTCTTCCTCGAGCAGACGGGCGTACGGCCGGTGATCGACCGGGTGCTGCCGCTCACCGAGGCGGAGGAGGGCTTCGCGGCCGTGCACCGGGGCGACGTCTTCGGCAAGGTGGTCTTCACACTCTGACGGCGGTCCTGACCGCGGCCCCGATCCCGGTGGGCGCGGTCAGGAGCGCATGGCGCGGCGGATCCGCTCCGCGGCCTCGTCGAGAGCGGCCCGGCACTCCGCCAGCGCCTCCTCACGCGGTGTGCCCTCCCCGGAAGCCCCTCCGGAAGTCTCTGCGGGGGACTCGGCGAGAGAACGGTGGAGGTCGGTGACGAAGTCCGCCAGCATCCGGCTGAGGGCGGGGTCGGGGCCGGTGCGGGGGGTGCCCTCGTACCGGCTCCCGCCGAACCCCCAGGTCTCCTCCCAGACGCGGCGCCACTCCTGCTGCCAGCGGTCGCGCTCCTCCTGCCACTCGTGCTTGTGGCGGCGCCACTCCTCCTTCTGCCTGCGCCACTCCTCCCTGGCCTGGTCGCGGTGCCGCTGCCACTCCTCCTTCTGGGTCCGGCCCAGCTCCCGGCCGTCGTCGCCGATGTCCCGGGCCATCTGGGTGAGCTCGTCGCGCAGGGACCGCACCGTCTGCCGCACGTCCTCCTTCACCTCCCGGGCGATGTCCTGGACCGAGGCGGTGATCTCCTGCTCCAGATCGGCCAGCTCGTCCATCCGGTCGGCCAGCTCGGCCCGTCCCTTGTCGGTCAGCGTGAAGACCTTCTTGCCGTCCACGACCTCATGGGTGACCAGGCCCTCGTCCTCCAGGCGGGCCAGCCGGGGATAGATGGTGCCGGGGGAGGGGGAGTAGACGCCGAGGAAGCGATCCTGCAGCAGCCGGATGACCTCGTATCCGTGCCGCGGGCTCTCCTCCAGCAGCTTCAGCAGGTACAGCCGCAGCCGCCCATGCCCGAAGACCGGACTCATGCCACCTCCTCGCCTTCGGCTCGGAGTGGCCTGAGCCAGACGCTGTGCCTACTGATTCGCTCGCTTCGCTCGCTCATGCCACCTCCTCGCCTTCGGCTCGGAGTGGCCTGAGCCAGACGCTGTGCCTACTGATTCGCTCGCTCATGCCTTCTGCTCCTCTTCCCGGCGGCCGGTGGGGGGGCCGCTCAGCAGGGTGACGTCGCCCGACATGGTGGTCGCGGAGAGCGAGGCCATGCCGCCGCCCAACCGGCCGCCGAGCGAACGGACGCCGGGCATCGCGGTGGACTCCAGCCCGGGGAACGCCGACTCGACCCTGCCGGAGGTCGAGCGGACGGTCACGTCGGCGTCCACGGAGCGCGGGAGCCGTACGACGACGGGACCGGACACGCTGTGCATCGTGACGTGGCCGGTGGGCGCGAGCTCCAGGTCGGCGGTGATCCGGCCGGACACCGTGTTCGCGCGCAGCCGCCGCGGCCTGCCCCCGGCGACGGTCAGCTCACCGGAGACGCTGCCGAACGACAGGTCGCCGGCCATGCCCCGGCTCTCCACCGAACCCGACACCGTCTCGGCCTGCACCTCGCCGCTGACGCCGTCGAGGACGATCTCCCCCGAGACGCTCTTCACGCCGGTGGTCCCCTCCATGCCGGTCACCAGGGCGGAGGCCGAGACGACCCCGGCCTGCACCGGGCAGCTGCTCGGCACGGTGAGCGTCAAGGTGGTCCGCCGTGAGCCCGGGCGTAACCACCCGAGGATGCCGTCCCATGTCAGGTCCTTGTACGTGACCGTCAGGCGGCCGTCCGCCTCGTCATGGGTCACCAGCAGCGGCGCCCCCTCCACCTCCGTCACCTCCAGGGTGGGCGGGCCGTCACTGGCCAGCACGGCCAGCCGACCGGCCACGATCCGCACGTTCAGCGCGGTCACCTTGCCGAACGTGAGCTGCCCGGGGGAGTCGATCGTCCATTGGGGCATCGCCAAGCCCTTCCACGCGAAGTCCTGCCGTCCACAAACACGATATATCGCGTCTGTGGAAAGTCAAGATGTATCGCGTTCGGTCCGGCGCTCTCAGTCCTCGTCGTCGTCCAGGCGCGCGAGCCAGGTGGCCAGCCGCTCCACGGGCACCTCGAACTCGGGATTGAGATCCACGAACTCGCGCAGCCGCTCGGCCAGCCAGGTGATGCCGACCTCCTCCTCGCCGCGCCGCTCGACGAGCTCCTCGATCCCCTTGTCGGTGAAGTACATGCCTCGCTCCAGTGCAATTACCTGATCATGAGGAGAGGTCCCCCACGCGTCGCGGGGGACCTCCTCAATCCTGCGGGATCGCCGGTCAGCCGAAGATCTCGTCGAGCATGCCGCGCAGCTCCGCGTCGTGCTTGGAGTGGGAGCCGACGGCCGGCGACGAGTTCGGCGTACGCGAGACCCTGCGGAGGGCGCGGCCGCCGAGCAGGTCGGGCCGTTCCGTCAGCTTCAGCGCCAGGTACGGCCACGGGCCCATGTTGACCGGCTCGTCCTGTGCCCAGAGCAGCTCCGCGTCGGCGCCGTAGCGGGACAGCTCGGCCTTGAGCGGGTTCTCCGGGAAGGGGTAGATGCGTTCGAGCCGGACGAGCGCCACGTCCTTCCTGCCGTCCTTCTCGCGCCGGGCGAGCAGGTCGTAGTAGATCCTGCCGGAGCAGACCACGACCTTCCGGACCTCCGCCGGGTCGACCGTCGCGTCGCCGATGACCGGGCGGAAGGCGCCGGAGGTGAACTCCGACGTGGCCGAGGCCGCCGCCTTGAGCCGCAGCAGCGACTTGGGCGTGAACACGACCAGCGGCTTGCGCCGCTCCGACAGCACCTGCCAGCGCAGCAGGTGGAAGTAGTTCGCCGGGGTGCTCGGCTGCGCCACCGTCATGTTGTCCTGGGCGCACATCTGCAGGTAGCGCTCGATGCGGGCGGAGGAGTGGTCCGGGCCCTGGCCCTCGTAGCCGTGCGGCAGCAGCAGCACGACCGAGGAGCGCTGACCCCACTTCTGCTCGCCCGACGAGATGAACTCGTCGATGATCGACTGGGCGCCGTTGGCGAAGTCGCCGAACTGCGCCTCCCAGGCGACCAGGGCGTCCGGGCGGACCACGCTGTAGCCGTACTCGAAGCCCATCGCGGCGAACTCGCTGAGCAGCGAGTCGTACACGTAGAACTTCGTGGTGCCCTGGTTGAACGTCTTGAGCGGGGTGTGCTCCTCGCCGGTGACGCGGTCGACCAGCACGGCGTGGCGCTGGCCGAAGGTGCCGCGGCGGGAGTCCTGGCCGACGAGCCGCACCGGGTGGTCGTCGATGAGCAGCGAGCCGAACGCGAGCATCTCACCGGTCGCCCAGTCGATCGAGTCCTCGGCGATCATCGCGCCGCGACGCTGGATGACCGGCGCGAGACGCGGGTGGACGGTGAAGCCGTCGGGCAGGTTGAGCTGCGTGTCGACGACCCGCTTGACGACCTCCTCCGAGATCGCCGTCTTGGTGTCCTCGTGCGACCACTGGAACACCTCGTCCGGCTCGGGGACCACGACCGAGCCCGGTTCGAGCGGCTGCCTGGTCGCCTCCCGGGTCTCGGTGAAGGCCCGCTCCAGCTGCTCCTGGTAGTCGCGCAGGGCCTGCTCGGCCTCCTCGACCGTGATGTCGCCGCGGCCGATCAGCGCCTCGGTGTACAGCTTGCGGGTCGAGCGCTTGGCGTCGATCAGGTCGTACATCAGCGGCTGGGTGAAGGCCGGGTTGTCGGTCTCGTTGTGGCCGCGCCGCCGGTAGCAGATCAGGTCGATGACCACGTCCTTGCGGAACGCCTGGCGGTACTCGTAGGCGAGCCGCCCGACGCGTACGACGGCCTCGGGGTCGTCGCCGTTCACGTGGAAGATCGGCGCCTGGATCATCCGGGCGACGTCGGTCGCGTACACGCTCGACCGCGAGGAGGCGGGGGAGGTGGTGAAGCCGACCTGGTTGTTGACCACGATGTGCACGGTGCCGCCGGTGCGGTAGCCGCGCAGCTGGGACAGGTGCAGGGTCTCGGCGACCACGCCCTGCCCGGCGAACGCCGCGTCGCCGTGGACGAGCACGGGCAGGACGGTGAAGCCCTCCTCGCCGCGCTCCAGCAGGTCCTGCTTGGCCCGGACCACGCCCTCCAGGACGGGGTCGACGGCCTCCAGGTGCGAGGGGTTGGCCACCACCGACGTGCTGATCTTGTTGCCGTCGGGGTCGACGAAGTCGCCGCTCGCGCCGAGGTGGTACTTCACGTCGCCCGAGCCGTGCGCGCTGCGCGGGTCGATGTTGCCCTCGAACTCGCCGAACACCTGGGCGTACGACTTGCCCACGATGTTGGCCAGCACGTTGAGCCGACCGCGGTGGGCCATGCCGATGACGACCTCGTCGAGGCGCTCGCCGGCGGCGGAGCAGATCACCGAGTCGAGCAGCGGGATCAGCGACTCGCCGCCCTCCAGCGAGAACCGCTTCTGGCCGACGTACTTGGTCTGCAGGAACGTCTCGAACGCCTCGGCGGTGTTGAGCCTGCGCAGGATGTGCAGCTGCTCCTCACGGTCGGGCTTGGCGTGCGGCCGCTCCACCCGCGCCTGGATCCAGGCCCGCTCCTCGGGGTTCTGGATGTGCATGTACTCGATGCCGACCGTCCGGCAGTACGAGTCGCGCAGCACGCCGAGGACGTCGCGCAGCTTCATCAGCGGCTTCCCGCCGAAGCCGCCCGTCGGGAACTCGCGCTCCAGGTCCCACAGCGTCAGGCCGTGCGACTGGATGTCGAGGTCGGGGTGCTTGCGCTGGCGGTACTCCAGCGGGTCGGTGTCGGCCATGAGGTGGCCGCGGACCCGGTAGGCGTGGATCAGCTCCAGCACGCGGGCGGACTTGGCCACGTCGTCGTCGTGGGTGGCCGAGATGTCCTGGACCCAGCGGACCGGCTCGTACGGGATGCGCAGCGACTCGAAGATCTCGTCGTAGAAGCCGTCGGAGCCGAGCAGGAGCTGGTGGATGCGGCGCAGGAAGTCGCCCGACTGGGCGCCCTGGATGATCCGGTGGTCGTAGGTCGAGGTGATCGTCATCACCTTGCTGATGGCCAGGCGGGACAGGGTGTCCGCCGAGGCGCCCTGGTACTCCGCCGGGTACTCCATCGCGCCGACGCCGATGATCGTGCCCTGGCCGGGCATGAGACGCGGCACCGAGTGGACCGTGCCGATCGTGCCGGGGTTCGTCAGGGAGATCGTGGTGTTCTGGAAGTCGTCCACGCCGAGCTTGCCCGAGCGGGCCTTGCGGACGATCTCCTCGTACGCCGTCCAGAACTGGCGGAAGTCGAGCGTCTCGGCCCGCTTGATCGAGGGCACCAGGAGCTGGCGGGTGCCGTCGCTCTTCTGCACGTCGATGGCGAGGCCGAGCCCGACGTGCTCCGGCTTCACCAGGACCGGCTTGCCGTCCACCTCGGCGTACGAGTGGTTCATCTCGGGCATGGACTCCAGCGCCCGGACGATCGCGTAGCCGATGAGGTGGGTAAAGGAGATCTTGCCGCCGCGTCCGCGGGACAGGTGGTTGTTGATGACGATGCGGTTGTCGATCAGCAGCTTGGCGGGCACCGCACGGACGCTGGTGGCGGTCGGGACCGCCAGCGAGGCCTCCATGTTGGCGGCGGTGCGCGCCGCGGCGCCGCGCAGCTTCTCCTCGGCCGCACCGGCCGGAACCGGGGTGGCGGCCTGCTTGGCGGGCTGCTTCGCCGGCTGTGGGGCAGGCTGCTTGACCGGCGCGGGCGCCGTGGCCTGAGGCTGGGGCTGCGTCGTCTGCGGAGCCGGGCTCACCGGGGCGGGAGCCTCGGGAGCCGCCGTCGTGGTCGCGCCGTTCGCGGCGTCGGCGGCCTTGGGTGGAGCGGGCTTGCCCGTTCCGTTGTAGTCAGCGAAGAAGTGCCACCAGGCCTGGTCCACAGACTCGGGATCTTCGAGATACTTCTGGTACAACTCGTCGACAAGCCACTCATTTTGCCCGAAGCTTGCCAGCGGGTTTGTCCGCGACGACTCTGACGACACGGCGGAAATCGCCCTCTTCCGCAGATCGGCGTTGATGTTTGGTGAACCTGTCCAAGGCTACTCGCCTCACACACCGAGGTGCGCCCGCGCGGGTCACCGGTCCCGGCCCATCCTCCCAGGATCGATCAAACAGGTCACGCGCGGATAGCCCGTCTGGGTGGTGAGGTGTCCCTCACCACCTGGTCATCACGACTGGCTCACCCGAGGAGCCGCGACTCGATCCGGATATCCGGAGCTATAGCGGACAGCATACCCGCGAGGTCCTCACCGGCCGCGTGCAGTGCGGGAATGGAGAGCGGTTCGAGCCGTTCGAGGAGGAACAGCGCGTCGACCGTCTCCTCGGTGATCCTCGTCCTGACGCACTGCCGCCAGTTCCACCTCCGGCAGGTGACGCCCTCGTCGTCGCGCCACACCACCTCGCCGATCGCGGGCTCGCCCAGCGCCTCCTCCGACGGCTCGTCGCCCGCCGCGCGGACCAGCCGGGCGGTGCCGCGGTAGCGGCGCAGGTCCTCGCCGCCGATCGGCAGGCCGTGCCGTACGGACACGGCGTTGTAGGCGTCCACCACCAGGTTGATCTCGGGCAGCGGCAGGCGGCGGACCAGCGCGTCCACCGACGGGCGGGTCCGCTGGGGCTTGGCCCCGAAGGCGCGGTACGCCGCGCGCCACGCCTCGATCCTCTCGTCGTCCTGCGGCACGGCCCTGGCCGCCGCGTCGGCCAGCCACTCCCGCGAACGGTCGTCCGAAGGGCCGTTGCGCAGGCCGTACGCGCAGACGACCAGGACGGCGAAGTCCGGACGCAGCGCCGTGACGGCGTCGTCCACCCAGATGTCGTCGATCACGCCCCACAGCGTAGTGCCCGGGTGAGCCGGCCCCGCCGGAATGGAACCGGCCGCCGCCTCTGCTGAGGCGGCGGCCGGGGTCGGGGGTCACGGCGACGTTCTGATCAGGCTGATCGGGCCGGTCGGGCCGATCGGCCGGGTCAGGAGGAGCAGGCGGCGCCGTTGAGGGTGATCAGGTCGGGCGTGGGGTTGGCGCCGGGAGACGACACGCCGTTGTAGCCGATGACGACCGTCTGGCCGGGCCTGATGGTCTTGTTCCACGTCTCGTTCTCGGCGGTGGCGGTCGCCCCCTCCTGCGAGAAGTTGGCGCTCCAGCCGTGGTCGATCTTCTGGCCGCCCAGGAACGACCACTTCAGCTTCCAGCCGTCGACGGCCTTCGTGCCGGTGTTCACGATCGTGATCTGGGTGGTGAAGCCGGTCGGCCAGGAACCGTGCGTGGTGTAGGTGACCTTGCACGCGCCGGGCGCCTTGACCGTGCCGTCGCCCTGGTCGGCGATGAACGCCGAGATCCACGACATCGGCGAGTTCCAGTTGATCGTCAGCTCGTTGGTCGCCCAGGAGCCGATGTCGTCGATGTAGCAGAACTGCGCCACGCAGCCCCTCAGCTTCGCCTGGGCCACCGGGTCCTGGATGCTGGAGTTGGGGCCACCGGCGAGCGTGCCGCGCGGCGGGTTCGGCAGCGAGGTGTCCAGCGAGTGGGCGTACCACCTGCTGTGCTGGTTCTTCGACGCCACCTCACCGTAACCGGTCACGTACGACTGGTTGAGCGCGTTGCGGCCGAGGATGTAGTCGACGCCCTGCAGCACGCCGTCGCGATACTTCAGGTCGCCGGTGATGTCGTAGGCCGTGGCCATGACCACCATGTTGTTGAGGACGATGCTGTTCGATCCCCAGTCGTAGGACGCCGCGTCGTACGGCAGGCCGTACGGGTGGGCCGTCAGCTTGGCGAGGTACTTGTCCGCGCCGGCCACCACCGAGGCGCGCACCTCGCTGCGGCCGGGCAGGGCGTTGGGCACGGTCGCCAGGTCGAGCCGGCCGAGCGCCGCGACGTTGCCCCAGTCCATGGCGCCCGTGTTCCAGATGTCGGCGGTGTGCAGCGGCGAGGCGAGGAGGTAGTTCTCGAACTCCTTGTCGCCCGTGGTGATGTAGAGCTCGGCCGCCGCCCAGTAGAACTCGTCGCTGACCTTGGCGTCGTCGTAGGTGCCCCCGCCGATGCCGTCGGAGGCGGAGGCGAGCACGTTCGGGTTCGCCTTGGCCGCCGTCCACGCCTTCTTCGCCGCCGCCAGGTTCTTCGCGGCGAACGCGGCGTCGTACGGCGCGAAGATCCGGGCCGCCTGGGCGGCGGTCGCGGCGAGGTTCAGCGTCGCGGCCGTGCTGACCGGGTGCAGTTCGCGCTTCTGCGGGTCCAGGTTCGGCAGCAGCGGCAGGCCGGTCCAGTTCTCGTCGTGGATCTTGTGGTGGACCATGCCGTCGGACCGCTGCATCTTCAGCAGGAACTCCTGCTCCCAGCGGGCCTCGTCGAGCACGTCGGGAACGGCGTCGCCGCTCTCGGGGATGTTCAGGCTGCCGATGGGCTTGGCGGTCGGGGCGTTCTTGGTCCGCTCGAACTCGCTCATGATCTGGGCGACCGAGATGCCGCCGTTGACCACGTACTTGCCGTGGTCGCCCGCGTCGTACCAGCCGCCGGACACGTCGAGACGGTAGTCGCACACGCCCGGCTGGCAGGGGACGTTCTTGTCGCCCTGGTTCGGAGCCACGTCCACGTGACCGGCGGGACGGCCGTACCCGGGCCGCAGCGCGTCGTCGATCGCGATGCCGCTGCGCTGGGTGTAGTAGAACTTCAGCGCGTCGAGCTTGAGGTCGGCGTAGGCGTCCGGCTTGATGTCGAAGGGCCGGCTGGTCTCACCGTCGGCGGTGAGCGTGTAGCCCGTCCCCGCCTTGACGTACGAGCCGAAGTCGATCGAGTGGACGTTCTGGCCCGAGCTGGCGTCCACGCCGCGCGGGGTCGTCGTGCCGTGCGCGACCACGGTCCCGGCGGAGTTCTTGAGCTGCCAGGGCAGCGCGGCGGTGGCGTCGGTGACCACGGTGGCGTTCTTGGGGCCCTTGGGCAGGTAGGCCACCTGGTTCACCCGCACCCGGGGACCGGTGTCGGGCTTGTAGACGTCCGGCGGCGCCCCGCCCTTGAGCGAGACGTTGTCGACGCAGAAGCGCCACGGCGTCGCGCTGCCGCCGATCTGGAAGACGACCTGGGCGTTGGGCAGGTCGACCGGCGAGGTGAACGTGTAGCTGTAGGTGTTGCCCGAGACGCTGACCTCGGGAGCCGCCGCCACGTACTGGGTGTAGGGATCCGTCGGCAGCTGGACGTACGCCCTGGCGACCTTCGACGGGTCGGCGGTGGCGAAGAAGCTGAACGCGTAGGTCTCGTCCTTCACCAGCGGGATGTCGTTGACGCCGATGATCGCGTCCCAGGGGTTGACCGTCCCGCCGGGGACGTTCGTGCAGAGCCGGCCGCCGGACAGTTCGAAGTCCAGGTTCGAGGTGTGCCACCACGGGTCGGCGGTGGTGTCGAACGTGCCGTTGGGGATCTGCTCCGGGCCCTCGTCCGCCGTGACGGGAGGCGCGCCGGTCAGGCAGGCCGTGGCTAACGCCGCCACGGCGAGAATGCCGATTCTTCTGAGCACAGTGGTCCTCGGGGTGGTCCTCGGGGTGTCCGCGAGGGGCTGGTGGGGAAAGGCGGTGTGGGAATGGTGGTGTGGGAGCGCTCCCAAAGGGGAGCGGCACCGATGTTTCCGCCGGGTTTCCAGGGGCGTCAACGACGGCCGTGCTCCGGCCCACGTGACCGGTGGTTGGGGGAGCGCGCGGCTGAAACTTTCATTTTCGCAAAGAAACCTTTGCGAAGCGCGGGGGTTGTTAGCGTCCCCGGCATGGATCAGGAGGTCTACCACGTACGGGACCCGCGCGCGCTGAAGGCGGTCGCGCATCCGCTGCGGTCGCGCCTGCTGGCGGAGCTGCGCACCGATGGTCCCGCGACCGCCACGGAACTGGCCGCGCGCCTCGCGGAGAGCTCCGGCTCCACGAGCTATCACCTGCGGCAACTCGCGCGGTACGGGTTCGTGGAGCCCGACGCCGAGCAGCGCGACCGGCGTGAGCGGCGCTGGCGGGCGATCCACCGGTTCACGTCGTGGAGCGACGTGGCGACGGCCGCGGGCGCCGAGGGCCGGGAGGCCGCCGCCGGCCTGCGCCGGCGTCAGCTGGAGCGGCTCACCGCCGACGTGGAGAGCTTCGAGCGCGACCGCGACCTGTGGAGCGAGGCGTGGGCCGAGGCGGCCGGCATGTCCGACCTGGTGGTGCGGCTGTCGCCGGCGACGGTCGCGTCCCTGTACGAGCGGGTGTCGGCCCTGCTGCTGGAGGCCGAGGAGCGGGACCGCGACGACCCCGACGCGCGCGGCGTCACGGTCCTGCTCGCCGCCCATCCGCGCAGCGGTCCCCGGGGAGGCGGGCGCGAGTGACGGTGGTTCGCCGCGATGTGCGGCGCCCGGGGGCCCGGTAGAACGACATTCGGTTCAGGGCGGCACAATCAGGCAGCGAAGCTGCGAGAGGGGCGTGGACCGGTGAGCAAGGGGAGCGTGACGGCGGCGAACGAGGCGCAGCGCGCGGCGTGGCGGGGCGGCGGGCTGCCGGAGGTCGAGCGGGTGCGCCCGGGGCTGTGGTCGATCCCCGTCCCGATCCCGATCAACCCGTTGCGCTACGTCCTGGTCTACGCCCTGGAGATCCCCGATGGAGTGGTCCTCGTCGACGCGGGATGGAACACCGGCGAGGCGTACGACGCGCTCGTGGCGGGGCTCGGAACGGCCGGATACGACATCACGGACGTGAAGGCCGTGCTGGTCACGCACATCCACCCCGACCACTACGGTCTGGCCGGGCGCGTACGGGAGGTCTCGGGCGCGTGGATCGGGCTCCATCCGGCCGACGCGCGCCTCCTCCGCGGCCGCTACGACGACTCGGCGATCGACGATCTCGTCGAGCAGGAGCGCGCGCTGCTGCTCCGCTGCGGCGTGCCGGACCTCACGGCACAGGAACTGGCGGGCGCGTCGGTCATGCTGCGCCAGTTCGTGACGATGGCGGTGCCCGACCGGCTCATCGAGGACGGCGACCGGCTCGGCCTGCCCGGCTGGGACCTCCGGGCGGTGTGGACCCCCGGCCACTCGCCCGGCCACCTGTGCTTCGCCGAGCCGGAGCGCAGGCTGCTGTTCTCCGGCGACCACGTGCTGGCCAGGATCACGCCGATGGTCGCGGTGCACCCGCAGTCGGCGCCCAACCCGCTGGCCGACTATCTCGACGCGCTGCGCCTGGTGGGCGGGCTCGACGTGGAAGAGGTGCTGCCCGCCCACGAGTACCGCTTCCTGGAACTGGCCGCCCGAGCCGACCACGTCATCGCGCACCACGAGGAGCGGCTCGCGGAGATACGGCGGGTCCTCGCGGACGGCGACGGCCCGGCGTGCTGGGACATCGCCACCCGGCTGAGCTGGTCGCGCCCGTGGGAGACGATCCCCGCGCACATGCGCAGGACGGCCAACGGCGAGACCCTCGCGCACCTGGTCTGGCTGGAGCATCGCGGCCAGGTCACCCGAGTGCCCGGCGAACCCGACCGCTGGTACCCCGCCGGCTGAGCCAGGCCGTACGGGAACACCCCACTGCTCCCGCGCCGCGCGCTGTCCGTCAGGCCAGCCGCACGGCTCCCCGGCCGGTGGCGAGGGGGAGGTCGAGGAGCGTGCGGATGCCCGGCGGGGCCGCGCACACGGCGGCGATCGAGTTGACCGCGTGGGCCGCCGCCCCGGCCAGCCCCTGGGTCATGTCGTCGATCGTCACCGCCATGCCGGGCCGTCCCTGCACGTGCATGGTGAAGCCGAGGTCGCCCCACTGCGGCACCCGGCGGCCGTCGGCCTTGTAGACGCACTCGACCGTGATGAACGGCCGGCCGCGCGCCAGTCCGGTGAACACCCAGCGGGACGCGGAGATCGTGCCCTTGCGCACCTCACCCGCCGCGATGCCGAAGTCCTCGGTCGCGAGCAGGTACTCGTCGGTCTCCTCCACCTCGTCCAGCGGCACGCCGAGCGCGGCGGCGACAAGCTCGACGCTCTCGCCGAACAGCGCGCGCTGGAAGGCGCGGAACGGCCGGACGGACGTGCTGTAGTCGTCGGGCTCCCGGCCGAAGCCCATCAGGTCGGCGGTCACGTGCCGGGAGGGATGACCCCGGTAGTCCGAGCACTCCCGCACGTAGATGTGGTCGAGCCGGTCCGACAGCCCGGTCAGCGCCAGAGGCAGCAGGTCGCTCATGAAGCCCGGGTTGATGCCCGTCCCGTGCAGGGACGCCCCGCCTCGGGCGCAGGCGGCCTCCAGGCGGTCCACCAGCCCCGGGCCGTACGCGCGGGGGTAGACGAATCCGGTGGTGGTGACGACGTTCTTGCCCGAGGCGAGCAGCGCGCAGATCGTCTCGGCGTCGGTCCCGGGATCGCCGCCGAAGTAGGACGCGGGCAGCGGCATGTGCAGCACGCAGTCGGCCTCGGTGGCGAGTATCCGTTCGGCGTCGTCGGTGCAGGCGACCCCGACGGGCCCGAGCCCCACCAGTTCGCCAGCGTCCCGGCCCACCTTCTCCCGGTCGTAGACGAGCACCCCGGCGAGCTCGAACTCCGGACGGGCGATCACGCTGCGCAGGGCACGCCCGCCGACCGCGCCCGTCGCCCATTGGATCACGCGCAGGGGAGCGGTCGAGGACATGCGTGCCTCCAGCGGGTTCGCTCGGGCGTGACCGCGCGGTGAGAGGGGAGTCGCCGATCCGCGCCCAGTTCGGGACAGGAACTGAGGAACGTTCACGAGCACGCTCACTGTACGACGCCGCGCCGCCTTGGCCTGCCCGAATGGTGATATCGCCTCAGGGGATCGCCGGGCGGCGGGCGGGCGGCTCGCGGCCGGGGGGCTGCGTGATCCGCAGTTCGGGGAAGGGCGGCGACGGGTTGCTCCGGGACTGCGGCCGCGCGCCGAGCGTCAGGGTCTCACCGTGGTGCGCCAGCGAGACCGGCGAGCCGTGCAGCAGCCGGTACGTCGTGTCCTGGGACGTGACGTCGACCCTCAGCAGGCGCCCGCGGTAGCGCACCCGGAAGGTGAGCCGGGTGATCTCCGAGGGCAGGCGGGGGGCGAAGCACAGCCGCCCCTGGCCCGCGCGCAGGCCGCCGAACCCCGCCACCAGCGCGATCCACGCCCCGGCCAGCGAGGCCATGTGGACGCCGTCACGGGTGTTGTGCTGCAGGTCGCGCAGGTCGATGAGCGCCGCCTCCCCGAGGTAGGCGTAGGCGAGCCCGAGCTGACCGACCTCGGCGGCGAGCACGGCCTGGGTGGCCGCGGACAGCGAGGAGTCCCGCACCGTCAGCGCCTCGTAGTAGGCGAAGTTGCGGGCCTTCTGCTCGGGTGTGAACGCCTCGCCGCACAGGTGCATGGCCAGTACGAGGTCGGCCTGCTTGACCACCTGCTTGCGGTAGAGGTCGAAGTAGGGGAAGTGGAGCAGCAGCGGGTACTGGTCGGGCCGGGTGTTCTCGAAGTCCCACACCGCGTGCCCGGTGTAGCCCTCGCTCTGCGCGTGGACCCCCAGCCGCTCGTCGTACGGGAGGTACATGGCGGCGGCGGCGTCGCGCCACACCGCGATCTCCTCCAGAGTGACGCCGAGCTGTCCGGCCCGGTCGAGATGGCGTACGGCCGTCGCGGCGGCGGCCCGCAGGTTCCGGCGGGCCATGAGGTTGGTGTAGAGGTTGTTGTCGGAGACCGCGCTGTACTCGTCCGGGCCGGTCACCCCGTCGATGCGGTAGCGGCCCTCGGCGTCGTGGTGGCCAAGCGCGCACCACAGGCGCGCGGTCGCGACCAGCAGCGGCAGGCCGGCGTCCCCCTCGAACGCGGTGTCCTCGGTCGCGTCGACATACCGCGTCACCGCGTCGGCGATGTCGGCGTTGACGTGGAAGGCCGCGGTGCCGGCGGGCCAGTATCCCGAGCACTCCTCGCCGTTGATCGTGCGCCAGGGGAACGCCGCCCCGCCCAGCCCGAGCAGCTCCGCCCGCGCCTCGGCGAGCGGGAGGATCGACGCGCGCCACTCCAGCGCGTCGCGGGCGGCCCTGGGATAGGTGTAGGTGGCGACGGGCAGCACGAAGCTCTCGGTGTCCCAGAACGCATGCCCGTCGTAGCCGGAACCGGTCAGGCCCTTGCCGGGAATGGGCCGCCGCTCCAGCCGGGCGCCCGCCTGGAGCAGGTGGAAGAGCCCGAAGCGTACGGCCTGCTGCACCTCGGCGTCGCCCTCGACCTCGACGTCCGCGCCCGCCCAGTAGTCGTCGAGGAAGGCGCGCTGCTCGGCGCACAGGCCGTCCCACCCGGTGAGCCGGGCCGCGGCCAGCGCGGCCACCACCTGGTCGTGCATCGCGGGCCGGGAGCGCTTGGCCGACCAGCCGTAGGCGAAGAACTTGTCCAGCCGCAGCCGTTCTCCGGGTCTCAGGCGGGTGGCGACCGTCACGCGGCTGACGTCGCCGCCGCCGTCGCTGTCGACCCGGGTGCCGCCGGGGCCGTCGACCCCATGGCACATGGCGGCGGCGACCCGCAGCCGGCTGGCGCGGGTGGAGTGCACCATGACGCACATGCCGTCACTGCCGGTCGCGTTCTCCTCCAGCACCAGCGGCGCCTCCAGCGCGGCGGCGGCGCGGGGGTCGGCGGCCGCCGTGGGGACGGTCTCGTTGGCCACCAGCTCCGACTGGACGACCACGTTGACCGGCTGGTCCACCGGCTCCACCTCGTAGCGGATCGCGGCCACGGCCCGGTGGGTGTACGACACGAGCCGGGTGGAGCGCATCCGGATCTCCACCCCCGTGGGCGGGCTCCAGCGGACCGTGCGGATGAGCGTCCCGGCGCGCAGATCGAGGAGCCGCTCGTGTGAGTGCAGGGTGCCGTACCGGACGTCGAACGGCTCGTCGTCCACCAGCAGCCGGATCAGCTTGCCGTTGGTGACGTTGACCACCGTCTGCCCCGACTCGGGGTAGCCGTAGCCCGCCTCGGCGTACGGCAGCGGGCGCAGTTCGTAGAAGGAGTTGAGGTAGGTGCCGGGCAGCCCGTACGGCTCGCCCTCGTCGAGGTTGCCGCGCAGCCCGATGTGCCCGTTGGACAGTGCGAACACCGACTCCGTCTGGGCGAGCACGTCGGTGTGCAGGCGGCACTCGCGGACCGTCCAGGGCTCGGTGGTGAAGGCGGGATGCCTGATCATCGCTCGTCCAGCAGGTCGGCGAGGTCGCTCACCACCACGTCGGCGCCGTTGTCGCGCAGGGCCTGGGCCTGGTTCGCGCGGTCCACGCCCACCACCCAGGCGAAGCCGCCCGCGCGCCCGGCGGCGACCCCCGCCAGCGCGTCCTCGAAGACCGCCGCGGCGGCCGGCTGGATGCCCAGGGCCTCGGCGGCGGCGAGGAACATGTCGGGGGCCGGCTTCCCGGCCAGGCCGCGCTCGGCCGCCACCGCACCGTCGATCCGCGCGTCGAACATCTCGGAGAGCCCCGCGGCGGACAGCACACGGGCGGTGTTGGCGCTGGAGGAGACGACCGCCCGGCGCAGACCGGCCTCGCCGACCTCGCGCAGATAACGCACCGAGCCTTCGAAGACCTCGACGCCCTGCCGGTCGAGGACCGCCTGGACCAGTGCGTTCTTGCGGTTGCTCAGGCCGTTGAGCGTCGGCATGCCCGGCGGGTCGTCCGGCTCGCCCTCCGGCAGGGTGATGTCCCGGGACCGGAGGAACTCCCGCGTGCCGTCCAGGCGCTTCCTGCCGTCGACGTACCGGTCGTAGTCGCCGGTCGCGTCGAAGGGGACGAACGGCGTGCCGGTGGCGACCGCCCGGTCGCGGAGGAAGGCGTCGAACATCTCCTTCCACGCCGCCGCGTGGACCCCCGCCGTACGCGTGAGCACCCCGTCCATGTCGAACAGGCAGCCGCGTACCCGCTCCGGCAACCCCAGCATCCGCCCTCCAAGAAGTCCTGTTTCCTCTCCTACCCTGCTCTGCCCTCCGTCCTGACTTTTGTTGAATTCAGCGAAAGATTGCATCAGATCGGTAAAAGGTCTTCCTTGTCGTGGGGAAAAGGGGTACGTTTCCAGCCAATCACGTGGACGCGGAGGCGTAGGTGAAACGGACGACCATCAGGCCGGAGAACGTCCATCAGGCCGCGCTTCTGCGCTTGCTGAGGGACGGCGGGCGCTCCCGCGCCGAGCTCGGCGACGTGGTGGATCTGTCGCGATCGAAGCTCAACGTGGAGCTGGACCGGCTCGTCGAGCTGGGTCTGGCCGAACCGGACGGGCTCGCCGCCTCACGCGGCGGCCGGCGTTCGGGCCGCGTACGGCTGTCGCAGTCCACCCGCTTCGCCGGCATCGACGTCGGCGCCACCTCGATCGACGTCGCGGTGACCGACGGTGAGCTGAAGGTGCTCGGCCACCTCAGCGAGCCCTGCGACATCAGGGAGGGCCCCGCGGCGGTGCTTGACCGGGCGATCGACCTGCTCGGCAAGCTGCGCAGGGACGGCCTGTACGACGATCTGACCGGAGCGGGGATCGGTGTCCCCGGGCCGGTGAGTTTCGCCGAGGGCGTCCCGGTAGTGCCGCCGATCATGCCCGGCTGGGACCGTTACCCGGTGCGGGAGACGATCGGCCAGGCGCTGTGCTGTCCCGCGATGGTGGACAACGACGTCAACATCATGGCGCTGGGAGAGCTGCACACCGGTCTCGCCCGGAGTGTCGGCGACTTCCTGCTCGTGAAGATCGGCACCGGCATCGGCTGCGGCATCGTGGTGGACGGCAAGATCTACCGCGGTGTGTCCGGCAGCGCCGGCGACATCGGCCACATCCGGGTGGACGACCTCGGCCCGGTCTGCTCCTGCGGCAACTCCGGCTGCCTGGAGGCCTACTTCGGCGGAGCGGCGCTGGCCAGGGAGGCGGTCGAGGTGGCCCGCTCGGGCGGCTCGCCGTACCTGGCCGAACGGCTCGCGGCCGCGGGCACGCTGACGGCCGAGGACGTGGGCGCCGCGGCGGCGCAGGGCGACCCCGGGGCGATCGGGCTGATCCGCGACGGCGGACGACGGGTGGGCCAGGTCCTGGCCAGCCTGGTCAGCTTCTTCAACCCCGGACTGGTGATCATCGCGGGTGGCGTGGCCAAGCTGGGCCACGTGCTGCTCGCGGAGATCAGGAGCGTCGTCTACCGCCGCTCGCTGCCGCTCGCCACCGGCAACCTGCCGATCGTGCTTTCCGAACTCGGAGAGACCGCGGGTGTCATCGGCGCCACCCGACTGATCAGCGATCACGTCTACTCCGCCAACTGACATCGTTGGGAGACCCCATGGGAGACGAGCACCCCCTGCTCAAAATGAGGGGGATCGTCAAGCAGTTCCCCGGCGTGCGTGCGCTGGACGGCGTCGATCTGGAAGTGCGAGCCGGCGAGGTGCACTGCCTGCTCGGCCAGAACGGCGCCGGGAAGTCAACGCTCATCAAGACCCTCTCCGGCGCGCACGCGCCGGACGAGGGCGAGGTGCTCATCGACGGCACCCCCGTACGGCTGGCGCCGCCCACCGCGGCCATGGCCCTCGGCATCGCCACGATCTATCAGGAGCTCGACCTGGTGGACGGGTTGAGTGTGGCCGAGAACATCTATCTGGGTCATGAGCGGGCGCGGTTGGGGTTCTCGCGCCGGGGGGAGGCCGAGCGGGCGGCGGCTGAGTTGCTGAAGCGGTTGGGTCATGGGGAGATCCGGCCGCGGATGGAGGTGGGCCGGTTGTCGCCGGCGCACAAGCAGATCGTGAGTATGGCGCGGGCGTTGTCGCATTCGGCGCGGTTGATCATCATGGACGAGCCGTCGGCGGCGCTGGCTCATGACGAGGTGGACAACCTGTTTCGGGTGATCCGGGATCTGACCGCGCAGGGGGTGGCGGTGATCTATATCTCGCATCGGCTGGAGGAGATCCGGCAGATCGGGGATCGGGTCACGGTGCTGAAGGACGGGCGGACGGTCGCGGTGGGTCTGGCGGCCAAGGACACGCCGACGCAGCAGATCGTGGCGTTGATGACGGGGCGGAACGTGGAGTATGTGTTCCCGCCGCGCCCGCAGGTGGGGGCGCATGAGGGGCGCGATGAGGTGTTGCGGGTGGAGAACCTGACGCTTCCGGGGCGGTTTGCGGATGTGTCGTTCAGCATCCGGGCGGGGGAGATCGTCGGGCTGGCGGGTCTGGTGGGGTCGGGTCGTAGTGAGATCGTGGAGGCGATCTACGGGGCGCGGCGGGCCACTGGGCGGGTGGTTTTGGACGGCCAGGTGGTGCGTCCGGGCAGTACGACGCGTGCGGTGCGGATGGGCATGGGTCTGGCGCCCGAAGAGCGTAAGGCGCAGGCGTTGTTGCTGGATCATCCGGTGGCGCAGAACATCACGCTGGCGAGTTTGAGCCGGTATACCAAGCCGCGGTGGCTGGGGTGGCTGGATCGTAAGAGCGAGTTCGCTGAGGCGAAGCGGTTGTCGGAGGCGTTGGACATTCGTCCTCCGGACCCGCGGCGGCCGATCCGGACGTTGTCGGGTGGTAATCAGCAGAAAGCGGTGCTGGGCCGGTGGCTGGCTGAGGATCGCAAGTTGTTGTTGCTGGATGAGCCGACGCGTGGGGTGGATGTCGGTGCGCGGGCGGAGTTGTATGCGCTGGTGCGCCGGTTGGCCGATGACGGGATCGGTGTGTTGTTGGTGTCCAGCGAGGTGCCCGAGGTTTTGGGTCTGGCGGATCGGGTGCTGGTGGTCCGGGAGGGCCGGATCGTGCACGAGGCGCCGGCTCAGGAGCTGGATGAGCATCGGGTGCTGGATCTGGTGATGGTCTCCGCTGGGGAGACGGCCGGGTCGCAGGTAGCAGATTCTCCTGAAGGAGCGTTCCATGACTGAGGTCGATCAGGCCGCGCCGGCGGGTCCGCGCGCGGCGTCAGCGGGGCCGGCCGGCCGATGGGGCCGGTTGGGTGAGGTGCGGCATCTGGGCCTGGTCGCGGCGTTGGTGTTGCTGGCCATCGTGGGCCTGGTGACCCGTCCCGAGAACTTCGCCACCTCTTCCAACCTGGTGAGCATTCTGGCGCTGGCCTCGACCATCGGAGTGATCACGGTCGGGATGACCTTTGTGATCATCGGTGGCGGGATCGACCTGTCGGTCGGTGCGGTGATGGCGCTGGCGTCGGTGTGGGCGACCACGCTGGCCACCCAGGCCTACGGGCCGGTCGTGATGATCGTGTGCGCGCTGCTGGTGGGCACCGGCGCCGGACTGCTGAGCGGGTTCCTGATCGCCTACGGGCGGATGGTGGCGTTCATCGCGACGCTCGCGATGCTGGTCGCCGCGCGGGGTCTGGCCCAGCGCATGTCGAACCAGCGGACGCAGCTGGTGCAGCCGGACAACTCGATGATCGTGGATCTGTCCACGACGCGGGTGCTGGGGCTGCCGCTGCTGGTCTATGTGTTCGCGCTGGTGGTGCTGATCGGGTGGCTGGTGCTGAACCGCACGACGTTCGGGCGGCGCACCTACGCGGTCGGCGGTAACCCCGAGGCGGCGCGGCTGGCCGGTATCAACGTGCGGAAGCACACGCTGATGCTGTACGCGCTGTCGGGGCTGTGCTGCGGGATCGCGGCGGTTTTGATCATGGCGCGGACCACGACGGGTTCCTCCACGCACGGCGATCTGTACGAGCTGGACGCGATCGCCGCGGTGATCATCGGTGGCACGCTGCTGACCGGTGGCCGGGGCACGATCATCGGCTCGATCCTGGGTCTGCTGATCTTCACGGTGATCACCAACCTGTTCATCCTCAACGGGCTGAACACCGCCGACCAGCTTGTCGCCAAGGGCGTCATCATCGTCGCCGCCGTGCTGCTGCAGCGGCAAAGCCTCAAATCAGCGACCTGACCCCCGAACTCCGCCTGGCCACCGCCCCACGGCCGTGGTCCCGGCCTCTCACGCCCTTTGTCAGCACGTCCATCCCCACTGCAAGGAGAAAGAAATGACGCAGAACCCCGGCCGCCGGGGCTTCCTCTTCGGCGGAGCCGTCATCGGCGCAGGCGCCCTCATCACCGCCTGCACCAGCAACGAGCCGGCCGCGCAGGCCAGCGCTCCGGCCGCGGCGCCGGCGGCGGCGGCCAGCGGCGGCAACGACGCCCCCGGCGACAAGGTCGTCATCGGCTTCTCGGCCCCGGCGGCCGACCACGGCTGGATCGCCGCGATCAGCAAGAACGCCGCGGACGCCGCCAAGCAGTACTCCGACGTGGAGCTCAAGGCGGTCGAGCCGACCAACGACATCAACCAGCAGATCTCGGCGGTGGAGTCGCTGATCCAGGCCAAGGTCAACGCGCTGGTGATCCTGCCCAACGACGGTGAGCAGCTCAACCAGGTCGCCCGTCAGGCGATGGACGCCGGTATCCCGGTGATCAACCTGGACCGGGTGTTCCCCGACAAGCTGTCGTACCGGACCTGGATCGGCGGCGACAACTACGGCATGGGCGTGGCCGCGGGTCACTTCATCGGCAAGACGCTGAAGGACAAGG
>NZ_JABBWY010000018.1:0-123587 GCF_014161415.1 Microbispora sp. H10885 | reverse complement strand
GAGCAGGCCGGCGTCGTAGTAGCACTTGTTGATCGTGGTGTGCCGGTTCCACGGGCCTTCGACGGAGGTCGCGGTGTAGATGTAGGTCTTGCTGAAGTCGATGCAGCCGCCCCAGTAGAAGGTCTTGTTGCTGGGCCGGTAGTTCAGGAACGACGCCCAGATGCCGTTGACGTAGCCGCGGCCGCCGTTGAGGTCGTACTTGTTGCCGAAGTCGAGCTTGGGCACCGAGTGGCCGGCGTACTCCCAGTGCACCAGGTCGTAGGAGCGCAGGACCGGCGCGCCGGGCGAGTAGTGCATCGTGGAGGCGGAGTAGTAGTAGGTGTCACCGACCCGGATGATGTCGATGTCGGCCAGGTCGTCCCACAGCACCGGGTTGGAGTACGTCGACGACGGCGGCCACGGCCCGCTCGGAGTGGCCGACGGACTCGGCGACGGGCTGGGCGAGGCACTCGGCGACGGGCTGGGGGACGGGCTGGGTGACGGACTGGGGGACGGGCTCTGTGAAGGGCTCTGCGACGGGCTGGCGCTGGGGCTCGGCGACGGGCTGGGCGAGGGGCTGCTGGTCACGGTGCCGGTGCAGGCGGTGCCGTTGACGGCGAAGTTCGTCGGCACCGGGTTGGCCGAGCCGCTCAGCCCGCCGTTGAAGCCGAAGCTCGTGCTGCCGCCGGTGGGAATCGACGCGTTGTAGCCCGCGTCGCTCACCGTGACCTGCGCGCCCGACTGGGTGTGGGTGCCGTTCCAGAGCTGGGTGATGGTCTGCCCGGCGGTGAACGTCCAGGTCAGCTTCCAGCCGTTGATCGGGTCGCCCAGGTTGGACACCTTCACGTCGGCGCCGAAGCCGCCCGGCCACGAACTGGTCACCGTGTAGGTGACCTCGCAGCCCGCGGCGGCCTGGGCCGTGCCTGCGGTCGTGACTCCGAGAGCGCCGAGCGCGGCGGCCATCGCGGCCGCGAGCCAGCGCCGATGTCGAATGGGGGGCACTGAAGTCCTCCAGAGTATGGGTCTTGGGCTGTGTCGTCAGGACACGGTGCAGGTGGCGCCGTTCAGCGTGAACGAGGTGGGCTTGCCGGCGTTGCCGGTGTGCGTGGCCTGGAAGCCGATCTGGACGGAGCCGCCGGGCGGGATCGAGCCGTTGTAGCTCACGTTGGTCGCCGTGACCTGGCCGCTGGTGGGCGAGTAGGTGGCGTTCCAGCCGTTGGTGATGGTCTGCCCGCCGGGCAGGGTGAAGGCCAGCGACCAGCCGTTGACGGCGGACGAGCCGGTGTTGGTGACGGTGATGTCCTCGGTCAGGCCGTTGGCCCAGCTGTTGACGGTCGCGCTGACGCGGCAGGCGCCCGGCTGACCGGACGGCGAGGTGCTCGGGGAGGCGCTCGGCGACGGCGACGGGGAGGCCGACGGCGAGGGCGACGGGGAGGGCGACGGCGAGGGCGACGGAGACCGCGTGGGAGACGCGGACGGAGACGGCGACGGCGACATGGAGGTGCTCGGCGCGTCGAGGCCGAGGAAGGAGATGGCGTAGGCGAGCTGGCCGCTCATGGGGAGCTGGTGGCCGACGCCGGAGATGCTGATGCCCTCGACGGTGGCCTGGGTGCCGGTGTTGCCGTACCGGGTCCGGGTCCAGGAGGACTGGGGGTGGTCGGTGAAGGCGGGGGTCTGGCTCAACCCGTTGAGGTTGGTCCACTGCTTGATCTCTTCACCGAAGTTGTTGTAGTGCAGGGTGGTGTCGGTGGTGCCGTGCCACAGCTGCATGCGGGGGTAGCGGCCGGTGTATCCGGGGTACATGGCGCGGGCCTGGTCGCCCCACTGCTGGGCGGTTTTGATGATCTGGCCGCCGGAGCACTGGCTGTTCCAGAGCGACCCGTTGGTGGTGGCGAAGCAGCCGGCCGGGACGCCGGAGAAGGCGGAGGCGGCGGAGAACACGTCGGGGTATTCGGCGGCCAGGACGTTGGTCATCATGGCGCCGGAGGAGAAGCCGCTGACCACGATGCGGCCGGGGTCGACGTTGTAGCGCTGGCGGGTGTAGTTGACCATGGCCATGATGCCGGTGGAGTCGCTGCCGCCGTCGCGGCGCAGTGCTGCGGGGGTGGACACGTCGAAGCACTTCTCGCTGCGGGTGGCCTCGGGGACCACGATGATGTAGCCGTAGCGGTCGGCGGCGGTGACGTAGTCGTGGCCGTTGCCGTTGAAGATCGCGCTGGCCGAGCCGCCGCAGTAGTGGACCAGGACCAGCAGACCGGGGCGGGCGGCGACCCGGTCGGGGACGTAGAGGTACATGTTGAGGTTGGTCGGGTTGGTGCCGAACCCGGTGATGCGGGTGAGCGAGGCGGCCGCGGCGGGGTGGGCGGCCAGCAGCATGCCGACGAGTACCAGGGGCAACGAGGCGGCGGCCAGTATGGATCTGAGCCTTCGTTTCACAGGAGGTCCTTTCGTGCGCGGAGGCTCCCGGGCCTCACCGGCCCGGGAGCCGCCCGGCTGCCAAGTTCGTCAGATCGCGGTGCAGGTCACGGACGGCACGCTGTTGGCGCCGTTCGAGCTGCCGAGGAAGCCGAACTGCGTGCTCGCGCCGGCGCCGAGCGCGCCGTTGTAGCTCACGTTCCGGGCGGTGACCTCTGATCCACTTGAGGTGATCGTGGCGTTCCACGACTGGGTGACCGTCTGGCCGTCGCTGAACCGCCAGGCGACGGTCCAGGAGGAAATGGGCGATCCGCCCGCGGTGACGGTCACGTCGGCCTGGAAACCGCCCTGCCACTGCCCGGTCAGCGTGTACCTGGCCAAGCACGACCTGTTGCCCGGCGTCGGGCCCGTCGAAGGGCTCGTCGAGGGGCTCGCCGACGGGCTGGCGCTGGGACTCGCGCTGGGGCTCGCCGACGGGCTGGGGCTCGGGCTGGGCGCCTGGCCGAGGCTGCCCGGGACCGACTGGAGGGCGGCGTACCAGGCGGCGGCCATCTTGTCGTAGCCGTTCGCGGTGGGGTGGATGCCGTCGATGAGGTCGCCGGTGGTGAGCTTGCTGTGCATGTCGACCAGGTGGACGTGCTTGCCGCTGTTGACCTTCGACTGCACGATGCCGGGGACGGCGGCGTTGAAGGTGCGGGCGGCCGACTCCTGGCCGGAGTTCGACAGCGGGATGATCGTGGCGACGAACACCTCGGCGTTGGGCGCGGCCGAGGTGATGTGGTCGATCAGGGTGGACAGCCGCTGGGGGGCGGAGGAGACGTTGTAGTTCTGCAGCACGTCGTTGGTGCCGATGTGCAGCAGCACGGTGCGGGGGGTGTAGCTGCGCAGCCAGCCGGTGATGTTGGCGTCGATCTGGTCGATCCGCCAGCCGGGGTGGCCCTCGTGGTCGTGGTCGCCCAGGTTGCCCGGCCCGTTGTACTGCGAGCCGACGAAGTCCACGGTGTAGCGGCCGGCGGCCAGGCGCTGCCACAGCCCGATCCGGTAGCCGCCCGGCACCTGGGTGCCCTCGGTGATCGAGTCGCCCAGCGGCATCACCCGAACCCCGCCGTTGGACTCCGCGCTCGCGGCGCCCGCCCCCAGCACCGTACCGAGCACCGGCAGGGCGAGAGCCAGGAGGATCGCGGCCAACCGCCTCGTCCGCACGAGCATGGTGGTGCCGGCCGTGGCGTCGACGCCGACGGTGGGCCAGAGCCGAACGCGAGGGATCTTCATCAGTACTCCCGAAGAATGTGATCTATTAGGAGAAATCTTCTGTTAACGCTCACACTGGCTGTCGTGGCCGCGGATGGTGCTTGGGGCTTGCGGGAACCGAGCACGGGTGCGAGGCGGGCGGCGCGTCGGCGCGCCGACCGGAGCCTCGGCGGCCCTCTGCGGCGGGGGATCACCCCGCCTCCGTGCGCGAAGGCGAGTCAAGGCTTGTTAACGCTCACACGTACGCTGCCGGGCCCGCCCTTCTCATAGGCGTCGATGTCGGTGGTGGTGCGGCGGAGCCAATACGACGGGGTCAGGTCCCGTCAAGCGAGCCGGATCCGCCCGCCCGGGCGCCGTGCCGCCGGGCGGGCCTCAACTGCTCCGATGGGCGGGCGGCGCACATGCCGAGGTGGGCGGGGTGCTGAAACATTCATCAAGCCGGCACCGTCCCGAAACGGATGACGAGGCGGCGGGAAAGCGCGGTGGCGGTGCGTGCCACGCGCCCGGCGCGTGCGGCTGCGGCAGGGAGACGGCTCCAGCCTCTCCGACGCAGTCTTGACACGTTTCGTGGAGATTTCCAGACTGACTTTCCGAAGCGGCCTCTTTCTGCCGGACCTGGTGGTGGACGGCGGAGGCCGCCGTTCGTGACGCCGATCGTCGTCCCCGCAGGGGCTCGTCCTCGCGTTTCCCTTTCAGTGATGCAGCAGTGGAGGCTCAGGCATGAGCGATTTCCCCCTATCCGCCGGTGGCGCCAGGCGACCGCTCAGCGGTTCCCGCCGGGTGCTGGCCGCCGGGGCTCTCGGCGTACTCGGGGTGGTGACGGCCCTGTCGGCCACCCTCCCGGCCAATGCCGCGGCGAGCACCCTCGGGGCGGCCGCCGCGCAGAGCGGCCGTTACTTCGGCACCGCGATCGCGGCCGGCCACCTGAACGACTCGACCTACGTGGCGACGTGGGACCGGGAGTTCAACGGGGTCACCGCGGAGAACGAGATGAAGTGGGGGCCGATCGAGCCGTCCCGCAACTCGTTCAACTGGGGCTCGGCCGACCAGATCGTCAACCACGCGGTCAGCAAGGGCATGAAGGTCCGCGGTCACACCCTGGTGTGGCACGCCCAGCTGCCCAGCTGGATCAACAACAACATGTCGGCCAGTGACCTGCGCTCGGCGATGACCAACCACATCACCCAGGTCATGAACCACTACAAGGGCAAGGTCTTCGCCTGGGACGTGGTCAACGAGGCGTTCGCCGACGGCGGCGCGGTCGGCACGCTGCGCGACTCGATCTTCACCCAGAAACTGGGCAAGGGCTTCATCGAGGAGGCCTTCCGCGCCGCGCGGGCCGCCGACCCGAACGTGAAGCTCTGCTACAACGACTACAACATCGACAGCGCCACCGCCGCCAAGACGCAGGGCGTCTACAACATGGTGAAGGACTTCAAGGCGCGTGGCGTGCCGATCGACTGCGTGGGCCTGCAGTCGCACTTCGGCAACCCGCCGTCGAACTACCAGCAGAACATCGCGCAGTTCGCCGCGCTCGGCGTCGACGTGCAGATCACCGAGCTCGACGTCGGCGGTTCGGGCTCCACCCAGGCCGACGCCTACCGCCGTGTCGTCCAGGCCTGCACGGCCGTGCCGCGTTGCACCGGCATCACCGTGTGGGGCATCACCGACAAGTGGTCATGGCGCAGCGGCGACACCCCGCTGCTGTTCGACGGGAACTTCAACAAGAAGCAGGCCTACACCTCGGTCCTGAACGCGCTCAACGCGGCGACCCCCAGCACGAGCCCGTCACCCAGTGCTTCGCCGTCCCAGAGCCCCAGCGCCAGCCCCAGCGCCAGCCCCAGCGCCAGTCCCAGTGCGAGCCCGAGCGCCAGTCCGAGCGCGAGTCCCAGCGCGAGCCCGTCGGCCTCGCCGTCGACGTCCCCGGCTCCCGGCGGATGCTCGGCGACGATCAAGACGATCAACAGCTGGGGCGGCGGGTTCCAGTCCGAGGTGACGGTGCAGGCGGGCAGCTCGGCGGTCAACGGCTGGACCGTGAAGTGGACCTGGCCGGGCGGCCAGACCATCAGCAGCCTGTGGAACGGCCGGCAGAGTTCGTCCGGTTCCTCGGTGACGGTCACCAACGAGTCCTACAACGGCTCGATCGCGGCGGGCGCGTCCACGACGTTCGGCTTCACCGCCAACGGCACCGCGGCCACCCCCACCGCCACCTGCACCAGCCCCTGATCCACAACTCCTGATCAGCCACCCCTGACGCCTCCGGTGCGCGGGACCTCCCCCCGAGCACCGGAGACGTCGACGGGAGGCGGCGTGGCCGGATCGACCGGATCGAGATCCGCGAGCGACCCGCCGGCCGAGGCGAGCCAGGCGCGTACGGCGGCGTCGTGCTCGCCGAGCGCCGGAGGCGGCTCCGCCGGGCGGACCAGGTCCTCGGAGTAGCTCACGGGGTGGCGCACCTGCGGCGCGCGGTCCGGCCGGGGGCGTACGGCCGGCGTCAGGCCGAGGCGCTCCGCCAGGCCGAACGCCTCGGCGATGTCGGCGACGCAGCCCGCCGGCACCTGCTCGGCGGTCAGCCGTTCCTGCCATTCGGCCGCGTCGGCGGCGGCGAGGAGGCCTTCCAGCGCCGCGACGAGTTCCTCGCGGTTGGCCACTCTGGCGGCGTTCGTCGCGAAGCGTTCGTCGGTGGCCAGGCCGGGATCGCCGAGCACGCGGGTCAGCCGGGCGAACTGCCCGTCGTTGCCGCAGGCCACGGCGAGCAGGCCGTCCCGGCAGCGCAGGGTCTCGTACGGCGCGATGGAGGGGTGGCGGTTGCCCATCCGCCCCGGCGGCACGCCGGTCTCCAGGTAGCCCTGGGCCTGGTTGACCAGCGCGGCCAGCAGGCTGGACAGCAGGTTCACCTCGACGTGGCATCCCCTGCCGGTGTTCGCCCGGGCGGTCAGCGCGGCCAGGATCCCGATGGCCGCGTCCTTGCCGGTCAGCACGTCGACCAGGGCCACGCCGGCCTTCGCCGGCTCCCCGTCGGCCGCGCCGGTGACCGACATGAGCCCGCCCACGGCCTGGACGATGAAGTCGTAACCCAGCAGCCCGGCTCCGGCGCCCGGGCCGAAGCCGCTGATCGTGCAGTAGACGACGCCCGGGTTCGCGGCCGCCACCTGCGCGTAACCCAGCCCGCGCCGGTCGAGCGCGCCCGGCCTGAAGTTCTCCACGAACACGTCGGCGCGCCGGGCCAGCTCGCGGGCGAGCGTCAGGTCGGCCGGATCGTCCAGGTCCAGCGTGACGCTCCGCTTGGTGCGGTTCACGCTCTCGAAGTACGTCGAGGACGTGGCGGACCACGGCGGTCCCCACGAACGGGTGTCGTCTCCGGTGCCGGGGCGCTCGACCTTGATCACGGTCGCGCCCAGGTCGGCCAGGGTCATCGTGCAGGACGGGCCGGCCAGCACACGGCTGAAGTCGGCGACGAGCACGCCGTGGAGCGGACGGGTCACGACCGCGCCTCCGGCTCGGGGTCGCACATCAGGTCTCCTCGTTCGGGGCTCCATGGGTACCGGGACGTTCACCACGCTAAGGCCGGGTGAGGCCGGTGGTGGCTTCCGATCGGTCTTGCGGCCGAGTTTCCGGCATTCCGGTCACCTCCGGCAGCGTGGCCTAGCCTGAAGTGATTCGCGAAGTTTCCACGCGGAAGGGTCGCTTCATGCGGGTTACCACCGACGCCGACGTACGACGGGTGTTCGACCGGATCGCGGATCGGTACGACGACCAGATGCGGGCCTGGGAGAGGCGTCTGTTCCCCGGCAGCCGGGAGTGGGCCGTCGGGCAGGCGCGCGGACACGTCGTGGAGATCGCGGTCGGCACCGGGCTGAACCTGCCGCTGTACGACGCCGGGACCACCGTGATCGGGATCGAGTTGTCCGAGCGCATGCTGGACCTGGCGCGGCGGCGGGTGGCGCAGGCCGGTCTCGGCGCCCGGGTGGAACTGCGCCAGGGCGACGTGCAGCGCCTCGACCTGCCCGACGGGATCGCCGACACCGTCCTGTCCACGTTCACGATGTGCACGATTCCCGACCCGGCCGCCGCGGCCCGTGAGGCCTACCGGGTGCTCAGGCCGGGCGGGCGGTTCGTGCTGGCCGAGCACGGGCCGGCCCGCAACCCGATCCTCCGGGCCGGAATGCGGCTGGTGGAGCCGCTGTTCGTACGGTTCGAGGCCGACCACCTCACCCGCGATCCCCGGCCGTACCTGGAGCGGGCGGGATTCCGGATCGAGTCGGTGACCCGGACGGCGCGCGGCGTCGGCTTCCGGGTGCTGGCCGTACGGCCCTGACACGGGTGCGGCGTGATCGCCTATGGGTTTTAACCATTTGCCTAGTGTCATTAGGAATGACTAGCCTCGCCGCTCATGAGGCCGGTCACCGAGCACGAAGTGCGTACGTCGTTCATCAACTGTTCCAAGGGCGAGGCCAAGCGTCTCGGGCTGCCCAGGGACCTCCCGGATCGTCCGTGGGAGGACCTCGACTTCCTCGGCTGGCGGGACCCGGGCGCACCGGAGCGGGCGTACCTGGTGGCCGAACGCGACGGCTCCCTCGTCGGCATCGCGCTCCGGGTGACCTCCGGCGCCTCGCGCGCCTTCACCTCCCGCAGCATGTGCTCACTGTGCCTGACCACCCACACCAGCGGCGGCGTGGCGCTGATGACCGCGCGCCGGACCGGCGAGGCGGGCCGTCAGGGGAACACCGTCGGGCAGTACCTGTGCACCGACCTCGACTGCTCCCTCTACCTGCGCGGGAAGAAGGAGGCCCCCGGGGCGGGGATCGTCGACGAGTCCCTGACCGTGGAGGAGAAGGCCGCCCGCACCCGGGCCAACCTCGACTCCTTCCTCGACAAGGTCGCGAACGGCTGACCGCCGGTCGTCGCACCCGCTGCGGCATGATGGC
The DNA here is from genome assembly GCF_014161415.1 of Microbispora sp. H10885. NCBI lineage: Bacteria > Bacillati > Actinomycetota > Actinomycetes > Streptosporangiales > Streptosporangiaceae > Microbispora > Microbispora sp. H10885. Next base: position 115,014 of record NZ_JABBWY010000018.1, on the reverse strand, counting down.
GCCCATGGCTTCGCAATCCAGGCACGTCAGCGAGTGGATCGACCGGCCGGCGGCCGACGTCTACGAATACGCTTCGGACCCGGCGAATCTTCCGGAGTGGGCGCCGGGGCTCGGAAACGCGGTGGAGGACGTCGACGGACGCTGGTTCGTCGAGACCCCGTCCGGCCGGGCCGGTTTCGCCTTCGTGGGACGCAACGAGTACGGCGTCCTCGACCACGAGGTCACGCTGCCCTCCGGGGAGGTCGTCCACAACCCGATGCGGGTCATCCCGGATGGCGACGCCTGCGAGGTGGTGTTCACCCTGCGCCGCCTGGCGGACATGACCGACGAGGATTTCGCCCGCGACGCGAGCCTCGTACAGGCCGACCTCGCCCGGTTGAAGCACCTGCTCGAAAGTGGCGAGCGGCCAGCCGGCGGTCAGAGAGACATCCAGCAGTAGAGGTGCTGTTCCTGCCCGACGGCGCGCACCGCCAGGTCGCGCAGGTCGCTGACGATCTCAGCAAGCTCGGCCGGGTCCGCGTTGCCCCAGAACTCCTCCGTACGCGACCATGGGTCCGCCACGGCCCGGATCTCCTCGTCGCCGGCCGCCGCGAGCGCCACGGCGAACTCGTCGGCGAGGGCGAAGACGGCCTGTCCCCCCTCGTCGCTGATCGTGAGTTCCCTGGCGTGCCCGGGCCGATCGGTGATGTCCTCGTACCGGTGCCCGGTGAGCAGGGCCTCCAGGGTGCCCATCATCACGTGCGGGTCGATGCCCTTGATTTCGACGCTGTCCTTCGGCTCAGTGCCCTCGGGCGGGCAGGTGGGACCGGCAGGCCAGTCGTGGACGGCCAGGGCTTCGTCGTCCGTGCCGGCCCTGAAGTAATCGAAGAAGATCCCCATGGTCGGGCAGCGTGCCATGAACCGGGGCCTGCCGCCATGGGAGCGCCGGAATGGGCGGGACTGGGGGAATCGGTGGCATGAACACGAAGCCCGTCAACCTGACCGAGGCGCTGGCGTCGTTCGACGACGTCTACAGTCCGCGCATCATGGCGCCCGCCGTGCGCTTGTCCTGGGCCGGTGCGGGCTTCAGCCTGGTGTGCCGGAGGTGGCCGGCTGCTCCTGCGGTTCGTTGCGGACCAGTGCGCGGGTGCCGCGGTCGAGCAGGCTCGCGGTCACGGCCAGGACGATGAGCGCGGCGCCCGCGGTCAACGTCACCTGGGCGTTGAAAGCCGAGGCGGCGAGGGCCGTGACGGCGAGCCCGGCCGGTCTCAGGATGAAGGATCCCGCGTAGTCGAACGACGAGACCCGCGACAGCGACGAGTTGGGGATGTGCTGCTGGAGCGCCGTCTCCCACAGGGTGTTGGGGAAGGTGGTCGCGATCCCGGCCAGCAGCCCGCAGACGATGAGCGGGATCGGTTCCGGCGCGGTTCCGAGGACGACGATCAGCGGGGCCGCCGGCAGCATCATGAGCCGCCCGGTGAACAGCAGGCGGCGCGGCCGGAACCGTACAGCGAGCGCGTTGCCCAGCACGTCGCCGATTCCGAGGCTCGCGGTCACGGCCCCCCAGAGCAGGCCGCCGTTGTCCGAGCCGGACAGCGACACCGGCCCCAGCACGTAGAGGAAGGAGTAGACGAAGTTGAAGATCATGAACATGGCGATGCCCGTCCAGACCCACGATCGCTTCGCGACCTCCTGCCATCCGCCGCGGAAGTCACGGAGGAAACCGCCGCCCACGGCCGCGGGCCGGGCGGGGACCGCCAGCCGGCGGAGGAACAGCAGGCTGCCCAGGAAGGTCAGCCCGTCGGCGACGAGCACCCAGCCGGCGCCGGCCAGGACCACCGCCATTCCCGCGATCATCGGCCCGACGCTCACCGAGACGTTGCGGGTGAGCGACAGCAGGGCGTTGGCCTCCTGCAGCAGCCGCGGCGGCACGGTCTCGGCGACCAGGCCGACCGACGCGGGCATGAACAGGGCGCTCGCCGCACCGGCGAGGCCGTGCAGCGCGATCATCGCCCACAGCGGCGGATGCCCGGTGAGCAGGAGCAGGCCGAACGTGATCTGTGAGGCCGCGCTGATGCCGTCGGACAGCACCATCAGGCGCTTGCGCGGCAGGCGATCGGCCCACACACCGCCGCCCAGCATGAACACGATCTGAGCCGCCGAGTACGCCGCCAGCACCAGGCCGAGGTCGGCCGCGGAGCCGGTGGCGTCGAGCACGCCGAAGGAGAGCGCGACGGGTGTCATGGCGCTGCCGGCCGCGGAGAGGGCGCTCGCGAGGAACTGATTGCGGAACTGGACGAATCTGGCCAGTTCCGCGAGGTTGCGCCAGTGGACCGCGGCCATCAGGGTGTGTGGCCCGCCGGCTCGAACTCGACCGCGTACTCCCGCATGACCCTCCGGGCGGCGGCGCGGACGCTGCGCTCGTCCGGCCCGGTCAGCCTGAAGCGCCCGGGTACGTGGAAGTAGCCGCCGGTCCCGTCGAAGACGTCCCCCGGCTCCGGCAGCACCTCGGCGTACACCTGGGGGACGGTGCCCGTCATCGCCGTACGGCGGACCACCCGGCCGGGGCGGAGGCCGGGTTCGGGCATCACCACCCAGCCCGCCGGGGCGTCGCCGAAGCGGGCGCCCGCCGACTCCAGCGGGACGCCCAGGACCGTGCGGAAGCTCTCCGTCACCAGGTCGATGCCGTGGAGTTCCCGGTGGACGTAGGGCACTTCCGCCCCGCCGGCGCGCATCCCCGCTTCGAGGAACACCAGACCGCCGTCGGGCCGGCGGATGACTTCGAGGTGGAAGCAGCCGGTCTCCAGGCCGAGAGCCCTGAGACACGCGACGGCGAACTCCCGGATCTCGTCCCGGAGCGGGCCCGGGTCCAGCGTCGCCGAGCCGAGCGGCCTGCCCCGCAGGAAGTCCAGGGGCGTGTTGACGTAGCCGGAGACGCTCAGGAAGTGTGGCAGCCCCCCGGAGAGAACTCCGTCCGCGTGGTAGATCTCGGTGGAGACGAACTCCTCGCACTCGAACGCCGTGACGTCGAGGCCGTCGAGTTCGGCCGCGAGCTCCTCCTCGTCACGGATGATCCGGACGCCGACGGAGCCGGCCTCGGCCCGTGGTTTGAGGACGAGCGGGAAACCGATCCCGGCGGTGATCTCGGCGATCGTGGTGGAGGCGCCCAGTTCCATGAACCGCGGCACCGGCAGGCCGCGCTTGGCGAGCCGCTCCTTCATCACGATCTTGTCCTTGAACGCCCGCACCAGGTCCGCGCCCGGGCCCGGCGCGCCGAACTCCTCGCGCAGCAGCGCCGCCGTCAGCACGTCGAACTCGGAGAGCGCGGCGACGCCGTCGAACCGCCCGTACCGCTCGGCGAGGTCCCGCGCGGCCGGCACCAACGTGGCGAGCCGCAGATCGGGGACCGTGCCGACCCGGCCCGGCTCGACCGGGCCCAGCGCCGTCGTCCGCATGGGCAGGGTCAGGTACGACAGGTCGCACGGCTGGTCGGCGCAGTAGCGGAAGTACTCCGCGTCGCTGTCGTCGTAGCGGTTGACGACGAGGTAGTGCGGGCGGTCCGGCATCGTCGTTTCCGTGGGTCGGAGTCAACAGGGCGGTCGAAGTGACAGGGGGCAGGGGTCAGGCCAGGGCGTACCGCGAGGTGGCGGGCAGGACCGGCACGAGGTCGCCGATGCTGATCGCGCCGAACCCCAGAGGGGCCGTGGCCTCGCGCGGTGGCGTCGGGGCCAGGAACTCCTCCAGCCGGGGTTCTCCCACCCCGCCGAGATCCTCCCAGATACGGCGGCCCATCCGGGGCATGATCGGGAATCCGAGGACGCTCACGCCCTTCAGCCACCAGTAGGCGCTCTCTTCGAGGTCGGCGACGCTCCGCCACCAGGCGTCGAAGGCCTCCAGCGCCTGGGAGGTCGAGACGACCGGGCCGTCCAGCGCCGACTGCTGCCGCTCCAGCAGCGCCTCCAGCCGCGCGAGCTGCCCGTCCGAGATCGCCTCCGGAACGGAGATCCCGGCGAGCGTACGGCGGGCTCTTTCCAGCAGGGGCGTCAGGCCGTCCGCCAGGCGCCGGTTGACCGTCTCGACGAACGACTCCGGCTCCATGCTCTCCCGGCGCTCCTCCAGCCGGGTCCCGGCGAGGAAGTACCGTACGGCGTCGACGTCGACGTTCGGGGTGCCGGCGATGTCGGCGGCCCCGATGACGTGGCCCCTGCTGGTGGAGAACTTCTCCCCTTCGAGGCCGTAGAACTCGTTGATCAGCGTGCGGTCGTAGGTCTTCATGTCCCCGTGGAGCAGCGACGTGCCGACGATGCAGACGAGTGTGGGGACCACGTTGTCGACGCCGAGGCTGGTGACCGTGACGACGTCCGAGCCCGGGTCGAACGCGTTCACGCCGGTGCCGCTCAGCGAGCCGTGGACGGCGCCGGTCAGCCGGGCGAACATGAAGATCCCGGCGTACGGGAAGAGCGTCCGCGGCACGCCGGGGTCCACCTGGTCCAGCGGGATCCCCCAGCTCTCCGGGGCGCTGACGCGGACCATCCCGCCCTCGCGGCTCAGGTAGCGCTTCACCGTCTCCTGGTAACGCGCCGGGACCCCGATGCCGGCCATCCGCGACCCCAGGTCGTGCGGGTCCGCCGGGCGCAGGAACAGCGAGGTGATCTCCCGCCACTGGAGCGGGCCCACCCCGTTCGTGCCCTCGGGGTCGCGCAGGTTCTCGGGGCGGAAGTGGCCTCCGCAGGACTCGCAGAAGTAGCTGCCCGCGTCGGCGCCGCAGTCCGGGCACCGGCCGGAGAGCCAGGGGCCCACGGCGAACCGCCCCGCCGCGGGGCTGTAGGGGACCCGCTCGCGCAGCGTCGTCACCGCGCCCCGCTCCCGCAGCCGCCGGAGGCAGCCCGCCACCTCGTCCTCGAACGCCGCACGCCACGGCTCCTCGGCCGGGTTGATGAACGCGTCGAGGCCGATGTCCATCGCGGCGAGGTCCTCGGCGATGAGCGCGTGGTACTCGGCGGCGATCTCACCTTCGGGGCGACCGTCGACGGCCGACTTGAGCGTCATGTACGGCTCGTAGACGTCGATCCCGGTGATCGTGAGGGGCAGGTCGCCCCTCATGCGGGCGAACCGGCTGAGCATGTCCGACCGCAGGTAGGGCCCGGCGATGTGCCCCAGGTGGAGCCGTCCGTTGGGGGTCGGCTCGGGCGGGACCAGCAGGTAGCGGCGCGGGGGGAGGGTGCCCGCGTTCCGGATGAGGCCCGTGGAGCGAGTGCTCATGAGCGACCACTTCCAAGTGACTGGGTTCCAAGTGACGGGGGGTTCAGGTGACCGGGGGTGAGAAGACCGAGGGCTCGTTCCGCGATCGCGGGCGCCAGGCGGAAGCCGGAACCGTTGCCGCCGGCCGCGATCACGACGCCGGGGTGATCGGGCACCGGCTCGACCAGCGGCAGCCGGTCGTGGGTGTAGCCGTCGTAGAAGGCACGCCCGCCGGAGATCGCCCCGGCCAGCGACGGAGCGTACCGGCGCAGGACGCGCACCGCCTCGCTGTAGTCCCCGCCGCTCAGGGCGGCCGGCCTCAGGACCGGAGAGCCGCCCCACTCCTGGGAGGTGAAGCTGAAGAGCCAGCGGCCGCTCTCCGGCTGCGGCAGCAGGAACGCGTCGTCGTCCTCGAAGATCAGCACGGGCGCGTCGTCGGCGGGCCGGAGGTCCAGGTGGAACGCGGCGACCTTCTTGATCCGCAGGCCGGCCGCCCGCATCCGCTCGCCGAACGGTCCGTGCAGGGCCCACGGCCCGGTGGCGACGACCGCCGCACGGCACCGCGCGAGCGGCCGCCCGCCCTCGCCGGCCAGGAGGAACCCGTCCCCGTACGGCCGCAGGGAGGTGACCTCCTCGTCCTCCCGGACGGCGCAGCCGGAGCGGCCCCGCTGTTCGTCGAGGAGAGCGCGGGTCAGCCCGGCGACGTCGGCGCGCCAGGAGCCGCCGGAACGGAGCAGGACCCGGTCGCCGGACGGGCGGAGCCCGGGGAAGACGCCGTCGAGGGCGTCCGGGTCGGCCTCCTCCAGGACAGGGCCGGCCATCGTCTCGCGGAGACGGCCGACGTTGCCGCGCGCCAGCAGCCAGAAGGTGTCGAGGGAACGGACGGGCAGGCCGGGCCGCGTGGCCAGGAGCCGCCGGTAGAGGGCGGTGCTCCGGGCCGCGAGCTCGCGCTGCCGCGCGTCCCGCCCCGTCGGCACGTCGAGCCCCGCCGACAGGCCCGTCGCGTTGAGGCCGCCCTGGTTCAGGGGGAGCTGGTCCACCGTGAGTACGCGCAGGCCCGGTTCCCGCTCCAGGGCGAGGTGACCCGTCATGGCGCCGACGACGCCGGCTCCGACGACCGCGAGGTCGAAGTCCGGGATCGCGCCGGTCATCCGGTCGTGCCCCACCAGATCGACAGCACGGAGAGCGGGACGCCGCGGTCCGCCATCGCCACGTGCTCGGCGAAGGGCGCGAAACCCAGCAGATCGCCCTTGCCGACCTCGTACGGCCGGTCCTCGTAGCGGACGGTTCCCGCGCCGTCGAGGATCAGCCAGATCTCCTTCACGGCGTGGCTGTCGGGCGGCGTCGCGCCGCCGGCGGCCACCGTGAAGCGCGCCATGGAGAAGGGACGGTCGCCGTCGAACGGCCTGAGGAGCGCGGCCCATTCGTCCAGCTCCTCGAACTCGCGCGGCAGCGCCTCGAAGCCGAGCCGGGGGAGGCTCATGTGTTGTACCTCCGGTAACCGAGAATCGCGTTGAGGATGACCGCGCTGCGCCAGGCCAGCAGGCTGAGGTTGGGGTCGGCGATGCCCCAGGTGTGCCGGGCGCCGTTCTGCAGGAAGACGCGGCCCGAGGTCCGCAGGTCCAGCGACAGCGCGTAGTCGTCGCCGACCACCAGCCCTTCGGGGGCCCTGGCCAGGTGGGGGGCGAGCTCGCTCATGCAGTCCGGAAGGCGGTACTCGTACCCGGTCGCGAGGACCACGACGTCGGACCGGACGACCGAGGCGTGCGGGCCACTCACCTCCAGTTCCCAGCCGTCGGAGAGCCGGGCGCAGCCGGTGACCTCCGACCGGGGCATCAGGCGGAGCCAGTCCTTGCGGCCCAGCAGGCACTCGTGCCGGTAGCGCTCGCGGTAGACGTCCTGGAGCGTCGCGAGGTCGATCCCGTCGCTCGCGAGCTTCTGCTCGGCCAGCAGCTCCTGCTTGTGGGTCTGGGGCAGCCCGTGGAACTCCCGCGCGTACGCCGGGAAGAAGTACTCGTTGGTGAAGGGGGAGTCGTCCATCGGCAGGAAGCCGGGCCTGCGGGTGATCCAGGTGATGCTGCGCGGGGGCACGTCGAGACGCATGAGGTGGCGGACGATCTCCGCCCCCGACTGCCCGCCGCCGATCACCGTCACGGCGCGGTCGGGCAGCTCCCGCGGCCGTGACAGGAACTCCTCGGCGTGGAACACGTCGGCGCACAGGTGGGGGCGCAGGAAGCCGGGGACGAACGGCGCCTGGCCGGTCCCGAGCACCACGTTCCGCGCGGTGACCTCGCCGTGTCCCGTGTCGAGGACGAAGTGCCCGTCACGCACCCGGACGCCGCGCACCTCGGTGCCGAACTCGATGGACGGGATGCTCCGGGAGGCCCACTGGAGATACTGGTCGAACTCGGCGCGCAGGACGGCCGGGAACTTCGCAGTGAGGAACTGGTACAACCTGCCCTCGTTGGCGAGGAAGGCGAGGAACGAGTAACGGCTCGTCGGGTCGACCAGCGTGACCAGGTCCTTGAGCGGCGAGACCTGGAGGGTCGCCTCGGGCAGCAGCAGGCCGGGGTGCCAGGAGAAGTCGGGGCGCGCCTCGAAGTGCACGCTCCGCAGGTCGTCCACGTCGGCGCCGAGGGCCGCCAGGCTCAGGTTGGCGGGGCCGACCCCCACCGCCGCGTAGTCCAGGACGTCGCTCACGGGAGCACCGCCAGGTCGTCCAGGCTCTTCCAGAACGCCTGGACGGCCTCGTACGACTCCGCGGTGTAGCGCACGCAGGCGAGCCGCGAACGGCAGTCGCCGGTCTGGGGAATAGGCGTGCCGGGCGGGATGAACAGCTGCTTGCCGATGACGTCGGGCCGGCCGTCGAGCTCGTCCCAGCCGAGGATCCTGCTGTAGGAGTGCAGGCCGTCGGCCGTGAGGAACCGTACGGCGGCGTACGGCGCGGCGGGCGGGCCGAACGCCGGCAGCTCCGCGGCGCCGATGCCCAGCCCCGCCGCGAGCATGACCGCGGCGAGGTCGGTTCCGGTGGCGAGCCGGATCAGCTCGGGGATCCCGTCGCCCGGCAACCGGGCGCCGAGCTCCATCAGGACCGGGCCCTCGTCGCTCAGCCGCACCTCGCAGTGGAACGGCCCGGCGGTCACGTTCAGCGCCCTGACCACCTGTTCCGTGTACGCGACGACCTCCTTCGTCACGTCGTCCGGGAGGTCGGCCGGCGTCAGGTGCCCCAGCTCGACGAACCGCGGCTCGGCGCCGAGGACCGTCCTGGTGATCGCGACGACGGTGGCCCGGCCGTTCTCGACGTAGCCGTCGGCGCTGACCTCCTCACCCGCGACGTACTGCTCGACGACGACGGTGTGCCCCATCGGGCGGCCGAGGTCGAGCTCCCGGTCGCCGGTCAGGGCGGCGTAGGCGGCGGCGAGCTGCGCCCAGTCGTCGGCCCTGCTCACGTGGATGCTGCCGGAGGACTCGACCGGCTTCATGACGTTCGGGAAGCCGACGATCTCCGTCGCCGTACGGAGGGCCTCCGGGGAGGACGCCTCGGCGAAGCGCGGCGTGCGCAGTCCGGCGGCGGCGACCCGCTCGCGCATGCGCGCCTTGTTGCGTACGGCGTCCACGGTCTCGACCGGCAGGCCGGGCAGTCCCAGACGCGCCGCGAGCCTGGCCGTCGTGGCCACGTAGAAATCGCATCCCGGGAGCACCGCGGCGAGCGGTTCGCGCTCGTGGTGCTCGGCGACCACGTCGAACAACGTCTGCTCGTCGTTGGTGTCGACGGTGAGCACCACTGAGGCGATCTTCCTCAGCTCCGCCGGGATCTCGCAGTCGCCCACGTCCTGTGAGGCGATCACAACTGTCATGCCGAGGTGGTGCGCGAGCCGGGCGACGTCTGCGCCGCCGGAGACCGGTTCTACGACGAGGACGGACGAGCCGACCGGATCGAACACGGACTGACCTCCACTTCCGGGTTCATGACTGCTTGGCCGTAGTGTTGACTACCAGCTCCCCCTCTCCGATCACTATCCGCACGTCGATCGAGGCCAGCTCGCCGAGATTCCCCAGGTGCGTGCCACCGCAGGGGAGTCGTGCGGGACCCGGGGGCAGCTCGCAACCCCACCAGCGGCGGGAGTTGATCCAGGGCCCCTCGGTGTCGATCGTGATCCGCCCGCCGGCGGCGATCCACTCCGACAGCCGGGCCGTGACGCCCTCGCGTACCGCGTCGAGCCGTCCGGGGAGGGCCTCGGCGTCGAAGCCCGCCTTGCGGAGCGACTTGCCGAGGCGGTAGCGGTCGACGCTCTCCCACGGGGTGATGCTCGACCGCGTGATCGCCGCCTGGTCGAAGTCGGGGCTGCCGAGGCAGTCCGTACGCGGGACCTTGCGCCACAGGTCGCGCAGCTCCATGTTCAGGGCGAGGGACATCAGGTGGCAGGCGGTGTGCGCGGCGCTCAGGCTCGATCGCCGCGCCACGTCCACCGCGAGGCCCACCTGTTCGCCGACGAGATCCGCCGGGCTCCCGTCCGGCGGCGTCTCGAGGACGTGACCGACCAGGAAGGACCAGCCCGGGTCCGTACGGCGGGCGGGGATCTCCTCCGCCCGGTGCAGCGTGCCGTCGGGCCCGACCGCCATCGTGACGGCGTCCACGACGGCGTGCTCCTGACGCCCGAGCGTGATGGTGCCCCGGTCGCCCGGCTGGTCGGGCCAGGTGTGGTCGAGCGGGTGGAACGGCGTCCGGTCGGTGACGATCACGACCCGGCCCTCGTCGCCGGCGGCCTCCGCGAGGACGACGGTGGCCTCACAGACGCTCACGCCCTGCGGGAACAGGACGACGGTGCTCGGGGCCGAAGTGGTTTCGCCCATGGCGCGGTCCTTGTCCTTACATAAAAGGGATCAGACGGCGAACGCGGTGTCGATGATACGGCCGCGCAGTCTCCGGTGTCCGGCGGAAGGAACGAGGTCCCGGACCACGCAGACGCGCTGGAGCCATCGGTCCCGGCCGTCGTATCTGGGAGTGAACTCCGAGCGGCCGTGGACCGCCCTGCGGTTGTCGACGATCAGCAGGTCCCCCGTGTCGAGGCACACCCACCGCCTGACCTCGTGGAGCACCGCGTGCAGCCGCTTCAGGGCGGCGTCCGCCTCGGGCACGATCCCCATCATGAGGTCGGGGTCCACGGTGAGATAGGGATCGAAGGGGTCGCCGTAGAGCACGCGCAGCAGCGGCCCGTTGCCCTTCGTGCCGTGCGAGCTGCCGAACGAGTAGTCGATCCCGGTCCGGTAGAGGGGCTCGCTGAGGATCGCCCGCTCGCGGAGGCTCAACCGGGGCAGGGCCATCCGCAGGCTGGCGCTGATCGTCTTGGCCGCCCCGTCGTGGTCGGGCCGCAGGCAGTGCAGCAGCACGTAGTCGGGCATGAAGGGATGGAACGCCGTCTCGGTGTGGTAGTCGAGCAGGATGGCCGAGCTCTCGGAGGAGAGCTTCGCGGCGTTGTGGGGCGTCGGCACCACGTTCTGGAACAGCAGACCGTTCTTCTCCTGGCGGTAGCCGATGGGCTCGCCCAGCGCCTGCGCGAAGGCCGCCAGCCACAGCTCGCTGAGCGGACTGGCGAAGCGGACCCGCGCCTTCGGGTCGGCGGGGGTGGGGGGAAGCGCGGGGTCCACGGGCAGGCCCTTCACCAGCAGGACGCCCGAGTCGGTGCCGTGCTGACGGAACCGGCTCACCGCCTGCCTGACGACGCGCGGCATCTCGTGGAACCGCAGTTCGGCCTCGCGGAGGAACGCCTCCTCGTCGGTCTCCGAGTCGCGCAGGAACCCGTCGGCGAGCCCGGTGAACATGTGGGCGTAGACACCGGCGTCGACGACGTGCGGCCCGGGCTCGTTCTTCAGGTTCTCCGTGGGGGAGAAGTCCCGGCCGGAGAACCGGTAGGCGCCGGTCACCTCGGCCGCCAGGTCGGCGGCCGACCCCTGGTGCCGGCCGTCCAGCAGCCAGGAGAGCAGGTTGAGCAGGAGCCGCGCGTTGTCCTCGCGGCCGAGGAAGGGGCGCGCGAACATCTCGGCGTTGCCCACCACGGCGACCCTGCCCGCCCCGTGACGCGCGACCCCCAGGAAGATCTGGCCGTCCTTCTCCACCAGGCCGGTCAGCGGGAAGCGGGCGCTGACGGGCTTGGGCCGGTAGAGGTACGCCCGGGTGACGCCCTCCAGCGCGGGGTGCGCACCGGTGACCTCGGCCGGGAACTGGTAGGGCCGCACGTGGGGCTGCGCCGGATCCGCGGGGTCGCCGATCGCGAGATCACCCGAGGCGAACCCGAAGGGGGCGGGGCCCTGGGGCGGCTGCGGCCACTCCCCGTCCCCGAGGATCAGCACCGCGCCCCCCTCCTGGACGTATCGGTCGAGGGCCTCGCACTCCCTTGGAGTGAAGACCGCTCCGTCGACGCCCGGAGCGGGAACGAGCACGAGGCCCAGGTCCTTGAGCGCGTCTCCTTCGAACCCGTTCTCGAGAGCGGCCACCGTTCCCCCGAGAAGGTCGACGGCCAATTCCCCGAGGTCGGCGACGACGCTGACTTCGGAGAAGTCGGCGGCCCGGCCGGCTCCCGATTTCCGCTGAATGTCGAACCTCCACACCGCAGCGTGCACCAGATCGATACCGATCACCATGTCGGATCCTCCAGGTGAGACTTCGCGAGGTGAGACTTCGCGTCCATCGGAGAGGCTAGAGGACGAAGTTCGAATTTCTGTACATTCCTCGTATAACGGCAGAGGCTTTCCGGGCCTGTGCCGGGCGACCGGGCATCGCGACCGTGCGCGCCGCATATACGGCGCTTATACAACGGCCGCTTAGCCTCGTGTCCCAGCACGTCGCCCGGAGGAAACCGTTGATGTCGATCGAAGAGCCCGCCGCGCGGAAGACGGACGCGCCGGCCGCATGGATGGCGGAGTCGGGTCTCGTCGTGGTCGCCGCCGTTTTCGGGCTTACTTTCGTCGTAATTCAGGACGCCATCGAAAACGTGCCGCCGTGGTCGTTCGTGGCTCTCCGCTTTCTGCTGGCGGCCGGTGTGGTGGCCGTGCCGTACGCCGCGCAGATCGGCCGGCTCTCACGTACGGGATGGGGCGTCGGGGCGGGTCTGGGCCTGCTGCTGGTCGGCGGGTACGCGTTCCAGACGATCGGTCTCACGTACACGACCGCGTCCAACTCGGGCTTCATCACGGGTCTCTACATCGTGTTCACCCCGCTCATGGCCGCGTTGCTCCTTCGTCAGCGGGTCACCCGCTGGAGCGCCCTGTGCATCGCGACCGCCGCCCTGGGCCTGCTGCTCCTCTCGGGTTACGGCGGGGCCTTCCACCCGCTGGGCGACGCGCTCACCCTGGCATCGAGCCTCTGCTTCGCGCTGCACATCATCGCCATGGACCGGGCGGTCCGCCGTTTCCCCACGGGAGCCCTGGTCGCGGTGCAACTGGGGACGTGCGGAACGGTCGCCCTGTGCATCGCGCTGATCAAGGAGGATTTCCGCCTGCCCGGCGAATGGGACGCCTGGGGTGCGATCGCGTTCACCGGGCTGGCCGCCAGCGCCTTCGCCTATTTCGTTCAGGCGTACGCGCAACGGCGCACCTCGCCGACCCGGGTGTCCGTCATCCTCGGGATGGAACCCGTCTTCGCCGGCGTCTTCGGATATTGGCTCGCTGGAGATCGTTTGACGCCGCTGGGCTGGGCGGGCGCCGCGACCATGGTGCTCGGCGTGCTTCTCATGGACGTCAAGCCGTCCCGCGTGTCGCTGAAGTGGGGGCGAAGCATATTCACCGGCTGGCCGCAGGGTTTTGACATAGTATTTACCCGCCATGGCCGGGGGAGAGCAGCACCCAGATCTGCGGTTCCGCATACTCGGACCGCTGGAGCTGACGGCGAATGGCTCCCCGGTCCCCTTGAAGGGCCAGAAGGTGCGAACGCTCCTGGCCCTCCTGCTCTGTTGTCCGAACACCGCCGTACCGGATGACCGGCTGATCGACGGGCTGTGGCCGTCGGACCCGCCGGCGTCCGCGGCCGCGAACCTGCGCGCCTACATCCGCGGCCTCCGGACGACGTTGGGCGACCCGCACCGCATCACCCGCGTCGACCGCGGTTACCTCCTCCACGTACGGCCGGCCGAGGTGGACGCCCTGCGGTTCTCCGCGCTGGTCGCCAGGAGCGAGGAGTCGGCCGCCGGCGGCGATGTCGCGCGGGCGGCGGAGATCCTCCGCGGGGCGCTGGACGAGTGGACCGGCGTGCCCTTCGCCGGGCTCGACGACTGCCCCGCGCTGCGTACGGAGGCCGCGGTGCTGGAGGAACAGCGGTTCACCGCCGTCGGCCAGTGGGTGGAGCACGAACTCGCACTCGGCCGGCACGCGGACATGATCCCCGTCCTGGTCCAGCTCGTCGAGGAGTTCCCGCTGCGTGAGTCGCTGCGCGGCCGGTTGATGGAGGCGCTGCACCGGTCGGGCCGCCAGGCGGAGGCGCTGCAGCTCTATCGGGACACGCGCGCCCTCCTCGTCGAGTCGCTCGGCATCGAGCCCGGCCCGCAGCTGCGGGAACAGGAACAGGCGATCCTGCGGGAGGCCGTGTCGCCGGGCGAGGAACCCGCCGCCGCCTCGCCGCGCCCGTGCAACCTCCCGGCCGACACCCCCGACTTCACCGGCCGGGCCGAGGAGATCGCGCGGATCACCCGCTGGCTGACCTCCGGTGACCGGGTCGGCCCGTCGATCGTGGCGGTGTCCGCCCGGGGAGGCGCGGGCAAGACCACCCTGGCCGTACACGTCGCCCACCGGTTGCGGGAGGACTTTCCGGACGGGCAGATCTTCGTGCCGCTCCGCGGGGCCGAGGCGGCGCGCCGCATCCCGCCGGGCGTCGCGCTGGCCGGCTCGCTGCGCACCCTGGGAGTGCCCGACCACCGGCTGCCCGAGCACATCGAGGAACGCAGCGCGATGCTCCGGGAGGTGCTCTCGGAGCGACGTGCGCTGCTGATCCTCGACGACGCCGCGGACGAGAGCCAGGTGATGCCGCTCATCCCGGGCACGAGCGGCTGCGCCGTCCTGATCACGAGCCGGCACCGCCTCACCGCCGTTCCGGGCATACGGCGGCTGGAGCTCGAGTCCTTCACCGAGGAGCAGGCGATCGACTTCCTGCAGCGGATGCTCGGCGACGACCGCATGAGGAGCAGCCCCGAGGCCGGCGCGCGGCTCGTCCGCCTGTGCGGGCGGCACCCGCTCGCGCTGCGCATCGCGGGCGCGCGGCTCGCCGCCCGGCCGCACTGGCCCGTACGCCGCATGGTCGACCGGCTGGCCGGAGAGCACCATCGGCTCGACGAACTCGTGCACGGCGAACTGGACGTGCGCGCCAACCTGATGCTCTCCTACGCGGCCCTGGGTCCGCGGGCCAGGCTCCTTCTCATGCTGCTCGGCAGTCTCGACCTCGTCGAATACGAGGAATGGGCGGCGTCGGCGCTGCTGGACTGCCCGCTCCGGGAGGCCGAGGACCTCCTGGACCAGCTCGCCCACAGCCACCTGGTCACCGTGGCGGCCGGAGACCACGGCCAGCCCCGGTACGGCCTGCACGACCTGGTCCGCATCTTCGCCCGGCAGCAGGCGCAGGCGCAGCTCCCCTGCGCCGAGGTGCGCGCCGCGCTGGAGCGGGCCATCGGAGCCCTGCTGACGGTGACCGAGTACGCCCACACCCAGCTCGCGGGCCACGACCACCTGGTGCTGCACGGCATGGCCCGGCGGCGGCCGATGACGGAGGAGCACCTCAGGGAGATCGTCGTCGATCCCGTCACCTGGTGCGAGGCCGAACTGCCGAACATCCAGGGAGCGGTCCGCCAGGCGGCGCACCTGGACTTCGACGACCTCTGCTGGGATCTCGCGGTGACCGCCGCACCTCTCCTGGAGGTCCGCAAACACCACGACGAGTGGGAGCAGACGCACGAGATCGCCCTCGACGCCACCAGGGCCGCCGGCAACCGCCGCGGCGAGGCGGTCATCCTCGCCGAGCTCGGCGAGCTCAGCCTGCACAGACACGACTATGGTGCGGCGGCGAACTTCATCGGGCAGGCCGCCACCATCTTCACGGCGCTGCGCGACCGGCACGCCGAGGCCATCACCGAGCACAAGCTGGCCGTACTCGACCGTCTCGGGGGCCGGCTCCAGGACGCCCTCTCCCGTGCCCGGCGCAGCGCCGCAGCCCTCAGCGCGCTCGGCGACGTCGGCAACGAAGCACTCGTGCTCCGTCAGATCGGGCAGATCCATCTCCAGCTCGGCAACCACGAAGAGGCCCGGATCAATCTGGAGCAGGCCCTGCAGATGGCGCAGAAGGCGCAGGGCGCCCGCCTGGCCCAGCAGGTGAACTACCGGCTCGGCGAGCTCAGCCTGGAGTGCGGCGAACCGGCCGAGGCACTGCCCCGGTTCGAGCGCGTCCACGAGTTCTGCCAGGCCATCGACGACCAGGTCGGCATGGCCCACGCCCTGTACGGCATGGGCCGGGCGTGGGCCGCCCTGACGCGATGGGACACCGCGCACCGCACTCTCACGCTCGCCCTGGCGCACGCGAGGGCGGCGGGGGAGCGGATCGTCGAGGCCGACGTGCTGCACCACCTCGGACGGGTCGCCGGCAGCCGGGGGAGGACGGAGGAGGCGGCCGAGTCTTTCGCCCTCGCCGAGGCCATCTGCCGGAATCTCGGCATCACCCCCACCTGGCTCGGCGAACCCGAGACCGCGGCCCACCCGTGACCGGCCCGGCCGGGGCGCCGGGTCTCGGATGCGGACTCTGGACATCGCGAAGTCGATCAGCGATCTTTGTATTGCAAACGTTATCGATCACGTTTGCGGTAGGCACGGGATCCACTTGATCAAGGCGTGATTGGGGGGTACCGGATGACCGCTGTGACTCCGGAGCCGGCAGTGACCTACACCGATCCGGCCGCTGCCGTCGGAGAGCGCGTGACGGATCTGCTGGCCCGGATGACCCGGGAGGAGAAGCTCGCACAGCTGGGGAGCGCCTGGGCGTTCTCGCTGATGGAGGGCGGGCGGTTTTCGGCCGAGCGGGCGCGGACGGTCCTCCGGCACGGCTTGGGGCACGTGACCCGTGTCGCGGGAGCCACAAGTCTCAGGGCGGAGCAGGTGGCGCGGGTGACAAATGAGATCCAGCGCTTCCTGGTGACGGAGACCCGGCTGGGGATCCCGGCGATCGTCCACGAGGAGGTGTGCTCCGGGTTGATGGCGCGGGAGGCGACCATCTTCCCTCAGGCGATCGGCGTCGCGAGCACCTGGGAGCCGGAGCTCAACCGGCTGCTGGCGGATGCCGTCCGTGCGCGGATGCGCGCGATGGGAAGCCATCAGGGGCTCTCGCCGGTGCTGGACGTGGTGCGGGATCCGCGCTGGGGCCGGACGGAGGAGACCTATGGGGAGGATCCTTACCTGGTGGCCCGCATGGGCGTGGCGTTCATCCGGGGCCTGCAGGGTGCTTCTCTCGCGGAGGGCGTCGTCGCGACGGCCAAGCACTTCGTCGGTTACGGGGCGTCCGAGGGCGGGCTGAACTGGGCGCCTGCGCACCTGCCGCCTCGTCTGCTGCGGGAGGTGTATCTCCATCCATTCGAGGCGGCGGTCCGCGAGGCGGGCCTTCAGTCGGTGATGGCCGGCTACCACGAGCTGGACGGGATTCCCTGCCATGCCAACCGTGAGCTCCTCGGCGATGTCCTCCGTGGAGAGTGGGGCTTCGCGGGGACCGTCGTGTCGGACTACTTCGCCGTCGACGATCTCCACTCGTATCACCACTTCGCCGAGGACAAGCGGCGAGCGGCGGCTCTGGCACTCACCGCGGGCACCGACGTCGAGCTTCCGGCCACGGACGCGTACGCGGAGGCGCTGGCAGGCGCCCTGGACGCCGGCGAGATCAGTGAAGGGCGACTGGACGAAGCGGTCTCGCGGGTGCTCCGGCACAAGTTCGAGCTCGGCCTGTTCGAGAACCCTTACGTGGACGAGGTCGCGGTGACGGTGGCGGTGAACGCCGAGCGGCACCGGGAGGTGGCGCTCGAGGTGGCTCGCCGCAGCCTCGTCCTGCTCAAGAACGACGGCGTCCTGCCGCTCCGGCCGGGCACCGGAACGGTCGCCCTCATCGGGCCGAACGCCGACAGCGCCCGGCATCTGCTCGGTGACTACTCCTTCGCGGCGCATGTGGAGTCGCTGCTGGAGGCGCGTGAGCGGAAGGGTCTGCTCGGCCAGACGATGACCGTGCCGGACGACCTCGAGGTCGAGGAGAGCACCGACGGGGTCCCCACGGTGCGCGACGAGCTCACCGCCCGCCTGGGCGACCGGGTGCGCTACGCGCGCGGGTGCGACGTGATCGACACGTCGAGGGACGGTTTCGACGAGGCGGTCGCGGCCGCCGCGGCCGCCGACGTCGCGGTGCTGGTCCTGGGTGATCGTTCGGGGTTGACGACCCAGGCCACCACGGGAGAGTCGCGGGACCGGTCGAGCCTGGAGCTTCCCGGCGTCCAGGAGGATCTGGTCCGAGCCGTCGTCGCCACCGGAACACCCGTGGTGGCGGTGCTCGTCGCCGGTCGGCCGGTCGGCGGCGACTTCCTGCACGAGAAGTGCGCCGCGGTGCTGCTGGCCTGGCTGCCGGGGCAGACCGGGGCGCAGGCGATCACCGAGGTGCTGCTCGGCGAGGTCAACCCGAGCGGGAAGCTGCCCATCTCCTACCCGAGGACCGTGGGGCAGATCCCCGTCTTCTACGGACACAAGGTGTCCGGCGGGCGGTCGCACTGGCACGGCGACTACGTCGACTCGCCCGTCAGCCCGCGATACCGCTTCGGTCACGGCCTGGGGTACGCCCCGTTCGTCATCGAACAGGTCACTCTGGACCGCACCGAAGTGATCGCGGGGGACAGCGTCGCCGTGGAGGCCACCGTGGCCAACATCGGTGATCGAGCCGGAGAGGAAGTCGTCCAGCTCTACGTTCGCGACCCGCAGGCGACGGTCACCCGGCCGGTGCTGGAGTTGAAGAGCTTCGCCCGTGTCGCCGCCGGTCCCGGGCAGCGAAGGGCCGTACGCTTCGACCTGCCCACGGGCCAGCTCGGCTTTTACGACAGGGACATGAACTACTCGGTGGAAACCGGGCTCATCGAGGTGTACGTCGGCTTCTCCTCCGATATTCGTACGCTCGCGGGCACGTTCACCATCACCGGCGACTCCGGCCGGCCGGAGGTCCGGAAGGCCTACTCGGGCACGGTCACCGTCGGCGAACCGCCTCAGGCGGCCACGTCGCCGGCCTGACGGGATGACGGCCTGCCGATGCGCGACGGACAGCCGTCCCCCGCCCTGCCTGCGCATTCTGGTCATGTCCTTATAGGACGTACGGTCGGCGCGGTGAGTGGCCGAAATGGGTCTTGTCTTCGCAATCGTTGTCGCTTACGTTAAAAAAACCGCAAACGTAACCGATAACGATTGCAAACAGAGAGGGCCGCATGGCCGATGGCGGAGCTCCGGTGACCATGAGCGATGTCGCGCGACTGGCGGGCGTCTCCGTGGCAACCGTGTCGCGGGTGGTCAACGGGCGCTACGGCGTCAGCACCGGCACCACCGCGCAGGTCCGTTCGGCCATCGAGCGGCTGGGCTACGAGTCGAGTCTGGTGGCGACGAGTCTGCGGCGCAGTCGTACCAATGTCCTGGGTCTGGTGACCCACAGCTTCCAGTCCTATACGGCCGAGGTGCTCAAGGGCGTGATGGAGGCGTTGGCCCGGTCGAGCTTCGATCTGATCGTCTACGCCAACAGCGCCGTCTACGGGACATACTCGGAGGGCTGGGAGCAACGGCACCTCACCCGCCTGTCGGGCACGCTCACGGACGGGTGCATCGTGGTCACGCCCTGGGGCGAGGTGCGGAGCAGCACTCCGGTCGTGGTCATCGATCCGGTGCGGGATTCGACGGTGCCGTCGGTGACGGCGGACAACCTCTCGGGCGCCGTCACAGTGGTCGAGCATCTGCTGGGCCTGGGCCACCGCCGGATCGGATTCATCGCGGGCCGTTCCAGCCTCGCGGCCGCGTGGTCGCGCGAGGAGGGTTACCGGAGGGCGCTGACCGAAGCCGGCGTGCCGGTCGACCCGGCCCTGATCGGCAGGGGCGACTTCAATCCCGAGTCCACGGTCCCGTTGGCGCGCGAGCTGCTGGGAAGGGCGGACCGTCCGACGGCGATCTTCGCAGCGAGCGACGGGATGGCCCTGAAGGTGCTGGAGGTCGCGAAGGAGCTGGGACTCAGCGTCCCCGGCGACCTGTCGGTGGTCGGATTCGACAACATTCCGGAGGCCGCGCTGGCGGAGCCGGGGCTGACCACGGTGGACCAGTCGATGTACCGGCTCGGACACGAGGCCGCGCGCATGCTGCGATCACTGGTGACCGATGAGTGGGAGGGCCCCCGCCAGATACTGCTCCCGACGCGCTTGGTGGTCCGCGGCAGCACCGCACCGCCGAGGACCACGACAAGACCCTGACAACCCACAGGTGCGGTATGCGGCCGTACCTGACGTCAGGTCAATCGAAAACAGACTCGCGACGGACGGAGGTGCAGGAACAGAGTCCACACCACATCCACCGATGAATCAGGTCGGTCAGTCGGGCCCAATCCGCTGCCGACCACAAAGGAGATCGGTATGTCACTGTCATTATATCACGGCAGAGTGCGCCCCATGGGCGTACGCCGGCTCTCGGCGGCGGTCGTCGCCGGAGTCATGGCACTCGCGGCGGTGTTGCTCCCGCCGCGATCCGCGGTGGCGGACACGCCCTGGCTGAGCGTCTCCGAGGACGGCTACGCGTCGTTCACCGTCCCGGCGGCCTATGTGCAGACCAACGTGGGCCAGGTGTCCCAGGTCGTCGTCGAGGGGAACTTCGGTCCCTCCTCCGCCTGGGCGGAGTACGGCCTGACCCGCCGGGGCGACGCCTGGTCGGGGATCCTCGGCCCGCTCAAGCCGGGGCTGTACTCCTACCAGGTCACGGGCGACGACACCAAGAGTTTCAAGGACCCGACGAACGCCACCACCGTGGCGTCCAAGCCTCTGTGGAGCACCTTTCTCGTCGCGGGCGACTCGGCGCGTCTGCTGGCGGACGCGCCCGAAGGGCGGGGCGGCAAGGTCGGGACCCTGACCTACCGGGCCGGGACGCAGGAGCGGTCGGCTCTGGTCTGGACGCCGCCGGGCTACCCGGCCAAGGGCGGCAAGCCGCTTCCGGTGCTCTACCTGCTGTCCGGCCCGGACAGGAGCGCCACCGACTGGCTCGACCTCGGCCGTGCCAGGCAGATCCTCGACAACCTGTCGGCCGGCGGTTCCATCGAGCCGATGGTGGTCGTGATCGCCGACGGTCGCGGACCGGACGACGACAAGGACCTCAAGGACCTCCGCAAGGCCGTCGGAGACGCCTACCGCGTCCATCACGACCGGGAGCACCAGGCGATCGCCGGTGTGTCCGAGGGCGGGACGCAGGCGTTGCGCGCCGCCCTGACCGGTGCCGGCCAGTTCGCCTACGCCGGTTCGTTCTCGGGTCTCCTCACGGAGATCGCCGGAGGCAGGCCCGGTCCCGGGCCGAACCCCGGTGCCAAGCTGCTGCGCCTGTACACCGGGAACGTGACCGATCCCGCCTACAACGCCACCGTCCGCCTGACGAAGGCGCTGGACCGCGCCGGTGTCAGGTACGAGTTCGACGGGGTCAACCCCGACGCCGGGGGGAACTGGACCGCCTGGCAGGAGAACCTGATCGATTTCCTCCCGCGGCTGTTCCGCAAGGCGCCGGACCATGGTCCGAGCGCCGGTCACGAGCGGCTGAAGGGCGAGTTCCACCCGCCGGCGCCCGGCACGACTCCGACGCCGTTCGTGACGAAGGACGGCTTCGTCACCTTCGAGACCACGACGGACTTCAAGAACGCCCAGCACGTCACCGTGTGGGCGAACATCGCTCCCGGCGGGAGCTGGCTGCGCGTTCCGATGTCCCGCGAGGGCGACCGGTGGCGGGCGACCGTGGGACCGCTGGACCCGTGGTTCTACTACTACCAGTGGATCGTGGACGGGGTCTCGGTCAAGGACGTGTCGAACCCGGCGAAGGTGACCACCGAGCCAACCTGGAGCACCTTCTTCATCTCCGGAGAGAGGTCGCGCCTGCTCTCGGACGTTCCCGCCGGTCAGGGCGGAAAGGTGGAGAGCCTGACGTACCGGAGCAACGTGGCGAACGCCGACCGGACCGCGTTGGTGTGGACCCCGCCCGGATACGACCCGAACCGCGCGCAGCCGTATCCCGTCTTCTACCTCCAGCACGGTGGCGGCCAGAACTACACCGACTGGGTGGAGATGGGACGCGCCAAGCAGATCCTCGACCACCACTTCCTCGACGGGAAGCTGGTGCCGATGGTGGTCGTGATGGGCAACGGCAACACGTCCGACTTCAACAAGGAGCTGCTGGAGAACATCGTTCCGGCGGCCCGGGCCCGCTACAACATCTCCGGCGACCCGTCTCAGCAGGCCCTGGCCGGCCTCTCGATGGGCGGTGGACAGACGATCGGGGTGCTCAAGGCGTACCCGGGCCGGTTCGCCTACATCGCGGCGTTCTCGGCCGGGTTCGGCGGCGGCAGCGGCGTCGACGTGGCGGCGATCAACAGCGGGACCAAGCTGCTGCGCATGTACGTCGGCGATGTGACCGATTTCGTGTACCCGTCGTTCATGGCGGGCCTGACCACGATGAACGACCTCGGCGTCCGCTACGAGTTCGACGGGGTCACCCCTGGACCGCACGGCTGGGACGTGTGGCAGAAGAACCTCATCGACCTGGCGCCGCGACTGTTCAAGCGCTAGGTAGGCCCGACGAGGCGGTGCCGCCGGGGCATGGGCGTTCCTGCCCCGGCGGTGCCCGCAGCGTACGGGAGCCGGCACGAAGGACAGGACGCGGACCCGGAGGGGAAATCATGTCAACGAAGACGAAGAGAATATTCGCCACCACAGCCATGCTCGCCGCGGCGTGCGTGCTTGCCGCCTGCTCCTCCACCGCGGGAAGCGAAAGCAGCGCGAGGGCGAGCAACAGCGGAAACGACACGACCGGAAACAAGGCGAGCAACTGCACGAACACGATCAGCAAGAAGGACCTGCCGGTCGTGACCTTCTGGGGCTGGTACCCCAACATGCAGCTCGTCGTCGACAACTTCAACAAGCAGAACAACGAGGTGCAGGTCTGCTGGACCAACGTCGGCCAGGGCGGCGACGAGTACGACAAGTTCCAGACGGCCATCTCGGCGGGCACCGGCGCGCCCGATGTGATCATGATCGAGGCGGACCGGATCCCGACCTTCCAGATCCAGAAGGCGCTCGTCGACATCAAGCAGTACGGCTTCGACGCCGTCAAGGCGAACTACGGCGACGGCGCGTGGAAGGACGTCTCGATCGGCGGCGCGGTCTACGGCGTACCGGTCGACGGCGGCCCGATGGCGATGATCTACCGGAAGGACATCTTCGACAAGTACAAGATCACGCCGCCGAAGACGTGGGCCGAGTACGAGCAGGCGGCGCAGAAGGTGAAGGACGCGGGAGGCCCGCTGTTCGGCGACCTGGGCGCGAACGTGCCGGCCGTCATGATGGCGCTGCAGATCCAGAAGGGCGCCACTCCCATCACCTACGACCCGGCGAAGCCCGAGTCGATCGGTATCGCGCTGAACGACCAGGCGTCCAAGGACGTCCTGGACTACTGGGGGAACCTCGCGCGGAAGGGCCTGGTCGGGACACAGGACCAGTTCACGCCGGAGTACATCTCCGGCGTCATCAACGGTAAGTACGCGACGTACATCTCGGCGGCCTGGGCGCCCGGGTACCTCACCGGCGCCGGCGTCGGCAAGGGCAAGGACACCGGCAAGTTCGCGGTGGCGCCGCTCCCGCAGTGGGATCCCGCCAACCCGGTGCAGGTGAACTGGGGCGGGTCGGCCTTCTCCGTGACAAGTCAGGCGAAGAACCCCGAACTCGCGGCGAAGGTGGCGTACGGCCTCTACGCCGACGACGAGTCGCTCACCGACGGCTGGACCAACCAGATCATCTTCCCGCTGAACCTCAAGGCGCTCAACGATCCCAAGTTCGTGGATTTGAAGGTGTCGTTCTTCGACGGCCAGCAGGCGAACAAGGAGGTCTACGTCCCCGCGGCGAACGCCTACAAGGGCATGACCTACAGCCCGTTCGGCCAGTACTACTTCGATGCCATGACGAAGCAGATCGGCGCGGTCATCGAGGGCTCCATCACCGGTGCGCAGGCGGCCGACCGCGTCCAGGAGGACGTGGTCGGCTACGCCAAGGAGCAAGGCTTCACCGTCCAGTGACACCACGGGTGGGCCCGCCGTCCTCGACCGGCCGGCCCACCCGCCACTCCCCAGCATCGACCTCCCGGAGCCCAAGATGACCCTCCTGATCGAGGAGAGTGCGTCGAGCACTCAAGAGAAAGCGCACAAGGTCCGCGGCACGGTGCGTCTCCGCGAGCACCTGATGGGGTGGCTCTTCGTCGGGCCGTTCGGGCTCGTCTTCCTGGCGCTTCTCATCGCGCCGCTCGCGTACGCGCTGTACCTCAGCCTCTTCCGGAAGAAGCTGATCGGCGGCACCAGCTTCGTCCTGTTCGACAACTACGTGAAGGCGTTCACCGACCCGAGCTTCCTTTCCGGGGCGTGGTTCGTCGTCCGCTTCTCCCTGGTCGCCATCCCGCTGCAGATCGTCATCGCGCTCGCGATGGCCCTCATCCTGGATACCGTCACCTCCGCGTTCGCCCGGTTCTCGCGGTTGATGATTTTCCTTCCATACGCGATTCCCACGGTCATCGGTGCGGTGATGTGGGGGTTCCTGTACAGCAGGAGCTTCGGGCCGCTCTCCGACATCTTCGGACTGTTCGGCGCCACCGCGCCCGACTTCCTCAGCAGCAACCTGGTCTTCTACGGCCTGGTCAACGTCGTCACCTGGCAGTGGGCCGGTTACTACATGATCATCCTGTACGCGGCGCTGCAGGGCATCGACCCGGCACTCTACGAGGCGGCCCGCATGGACGGCGCCGGCAAGTGGCAGATCGCGCTGCGGATCAAAATCCCGCTCATCGCCCCCGCGCTGCTCCTGATCCTGGTCTTCGCGCTCATCGGCACGCTGCAGTTCTTCAACGAACCACAGTTCCTGCGGTTCCTCGCGGCCGGCACGATCGGGCCGGACTTCACCCCCAACATGTACGCCTACCAGCAGGCGTTCGCACTCGCGAACTTCAACTACGGGTCGGCGATCTCCTTCGCCCTCGGCGGGATCGTGTTCGCCGGCGTCTACGCCTTCCTGTTCTTCACCCGCAAGCGGAGGAGCTTTCTGTGATGACCGGCCGCTCCGGCGCACGCCGCCCGCCACAACGCCACCTGCCCCTGCAGGTGCTCCTCGGCTTCCTGGTCGTCTACTTCCTCGTGCCGTTCTGGTGGGTCATCGTCAACAGTTCCAAGGACGCCCCCGGCCTCTTCGGCGGCGGCAACACCCTGTGGTTCACCGACCGGATCGACTACTTCGAGAACCTCAGGCAGCTGTTCACCTACGACGGCGGCATCTACGGCAGGTGGATCCTCAACTCCACGCTGTACGCGTTCGCGGGCGGGATCGGCGCCACGATCCTGGCCGTCATGGCCGGTTACGGATTCGCCAAGTACCGGTTCGCCGGCAGGCGCTTCGGCTTCTCCGTCCTGCTGGGCGCGTTGATGGTGCCCGCGACCGCCCTGGTGATTCCCACCTTCGTGATGTTCTCCGGGCTCGGCCTGACGAACACGATATGGGCGGTGATCCTTCCGTCACTGCTCAACCCGTTCGGCGTCTACCTGATGCACGTGTACGCGCGCGACGCGGTCCCCGACGAGATCCTGGACGCGGCGCGGGCCGACGGCGCGGGTGAAGTGCGGACGTTCCTGCAGGTCGCGCTCCCGCTGATGCGGCCCGCGGTGGTCACGGTGCTGCTCCTGTCCGCGGTGGCGTCCTGGAACAACTACTTCCTGCCCGTCGCCATGCTCTCCGACAACCGCCTTTTCCCCGTCACCGTCGGACTCGGCCTCTGGCAGGGAATCGCCTCCGCGAACAACGCGGGCAGCACCTCCCTCTGGAGCCTGATCATCCTGGGCGCGCTCGTGTCGGTGATCCCGCTCATCGTCGCCTTCTTCACCCTCCAGCGGCACTGGCGCGGCGGACTGTCCGTCGGGGGCCTGCGCTGACGCGGCCGACGTCACTTCCAGCCGGTCCGCTGCCGCAGCCATGCCAGCGCCACCCTGCCCTGCGCGAGCTGGAAGGCGCGCAGGGTGGGGAGGCCGGGCGGCGGGGGCAGGAGCCCTCGCTGCAGGAAGTATCCGGTCATCGCGGCGAGAACGGCGGTGACGGCTCCGGGATCGGCGTTCCTCGCGGCCGGGTGGCCGCCGAAGATCTGGGCCGGTGGCGGCCCCCCTTGCATGGTCACGCTGGGCAGCATCCCGAGCAGGTCGAACCACGGCGCGGCCAGGCACGCGTGGGGCCAGTCCACCACGAGCACCCGGCCGTCGGCCGTGAGCAGCAGGTTGTCCGCCCGTAGGTCGGCGTGGGCGAGGCAGTCGCCCTCGGCCGCCTGCCCCCATCGCTCCTCCAGGTCCGCCAGCCGCGGCAGGTGCCGTACGGCCCAGGGGTCGAGGACGGCGGCCAGGTCCGCGCCGTCCGCGGCCAGGCGCCGCCAGCCCCGGAACTCGTCGTCGAGCTTCTCGGCGGCGGCCGGCACCTCGATCGGGGCGGGGGTGAGCGCCTCGGCCATGCGGGCCACCGCGTCGAGCACGAGGGCCAGCTCGTCCGGCGCCCACGGCTGGGCGGGCAGGCGCCCCTCCACGTCCTCGAACAGCAGCACCACCCAGCCGTTCTGGTCGAAGGAGGCGAGCAGCCGGGGCGCGGGCACGCCGGCCGGCAGCGCGGCGGCCACCCTGGCCTCGGCGCGGTGGAAGGCGGGGCTGTCCGGGTTGGGCTGTGGGCCGACCGCCTTGACGAACGCCCTGCCGCCGCCCGCGAGCCGCAGCCGGGCGGCCACACCCGGTGAGAAGCCCCCGGGCTGCGTGACCGCCTCGGCCACCCGATCGCCGAGACGACCTTCCACCGCGAGCCGCAGGTCCTCGGGCACCGCCGACCACGGGATCCGTACGCCCTCTGCCGGCGGTGGAAGCTGCTCCTGACTCATCCCGGCATGATCTGGCTCTCCGTACGCCCAGGGCAATCGAGTTTCCCGGAGCGTGCGGGTGCGGCGGACCAGGAGTCGCCGGCCGCGTGACACAGCCGGGCGAAGGCGTGGTCCGCGTCGGCGACCGCCTCGGGTCGCACGTCGTGTGCGGTCCGCCCGTCGGCGATCTTCTGCCAGTTGGTCCGGGCCAGTACGCGTTGGACCGCGATCACCTGGGCGGCTTGCAGTCGGCCCCGGACACCCGGATCGAGGACGGCGGCCAGCGCGTCCTCATCGTCGAGCATGTACTGCAGGAGCCGTCCCGCCAGGCTCGGGGTGGTGAACACCAGCCGATGGAACGCCACCACCTCGGGATGATCGTTGAGGCCGGTGACCGGCTCGAAGCGATCGAGACCGGCCCGGAAATGCCGGTGCAGCGCCGTGATCGGCGCGATATCCGGGTGCCGGTCACGGACCACGCGTGCGGCCTCACCGTTGTGGTCCGCGAAGCGGTACAGGATCAGGTCTTCCTTGGTGGCGAAGTAGCGGAACAGCGTCGGTTTCGACACCTCGGCCATCGCGGCGATGTCGGACACCGACACCTGGTCGAACCCGCGCGCCAGGAACAGCGAGATCGCCGCGTCAGCGATCGCGTCCCGGGTCCGTACCTTCTTGCGGGCCCGCAGCCCGACCGGCTCGCTCACCGTGTCAGATTAACATTTGTAACCAAGTTGCTTTTTTAACTCGGTGACGAAAAGATGGCGGCCATGGAACAGACAGACGCCCGCCGCGCTCCGTCGACGACGGCGCGGCTGCCATGACACCCGCAGGAGAGCCTCCGGTGCTCGTCACCGGGGCGACCGGACGCATCGGCCGTGCCGTGGTCGACCAGCTGACCGATGCGGGCGTGCCGGTCCGTGCCCTCGTGCGCCGCTCCGAGGCCGCGGTGACGCTGCCCCCCGACGTCGAGATCGTCAACGGCGATCTCACGGTGCCCGAATCGCTCGACGCCGCGCTGCACGCCGTCAGCACGGTCTTCCTGGTCTGGACCGCCCCGCCGCAGGCCGCGGCGGCCGTCGTCGACCGGCTGGCCGCCCAGGCGCAGCGGGTCGTCTACCTGTCCGCACCGCACCGGACCCCGCACCCGTTCTTCCGGCAACCGAACCCGATGGCGGCGCTGCACGCCGAGATCGAGCGGCTCATCGCGGCCACCGGACTCGACTCGACGATCGTCCGGCCGGGGATGTTCGCGTCGAACGCCCTGTTCTGGTGGTCCGCCGCGATCCGTGGCGACGGCCTGGTCCGGTGGCCGTACGGTGCGGCCGAGACGGCTCCGGTCGACGATCGAGACGTGGCCGCGGTCGTCGCGCTGACCCTGCGCGAGGGCGGACACGCGGGCGGCGACTACGTCCTGACCGGTCCCGAGTCACTCACCCAGGCCGAACAGATACGCATCGTCGGAGACGCGCTGGGCCGCCCGCTGACGTTCGAGGAAATGCCACCCGACGAGTTCCGGCGCGAGACCCCAGAAGCCTCGCGCCCGGCCGCGGACATGCTCCTGGCGGCGTGGAACGCCGCGACGGGACGCCCGGCATACGTCACCTCGACGGTGTCCGACCTCCTCGGGAGGCCGGCGCGAACCTTCCGCCAGTGGGTCACCGACCACGCCACGTCGTTCACAGGGAACCCCGCCCCGATGAATTGAGGCTTCCACGCCGATTCGCCAGCGAAAGAAATGCCTCACA
The DNA here is from genome assembly GCF_014161415.1 of Microbispora sp. H10885. Classification (NCBI taxonomy): domain Bacteria; kingdom Bacillati; phylum Actinomycetota; class Actinomycetes; order Streptosporangiales; family Streptosporangiaceae; genus Microbispora; species Microbispora sp. H10885. The sequence continues at coordinate 86,860 of NZ_JABBWY010000018.1, read as the reverse complement.
AGAAGTCCTTTCTTGTGAGGCAGGCGCTCTCAGTGCTCACCCCTGCTGCTGTTGCTGCTGGCCGTCGCCGTCCTGCTGTACGACCGGGGACGCGTGGGCCGGTGCGGCATGTAACGTCACCGGGTCGCAGACGGAAGCGGAGGACATCGCAGGGGCCCCGCCGGAGGCATGATGGGGCGAGAGGTGGGTAGTGGGCCCTTCCGTACCACGGTGACGAGCGCCTCGTGTGGCCGATGTTGCCGTACCTTGGTCGGGGACTGGGTTGTACGGCGGTGACGCTTCGCGGGTAGGAGGCGATGATCACGGTGCCTCCGAAGGGGATCGTGTTCGACGTGGATCATGGTGCCTACGGGAGGTGGGCGGTCGTTCACGTCACGGGGGACCTCGATTGGACGAGGTCTGCCAGCTTGCTCGACACGGTTGAGCGCCTGTGGGATCACCTCCGCGACGGCTGTCTGGTTCTGGACCTCGGCCCGATGCGCTTCTGCGACTCCTCCGGCATCTCCCAGTTGATCAGGGTGTTCCGGGGCTGCCAGGAGCACGGCATCCGGATGGCTTTGGCTGCTCCACCGGCCTTTTTCCGGCGCATGCTCAACACGACCGGTCTGATCCAGTTGTTCGAGATGCACGAGACGTTGGAGCAGGCTCTGAGCGGTCTGGACGGCTGGGGGCCGGACGCGAACGCGGCCCCCGCTTCGTCGATCTGAGCTGCGAGCGGATGCCGTCCGGCGCTGCCGGGCGGCTGACTCCGGCTTGCCAAGGGGCGCACACGAAGCGGAGGAGTGTGGCGGACCCCGAAAGTGCCGTGTATGGCATTGAAAGCTAGTGTTGATGCACATAAGTGGTGACTTGCCCCATTGCCGCGCTTACGCCGGGAGGTGAGGTGGCGACCGCGAAAGTCAGGTCCGAGAGCCACGCTGAACAGCCGCAGGCGGAGCAGCTCGGCGTTGTGTGGGCCTCGGACGAAGGGCACTGGAGCGCGCAGACGCTGACGCTGGCTCTCCAGCAGGCGGTGACGAGCCTGGGCGGCCTGGGCGCCCTCGTGCACAGGTACGATTCCGCTACCGGTCGCCTGCACCTGGCGGCGGCCAGCGGGCTTCTCCCGGAGACCGCCGAGGTGTGGGCGGATCTTTGCACCGCGCAGGACGTGGCGCCCACACGCGCCGTGCGGCGTGGTGGCTACGTCTGGGTGTGCGGGGACAGCTTGGGGATCGGGGCAGCCGGCACGGCGGCACTGCCCCTCCCGGGTGCCGACGGGCCGGTCGGGGTGTTGTCCGTGCTCACGGCAGGGCCCGCCGAGCCGGACGACGAGCAGCGTTCCTTTCTCGGTGCGGTAGCGGCATGGGCCGCTGCGCGCCTGGAAGGCTTGCCCGGCACGGCGCCGGGCCTTACTTCGGCGGCAGGGTCCGAGAAGACGGTCCAGATGGGCGAGCTGACCGCGGCGCTCGCCGAGGCCGTCACCAGCCGGGACGTCGTGCAGGCCGTCGCGGACCATGTCCTGCCTCCGTTCTGTGCCGACGGGCTCGTGGTCTGGCTGATCGAAGGCGACCGAGTGGATGTGGTCGGCGCCGCCGGGTACCCACCGGAATTCCTCAGTCTTCTCGACCGGGTCCCGCTCACCGAGACCGCATCGGTGATGGATGTGCTGACGAGCGGTGCTCCCCGGTTCATCGGATCGCGCGCGGAGTATCGCCGGCGCTATCCGACGATGAAGATCGTGGCGGAGGCGTCACCGAAGAACGCCTGGGCGCTCCTGCCCGTGATCGCCTCCGGGCGGGCCATCGGCGTATGTGTGGTGTCCTTCGCCCGGGAGCGTGTCTTCAGCGACGAGGAGCGCACCCTGCTGACGGCGTTGAGCGGTCTGGTCGGCCAGGCGCTGGAACGGGCCCGGTTGTACGACGTGGAACACGCCCGCGCACAGGAACTGCAGCGCGGCCTGCTTCCCCGGGAGCTTCCCCGTCTCCCCGTGGCCTGCGCCGCTGCGCGCTACCTGCCCGCGGGCCGGGGCGAGGAGGTGGGCGGCGACTGGTACGACCTGATCCCGCTGTCCGGCAGCCGGGTCGCCATCGTGATCGGCGACGTCATGGGACACGGCATCACCGAGGCGGTCACCATGGGTCGCCTGCGCACCGCTGTAAGCACCCTCGCCGACCTCGACCTGCCGCCCGACGAACTGATCGGCCACCTCAACGACCTGGTCAGCGACCTCGGTGACGACTTCTACGCCACCTGCCTGTACGCCGTCTTCGATCCCACCACCCGGACCTGTACGCTCTGCCTGGCCGGCCATCCCCCACCGGTCATCGTCTACCCCGACGGCACCGTGGTGTGCCCCTACCTGGCCGCCGATCCGCCGCTGGGCGCCGCGGAACCGCCCTTCGAGGTCCACGAATTGCATCTGGCCGAGGAGAGCCTGCTGGTGCTCTGCACCGACGGCCTGGTCGAATCCGCCACCCGCGACGTCGACCAGGGACTGGCTCAGCTCTGCCGGATCCTGGCCCAGGCCGTGCCCCGCATTCCTCACCTCTGGTCAGGAGACCAGTGCGACGACGTCGGGTGCCTGGAAAATCTCTGCGACACGGTCGTTTCGGCGCTGCTGCCCGCCCGTGAAGAGACCGACGACGACGCCGCCCTGTTCATCGCTCACACCCGTGGTACCGCCGCCGACGATGTCGCCACCTGCAGCCTCCCCGACGATCCCAGGGCAGCCGGACAGGCCCGCAGATATGTCCGCAAACAATTGGCCACCTGGGGACTGGACGAACTGACGGTCACCACCGAACTTCTGGTCAGCGAGCTCGTCGGCAACGTGATCCGGCACGCGAAGGGCCCCGTATGCCTGCGCCTGCTGCGCAGCCGCTCTCTGATCTGCGAGGTCTACGACGGCAGCCTCAGTACCCCGCGCATCCGCCACTCCTCCTACACCGACGAAGGCGGCCGGGGCCTGCAGTTGGTGGCCGCCCTCTCCCGGCGCTGGGGCGCCCGCTACCTCTATGACGGCAAATGCATCTGGACCGAGCAATCCCTGCCTGCTGACGACCACGCGAAACAGCCCCTCGGGTGAGATGGACTCTCCTGGTGGCTGGTGGTCGAGGCCGAACATAGAAGATTCCCACGCCTCCGGCGCCCTGATGACAAGCTGATCGCTGACGGAATGGGCATGCTCGCTGAGGAAATCGTGGGCAATCTCTGCGTCTGCGGCGATAGCTAGGAAGGGGTGCCGCACAACGCGGCATTGCAGGCCGCGCGCAGGATGGCCTGGATGACGTCATCCTCTTCGGAGGACGGAATGTCCGGCCGGACCTTTCGGGCGCGAACGGGGAAACACAGTGATCGATCGTCTGGCGCATGTCGCGACCTGGCCAAGTCAGGGAGAACCGAGCAAGCCTGCGGCCTCCTCGCCTCTCCTGGCAGAGGGGGTGTCTGCCGAGATGCGTTCCAGGGTGCGTCGGCCCATCAGGCTCATGGCCGGGTTGGTTTCCAGGTAGTACCAGACGAGCCCCATCGCCTGTTCGAAGGCCCACGCTTTGCCTCGTTCCCATTCAAGGTCTTCGCACTCGAGGTCGCGGCGGAGCACCTGCCGCGGCCCGGCCTCAAGCAGGTGCCAGGCACTCACGAGATCTAAAGCAGGGTCGGCCGGTCCGAAGCCGCCGACGTCGAGAATCCCGGCCAGCCGACCAGCGGACACGAGGACGTTGCCGGGAATGAGATCACTGTGGGTCATCACGTCGGCTGCTTCGCGAGGGAGACATCGAAGGTCTTCCCATATCCGGCGAAGTCGGCGAACGTCCAGGAGTTGTTCGCTGTACCTGAAACAGGTCTCCATCCACGCGTCGTGGGCTTGAAGGTCGCCTCCCCGGCCTCTGCCGGCGAACGTGCGGCCACGTGTGTCGATCGCGCGCAGGTCATTGATGAGATCGGCCAGGTCGTGGGCGAACGCGACCGATTCGGCCGGGTCCTCGTCGGTGGCCACGACGCCGGGCAGCCACGTCTGCACCGACCACGGAAGCGGGTATCCCGCGCCGGGTTCACCGAGCGCGACCGGCTCGGGCGTGGGAAACCGCGTTCGACCTGCCAGCTCGCGCGCTGCTTCCGCTTCGGACTCCAGCCGGCGCCGCGTCGGGTCGATGTCTCCGGGTAACAGGGGGAACCGAGCTGTGAAGCGGTCGCCGACGCGAAAGATGGCGTTGACCGTCCCATGGGCGGCGATGCGGGTGATGGGCAGGCTCTGCCACTCGGGGAACTGCTCATCGACCAATATGCGCACCGTCTCCAGGGTCACCGTCAGCTGGTTGGCGTGCATCTTCACGCCGGCAGCCTTCCTCGCCCCGGCCGTCTTCTGCAACGTGTTTTCGGCTCCGCAGGGCGGCGGCGTCGGGCCATGCCCGCGGCGTGCCCGGTGTTTGTCTCGCGCTACCCGGCAGCAGGGATGAATCCTGTGCGCACCAGTATCGAGACCGCGTAAGTGCCGACCGTCAATATCCAGGGCATGGGTTGTTTTTCGTGTTCTCGCCGAGATTGTCCAGGCGTTCGCCCCACTTCTCGCGGCCTTCGGAGGTCTTCAGGCTGTTGATCTCATCCCGGACCTTCTTGCCCGCGTAGGCGCCCCCGAGCGCTCCGGCCACTGGTTGCCCGGTGACAACGCCGAGAGCGGTGACCTTCACCGTGACCGCTGACCCGGCAACCGTGGCTACAGCGTCGATGATGTCGTGAGCCAAGGGGGTCTTCTTCTTCTTTCCCATATCGCCCCTCTTTCGCGACCGCTATGTTCGGTTGAACATGTCTGCACTGTAAAACATAGAAACGTTTATTGCGGCGGCAAGCCATATGGTTGTCGCTTCCCGGATAGCAGGCTGAATACTGACATGGATCGTGTAATCTGCTGACAGTCGCGCGCTACTAGTCAAGCAGCTCGGGTCGGCGGATTGTCAGGGCGCGTCGAGCCACTATGTAGCGATCGTTGTCTTCCAGTCAGGTCAGGCGGCACCCGGTGTCCGATCCGGAGGGCCGCCGTACCTCTCCATGACGCGCAGCCGTTCTCGGACGCGACGACGGGCATCTCCGGATCGACGGCCGACGAGCCGCCACGCTGAGCGCGATGGCCCAAAAGTGCAATTTCTGCGCTGGGGTGGCGCGGTGACACTGTGCGTGTCAGGAATTTCCGTCAGTCAAACCTTGAGTCAAGGAGAGGCGCTATGTCCGAGGACAAGGCCCCCGAGGCCATCGACGCCACCGAGACGGACGACGTCGAGGTCGTGGCGCACAGCACCGAAGAGGAAGAGGAGCCGGGCACCTGCCTCACCAACAACAGCAACGCGCTGTGAGCTTTGCCGGCTGGGTGAAGGCTTCCGGCTTCGCAACGGGGCCGGAAGCCTTCCCGATCTCGCCACCATGACGTCACGGAGGCCACAGTGAACGTGAGCAGCGGGGAGCGGATCCTCAAAGGGGCGAAGAACTGGTGGTTCGTCGGTCCCGGCGGCGTGGCTCGGCTACGCGCCCGGCACCTGACCCCCGGGGGCGCGCTCCAGCCGGGCACAGAGCGCCGGCTGCGCGAGAGCGGGCTGCTCACCACCGCCCCGGTGACCGCCTATTCGCTCACCGTTCTGACCAGCACCGACTGCAACCTGGGATGCGGGTACTGCTTCCAGAACACCAGCCAGGACACCGCCGGTGGCAGCCGCCCGCCGCGGATCGCCCACGCCCGGCTGACACCGGAGACCGTCACGTCCATTCTCCGCTTCACCGACCGGCAGATGGCCGCGGCCGGGCTGGACAAGCTCAAGATCCTGCTGTTCGGCGGAGAGCCCCTGCTCAACCCCAGAGGCTGCGTGGAACTGCTGTCGCGGGCGGTCGGTCATGGGCTGACCTCCGCGTCGATGATCTCCAACCTCACGCTGCTCACACCGTCGCTGGCCAGCCGACTCGAAGAGCTCCGGCTCAAGTCCGTCCAGGTGACCTTCGACGGCGATCGGGAGGACCACGACCGGATCCGGGTCCGCCGGTCGCACGGCGGGACCTTCGACACCATCGTCCGCAACATCGCCAGGGCTTCGGAGGTCACCTCGATCCGGTGGACGCTGAGGGTGAACGTCTCCCACCACACGTTCCGGGGGGTCGACGCTCTCGTCGACCGGCTCGCCGCCGCCCTGGATCCCTCGCGATGCGGCATCTACTTCGCCCAGGTGGGGGACGTGGGCATCGGGTACGCGAACGACCTGACGCCGACCGGCGAGCTGGCGGCCGGATTCGCCCGATGGCAGCGCGCGGCGCTCGATCGCGGCTTCTCCGTGAGCAGGCCGCGTGCTCACCTGCCATGCGCCACCTGCGGGTACGGCGACGGCCGCTACGGCGCGGTGGTGAACGCGGACGGCACCCTGTCCAGCTGCTGGGAGACCGCGGGGAAACCCGGCTGGGAGGTCGGCTCGGTCGCCGAGGGTTACCTTCCCGGCGCGCGGACCCGCGGACGCTGGATCTCCTGCGCGGACCTGTACCGCAACCAGCAGGACGAGCGTGCGCTCGCGGCCTTCCGCGACGCCGTCGACGCCGCCCTGCTCGACCACCTCGACGAGACGGGACGCCTCTAGCGATGCCATCGTCCCGCCGGTACCCGGACGCGCCCCGCGACGACGTCGTCCAAGAGCTGCACGGGCGGCGCGTGCCTGATCCCTACCGCTGGCTCGAGGACTCCGAGGACCCCAGGACACTGCGGTGGACCGCGGAGCAGGAGGTTCTCTACCAAGCGGAACGGGCGACGTGGCCGGACGCGGACCGGTGGCGGGCGGAGCTGGCGGCGCTCAACGCCACCGACCTCGTCATCACCCCGAAGGCGCGCGGTTCCCGGATCTTCGTCGAGCGACGGGACGCGGGACAGGACCACCCGGTGCTCTACGTCCGCGAGGGGGAGGCCGAGCGGCCCCTGCTGGATGTGCGTGCGCTGGATCCGGCCGGCCGTACCGTGCTCGAGTCCTGGGAGCCGTCCGTGGAGGGCGACCGGCTCGCCTGTCTGATCTCCCGCGACGGCACCGAGGACGCGACGCTGTGGGTGCTCGACGTCGCCACCGGGGCGGTCGCCGACGGGCCCATCGACCGGGTGCGCCGGACGTCGATCGGATGGCTACCGGGTGGCGAGGCCTTCTACTACGTGGGCCGCCTGGCATCGGAGGCGCTCTACCAGCGCCGAATCTACCTGCACAAGGTCGGCTCCGAGCCGGATACCGACGTCCTCGTGTTCGGCGAGGGCCGGGAGAGAACCCAGTTCTACACCGTGGCCGTCACACCGGACGGCCGATGGCTCACCGTCACCGCCGCGACCGGCACCGACCGCGGCGCGGCGGTCTACCTGGCCGACCTGTCCACGAGCCCGCCCGGATGTCCGGACCTGCGGCCGGTCCAGGAAGCCGGACAGGGCCGCACCCGGGTACGCATCGCCCCGGGCACCGGTCCGCACGACCCCATGTGGCTGCGCACCGACAGGGACGCCGCTCGCGGACGCGTCGTCGTGTGCACCCCGGCGGACCCGGCGCTTGGAGCCTGGCGTGAGCTGATCGCCGAACGCCCCGACGCGGTGCTGGACGACCTCACCGTCCTCAGCGGCCCGGAGCTCGCGCGGCCGATCGGGCTGGTCTCCTGGATCCGCCACGCGGCCGCGGAGATCACCGTCCACGACCTGACCGACGGCCGTGAGCTGGGGACCGTCCCGCTGCCCGGCGTCGGTTCCATCGGGCGGATCTCGGTACGGCCGGAAGCGGGACACGAAGCCTGGTTCCCCTACACCGACTACGCCACGCCTCCCTTGGTGCTCCACTACGACGCGCGAACGGGCCAGGTCGGGCCGTGGTCGCCGGCGCCGGGGATCGGCGCTCCTCGCGTGAAGGCCGGCCTGGAGACCTGCCGGTCCGCGGACGGCACGACGGTACGGATGTTCGTGGCGTCCCCGTCGGGTGCCCCCGATCGTCCGCGCCCCGCCATCCTCATGGGATACGGCGGCTTCGGCGTGTCGATGTCGCCGCGCTACTCGCCTCTGATCGTCGCCTGGGTCGAGGCGGGCGGGATCTTCGCCACCGCGTGCCTGCGCGGGGGCGGCGAGGAGGGCGAGGAGTGGCACCGTGCCGGCCGCGGGCCGAGAAAGCAGAACACCTTCGACGACTTCGACGCCGCTGCCGACCATCTGGTCGAGGCGGGCTGGACCAGGCCCGGCCAGCTCGCGATCATAGGCGGCTCCAACGGCGGCCTCCTCGTGGGCGTGGCGCTCACGCAGCACCCCGAAAAGTACTCGGCCGCCGTGTGCATGTCTCCGCTCCTGGACATGGCCCGTTACGAGCTCCACGGGCTCGGGCCGAGCTGGGTCCCGGAGTACGGCAGCGCCGCCGACCCCGGCCAGGCGCGGACGCTGCTGTCGTACTCCCCCTACCATCACGTCGTCCCGGACGTCGCGTACCCCCCGGTCCTGTTCACCGCGTCCGACGGTGACACCAGGGTGGATCCGCTGCACGCGCGGAAGATGTGCGCCGCGCTCCAGCACGCCACGTCGGGGAAGGGCCCGGCGCTGTTCCGGTTCGAGCGGGGGGTGGGCCACGGGGTTCGCGCCGCGTCCAGCGGGGTGGCGCTGTTCGCCGACTGCCTGGCCTTCCTCGCCGCCCACCTCGGGGTGAGTCCGGCATGAACGTCCTGCTCTGCCCGCTGAGCGACGGGGGGTATCTGTATCCGGCGATCGCGGCCGGACGCGAGCTCGAACGGCGGGGGAACACCGTCTGCGTGCTGGGCAGGACCTCGGCCGCGCAGATCGTGGCCGAATCCGGCCTGCCGTACCTGACGGCGGAGCGGTACGGCGGGCAGCGGGGGTTCTCGGTCGCCAGGTGGCGCGACGGGGGGCCGGCGCAGTTCCGGGCCGCCCTCCGAGCAGCCCGGCAGGTCCGGGCCGACGTGCTCGTCACCTCGGTCCTGTGCCATGGAGCACTGCTCGCCGCCGAGGCGCTGGACATCCCGGCGGTGGTGCTGGGGCTGTCGGCCCACCTGTTGAACTACGCGGCCGGAGGCCACGACGAGCCGCAGCCCGGAATGAGCAGGCAAGCGCGGTCACGCGAGATCCTTCAGTACTACCGCGAGCTGCGCGCGGAGGTCGGCCTGGCCGCACGGAGCGACCCGCGGCCGGAGAGCCCGCTGTTCGGCGCGGCGTTGCTGCTGCGGGGTGATCCCGTCTTCGAGTACCCGGGCGCGGTGCTGCCCGAGCGCGTGCACCACGTCGGACCGCTGGCGTGGGAGCCGACGGCGGACGGGGCCGACGTCGACACCGTGATGGAACATCTCGACCGGGTGGGCAAGCCCGTCGTCTACGTGCATCTCGGTCGCTTCTTCGGAGGGAAGGTCCAGTGGCCGCGGCTCAACTCGGCCTTCACCGGCGGCCCGTTCCAGGCCCTGGTCGAGCAGGGCCGGACGCTGGATCCCCGCCCTGACCCCGGCGCGGACATGCTGCTCGTGCGCAGGCCGTACATGGGGCCGTTCGTCGACCGGGCCGGACTGGTGCTGACCAGCGGCACGTCGGCGCCGGTGCTGGCCGCGCTACTGCAGGGACGGCCGCTCGGAGTGACGCCCAACGGGTCCGAGCAGCCGCTGCTGGCCGCGGCGTGCGTCCGGGCCGGGGTCGCGGTGTACGCACTGGAGGACACGGACTCCGATCCGTGGAAGATGCTCCACCTGGCCTGGGAGGACCCGGGGCTGCGGAAACGCGCCGCGGCTCTCGGCCGCAGGCTGGCCTCGGCCGACAGCGCCTCACGCGCGGCCGACGTCGTCGAACTCTCCTGTGCCCGGGTGGCCCGGAAGCCGCACTGACCCGCGGACCGGGCCGTGGACACGATGCCTCTCGAAACATGATGGCTCTCGAAAGGGGCAGATGGATGACCGAACCTGCGACGACCTACGCGGACGAGAGGGCGACCGGCGACCTGGAGCGGCTGTCGGCCGGGGCCAGGCGCTGGATCAGCGACAACCTGGAGTACCTCGATCCGTCGTATTCGGGGCTGCCCGTCACACCCAAGGTGAAGGCGTGCCTGGAACTGGCGCAGCTCTGTGCGATCTGGACGAGGTTGCGGCCCGACGACGAGGATCTGGCGAAGGTGGCCGCGACCGTCCGGAAGATCTGGCATGACCCGGACTTCCCACGGCAGCTGACGGCCATGCCCAGGTATTACCGGGCGTACGGCCTGGCCTTCGGCGCGCTGGCACCCCCCGGGCTCACCGACGGGCGCCACTGGGCCGTCCTCGGGGAGCTGGCTCCCGGCGGCTTTTTCCCGCTCTACGGCAGGTCGCCGCACGTGCGCCTCGAAACCCGTTACTACGCGGAACGCGCCGGCCTCCGCCACGACTTCCCTTCGTACCGGGAGCTGTACGAGAGCACCCTCCTCGCCGACTGGACCACGACGTATCCGGTCGACATCGAGGACGCCTACGTCATCACGCACATCCTGTTCCACCTGAGCGACTTCGGCGCCCGGGACCCCGGCTTCACCGACGACGAGCGGAGGCGGATCTTCCAGGTCCTCGACGAACTGACGACCCACTTCGTGGAGATCGACTACTGGGATCTCGTCGGGGAGTTCCTGCTCTCGCAGTCCCTCGTCGGCGAGGATCCGACCCGCACCCGGTCCGGTCTGGCCGCGATACGGAACCTCCTGGAGGCCCAGCTGCCCAGCGGGGCCATTCCCGGACGGTACGCCGCCCAGCGGCCACCGGAGTCGGCGTCGGCGGTCGAGGTCTTCCGGAAGGCCTATCACACGACTCTCGTGACCGCCATGGCTACGATGATCACCTTGTCCGCGTCGCGCCGCCGGTAGCCCTGGTCCTCTCGTGCCGGCCACTGTCAAGCACCGGTTCCTGATCAATCGCGACTATGCCCGCCTGTGGTACGGGCAGGCCGTCTCGTCCACGGGAGACGTCGTCTTCAGCACCACCCTCGTCCTGTGGGTGGCCGATGTCCTGGCCAAGGACCAGTCGTGGGCGCCCGCGGCGGTGAGCGGCATCCTGCTGGCAGTGGGCGGCGCGGTGCTGTTCGTGGGTCCGATCGCCGGGGTGTTCGTCGACCGGTGGGACAAGATGCGCACCATGCTCGGCACCGAGGTGATCCGCGGCGTTCTGGTGGCGTTTTTGACGGTGGTGGCGCTCCTGCCCGCCGATGCGATCCCGGTCTGGGCCTGGCTCGCACTGATCTACACGTCCGTCCTCGTGCTGAACGCCACGGGTCAGTTCTTCGGGCCCGCGCGCCTGTCCATCATCAGGGACATCGTGACAGGCGAGGCCGACCGGGCCCGGGCGGCGGGCATCGCCCAGGGCACGGCCGGGGCCATCGCCATCGTCGGCCCGCCGCTCGCCGCGCCGCTGATGTTCAGCGTCGGGCTGCAATGGGCGCTGCTCCTCAACGCGGCGTCCTATGCCGTGTCCTACGCCGTCATCCGCTCGGTTCGCCGCGACTCCGCCCCCGACCCGGGCAGATCGGACGGCTCGCCGCCCGGGCTGCGCAAGGAGTTCGTCGTCGGCCTGCGCTTCTTCGCCGGCAGCAGGTTTCTGGTCGCCCTGCTGACCCTCGCGGTGATCGGCCAGTGCGGGCTGGGCGCCCTGAACACGTTGAACGTGTTCTTCCTCACCGACAACCTGCACTCGCCATCTCATCTGTTCGGCTACCTCGGCACGGCGGAGGGCATCGGCGGGATCATCGGCGCGCTGTGCGCCGGGAGGGTCGTGCAGTGGATCGGCGCTCGGAGGACCGCGTGGATCGGCCTGATCGTGAGCGGCGCGTTGCTGCTCACCTATACACGGCAGACCGAGTTCCTCGGCGGTCTCATCGTGCTCTCCCTGTTCGTGGTTCCCATCACCATGCTCAACACGGCGATGACGCCACTGCTGCTCGCCGCCGCGCCGAAGGAGTATCTGGGCCGGGTCATGGCCGTGTTCTATCCGGTCACGCAACTCGCCTCGATGCTGGCCGCGTCGGCCGCCGGTTGGCTGGCCAGCACCGACCTGCGCAACCTCGACGGCTCGCTGGCCGGGGTGCGGTTCGGGCCGATCGACTCGATCCTCGCTCTGTCAGGCCTGCTCATCCTGATCGCCGGTGTCTACGCGAGGGCCGCCCTGGCCGCCGCGGAACGGTCGACGTCGGCGGCCCCGGCTGCCGAACACGGATGATGACGGGACTACCGGAACTACACCGGGAGCAAACCGCATCGATACTGCGATCCCACAGCATTACGTCATGTTCGCTCCTCCTGATCGGAGTCCGGGGTCCGCGATCGACAGCGGGACGGCCAGGCGTCGGCACGCCAGGCTCGGGCCGCGGCGGGCGGCGGGTCCTGCGCTGAGCGGCTGCACGACGTGCGGATCCCAGGACGTCCGGGGATGCGTCAGCATCGGGAATGACGCCCTTCCTTCGCCGATCGCCGCGGCGCTGTCGCTCGCCCCGTCGTTGACGGCCCGGGAGGCGTCGGTCTTCGAACTGCTCGGCCTCGGCTACGACAACCGGTCCATCGCCAGAATGCTGTCCATCAGCGAACGTACGGCCAAACGGCACATCACCGCGATTCTCGCCAAGCTGCGGTTGGAGTCGCGGCTCCAGGCAGGACTCACCGCGATGCTCGTGAGCCTGACCACCCAGACGGACCTGGCACGCCAGACGCGCGCGTGACGGTCACGTGGCGTGCCTTCGGACCGCCAGGCGGTCGTCGCCGGCGAGGGTGGTGAGCAGGCGCCGCCTCACCCGGTGACCGACGTCAACGAAGCGGAGCCTCTGATCATCTGAGGCTCGGCTTTCGCTACTGATCGGAGTATCCGGCCAATTCCGGGAACGTGCCTTCGGGTGCTTCGTACTAGCGGGCGATCGATGTGCAGTAGGGCAGGGCGCCGGGCTGAAGGTGGCGGCGTTCTAGACGTACGCCGGTGCATCGTTCGGCGAGCGCCAGTGCGGCCTCGATGTATTGAGGGAAGAAGTCGTCGTCATCAGGGTCGAACTCTGGAAGCATGCCGAGCTCTTCGAGGTCTTGGCGTAGCCGTCCAGGATCGGCGCTCAGGGTCCAGTGCGGGAACATCGGATCGAGGTAGGCGACAGTCCGGCCGTCGATGGCATGGACGAAGTGGGAGTGATGGTTGACGTTGCGGGAGATACTGGCCATCGACGTACCAGCTGACAGGTCCCGCACCACGTCCCGCAGGATTCCGGCAGCGCCACCCCATTCCACCATGACCGATCCACCTTCGGCGCGGCCCACTTCGACCGTAGCGAAGCCTTCCTGATCGGGGTCCTCCGTCAACCCCAGCCGACGTAGCAGGTCTTCCGGTGTGAGCCCGGCTATGAAGCTGAAACAGAACTCCGGCCAGCGAGACTGGCCCCACCACGCGTACTCGCCCGTCGTGGCCTTGCTTTTGCCGGCAGCGCTCAAGGTGCTCGCGTCTCCTCGCACTGGGGAAGTCCTGATCATCCTGACAAGGGACACCGACGTTTTCGTAGTCGGACGCGAGCTGGTGCGCTCGAAGTTACTCTGCTCAGGCACTTGACCTAGCAGGGTTGGGTCCGATCACCGTCAGCTTCGACATGGTCTTCCCGCACGGCTGCTACCTCGTCAGCGAGGTGGAGGCGGTCAAGGACTTCGACGCCTCGGCCAACGGCCGCTTCGTGCAGGCGCGGGACAAGCCACTGAGCTGGGCATTGAGCTGGTCATAGATGACCGTGGTTGCCCCTCGTTACCCTCCTTAATGGCCCGCTGGTGGCCCGGCGAACTGCCTACGGGCTGGGCTCCTCGACAATCCATCCTCGGTCGAGGCTGCGGAGTAGTTCTCGGACTAGCCCTCGCGCCTGCGTGTCGTGCTCTGCGATGACGCGCATGGTGTCGGCTGCTTGCTCTAACCGCTGCATGATTGTGGGGATGATTTCGACTCGATGTCCGTCCTGATCTGTGTACGCTTCGAAACCCGGTTCGGGCTGGAAGCACCCCCACCAATCCAACAGGATGTGCAGGGCGGCGTTCCTCGGTGCGCCCGGACAGGTGGAAATGATGTGCAGCAACACATCTGTGCCTACGACAGCAGCTGGGTAGAGCGTGCCCGCGTGATCATTACCGACGGCTGAGCGAATACCGGCGCCCGGATCCTGGTCAGCCCATGTCGTCCGCATCAAGGCCCTGAACGCCTCCGCCACGCATTGGGGCGAGTACCACTTCGGGCCGGGAATTGCAGCCCGGTCCACCGATCGGGGGTCCACGCAGGCCAGCGTACGAGGAGGAGCCCTCCCGTGGCCCTACATGCGCGGCGCGTACTGTCCGCGCTCCTGATCACCCCGTGTGCCGTCGACCCGCCCGAAGGGAAAGCGGCCTTGGTCTGCTCGGCTTGTCCCGGGTCGATGGGGGGCGGGGTGATCAGGCCCCTACCTCAGCCACTTATGGTCAGTCAGGCTGAGCAGGCCCTGGGAGATCACCCGGAGCCGGAGTGCCCCGCCGGAGGCGAGGTCTTGTCCGGAGTCCAGCGCGTGACAAGATGGTGCCCATGTCGATCAAGCGAAAGGACCGTGGCGCGTAGACGCCCGGCGCAGGTTCGGGCCGGTGCTCCGCGCCCCAAGCAGGTAACCGGCGCTCAGCCCGAGGTCATCTCCGGTTTGTCCCGGCGGGGTGATCTCGCAGTCGCTCATCTGGAGCGTAAGCGCTACTGGCCAGGCGCCGCGGCAGAAGCATTGCGCGCCTGGTTGCTGTTCTTACAGGACCCCTGGGATCACCGCTTTGATCCAGCGCAGTCGTGCGGGGAGATGCTCTGCTGTCCAGATCCTCTGGAGCTTTACGAGTTCTTGGACGCCGTCATCCAAGTCTGCCCAACGAGGGATGCGCGCGTGCTACGCAAGAAGATCGGTGAACTCGACGATCGCTGGCAAACGTACCTTTTGACTCGAACACGGTGAACCGGTCGCGATGATGCGGTGCTGGCATATGCAGGCGGAATATGGCGGGCGGCCCGAGCTGCCGGCGGCGGGATCGTTCCCCAGTCCGCACGCCCGGCCGCCGAGCGAGCGACAGGCCGCGAGGCGGCGCGCAGCGCCGCCGACTTGAAGGCAGGACGGCGGAGCGTGGGCATTCCGCAAGCGATCGTCTCCGCGCTGCGTGAGCAGCTTACAAGCTACGTCCAGGACGATCCCGACACGCTCCTCTTCCCCGGCGCTAAGGGTGGCCCGTTGCGGCGGAGCGGCTTCAACACCCGTAGGTGCTGGGTGGACGTGGTCAAGGAGATGGGTCTCCCTGGCCTTCACTTCCATGATCTGCGTCACACCGGCAACATGCTCGCCGCCGAGTCGGGCGCGGGGCTCAAGGACCTCACGGCCCGGATGGGGCACGACAACGTCCGCGACGCGCGGATCTACCAGCACGCCGTACGGGGTGCCGACAAGACGATCACGGACGCCATCGACCGGCAGATCATGCGGCGTGATGACGACGAGGGCGACGGCCCGGCCGGGCTGCTAGGGCCGGAGCGTGGCCCCGTTCGCCCTGGCCAGGAACCGTTCGACTCCGTCGGGGTTCTTCAGCACATGGAGTTCGGCGGTGCCCGCGTGTTCGGCGATCGCGTCCATCACAAGGGGCAGAGCGCGACACCGGTAGGTGAGGACCCAGCGCCAGAAGGTCAGACCCTCGCGGGATCGGCGCAGCGCACGCCAGGCGCAGCGCCAGAGCGGAAAGTTCAGGACGACCACCGTGTCAGCGGCTCGTAGACGGACGTCGAGGACGTCGTAGGGGCCCAGGTCACCATCGAGGACCCATTGGGGCGCATCGACGAGCCGCCGCTGAACGACCTCCCACTCCTCCTTGGGGGTGGGAGAGAGCCCGGTGCTCCAGAAGCGCTTGTCCAGTTCGACGACCGGCAGCGACAGCACCTCACCGAGCCGGACCGCGAGCGTGGACTTGCCCGCGCCACCCCGTCCGAGGACCACGACCCTGTTCATCCCGCCTCCTCAGCCTGTTCCTGAACCAGTTACTCATGAACCGAAGATCTGGACTGCGAACAGAGCCTGGCTCCGGTGGGCTGACCAAGGGCTAACCGCACGCTAATGGCATGCGAAGATCGAACACCGTCAGAAACAATCAAGGCCCGAGTGCGGAAACTATCCCTGACCTGGGCCTTCGTACGTGGAGCGGGTGACGGGAATCGGACCCGCGCTGTCAGCTTGGGAAGTCTTTCAAGATCAAGCCAGCTGAGCTGGGAAAACTACAACCTGGGCCTATGGCGGTCGCGTGACCGTGAGTCCCCGTGGCTTCCCGCTGATAGCCATCCGATCGGGCACGCAACGGGCACGGCCACCGTGTCCCTGACGCTAGCGAGATCGCGAGCGTAGACTCTGAGCATGAGCGCTGGGCATGCGCATGAGGAGCTTCATCACCTGGTGGATCGGCTGTCGCCGGACCAGGCGGGTCGGCTGCTGCGGTTGGTCAAGACGGACCCGGAACTCGCTGAGGCCGCGAACGAAGATCTGTCGGAGCCGGTACGGCGTCGTCGGCTGTCGATCGCGGGGATCGGCGCATCCGGAGAGGGCGATCTGTCAGAACGGGTCGAAGATCTGCTGGCGGAGCGATTCAATCGGTCGGTGTGACCGCTACGCTCCTGGACACAGGGCCGCTGATCGCCGTTGTCGATCGCGATGACAAGCACCATGCCTCGTGTGTGCGACTCCTTGAGCAGTTGGAAGGGCCGTTGCTTCTGCCCTCAACCGTCCTTATCGAGGCCGGTTGGACGATCAACAGGCACATGGGACCGGCCGTACACGCGCAGTTTCTTGATCTCGTCACGGCAGAGTTCGAGCTGGTCGATCTGCTTGCCGCTGACGTACGACGTATGGCCGAACTCGTCCGGCTCTACAAAGATGCTCGCCTCGACCCTGCCGATGTGTCCGTGGTCGCAACCGCCGAGCGTCTGGGAATCACACAGATCGCGACGATCGACCGGCGCGATTTCGGACTGATCCGGCCGCGGCATGTGGCGGCGTTCAGGCTACTGCCGGAGGTGCTCGCTTAGATCTTGGAGCGGGTGACGGGAATCGAACCCGCGCTGTCAGCTTGGGAAGCTGATGTTCTGCCATTGAACTACACCCGCGTGACGGGCCGTGGAGCCCGTCGCTGCCCCTACTGTAGCGGATTCAAGGCGTGCTCCTGCAGTCCCGACGCGAAGATCCCTGACACCGGCGCTCAACGGGCCTACTAGCCTGGCACCGTGCTGCTTTCCGATCGTGACCTTCGCGCCGAGATCGAGTCGGGCAGGGTGAAGCTCGACCCGTACGACCCGGTGATGATCCAGCCGTCCAGTGTCGACGTACGCCTGGACCGCTACTTCCGGGTGTTCGAGAACCACCGGTACCCGCACATCGACCCGGCGATGGAGCAGCCCGACCTGACCCGGCAGGTGGAGCCGGAGGGCGACGAGCCGTTCATCCTGCATCCGGGGGAGTTCGTGCTGGCCAGCACGTACGAGGTGATCAGCCTTCCGGACGACATCGCCTCACGGCTCGAAGGCAAGTCGAGCCTGGGCCGGCTGGGACTGCTCACGCACTCCACGGCCGGGTTCATCGACCCCGGTTTCCAGGGGCATGTGACGCTCGAACTGTCGAACGTCGCCACACTGCCGATCAAGCTGTGGCCCGGCATGAAGATCGGCCAGCTCTGCATGTTCCGGCTCAGCTCGCCCGCCGAGTTCCCTTACGGCTCGGACCGGTACGGTTCGCGCTATCAGGGGCAGCGGGGGCCGACTCCCAGCCGGTCCTTCCTCAACTTCCACCGGACGAGTATCTGAGCGGAACCTGGCAACAAGTGTGTCACGGGAGCCCTTCCGGGCAGCTGGGAGGGGAAGAGTAGGTTACAAGTGGGCCTGCATGGCCTGAACTTCGCATTTCAACTGGTAACCCGTACCCTTCTCTGCGGACCGTCCCCGCACACTGGAGAAACGACGTGCGCCTGCGTCTCACGCCCCGTGAGGACAGCTACTACGACTTGTTCGCCGACTCGGCGAACAACCTCGTCACCGCATCGCGTCTGCTGGTCGAGATCATCAGCGACGGTTCGGACCGTGACGCCCTGGCCGAGAAGATGCGCGCCTGCGAACACGCGGGTGACGAGCGCACTCACGCCATCATGAACCGGCTCAACGAGAGCTTCATCACGCCCTTCGACCGTGAGGACATCTACCGCCTCGCGTCGAACCTCGACGACGTGATGGACTTCATGGAGGCCGCCGCCGACCTGATCGTCCTCTACCAGATCGACCACCTGCCCAAGGAGGTCGTACGCCAGGTGGAGGTCCTGGAGAGGGCGGCGGAGCTCACCGCGGACGCGATGCCGCGCCTGCGCTCTATGCAGCACCTCAACGAGTACTGGATCGAGATCAACCGGCTGGAGAACCAGGCCGACCAGATCTACCGCCGGCTGCTGGCCAAGCTCTTCAGCGGTGAGTACGACGCGCTGACCGTGATGAAGATGCGCGAGGTCATCGAGCAGCTCGAACTCGCTGCGGACGCCTTCGAGCACGTCGCGAACACGGTCGAGACGATCGCGGTCAAGGAAAGCTAAGTGGAGCTCGCGCTTGTCATCAGCGTGGTCGTCATCGCGCTGGTGTTCGACTACACGAACGGCTTCCACGACGCCGCCAACGCGATCGCCACGTCGGTCTCCACCCGGGCGCTGACCCCTCGGGTGGCGCTGCTCATGGCGGCGGTCATGAACTTCATCGGCGCCCATCTCGGCACCTCGGTCGCCTCGACCGTGGGGAAGGGGATCATCGACGCTCCGGACGGCAGGCACGGCCTGATCATCGTCGGCGGGGCGCTGTTCGGCGCCATCGTGTGGAACCTCATCACCTGGTACTTCGGCCTGCCGTCGTCGAGCAGCCACGCCCTGATCGGCGGGCTCGTCGGCTCGGCACTGGCGGCGAGCGCGTCCGTGCACTGGAGCGGGGTGATCGAGAAGGTCGTCATCCCGATGGTGCTGTCCCCCGTCGTGGGGCTCCTCCTGGGCGCGGTCATCATGATCGCGATCTTGTGGATCTTCCGCAGGGCCAACCCCCACCGGGCCAGCAAGGGGTTCCGGTACGCCCAGACGCTGTCGGCGGCCGCGATGGCCCTCGGTCACGGCCTGCAGGACGCGCAGAAGACGATGGGTGTGATCTTCCTCGCCCTGGTCGTCGGCGGCTACGTCTCTCCCGACTCGCACATCCCCGAATGGGTCATCACCTCATCGGCGCTCGCGATCTCCCTCGGCACGTACGCCGGCGGGTGGCGGATCATGCGCACCCTCGGCCGCCGGATCATCCACCTCGACCCGCCGCAGGGCTTCGCGGCCGAGGCCGCCGCGGCGAGCGTGCTCTACACGGCGGCCCTCGGGTTCGGCGCGCCCATCTCGACCACCCACACCATCACCAGCGCCATCATGGGCGTCGGCGCGACCAAGCGGCTGTCGGCCGTACGGTGGGGCATCGCGGGCAGCATCGTGACCGCGTGGGTGCTGACGATCCCGGCGGCGGCCGTCGTGGCCGCGATCGGCTACTTCATCCTCAACCTCGTCCTCGGCTGACCCGGCGGGCCGGCGCCCTCTCCCGGGACCGGCCCGCCGTCGTCACCGGCGGTACATCACGTCCGTGATCCACCGGGTGAACCCGAGCGACTCGTAGAGCCGGACCGCCGCGGCGTTCTCCTCGTCCACGTAGAGCATCACCCGGGCCAGGCCGAGGCCGCGCAGGTGCGCGAGCCCGGCGATCGTCAGCGCCCGGCCGAGGCCCGTGCCGCGTTCGCCGGGCCCGACCCCCACGACGTACACCTCCCCGATCGGCTCGCCGTCGTCGCCGTCGCGGTGCACCTTGGTCCAGTGGAAGCCCACCGGGGTGTCGTCCCGTACGGCGAGGAAGAAGCCGGCGGGGTCGAACCACGGTTCGCGTTCGCGCAGTTCGAGGTCGTCGATCGTCCAGGAGCCCTGCTCGGGGTGGGCGGCGAAGGCCTGCGCGTTGAGCGCGAGCCAGGCCTGCTCGTCGCGCCCGGGCTCGAACGTGCGCAGCCGTACGCCTTCGGGGAGCGGGGCGGCGGGCAGGGGCTCCGCCAGCGGCCGGCGCATCCGCCACAGCGACCGCGCCCGGGTCAGGCCCGCGCTCGCGGCGAGGCGGGCGGCGGCGGGCAGGTCGCCGTGCGCCCACAGGCGGAGCCTGCCGCCGCTCGCCTCCAGCACCGCGTCGAGCAACCGCCGGCCCAGGCCGAGCCCGCGGAAGGCCGGGCGCACCACGAGTTCGCCGCTCGGTCCCTCCTCGGGGCCGACCGGGTCGCCGGGCGGGTCCAGGTGGGCGAATCCGGCGAGGTCGCCGTCCTTGTGCAGCAGTACGGCTCTCGCCCCCGGCACGCCGCCGTAGCGCACCTGGAGCATCACGTGCTCGTTGAGCGGTCGCACCCCGTCGGCCTCGGCGGCCGCCTCCACCAGAGCGAGCACGGCCGTAACCTGCTCGTCGCCGAGACTTTCCGTGATCTCCACGCGTACGTTCATGCCTGGCACGATAGGCGAGGGGCCGGCGCGCCCCGGCGGGGGGCTTCGGCAATAGACGCCAGCCGTGGCCTCCCTGAATCGTTATCTTTGCGCCATTTCCCGATCAGGTCGCCGTTCTACTGTCGGGGGTCATGACCCGAGCATCCCTGACGCGACTGGCCGTCGCCGGCGCCGCGATCCTGGGCGCCGCGGCTCTCACCGTGAGCCCGGCCGTCGCCGATCCCGCTTCGAAGGCTGCCGCCCCCGCGGTCTCCAATGGAACGAACCATGGGCCGAAGCACCCGGCCGGGCACGGCCACCAGCCCGACCCCTCCGTCTCCGTCCGGTTGCTGACCATCAACGACCTGCACGGCAACCTGGAGCCCCCGACCGGGTCCGGCTCCCGGATCCTCGACCCCAACGGGCCGCTCACCGACACGGACGGCTCCCTCACCGGCATCGCCGGTGCCAAGTACTCGATCGCCGGCGGAGCCGCCTACCTGGCCGCGCACCTCAAGCAACTGCGTACGGACAACACCCTGCTGGTGGGCGCCGGCGACCTCATCGGCGCCTCGCCGCTGCTGTCCGCGGCCTACCACGACGAGCCGACCGCCGCGCTGCTCGACCAGCTCGGCCTCGCCACCTCCTCGGCGGGCAACCACGAGTTCGACGAGGGCATCACCGAGCTCAAGCGCATCATGAACGGCGGCTGCCACCCGGTCGACGGCTGCTCCCCGGCCGGGACGTGGAAGGGCACGAGCTTCGACTACCTCGGGGCCAACGTGCAGAAGGAGTCGAACGGCGACTACGCCCTGCCGCCCTACTTCGTCAAGAAGATCAACGGGATGAAGGTCGCCTTCATCGGTCTGGTGACCCAGACCACCCCCAGCATCGTCACCGCCTCCGGCATCGCGGGCCTCAAGTTCACCGAGGAGATCGCGGCCGCCAACAAGGTGTCGAAGCTCCTCGCCCGCCACGGCGTCAAGGCGCAGGTCGCGCTGGTGCACGAGGGCGACGGCATCACTCCCAACCAGGACCCCAGCTCGTGCCCGGTCGTCCCCGGCGCCGGCTCGCGCATCGCCAAGGGGCTCGACCCGCAGATCGACCTCGTCATCAGCGGCCACAGCCACCAGGCGTACGTCTGCAAGGTGAAGGACCCGGCCGGTCAGGACCGCGTCTACACCCAGGGCTCCTCGTTCGGCCGCGCGATCACCCAGATCGACTTCAAGATCGACCGTAGGACCAAGGACGTCATCCGCTCCAGCGTCGTCGCCAAGAACAACGTGGTGACCCGCACCGTCACCCCGGACGCCGACACCGAGACGTACATCAACACCTGGAAGGAGCGGGTCTCGACCGTCGCCAACAAGCCGATCGGCAAGATCACCGCTACGATCGGGCGGGGCGGCAACGTCGGCGAGACCCCGCTCGGCGACCTGATCGCCGACGCGCAGCTGGAGGCGACCAAGACCGGCGGCAACGCCGAGATCGCGCTGATGAATCCGGGCGGCGTCCGCGCCGACCTGACCTTCCCGCAGAGCGGCGCCGAGGGGGACGGGGTCGTGACGTACGGCGAGGCCTTCACGGTGCAGCCGTTCAACAACCTCATGCAGGTCGTCACGCTCACCGGGGCCCAGCTGAAGGCGCTGCTGGAGCAGCAGATCTGGAAGGTCGACCCGACCACGGGCGGCATCACCCAGCGGATCCTGCAGCCGTCCTCGTCGCTGACCTACACCTTCGACACCACCAAGCCGGAGGGCTCGCGGGTCTCCGACATCAAGATCAACGGCACCGCGGTGACCGACACCCAGCAGATCCGGGTGGCCGCCAACAACTTCCTCGTCGGCGGCGGCGACGGCTTCACCGTGTTCACGCAGAGCACCAACCTGTGGAGCGGCCCGCTGGACATCGACGCGCTGGTCGCCTACATGGGCGCGCACTCGCCGATCGCCCCGCCGGCCACCGGCCGGATCAACCTCATCCGGTAAGGGACGGAGAACACCGGAAGGCCCGCCCCCGCAGCGGGGGCGGGCCTTTCCGGCCGAAGTCAGCGTCTGGCGGGCTCGGCCTCGGCCTGCTGCTCGCCGCCGCGGTCGGGCACGAACCGGTAGCCGACGTTGCGGACCGTTCCGATGAGCGCCTCGTACTCCGCTCCCAGCTTCGCCCGCAGCCGCCGTACGTGGACGTCCACGGTCCGGGTGCCGCCGAAGTAGTCGTAGCCCCAGACCTCCTGGAGCAGCTGGGCCCGGGTGAAGACCCGGCCCGGGTGCTGGGCGAGATACTTGAGCAGCTCGAACTCCTTGAACGTGAGGTCGAGCGCCCGGCCGCGCAGCCTGGCCGTGTAGGTGGCCTCGTCGATCGACAGGTCACCGCTGCGGATCTCGTCGGGGACGTCCTCCGTGGCGGCCAGCGACAGCCGCCCGACGGACATCCGCAGCCGGGCCTCCACCTCCGCGGGGCCGGCGGTGTCGAGGATGACATCGTCCACGCCCCACTCCGCCGTCATCGCCGCCAGGCCGCCCTCGGTCACGATCGCCATCAGCGGGCAGGTGACACCGGTCGTGCGCAGCAGCCGGCACAGGCTCTTGGCCTGCACGAGCTCACGGCGCGCGTCGACCAGGATGGCGTCCGCGGGCGGCGCGTCGATCAGAGCGGAGGCCTCGGCCGGGGCGACCCGCACCGAGTGGAGAAGCAGTCCGAGTGCCGGGAGCACCTCCGCCGACGGCTCCAGAGCGTTGGTCAGCAGGAGCAGATTGCTCACATGAGCCTCCTCGCACCATGTCGGCTCGGCGCCGTTTGCAGCACTGGAAACCGCGACAGCCGTACAAACACGTAAGGACCCGGGGGCTACATCGCCCGAGTCCATTAATCCGTAGGGTAGCCCACACGAACTTTGCGTCCAATCCGCGTCACCCGTGTGAACAACACGTCACGTGGTTTAAGACCGTAACGTGGCGGTGACGGAGAGCTTTCATGGAGGTGACATGATTCGGACGCCGACCGAGACGCGGCTCACGAGGGGAGCGGGCTGACCATGGCCACGGGGACGATTCGCTACTGGGCGGCGGCCAAGGAGGCCGCCGGGACGCCCGAGGAGGCCGCCGACGCGGCGACGCTGGCGGACCTGCTCGCGCGGATCGGGGGGGACCCGGCCCTGGAGCGCGTGCTGCGCCGGTCGTCCTTCCTGATCGACGGCGCCCCGGCGGGCACCCGCGACCCCGCCACGATCACGCTGCCCGAGGGATTCGTGGTAGAGGTTTTGCCCCCATTCGCCGGGGGATGAGCGGCACGTGCCTCTCCCGTCAAGCTTCACCCCTCACGGCGTCCGGAGTGGGTGTGCGTCGCTCCGGACATTGTCCGTTCTCGGGCAAATCTCGCGGGCAGGGGCACTACGCTGAATCGTACGGGCGCCTTCGGAGGAGTCGGATGCGCAAGCTGGTCGTGGCCGTGGTTATGCTCGCCATCCTGCTCGTCGTGCTCGACCGGGTGGCCGTGGTCGGCGTGCAGCGGGAGATCGCCCGCCAGATCGAGGCCCAGTACGACCTGGCGCAGCCGCCCTCGGTGCAGGTGAAGGGGCTTCCGTTCCTCACGCAGGCGTTCTCCGGCAGATACGAGGAGATCGCCATCGGCATCGGCGAGGTGGAGCGGGAGGGTGTCCAGCTCGAACGGATCGACGCCACGCTCTACGGCGTGACCGCCCCGCTCGCCGATCTCATCCAGAACGCCGCGGCCGCCAAGATCGGGGCCGACCGCGTGGTGGGGACCGTGGTCATCTCGCGCCAGACCCTGT
This sequence comes from Microbispora sp. H10885, assembly GCF_014161415.1. Lineage (NCBI taxonomy): Bacteria > Bacillati > Actinomycetota > Actinomycetes > Streptosporangiales > Streptosporangiaceae > Microbispora > Microbispora sp. H10885. The sequence continues at coordinate 62,566 of NZ_JABBWY010000018.1, read as the reverse complement.
CCGCCCACGCGCCGAAGGGCATCAAGGTCGAGGGCACCGGCGACGACAAGCTCCGCGTCTCGGGCAACGTGACCGTGCTGGGAAACCAGGTGCCGGTCACCGCCGACATGAAGATCGAAATGATCAAGGACGGGATCCGGCTCACCCCGGCGAGCGTGCGGCTCGCGGGCGCGATTCCGGTGCCGAACCCCGAGCGGCTCATCTCCTTCACGGTCCCGGTGAAGAACCTGCCGCTGAACCTGCGCATCACCCGCGTGACCTCGACCAGTGAGGGACTCGCGGTCCAGGGCACCGCGAGTGATGTCTCCTTCAAGTGACGGCCCACGTGACGATGGTCACAGTGCCGAACCGGCCGGCCGTTTCGTACGTGAAGAAGGTGTGAGTCCAGCCGGAACCGCCGACGAGGAGCTCGTACGCGCGCTTTTCGAGGATCACGCAGGGCCGTTGTACGGCTACGTACTGCGGCTGACCAGTGACCCGGGCAGGGCGGAGGACGTGGTGCAGGAGACGCTGCTTCGGGCCTGGCGCAACCCCGGGGTGCTCGAAGGACGCCCGGTGCGCGCCTGGCTGTTCACGGTCGCCCGCAACATCGTCGTCGACCAGCACCGTGCCCGCAGGTCCAGGCCGCAGGAGACGGGGGACGAGGCGCTCGCCGTGCTGCCCGCCGACGACGAGCTCGACCGCGCCGTCGAGTCGTGGGGGGTCGCGGAGGCGCTGGCCTCACTCAGGCCGGAGCACCGTGAGGTGCTCATGGAGACGTACTACCGGGGGAGATCGGTGAAGGAGGCGTCGGAGATCCTCGGCATCCCGCAGGGGACGGTCAAGTCGCGGACCTACTACGCACTCCGAGCGCTCAAACTCGCCCTGGAGGAACGGGGGCTGGCACCATGACCTGCGAGGAGGTGCGGATCTCACTCGGCGTGTACGTCCTCGGGGCGCTCGACGCCGAGGAGACCGCCGAGGTCGAGGCCCACCTGGAGACCTGCGCGGAGTGCCGGGCGGAGCTGGCCGCGCTGTCGGGGCTGCCGCCCCTGCTGGCGCTCGTGTCGGCCGAGGACGTCGAGCGCGCCGCCGCGCCGCCGCGCGCCGTGCTCGACCGGCTGGTCGCCGCGTCGGCGAAGCGGGGGCGCAGGTCCCGCGTGCTGCTGGCGCTCGCCGCGTCCGTCGTCGTCGCGGCCGTGGGCGGCACGGCCTGGCTGTCGGCGGCGCAGACGTCGTCGCAGGACACGGCGGCGGGGTCGGCCGTCGCGGCCCCGCAGTACGAGAGCAGGCTTGAGGGCGCGGCCGGCAGTGCGGCCGCCGGCGGCGCCGCCTCGGACGCCGCTTCGGACGCCGCCGCGGCCCAGGCGCCCAGAACCGGCAACGACGAGATCCCGCGAATCTTCGACGCTTCCGCCTCGCCTGTGCCCTCATCCGGCACCGTGGCGAAGAAAGCCGAGCAGCCGCCCGCGGAGGCGACCGTGACCACCTCGCCGGAGGCTCGCGGCAGCAACGGCGACATGCGGCTGACCGTACGGCTCGTGCCGCAGGAGCGCGGGACGCAGGTCGTCGCGAGGGTCGCCGGGGTGCCCGCGGGGACGGTGTGCGCGCTCCGCGTGGTCGGGAAGGACGGCACCGTCTCGGTCCTCGGCACCTGGACGGTGGAGCGCGGGGAGTACCGCGGGCCGAAGATGGTCTTCGAGGGCTCGACGGCGCTGAGCCCCGATCAGATCGCGCGTGTCGAACTCGCCGGCGCCGACGGCCGCACACTGGTCGCCGCCAGGCTCTGAGCGTCCTGTGACCTTTCCGTGACCCGGGCCGGGAATCAGCCCCGGCGTACGGAGGGTTGCAAACGGCGATGGCGGGCATCGCGACCCGGGTGGACACGCTCGTCCTGGACGTGGCCGCCGGGCCGGTTCCCGGGCGGCGCGACGGGAGGGTGCGGGCAGTGGAACACGCCCCGGCGGCGAGAGGCGATCTCGGCGCGGTCCTGGCCGCCGATCTCGGTGCCGATCTGGGCGAGCGGGCCACGCTCGTGCAGTTCTCCACCGCGTTCTGCCAGCCCTGCAGGGCGACCCGCCGGATCCTCGGCGAGGTGGCCGGCCTGGTGCCGGGCGTGCGTCACGTCGAGATCGACGCGGAGTCGCGCCTTGACCTCGTCCGGCGGTTCGAGGTGCTGCGCACCCCCACGGTGCTCGTCCTCGACGGCGCGGGAAACGTGGTCAAGAGGGCGTCGGGCCAGCCGCGCAAGGCCGACGTGATCGCCGCTCTCGGTGCCGCCGTGGATGGAACGTCTCAAAATCCGTCTCACCCGTCGGACAAGGTGTGACAGATGTCGAGACGGAAGGTACTGTCGTGGCCATGACTCCCACGACAGAGCTGCTCACGAAGCGGCGTGCGGTGGACTTCTGCCGCGTCGCGACATCGCTCTGTCGCATCGCCTGAGGGTGATTCCTGCGGCTTCGCGCCGCGTTCCAAGAATCCTTCAGGAGCGTCCCACGATGCAGATAGATTCTCGTGGCCCTCGATTCAACGCGGCTGTGACCACGTTCGTCCTCGCGGTCGTGCTGGTCACGCAGAACCCTTGGGTGCTCGCCGCACAGGCGGTCGTCTTCGCGCTCGGCGCCGCCGACGCGTCGCCGTACGGGTTCGTCTTCCGCCGGTTCGTCCGGCCGCGGTTGCGGCCGCCAGCCGAGCTGGAGGACGCGGCGCCGCCGAGATTCGCGCAGATCGTCGGCCTGGGGTTCGCGCTCGTGGGACTGATCGGATTCGCGGCGGGAATCACCGCACTGGCCTTGGGTGCGACAGCAGCGGCACTGCTGGCCGCCTTCCTCAACGCAGCGTTCGGCTTCTGCCTGGGCTGCGAAACGTACCTGCTCATCCGCCGTCTACAACCTGGGAGAATCAAATGAGCCGCTCCGCCGTTCTGGTGGACGCCGACTGGGTCGAGGCCAACCTCGACACGCCGGGTGTCGTGCTCGTCGAGGTCGACGAGGACACCAGCGCCTACGACAAGGGTCACATCCGCGGTGCCGTGAGGATCGACTGGAGGACCGACCTGCAGGACCCGGTCCGCCGCGACTTCGTCGACAAGGCCGGCTTCGAGGCCCTGCTGTCGTCCCGTGGCATCGCCAACGACGACACCGTGATCCTCTACGGTGGCAACAACAACTGGTTCGCCGCCTACGCCTACTGGTACTTCAAGGTGTACGGCCACGCGAACGTCAAGCTGCTCGACGGCGGACGCAAGAAGTGGGAGCTGGAGTCCCGCGAGCTGGTCAAGGACGCGGTCGAGCGCCCCGCCACCCAGTACACGGCGCAGGAGCCCGACAACGACATCCGCGCTTTCCGCGACGACGTCGTCGCCGCGATCGGCAAGCAGAACCTGGTCGACGTGCGCTCGCCCGACGAGTTCACCGGCAAGCTGCTCGCCCCGGCCCACCTGCCGCAGGAGCAGGCGCAGCGCGGCGGCCACGTGCCGACCGCCCGCAACATCCCGTGGTCGAAGGCGGCCAACGACGACGGCACCTTCCGCTCCGACGACGAGCTCCGCGAGCTCTACTCCGGCGCCGGTGTGGACCTCGGCAAGGACACCATCGCCTACTGCCGCATCGGCGAGCGCTCCGCGCACACCTGGTTCGTGCTGCACGAGCTGCTCGACCAGCCCAACGTCAAGAACTACGACGGTTCGTGGACCGAGTACGGCTCGCTCGTGGGCGTGCCGATCGAGCTGGGAGAGGCCCGCTGATGACCACCACACAGGGTTGCGCTGCTCCTGAGCAGACCGTCGCGCTGCCGGCCGGCATCGACCTGTCCAACCAGGCCGTGATCCAGGGCGTCGTCTCCGGCGCCGGCACGGCGTACGCCCGCCTGCTGGACCACAGCGGCGAGTTCACCGGCGAGGTCGTCGTCTCCGACGAGGGCGTCTTCCGCTTCTTCGCCGCTCCCGGCCAGTGGACCGTCCGCATCATCGCCGGCGGCGGCGTCACCAAGGACGTCGCCGTCGAGGCCAAGCTCGGCGAGGTCGTCCAGCTCTCGGTCGCCGTCTGATCCACCGCTTCACCCGAGGCCGGTGCGTTCCCGCGAACGCACCGGCCTTTCGGTTTCGGATGACCGGTCGTTCACCGACGACGGACGAGGTCTTGGGGCTGCTGCGCGACGAGTAGCGGGCTCACGCGAAGGTGATCGCGCCATAGGGGGAAGCGGGAGCCGATAACATGCGGCAGGTGTCCGGAACGTCCGCACTGCCCGCCCCCCGCAGGTTCGCCTGGATGCTGTCGCCGTACGCGTTGCCGCTGCACGCCCTGCGGATCCTCGCGAAGTGCGCGCTCCCGCTGATCATCTGGTTCTCGCTCGGACGGCTCGTCCGGTGGGGTCTGCTCCTACTGGCCGCGACCGTCTCGCACGGCTCGTGGTACCAGGCGCGGCTGGTCCTGGTGATGTTCCTGTTCACGCTCGTCGTGATGACGTCCCTCGCCACGACCGTGGGCATGCTGTACGTCGTCCGCGAGGCGCTGCTGGAGACCCGGGCCCGGCGCGCCGGCGGCGAGGCCAAGGAGAGCCTGCTGGGCGCCCTCAACCGGACCGCGCTCGTCTTCGCCGGTATCTACACGACCTGGGGATTCGTCGCAGAGGACGCCCGCGACTTCATGGGCATCGACATCATGCGGCAGCCGGACCGGTATGTGCTCGACGCGGGCAGCGGAGACGACAGCGGGGTAGCGGCCGGGCTGATCAACCTGGACCCGAAGGTCTCCCTCGCGACGATGATGGTCGCCTACGGGGTGAAGTGGTACTTCGGCCGCCGCCACGAGGCGGGGAACGGCCGTTTCTCCGGTGTGCTCGCCACCTTCGGCGAGCTGGCGTTCGCCTTCTACGGCATCAACGCGGTCGCGACGGCCGTGGGGGCGCGCTCCGACTGGATCGGTCAGCGGTCCGCCGTCGCCGCCTGGCACGACCTCATGGCCGGGGCGGAGAGCGGCATCCCGGGGTGGCAGCAGGTCTCGGAGTGGCTGGGTGAGGTCTGGCCGTACGTGATCGACGCCCTGGCCGTCCCGCTCGCGTGGCTGACGGTCGGCATCCTCGTCTACGGCGCGTACGCGGAGGACACCCAGACCACGATCAGGGGCACCCGCCTCGAACAGGCGGCGGTGCACCTGGAACGGACGCATGACTGGACGAGGCGGGCGCTGGCCAAGCTGAGCGCCGGGTGGACGGGCCGCTGGATCCCGCTGCTGAACTCCCTGCGCCTGACGGCCCGCGGGGGCGCGCCGCTGTTCGGCCTCTTCGCGCTGTGCTACGTCGGCCTGCACATCGGCGGTGACTTCCTCGGCAGGGCGGGCCGTTATCTCACCGCGAGCGAGGAGCCGTATCTCTGGTTCGCGACCGATGTGCCGATCAACTACGTGACGGATCTGGTCGTCACCCTGGTGACCATGTGCCTGATCGCCGCCACGTTCGACCTGGCCGCGACCCGGGCCCGGGCCGACGGACGGACAGGCGGCCGACCGGGCGGCCCGTCACCGGTCACCGCCGGAACCGCAGAACCTGATCGTCCTTCTCCGTCGCGCTGAAGGCGTCCTTCACGAAGTCCTTGGCCGACTGCCCGGGCACGTCCCGGTAGGTGCTCGGGCGGAGGGTGACCTCGACCTGGTCGGCCACCGAGGGCGGCACCACCCCCAGCATCTCCATCCGGTACGGCGTGCCGACCTTGTTCTCCTTGACGTCGGGCGGCGTCTCGTTGTTCAGCGTCTCGACCTGCCAGGTGCGCCCGGCCCGGTCCGTGAGCTTGACCTCCGACGGCGCCCCGTGACGAATGGCGCCCTCGGCGTCGAGCGCGGTCCTGGTGGCCACGATCTTCATCCACTGGCGGTCGGACCGCTCCGGCTTGCCGCTGGGGTCCTTGGTCTTCTCGACGGTGACCTGCCATGACACGTGCTGCACGGTCCCGGACTGGCCGGGCGGCACGACGTGGACGGTGTAGTCGGGGCGGCCGTACTTGTAGGCCTGGTAGCCGAAGAAGGAGGGGGCCGCGACGGCGAGCCCGACGGACAGCACGGTTCCGCCGATGAGCAGCCCCGTCCGCCGCCGCGCGGGCGAAGCGGACGCGTCCGTGGCGAGGTCCACGCCGGGCGGTTCCGCCGGCACGCCGTACGTGGGGGCAGCCGGCGGCATCCCGGCGGTTGGGTCCGGTGGCGCGGCGAGGGGAGGGGCCGCGGGGGGAGGCGTCGTGGGGGAGAGCACCCGGGGCGGCGGCTGCCGGTTCGTCCGCAGCGCGGGGAACGGCTGCGTCGATCTGTCCTCCCCCTCGGGCTCCGGAGGCGGCCACACGAGCTGGTCTGTCGGCGGGGCCAGCTTCCCAGGGATCGGGATGGACGGCGGCGCCGTCGGCATGGGCCGCGGCGGCAAAGCGCCGCTGTAGGTGATGTCGGAGGCGATGTCGGTGGGCTGCTCGGGAGGGGGCGCGAACCAGTCGCGGGTGTCCTGGCCGTTCCTCGGCGGGTTTCCGTCCATGGGCGTCTCGGTCATCGGCTCGGGCCCGCCAGTGTGTGGTAGTCCTCCGCCTGCGCGATCAGCCGGTCGGCGGCGGCGCCGGACAGATCCAGGTCGACCTGCGCCTCGGGCGCGTAGTTGTCGACGACCAGCGGGTTGTTGGGCGGGATGAAGACGAGGCTCGCGCCCGGCACCGCGTCCTTCGGCACCTCGAAGACGAGCGGTCCGCTCGTCCAGAATCCCGGCTGGATGTACCGGTTGAACAGGGTCAGGCTCTCGTCGACCTTGTCGGTGGGCAGGTAGCGCCGGCCGTCCCCGCTCAGGAGGAGGGGCGGGCTGAGCTTGCTCAGCTTCATCGGCTCCCGGACGCTGGTCGCGGTGACGTCGACCAGCAGGAACAGATGGCTCGTCCCCACCTTGCTCACCTTGCCGGAGTAGTCCGTCGTGTCCACGGCGTGGGCGGCGGTGACCGACACGGCCTTCACGGAGAAGCGCTTGGTCGTCACCGTCTCCCCGATGTGGCCGTTGTAGGTCAGGAAGGACGTGCGCTGCTCGAAGGGCATCGCGAAGTTCTGCTGCGCGTAGACGGCCGCCGCAGCGAGCAGGATGCCCGCCACTCCGGCGGCGAGACGCCGCCCCAGCCCGCGCCTGCGGGGCCGGCCGGCGGCGGCCCGGCGGGACGTACGGCTCTCGGCCTGGGCCAGCGCCATCAGCTGTCCTCCTTCCGCACCGGGAGGGTGATCCGCGCGGCGACCTCGGGTTGGAATGGGCCGTCGTCGTCCTCGTACTCGCCTGCGAGCATCCAGTCACGACTCTGGTTGAGCAGCCCGAGCGGCTCGTTCTCGAATTTGCCGAGGTCGAGGCTGATCTCCTCGGGTGCGGTCGCGGTGGGCTGGAGCTCGTACTTCACCACGACCGTGGTGGTGATCCCCGGATGAAGCTGCTGGCTCTCGATGCCGTAGCTCAGCACCGAGGCCCGCGGGCCGTACTCGCTCTTCATCTCGGGGCGGGTCCGCAGCAGCGAGCCGGCGAAGGAGCCGGTCTGGCGGAAGCCCTTCCCGGGTTCCGGCACGATACCGACCGAGGCGGTCTCGTCGCCCATGTTGGTGACCTTGACGACGAGTTCCAGGTAGCGCTTGGGGTCGCCGAAGCCGCCCTTCTCCGTGGTGTCGATCGCCTTGATGAACTGGGTGCGGAACTGCCCCTGGTCGATCGTGTCCCCGGGCGAGGCCGTGGGCGGCGGTTCGTCCGGAGCCTCCTTGAGGCCGCCGAAGGCGGCGGTGACGCCGATGCCCACTACGGCCAGCACAGAGGCGACCGGGACCAGCACCGGGCGTCGCCGTCGGGCGCCATTGGGGGATGACGTCATGGCAAGCGATGGTAGTACGATCACAATCGCCCCATGGGCCCCATAGGTTCCAGGCGCCGGCGGGAAATAGGTCCGAATGGCGAGAAGGCCGCCCTGACAGGGCTTCCAGATCCTACGCTGTGACCTTAGGCGGACATGGAGGGCCCGTGGGCGACCCGCACCCCGAGCATGCCCAGTTGCAGGCGGACCGGATCTACCTGGGCTGGCAGTACGCTCTGCTGTACCCCGATCCGGGGCCGCCGCCGAAGCGGCCGGCGCGCGAGGACGTCGCCGAGCCTCCCGCCGAGAACAACGACTGGGTCCACCGGGAGCGTCTGCAGAAGGACCTGCTCAACCATCCGGTACGGCTCTTCCGCACGTTCATGGCCGTGCTGGCCGCCGGGATCCTCGTCCTCGGCGTGACCGGCCTGCTCACCTGGTCATTCGTGCTGCTCGGGCTGGTCGCCGCGGGCGGTGTGGCGGCCATCTGCACCTACGCCATCCGGCAGGGCGACCGTACGGTCAACGAGCGGCTCGACGAGCGCCGCCGCAAGGCGCTGCGGGAGCAGGAGCGGCGGCAGCGGGAGATCATCACCGCCCAGGAGGAGCACGCCGCGAAGTACCGCGACTGGGCCGAGAAGAAGAACCGCTTCGACAAGCAGATCACCTGGTACGCCGTGGCGGTGCCCGACGAGATCGACCGGGTCGACGTGGCGGGCGGCACGCTGACCGGCTGGTCGGCGCTGGTCACGCTGATCGGCGCGACCCGCCTCTACAGCGGCGGCCACCTCACCGTGCTCGACCTGTCGGAGGGCGCGATCGCCAAGGACCTCATCGAGCTCGCCCGCCGGGGCGGGGACGACCCGCTGGTCTGGGTGCTCCCGGTCGACCTGCCCCGGCTCGACCTGGGGGCGACGCTCAAGCCCGAGGCGTTCGCCGACGTGCTGGCCCACGTGGTGAGCGTCAGCGAGGAGACCAGCCGGGACATCGGCTTCGACAACGCGATCCTGGAGCGCGTGCTGGAGGTCCTCGGCGAGAACGCCACGATCAGCCAGGTCACCGCCGCGCTGCGGGCGCTCGCGCAGGTGGGCGACCCGCGCGACGACATGAAGTACGGCCTGCTGACCGCCTCGCAGCTCGAACGCATCGGCACGCTGTTCGGCCGGGGCGTGGCCGACCGGGTCGTCATCGAGCGGGCCTGGGCGCTGGAGTCCCAGCTACGCAAGCTGGAGACGCTGGGCTCGGAGGCCGTACGGCTGCCGCCCGCGCGGCTGCGGGTGGTCAGCATGGACCGGCAGGCGGGCGTGTTCGGCAACCGGGTGCTCGGCACGTACGTCGCGACCGCGCTCACGCACATCCTTCGGCAGTCGCCGGCCAGCGAGCGGCCCTGGTACCACACGATCATCGTCGCGGGCGCGGACAAGCTCCGCGGCGACGTGCTCGACCGGCTCATGGACGCGTGCGAAACCTCACGCACCGGGCTCGTGCTGACCTACCGAAGCCTCACCCCGACCGTACGGGAACGGCTCGGCCGCGGGCACGCCGCCGTCGCGTTCATGCGGCTGGGCAACGCCGAGGACGCCCGGGTGGCCAGCGAGCACGTCGGCACCGAGCACCGCCTCGAACTCGCCCAGCTCACCGAGACGTTCAGCACGGCGGTCCCCTCCCCGAGCGGGTTCTACACCTCCACCGTCGGCGAGGGCCGTACGGAGGGGGAGGACATGCGGGAGGGCGACCTGCGCGAGGACATCACGGAGTCGACCGAGTGGGGCCGGCGCGCGCCCACGGTGGCCGACGGGGTCCTGCAGCGGTCGCGGGAGTTCCTGGTCGAGCCGCACCAGCTCCAGCAGCTTCCCACGACCTCCGTGATCGTCACCTACTCGACGGCGGAGGGACGCCAGGTGCGCCTGGCGGACGCGAACCCGGCGATACTCACCTTCCCGAAGACGACGCTGGGGGAGTTCGAGGAGATCCGCCGCGCCGCCCTGACGCCGCGGGAACCCGATCCCGAGCCGGAGCCGGCCGAGTCCACGCTGCCCGAGGTCCCCCCGAACCTCGGTCCGCCGCCGCCCCGCCTCGACTGGCGCAAGCGGCCATGACACGGTCCGCGGTCGGTAAGGGCATCGTCAACCGAGGTGTGCGGGCGTGATCGTTGAAGGAGTCTCTTCCCTGTTCGTCGTCGACTGAGGGGTCTCATTGCATCCGTTCCCTCTGAGCGGGCCGTGGTACCGGATCCAGGCGATCACCGCTCCCTCGCGCACTTCGTCCGCGGAGTGGGACTTCGTCACGGTGCTCCCCGCGGTCCTGTCCGCCGCGCAGCGCAACCGGCCGTTCGTCATCGGCTGGCTGTCGCGTGGGTCGGGTGCCCCGCTTGAGCTGATCACCAACGCGGGGCCGCTCACGCCGCCCAAGCCGCCGCGCCGGGCGGCCTCGGCCCCGGAGCCGCCGGTCACCGGCCCGCAGCCGCTGCTGTTCCCCGGTGGCGCGCGGGGCGTGGAGATCGGCGACGAGTGGCTGGCCGACCTCGCCGACCTCGTCTGGACGCCGTGCCCCGGCCGTCAGGCCCCGCCGCTCTACGGCAGGCGCGAGCCGGAGCCGGACGAGCCCAAGCGGCCCACGCTCTTCGAGTCGACGCTGGTCACGCTCATGTCCCGGCCGTTCGCCTGGGTGGTCGTCGCCGAGCCGACCGACCTGCTCGACGCGGAGGTCGCCCACCTGCGCACCCAGCTCAACGTGCTGCGCCAGTACGGCGACGCCTCCGAGCGGTCGCGGTTCGACGCCGAGCGGGCCGAGCGCAGGATGCAGGAGCTGGACGCGTTCCGCGAGGCAGGTCTGTGGAACGTCCGGGTGCTCGCCGGCGCGGCGGGCCCCGACGAACTGCGCCAGATCGCGCCGGTGCTGGTCGGCTCGGTGGAGATGAGCCACCACCCCTACCGGCTGCGCAGCGCGATGACGCTGCCCGCCCTGTCGGGGGACGGCGCGAGCGAGTCGGTGTACGGCTTCGCCGAGGCGCTGGCCGTCGACCTGCAGGACTCGGCCGACGGCGCGGCGGCGCCGTTCGCGGCGACGGCGGGGGCCCTCGCCGCGCTCGCCGGGCTGCCGCGCCGGGAGGTGCCGGGGGTCCGGGTGCTGGACGCCGGCTTCTTCGACGTGACGAGCGAGGCCGACGTGGAGGGCTCGGAGTCGATCGACCTCGGCGCGATCGTCGACGGGCAGGACCGCGCCGTCGGCGCGTTCCGGGTGCCGCTCGCGACGCTGAACCGGCACGCCTTCGTCACCGGCGCCACCGGCTCCGGCAAGTCCCAGACCGTACGGCACCTGCTGGAGCAGCTCACGATCGCGGGCATCCCGTGGCTGGCCATCGAACCGGCCAAGTCGGAGTACGCCGCGATGGCCGGCCGCGTCGAGCACCTCGGCCCGCTGACCGTCATCAACCCCTCGGCGCCGGACAACGTGCCGATCAGCGTCAACCCGCTCGCGCCGGAGCCCGGCTATCCCGTGCAGGCGCACATCGACATGGTCAGGGCGCTGTTCCTGGCGGCCTTCGACGCCGAGGAGCCGTTCCCGCAGATCATGTCGCTGGCGTTGCAGCGCGTCTACGAGGCCAACGGCTGGGACGTGGTGACCGGCGGCGGCATCCCGGGGGCCGCCGTGCAGCCGGCGGTGCCGACGCTGGAGCAGCTCCAGCAGCACGCGCTGGAGGTCATCCAGGAGATCGGGTACGGCAACGAGGTCCAGGCCGACGTCGAGGGCTTCATCAGCCTGCGCCTGCGCAGCCTGCGCGTCGGCAGCGCGGGCCGGTTCTTCGAGGGCGGCCACCCGGCCGACATCGGCGGCCTGCTCCAGCGCAACGTGGTGCTCGCGATCGAGGACGTCGCCAACGACGAGGACAAGGCGTTCCTCATGGGCACGCTGATCATCCGGATCGTCGAGCATCTGCGGATGCGGGCCCGTTCCGAGCCGCGGGCCGAGGACGGCGTCGGCGGCCTGCGGCACGTCATCGTGATCGAGGAGGCCCACCGGCTGCTGCGCGACCGGGGCTCCCAGCGGGCCTCCACCCACGCCGTCGAACTGCTGGCCGGGATGCTCGCCGAGATCAGGGCGTACGGCGAGGGCATCGTCGTGGCCGAGCAGATCCCGACCAAGCTCGTCTCCGACGTGGTGAAGAACACCGCGCTCAAGGTCGTGCACCGGCTCCCGGCCGAGGACGACCGCGCGCTGGTCGGCGCGGCGATGAACCTCAGCGAGGACCAGTCGCGTCAGGTCGTGTCGCTCCAGCCGGGCTTCGCCGCGGTGTTCGCCGACGGCATGGACCGCCCGCTGCGCGTCCAGGTGCCGCTGGGCGAGGACCGCGAGCGTGAGACGCTCGGCCCGGTCCCGCCGATCTGCGGCCGCCGTTCGGCCGCCTGCGGGCGCGAGTGCCGTACGGGCAAGGCCTGCACGCTGGTGGAGTTGCGCGAGGCCGACCTGCTCGCGGTGGCCCCCGAGTGGGCCTGGCTGCGGATCTGGACCGACACGGCGGTCCTGGCGTTCGTGACGAACCGGTCGCTGCCGGGCGTGCCGCGCGTGCTCGCCGACATCTGGGCGGAGCTGCCGGTCAAGCGGCGCGAGTGCCTGCTGGCCACGCTGGTCGAGCGGTCGGTGTCGCGCCGCGCCTGGTCGCTGCGCACGTGGTTCGACCCCGCGCTGCTCACCGAGAAGGCCGCCGAGGTCGCGGCCGGGCTGCTCGCGGCCGGTCAGGCGGACGGCGCGGAGGGCGAGCCGCCGATGCGCGCCGGCGAGCGGCCGGGCGCGGCCTGGGTCATCCCGCAGGTCCGCTGGCTGCACGAGGTGGACCGGCTGTTCCCCTTCGGGCATCCCGCGCCCAACCTGCGCAGCCCCGCCCCGGCGATGGAGTATCCGCTGTTCGGCACCGACCCCGCCGGCCGGCCGTACCCCCACCAGGGGGTCAACGGCGCCGAGCCCGCCGAGGGCGCGGTGGCGGTCGGCGTGCGCACGGAGCTGCTGGGCCACCGGGCCAAGGCGCTGCGCCACCACCCGCTGTCGATGGAGGTGGACCGCAACCGCGCGCTGGCCTGGCGGGTCATCCTCGGCGACGACGAGCACGAGGGCATCCAGCGGGACGTGACGACGGTCGCCATCGGCGTCGAGCCGCGGGAGCGGATCAGATACATCGCCCAGACGATGAGCGCGGGCTGGCTGGAGACCGTGCTGTCCTGGCCGCGCCGGTTCGTGCTGCCCTTCGACGGCGACACCCCCGCCGAGCTGTCCTTCGGATCGTGATTTCGGGCGGGGGCACTAGGATCTGGGCATGAGTCAGCTTCCGTTGCGGGCCCAGCTCGCCAGTGCTCTGGGCCGTACGGCCGCGACGCTGTCCAGGGCCACCGGGCGCGGCGACGGCTCGGTGATCGGCGGCAGGGTGGGCCTGATGCTGGAGCCCGACCTGCTGCGCAAGCTCGCGGCCGACCGCAAGCTCGTCCTGGTCAGCGCGACGAACGGCAAGACCACGACGACCCGTCTCATCACCTCGGCGCTGCAGGAGTTCGGCGACGTGGCGACGAACGCGTTCGGCGCCAACATGCCCGCCGGGCACGTGTCGGCGCTCGCCTCCAGCAAGGGCGCGCCGTACGGCGTGCTGGAGGTGGACGAGAAGTACCTCCCCGAGGTGCTGGACACCACCGAGGCCGGGATCGTCTGCCTCATGAACCTGAGCCGTGACCAGATGGACCGGGCGGCCGAGATCTGGCTGCTGGCCCAGAAGTGGCGCCGCGCGCTCGCGGGCCGGCCCGCCCATGTGATCGCCAACTGCGACGACCCGCTGGTCACCTGGGGCGCGTCCACCGCCGCCCGGGTGACGTGGGTGGCGGCCGGGCAGCGCTGGCGGGAGGACTCCTGGTGCTGCCCCGAGTGCGGCGGCCCGCTCGACCGGGCCGGTTTCGGCAACGGCGGGCAGAACCTGACCGCCGCCCAGCTCGCCGACACCAGCTGGGCGTGCCGCGAGTGCACCTTCCACCGTCCCGAGCCCAACTGGGTGCTCGACGGTGAGGACGTGATCGACCCCCGCGGGCAGCGCTGGCGGCTGGACCTCCAGCTTCCCGGCCAGGCGAACCGGGCGAACGCCGCCGTCGCGCTGGCGGTCGCCGAGACGCTGGGCCTCGACCCCGGCCGGGCGCTGCCCCGGCTGCGTACGGTCACCTCGGTCGCGGGCCGCTACACCACCGTCGAGCGGGAGGGCAGATCGCTGCGCCTGCTGCTGGCCAAGAACCCGGCCGGCTGGCTGGAGGCGTTCGACGTCGCCGACCCGGCGCTGCCGATCATCCTGTCGGTGAACGCGCAGGGGCCGGACGGCCGCGACACCTCCTGGCTGTGGGACGTCGACTACCGCATCCTGCGGGGCCGGCCCGTGCTGGTCACCGGCGAACGCCGCCTCGACCTCGCGCTGCGGCTGGCCGTCGCGGAGGTGCCCTTCCAGCTCTGCGAGTCGTTCGAGCAGGCGGTGGCCGTCCTCGCCCCCGGCAAGATCGACGTGATCGCCAACTACACCGCGTTCCAGCAGATCCGAGCGGAGTTCGGCCGTGCCGTCTGAATTGTCCATCGTCTGGATCTATCCCGACCTGCTCAGCACGTACGGGGACCAGGGGAATGTCCTGGTGCTGGAGCAGCGGGCCCGGGCCAGGGGGATCCCCACCCGGACCATCCACGTGCGCTCCTCGGACCCCGTGCCGCAGCAGGGCGACGTCTACCTGATCGGCGGCGGCGAGGACCGGCCGCAGATCCTCGGCGCCGAGCGGCTGCGCCGCGACGGCGGCCTGCACGCCGCGATCCAGCGGGGTGCGGCCCTGCTGGCGGTCTGCGCCGGCTACCAGATCATGGGCACGGTGTTCGGCGGCGAGGAGGGCCAGCCGGTGTCCGGCGTCGGCCTGCTCGACATCAGCTCGGGGCGCGGCGAGCGGCGCGCGGTCGGCGAACTGGCCGCCGAGGTCGACCCCGCGCTGGGGCTGCCCACGCTGACCGGGTTCGAGAACCACATGGGCGTGACCAGGCTGGGCCCGGGGGTGCGCCCGCTGTCCAGGACGGTCGTCGGCACCGGCAACGGTGACGGCACGGAGGGCTGCTACGCGGGCCGGATCATCGGCACCTACCTGCACGGCCCGGCGCTCGCCCGCAACCCCGCGCTGGCCGACCTGCTGCTGAGCTGGGTGACCGGGCCGCTGCCCGCGATCGACGACGGCTGGTACCAGGCGCTGCGCGACGAGCGCCTGCGCGCGGTGCTGCCCGCCTGACCCGCCCGCGCCTCCGGTCCCCGAGAAATCGGGGGCCGGCGGCCGATCGCCGGGCGGGCCCGGAGCGGGATCAGTAGACGATCGCCTGCACGCCCTCGCCCAGGACCTCCTCGACGAACGTGGGGGCTCCCGCGATGCGGACCCCGTCGATGACGTCGTCCACCGTGATGCCCCTGCGGGCGGCGCACTGCGTGCACAGCGTGACCCTGCCCGCGGCGAGGACGGCCGCGAGCAGGTCCTCCAGCGGCGCGGCCTCGGCCAGGGTGAACTCCTTGGCCCGCCCCGGCAGGGCGAACCAGGAGGATTCGCCGGTCAGCCACAGCGAGACCGGGACACCGCTCGCCAGCGCCGCCGCCGCGACCGTGAAGGCCTGGTTGCAGCGCTCCGGGGCGTCCGCCCCGGCCGTCACCTTGATCACCAAAGATCGTGCCATAACGGAAGCCTAGTCCGCCGGGCCCCCGTGCGTTCTCCGCCACTCACTTCTCGCCGCGCACCAGGTCGGGACGGAACGCGAGGACGAGCCCGAGAGTGGTGTACCCCACCAGCAGGTGGGCCGCGCCGACGACGTTGGACACCGAGGTGCCGAAGATCGCCAGGGTCGGGAGGGTCACGACCACCCAGCTCTCGGCGACGAGCGGCCACAGGCGGGCCGCCCCGCGCCACCGGCCGGTGATGGCGATCTTGACACCGAGCACGAACATGCCCAGCATCGACAGCGGCCAGAACGCGTCGAGGATCCCGAGCCAGACCGTGTCACGCGCGGCCGGGAAGAGCCCGTGGACGAGGCTCCACACCATGGCCAGGCCCAGCAGCACCCGCTCAGCATGCACCATGCCGCGCGCCACGCGGCTCACGCCGGTCGCACCGGTGCGGAGCATGATCGTGAGAAGGCACTGGGCGCCGATCTGGAACGCCAGGCCGGCCAGGTCGGTGATCATGAGGCCCGGGTCGCCCGCGACGTCGAAGCCGTAGACGAAGCTGACGGCCGACCAGGTCAGCGCGCCGGTGGAGAGGCCCAGGGCCAGCCGGCGCACCGTCGAGTCGGCGAGCCCTCCGGTGGGAGTGGCGGTGGGGGCGGCGGGGTCCGTGTGCGCCGGGACGTGGGAGGTGCTGGTCATCGGGCTTCCTTCGATTCGGGGGTGGAGCCGCGGTGAGGATCACCGCGGCGACGGGGACGATCCTGCTGAACCACCGCCCCGGGCCGTCAGGGTGCGGCGTCCCGATTCCGGGCCCGTCTCGTGTCCCAGGACGGACGGGACGCGCGTCCTAGGGACATCCCGTTCCGCCTGCGGCACACTGCTCTGGTGCGGTTTGTGATGGTTCGTCGGCCTGTGCGCCTGAACGTCGCCGGGCTCGCGTTCCTCGTGGTCGCGATGGCCGCGGCGGTGGCGGCGGCGCTGATCGGCCTGCGGGTGCCGCAGGCCCATCGGGTCCTGCTCGACCTGCCTCCGGCGGGTCCCGACGCGATGGCGGGCGTCGCGCTGGCCACCGCCGGCGCGGCGGTGCTCACCCGGCACGCGCGCCATCCCCTGGGCCGGCTCATGGCGGTCTTCGGCGCCTGGTGGGCGGTGGACGACGCGGCCGCCTCGTGGCTCGCCTACGCAACTCTGCACCACCCCGCACTGCCGGGCGGGTCGGCGGCCTTCTTCGTCTACCAGCGGCTCGGCGCGGGACTGTTGCTGCTGCTGCCGCTGGTGCTGCTGCTCTACCCCGACGGGAAGATGCCCACGGGCTGGTGGCGCGGGGTCACGCTGGTCAGCCTGGCGCTGACGAGCCTGCTCCCGCTGGTCCTGGTCGCGGTGCCGTCCGCCATCGCGCAGGCGATCACGGACTCCCGGCCGATCCCCGCGCCGCTGACCGCCCTCGACCTCGATCCGCTGTACGTCCCGCTGCCGGACGCCGTCTGGAGCGGCGTGC
Organism: Microbispora sp. H10885; assembly: GCF_014161415.1. Classification (NCBI taxonomy): domain Bacteria; kingdom Bacillati; phylum Actinomycetota; class Actinomycetes; order Streptosporangiales; family Streptosporangiaceae; genus Microbispora; species Microbispora sp. H10885. The sequence goes on along the minus strand of NZ_JABBWY010000018.1, from coordinate 45,547 downwards.
TCCTGGTGGCCCAGCTGTGCATCCCGCTCAGCCTCCTCGCGCCGTTCGTCGTGGTGGTGCGGCGCTACCGGAGGTCGGCCGGCGTCGGCCGGGCGCGCATGCGCTGGCTGCTGTGGGCGGCCGTGGCCGACCTGCTGGTCATGCTGACCATCCGGCTGCTGCCGAACGACTTCGGCACCGCCGGTCTCGACATCGCCCTGGTCCTCACGGCCGGATCGGTCGCGGTCGGGATCGTCCGGCCGGACCTCGTCGACATCGACCGGCTGCTCGGCGGGACCGTGGTCTATGGCGCCCTGCTCGCCCTGACCGTCCTGCTCGACCTGCTGGTCCTCGGCGGCGCTGGCCGCCTGCTCGGGCCGCGCCTGAACGAGGGGGAACGCCTGGTCATCGCCGTCTTCGCGGTCGCCATCCTGTACGCGCAGCTACGGCACCGGCTGTGGCGGCTGGTGCGGCGCTGGGTCGTGGGCGAACGGGACGATCCCTACCGCGTGATGTCCGGGCTCGCCGAGCGGCTGGAGCGGGCCGACGACTCGGGGACGCAGCTTCTCACGCTGGCGCGGACGGTGGCGCGGGCCTTCCGGTCGCCGTACGTCGGCGTGGAGATCACGCAGGTCAGCGGTGAACGGCTGCTGGTCGAGGACGGCGAGCGTCCCGCCGGGACGCGCGCCCTGCCCATCACCTACCGCGGCGAGGAGATCGGCCGGTTGCTGCTGCCCCGCCAGGCGCCCTCCCGCACCCGGCTCTCGTCGGACGACGAGCGCCTGCTGGCCGACCTGATCCGGCAGGCCGCCGCGGCCGCCCGCGCCGTACGCCTCGCCGAGGAGTTGCAGGGCGGCCGCGAGCGCCTGGTCGCGGCGGTGGAGGACGAACGCCGCCGCCTGCGCCGCGAGTTGCACGACGGTCTCGGGCCGGCCCTGGCCGCGGTCGCCTCCCGCGTCGACACCGCGCGGATCACCGCCCGCCGCTCGCCCGAGGAGGCGGACCGGATCCTCGGCCTGGCCCGGCAGGAGCTCACCGGGATGCTCACCGAGGTGCGGCGCCTGGTGCACGGCCTGCGGCCGCCCGCGCTCGACGACGTCGGGCTGGTCGGGGCGATCCGGCAGCAGGCGGAGCGGCTGCGGGCCCCGGGGCTCGCCGTCCGGGTCGAGGAGCACGGCGACCTGTCCGACCTCCCGGCGGCGGTCGAGGTGGCGGCGTACCGGATCGCGTCCGAGGCCCTCACCAACGTGGTCCGGCACGCGGGGGCCGGCGAGTGCGTGATCACGCTCACCCGCGACGGCGAGGCGGGGTGCCTCGACGTCGTGACGACCGACGACGGCGTCGGCCTCGGCGACGGAGTGGTGAGCGGCGTGGGCCTCGTCTCCCTGCGCGAACGGGCCGCCGAACTCGGCGGGTCGTGCAGCGTGACCTCCGCCGGGTTCGGCGGCACGCGGGTGTGGGCGCGGCTGCCCATCGGACCGCCCGCCACGAGGCGCGAGGCCGTGACGCGAGCGGTGACGACGGAAGAGGTGGGGATATGACGGGACAGCGCCCGGTGACGGTGCTCGTGGTGGACGACCACCCGGTGTTCCGCGAGGGCTTCGCGGCCCTGCTGGGCAGCATCGACGAGGTCGAGGTCGTCGGGACCGCCGCGACCGGCGCCGAGGCCGTCGAGCAGGCGGCCCGGCACGAGCCCGACGTCGTGGTCATGGACGTCTCGATGCCCGGCATGGACGGGATCGAGGCCACCCGCCACATCCTGCGGGAGCGGCCGGAGACCGGTGTCGTGGTGCTGACCATGTCCGAGGAGGACGGCACGATCTTCGAGGCGCTCCGCGCCGGAGCGCGCGGCTACCTGCTCAAGGGCGCGGAACCCGAGGAGGTGGTGCGCGCGATCACCACCGTGGCCGGCGGCGGCGTGGTGTTCGGGGCGGTCCTCGCCGGGCGGATCACCGACTTCCTGGCCCCCAGGCCGCAGAGCGGCGCCGCCACGGCGTTCCCCGGCCTGACCGCCCGTGAACACGAGGTGCTCGACCTGGTGGCCGCCGGGCTGTCGAACGGCGAGATCGCCGCGCGGCTGTTCCTGTCCCAGAAGACCGTGCGCAACCACGTGCACGCGGTGCTCGGCAAGATCCAGGCGGCCGACCGGGCGGAGGCGATCATCCGGGGGCGGGACGCCGGCCTCGGCCGCTGAGGCCCCGCGGCCGGGCTGTGCGGTTCTGTCGGGAGGGCCGTCCACCGCCTCTAAGCTCGTCTCCATGGACGTACACCCCGACCTTGAGCCGATCGCCTTCCTCCTGGGCCGCTGGGAGGGGGCCGGCGTGATCGGCTATCCCACCATGGAGAGCGCCAACTTCGGCCAGGAAGTCGTGTTCGGGCACAACGGGAAGCCGTTCCTGAGCTACCGGAGCCGTAGCTGGCTGCTCGACGCCGAGGGCAACAAGGTCAGACCGCTGTCCACCGAGGCGGGCTTCTGGCGCATCCAGCCCGGACGCCAGATCGAGGTGTGCCTCGCGCATCCCACCGGCATCGTCGAGATCTACGTGGGGGAGGTCGTCTTCCACAAGATCGAGCTGCGTACGGACGTGGTCGCGCGCACCACGACGGCCAAGGAGTACAACGCGGGCCACCGGCTGTACGGCCTGGTGAACGGCAACCTCATGTACGCCTACGACATGGCGGCCGTGGGGCACCCCCTGCAGTCGCACGCCTCCGCGGAGCTCAGGAGGACCGGCGACTTCGACGAGCAGGGCTGACGAGAGCGGGAGCGGGGGAAAAGAAAGAACCCCGGGCGCGCTCCGCGTCCTGGGGAGGCGGGCCGGCTGGACCATGACCGAGGACGTTCGTCCGCGGCCGCCGGCTGCCCGGGGTTCCGGTGTCTGTCGAGGATTCGCCGGGACGTCGTACGACATCCAGACGGAGGGTCCAGATGGACGAGTCCTAGCGGACAGCCACCTCGCTAGCCCAATAATGATCAACCATTGTTTGGACCACCTCCCTTCTGCGTGCCTTCAAGTTATGCGAGCGATCCGCGAAGGGGCAAGCGGATTATCGGCCGCCCCCCGGGGCGTGGCGGAGGCCGGTTTCCGCGCCACGACCTAAACTTCTGGTCATGGCCGAGACTTGGCACGAGGAGCTGCGGGCCCGCGGCTACCGGATCACCCCCCAGCGCCAGCTCGTGCTGGAAGCGGTCACCGAGCTGGGGCACGCCACGCCGGAGGACATCTGCGCCCGGGTGCAGCGGACGGCCAGAGGGGTCAACATCTCGACCGTCTACCGGACCCTCGAACTGCTGGAGGAGCTCGGGCTCGTCACCCACACCCACCTGGGGCACGGCGCTCCGACCTATCACCTCGCCTCGGAGGCCGATCACGTCCACCTCGTCTGCCGGGGCTGCGGCGAGGTCACCGAGGTGGCCCCCCCGCTCGTGGACGGCCTCGTCTCGGCCCTCGACGCGGAGCTGGGCTTCGCGACCGACGTGCGCCACCTCACCGTCTTCGGCACCTGCCGCAAGTGCCGCTGACCTTCCGGTATGCCGGTAATGTCCCAGTTGTGGGCGGTGGTATGTCCTTCTGACGGTAGCGTTGCGGTGAGACACCTTGCCGTCGTCAGGAGTACACGTGACCGTTCCTGCGGACGCCGCCCGGCGGCGCATCGTTGAGATATTCACTTCCCAGGAGGAGCCGCTGCTGCGGCGGTGGAGCCAGATCTCCGGCGCGCCGATCGACGAACTCCGGGATCTGCACCAGGCGTTGCGCACGGCCCTCACCGGCGACGGCGACCTCGCCGACGTACGCGGCCTGCTCGGCGAGCTCTCCCGCTCCCGCGCCCGGCAGGGCTACACCCCCTCCGACACCGCCCGGGTCGTGTTCTCGCTCAAGGAGGCGGTGTACGAACAGGTCGAGGCCGACGGGCAGACCGAGGCGCTGCGCGGCTTCGCCTGGCTGTCGCGGCTGATCGACGACCTGGGGCTGTTCACCTTCGAGACCTACTCCGCCGCCCGCGAGAAGATCATCATCGACCAGGCCGAGCAGCTTCTCGAACTCTCGACCCCTGTCGTGAAGCTGTGGGAGGGGATCGTCGCGGTGCCGCTGGTCGGCACGCTCGACTCCGCCCGTACGCAGGTGGTGATGGAGAAGCTGCTGCAGACGCTGGTGGACACCGGCTCGGAGCACGCGGTGATCGACATCACCGGCGTGCCCGCGGTGGACACCGAGGTCGCGCAGCACCTGCTCAAGACCGTCGTCGCGGCCCGGCTGATGGGCGCGGAGTGCGTGATCTCCGGCATCCGCCCGCAGATCGCGCACACCATCGTCACGCTGGGCATCGAGTTCGGCGACATCGTGACGAAGGCGTCGCTCGCCGACGCGCTGGCGTACACGCTGACGCGCAGCGGTGTGCAGGTCAAGGGCGCCGCGACCACCCGGGTCGCGGTCAGGGCGGAGCGCGACTGATGGAGCGTGTGCCGATCCTCAAGCTCGGCGACATCCTGATCGTCTCCATCCAGATCGACCTGGACGACCAGAGCGTGCTCTCCCTCCAGGAGGACCTGGCCGAGACGGTGGTGTCCACCGGAGCACGCGGGGTGATCATCGACATCACCGCCGTGGAGATCGTCGACTCGTTCATCGGCCGGATGCTGTCCACCATCGCCGCGATGACGCGCATGCTCGACGCGGAGACCGTGGTGGTCGGGATGCGGCCCGCCGTGGCGATCACGCTGGTGGAACTGGGACTGTCGCTCGGCGGCGTGCGCACGGCCCTCAACCTCGAAAAGGGAGTCGTGATGCTGGAGCACGCGAGGAGCGCCGAGGGGTGAGCGGGCCGCAGGAGATGCCCATCGCCACCAACGGTGACGTCGTACTGGTACGCCAGAAGGTCAGGAGCGTGGCGGCCGAGATCGGGCTCTCCCTGGTCGACCAAACCAAGATTGTGACCGCCGCCAGCGAGCTGGCCAGGAACGTCCTGGTGCACGCCGGCGGCGGGCGGGTGGAGGTCGAGAAGGTCTCCACCGGGCTGCGGCCCGGCCTGCGGCTGGTCTTCTCCGACGAGGGCCCCGGCATTTCCGACATCGCGCAGGCGATGACCGACGGATTCACCACCGGGGGCGGTCTCGGGCTCGGCCTGAGCGGGTCGCGGCGGCTCGTCGACGAGTTCGACCTGGTCTCCGCCCCAGGTGAGGGCACCCGCATCACGGTGACCAAGTGGTCCCGTTGAGCGGCCCTGCCGAGCCGCCCGGTGAGAGCCGCGTGACCGGCCGTCACGAGGACATCTGGGTTCGCGCGACGGACCCCAGCGTGATCGGCGCTGTCCGCAGGTCGGCGGTCGCGCTGGCGACGGCCGCCGGGTTCGACCAGAACCGCACCGGCCAGGTGGCCGTGGCGGTCACCGAGGCGGTCTCGAACCTGGTCAAGCACGCCGAGGACGGCGTCGTCCTGGTGCGCCCGCACGGCGAGCGGGCGGGCGTGGTGGAACTGGTGACCGTCGACCGCGGACCGGGCATCGCCGACCTCGCCCGCGCCCTGCGGGACGGCTTCTCCACCTCGGGGACCCTGGGCATCGGGCTCGGCGCCATCGCCCGGATGGCCTCGGCCTGGGACGTGCACAGCATGCCGGGCCGGGGCACCGTCCTGGTGACGCACTTCACCGCGGACGGCTCGCCCGGGCCGCCGCCGCGCGTGAGCGGGATCCGCCGCCCGATCGGCGAGGAGACGATCTGCGGCGACTCCTACGCCGTGGTCGACACCGGCGGCGTGATCACGGCCGTGCTCTGCGACGGGCTCGGCCACGGCGCCGCCGCCGCGCACGCCTCCCGCGAGGCCGTACGGGTGTTCCTGGACGACCCCCTCGCCCCGCCCGTCGCCGCGCTGGAACGCGTGCACCGCGGGCTGAGCCACACCAGAGGGGGTGCCGTGGCCGTCGTCAGGGTCGAGCGGGAGACCGTGTCGTACGCCGGGCTGGGCAACATCTCGGGCTGGATCGCGCACGCCGAGGGCCGCCAGGGCATGATCTCCCTGCCGGGCATCGCCGGGCACAAGAGCAGGCGCCCGCAGCAGTACGAGTACGCGCTGCCGCCGCACGCCACGGTGGTGCTGCACTCCGACGGCCTCACCGACCGCTGGGACCCGGCGTCCTTCCCCGGCCTGTTCGCCCGCTCCCCGGCCGTGATCGGCGCCACCCTGCTGCGGGACGCCGGCAGCCGCAGGGACGACGCCTGCGTGGTGACGTTGAGGCAGGGGCCGTGACCGGCGAGGTGCTCACCCGCGCGGACGTCAGCGGAGACCAGGACGTCTTCGCGGTCCGGCGGCTCGGCAGGCGGATCGCCGAGCTCGTGGGCATGGAGTCGCAGGACCAGATCCGCATGGCGACCGCGCTCAGCGAGATCGGCCGCGAGGTGCTGGCCTCGGGCGCCGAGGGCCACGTGACCTTCAGCCTGGCGGAGGACCGGCTGGTCGTCACCGTCGAGTACGGCGAGGGGCAGAGCCTGCGGCCCAGCGAGGGCCTGACGCTCGCGGGCCGCCTCGTCGACGAGGTCACCCTGGCCGCGGAGGAGGGACGCGTCACGCTCGTGAAGCGGGTGCCCGGGCACCGGCGCAGCCTGACGGTCGCCGACGTACGGGCCGGTCTGGCCCCGCTGGCGCCCGCCACCGCCCTGGACGAGCTGCGCGAGCAGAACAAGGAGCTGGCCCGGACGCTGGAGGAGGTGCTGCGGCTCAACGCCGAGCTCGCGGAGACCAACCAGGGCGTCATGGCGCTGTACAACCAGTTGTCGGCGGAGCTGGAGGAGACCAACCGCGGCGTCGTGGCGCTGTACGCCGAGCTGGACGAGAAGTCGTCCCAGCTGCGCAGCGCCGCCGAGGCCAGGCAGCGGTTCTGGGCCAACGTGAGCCACGAGCTGCGAGTGCCGCTGACCTCGATCATCGGGCTGGTCCGGCTGATGGTCGGCGCGGGGGGCGAGCCGCTGACCGAGGAGCAGGAGCACCAGGTGAACCTCATCGGCGGCAGCGCGGAGACGCTGCTCGTCCTGGTGGGGGAGCTGCTCGACCTGGCCAAGGCGGAGTCGGGCCGGCTCGACCCGGAGCCGTCGCTGGTGGACGTGGTCGCGGTGGCCGAGGCGCTGCGCGGGACACTCCACACCGCCGTACGGGCCGAGGGGGTCGGCCTGGTGATCGACGTGTCGCCCGAGGTCGGCGAGATGCTCGTCGACGAGGTCATGCTCACCCGGATCCTGCGCAACCTGCTCAGCAACGCGCTGAAGTTCACCCAGGAGGGTGAGGTGCGGCTCAGCGCCGAGGTCGATCCGGCGATGGCCGAGGTCGTCTTCACCATCTCCGACACCGGCGTCGGCATCCCCGAGGAGCTCCTGGAGCGCGTCTTCGAGGAGTTCTTCCAGGTGCCCGGCCCGCTCCAGCTCAAGGCGAAGGGGACCGGCCTCGGCCTGCCGTACGCCCGCAGGCTCGCCGAGGCGCTCGGCGGCGACCTGGAGCTGTCGAGCACGCAGGGGAAGGGGACGACGGTCACGCTGCGGGTGCCGCACCGGATGGCGAGCCCCGAGATCGGTCACGTGCTGGTGGCCGACGACGACGCGGGGTTCCGCGCGCTGGCCCGGCGCCTGCTGTTCGGCTTCGCCGCCATCGTGGACGAGGCCGCCGATGGGTACGAGGCCCTTGAACGGATGCGTGAGCACGTCCCGGACGTCGCCCTGGTCGATCTCTTCATGCCCCGGCTGGACGGCGCCGCACTGCGGCAGCGGATGGCCGAGGACGAGAGCCTCCGGGAGGTGCCCGTGGTCACGGTGTCGGGAGCGCTGGACGAGCAGGAGAGCGGGCACCTGTCGCTGAGCAAGCACGGGCTGCGCCGGGACCGGCTGCTGGAGACGGTCAGGGAGGCGGTCGCCGCGCGGCGCGGAGGTGGGGCCGATGATTGACACCCCGGCGACCGTGCTCGTGGTCGACGACATCCCGACCAAGCGCTACATACTTTCCAGCTGGCTGCGGCGGGCGGGGCACCGCGTCGTGGAGGCCGGCGGCGGCGAGGAGGCGCTGGCCCTCGTCGCCACGCTCAGGCCGGACCTGGTCGTCCTCGACGTGCGGATGCCCGACCTCGGGGGCATGGAGGTCTGCGAGAAGATCAAGGCCAACCCCGAGACCACCTCGATCCCGGTGATCCAGGTGTCCGGCAACGCGATCACCCCGGCCGACCGCGCCGAGGGGCTGGAGCGCGGGGCCGACGCGTACCTCTCCGAGCCGATCCAGCCGGACGAGTTCGCGGCGACGGTCCGGGCGATGCTCCGGTACTACCGGGCGCGGCAGCGGGCCGAGCGGATGGCGGCCCGGCTGAGCATGCTCGCCGAGAGCACGCTGCTGCTGAACGAGGCGGAGGGCTTCGAGCGGCTGCTGTCGGTGGCCGCCGAGGGCTGCTCCCGGCTGGTGGAGCGGTCCGCGCGGGTGCTGGCGGTGTCGCCGGACGGGAAGCTGCGCAGGTTCTCCGCCCGGCCCGGCGAGGCCGCCGCGGCCCGGCCGGTGCGGCCCGACACCCTCGACCGGCTCAGCGCCATCGCCGTCGGGGACTCCACCGGAGTATGGGAGCTCGACCTGGACAGCGAGAGATGGGCCGCCGTCGTCCCCGACAGCGACGTGGTCGGGAGCGTGTCGGGCGTGCTGTGCCGGACGAAGTCGGGCAGGGCGCCGGTCTTCCTGGGCGTGGAGACGGACCCGCCGCTCGACGGCGACGAGGTGAGCCTGCTGCGGCAGTTCGGACAGGCGGTCGCCCTGGCCGTCGACGCGGCCCGCGCGTACGCCGAGGAGCACACGATCGCGCTGACGCTGCAGCGCAGCCTGCTGCCCGAGAGGATCCCCATCGTGCCGGGCCTGCGGATCGCCGTGCGGTACCAGCCCGCGGTGGACAACGTGGAGGTGGGCGGGGACTTCTACGAGGTCCTGCCTCTGGGCGACCGGGTGCTGATCGCGCTCGGCGACGTGCAGGGCCACTCGCTGCACGCCGCCACCGTGATGGCGGAGCTCCGGTACGCGCTGCGGGCGTCGGTGATCGAGGCGGTCGATCCGGCCCGGTCGATGAGCCTGCTCAACGCGGTCCTGCGGCGTTATCACCCCCGGATGACGGCGACCGTCTGCCTGCTCCTGCTCGACCCGGAGACCGGTGAGCTGGAGCTCGTGAACGCCGGGCACATCCCGCCGCTGATGGCGGGCCGGGACGCGGCCTACCACAGGTTCGGGAACCTGCTGCTGGGCGTGGCCGAGGAGCGGTACCGGGTGGACCGGCTCCACCTGGCCGAGGGCGCCACGATGGTGCTGTTCACCGACGGGCTGATCGAGGACCGCGACAAACTGCTCGACGAGAGCCTGGAGATCGCCCGCCAGCAGGCCGAACACGTGGGCGACGACCTGGAGAGCTTCTGCGACCGGCTCATCGCCACGTTCGGGGCCCGCGAGGACGACGTGGCGCTGGTCGCCTTCCGCCGCGAGTTGTCCACAGGAGGCGAGCCGGGGCCGCGACGGTCGCGGGGGACCGAATAGCCTTGGGGCATGCGGAGCCCTTTGCTTGACACATCCGGCGCGGTGGCCGCGCAGGCGCCGGACGAGACGGTGGCGGCCCACTACGGCGACCCCTACGCCGAGCAGCGCGCGCTCGCCGAGGGGCGGGCGCTGGTCGACCGGAGCGACCGCGAGGTCGTGCGCATCGCCGGACCCGACCGGCTGAGCTGGCTCAACAGCCTCAGCTCGCAGAAACTCGACACGCTCCAGCCGGGCACGCCCGCCCAGGCGCTGCTGCTGGACGCCCAGGGCCGCGTCGAGCACCACCTGACCCTGGTGGACGACGGCGAGGCGGTGTGGGCGCACGTGGAGCCGGGCACGGCGGCCGAGCTGGTCGCCTTCCTGGAGAAGATGCGGTTCATGCTGCGGGTCGAGGTCGCCGAGCTCACCTCGGACTACGCGGTGGTCTCCGTCGCGCCGCCCGCCCCCGCGGGTGAGCCGGCGGCCCAGGAGGAGACCTGGGCGGAGAGCCGGGCGGAGGGCCGGGCGCTCCCCGAGGGGACCGTCGTGATGGGCAGCGGTGACCTGCTCGTGCCGCGCGGGCGGCTGGCCGGTCTCCCGGAGGAGCTGGGCCTGCGCCCCGCCGGTCTGTGGGCCTACGAGGCGCTGCGCATCGCGGCCCACGTGCCCCGGCTCGGGTTCGAGACCGACCACAAGACGATCCCCCACGAGGTCGGCTGGATCGGCGTGGCGGTCCACCTGAGCAAGGGCTGCTACCGGGGGCAGGAGACGGTCGCCCGGGTGCACAACCTCGGCCACCCGCCCCGCCGCCTGGTCTTCCTGCACCTCGACGGCAGCGTCGACAGCCTGCCTCCCCACGGCGCCCCGGTGACGCTCGGCGTGAGCACCCCGGTCGAGGCGGAGCCGGAGGCGGCCGTGGAGGGCGCGGCCGAGCCAGGCCAGCTCGGGTTCGTCGGCTCATCGGCCCGCCACTACGAGCTGGGCCCGATCGCCCTCGCGGTCGTCAAGCGGACGGTGCCGGTGGACATCGACCTGCTGGCCGGTGGCGTCGCGGCGAGCCAGGAGATCGTCGTGCCGCCGGACGCGGGCCGCAACGTGCACATCGACCCCGCCCTGCGCCGCCGCGTCCGCTGACGGCGCCCTGCCGATCACCCGCGTCCGCCGGCTGGGAAGGTCCCTCGGCCGGTGCTGATCACGCCTCGGGCGCATTCTGAGCCTCGTGCGGGATCCGGGCCGCGCCCGTGCCGTATCCGTGCTGCGCCCGTGCTGCGGCGGCTCAGACGTCCAGGACGAGGGTGATCGGGCCGTCGTTGGTGAGGGTCACCTTCATGTCGGCGCCGAAGAGGCCGGTCTCGACCCGCGCGCCGAGCGTCCGCAGTTCGGCCACCACCGCCTCCACCAGCGGCTCGGCCACCGGGCCGGGGGCGGCCGACTGCCAGGTGGGCCTGCGGCCCCTGCGGGCGTCGCCGTACAGGGTGAACTGGCTGATGACGAGCAGCGGGGCGCCGACGTCGGAACACGACTTCTCGCCGTGCAGGATCCGCAGCCCCCACAGTTTGGCGGCGAGCCTCGCCGCCTCGGCCCGCCCGTCGGTGTGGGTGACGCCCACGAGCACCAGCAGGCCGGGCTCGTCGATCGCTCCGACGACACGCCCCTCCACCACAACCGACGCGGAACTGACCCGCTGTACGACGGCACGCATGCCCCCGGATTCTGCCATGTCCCGGGGCTTCGTAGACTGCGCCCCATGTCGGAGATGGTGGTAGAGGTCGTCCGTTCGGGGTTCGTCGAGTCCGTGCACCGCGCACGCGTGCACGTGATCGGGGCGGACGGTTCCCCGGCCCTCGTGCGCGGGGACACGGCGAGTCTCGCCTCGCCCCGCTCCGCGATGAAGCCGCTGCAGGCGCTCGCGATGGTCCGGGCCGGCCTGCCGCTGGAGGGGGAACTGCTCGCGCTGGCCGCCGCCAGCCACAGCGGGGAGCCCTTCCACGTCGACGGCGCCCGGAAGATCCTCGCGGGTGCGGGACTGGACGAGTCCTTCCTGCGCTGTCCCGAGGACCTGCCGCTGGACGAGGAGGCGAGCCGTCAGGTCCTGCGGCAGTACGGCGAGGCCCGCCGCGTCTTCATGAACTGCTCGGGCAAGCACGCGGCGATGCTCGCCACCTGCGTGGTCAACGGCTGGCCGGTGGACGGCTACCTGCATCCCGGGCACCCGTTGCAGCGCGCGATCCGCGCCACGGTGGAGGAACTCACCGGCGAACGGGTCGCGGCGACCGGCGTGGACGGCTGCGGCGCGCCGCTGTTCTTCGTCTCGATGGCGGCGGTCGCCCGCGCCTTCCGCCGCCTCACGCTCGCCCCGGACGGCACCCCGGAGCGGCGCGTCGCCGACGCGATGCGCGCGCACCCCGAGTGGACGAGCGGCACGACCCGGGCCGAGGCCCTGCTGATGCGGGCCGTTCCCGGGCTGCTGGTGAAGTCGGGCGCGGAGGCGTTCGACGCCTTCGCCGACGCCGAGGGCCGGGCCGGCGCCGTGAAGATCGTGGACGGCGGCGGGCGGGCCCGCGTGCCGGTCACCGTCGCCGCCCTGCGCGCGGCCGGGATCGACGCCCCCGAGTTCGCCGGGCTCGCGACCACGCCGCTGTTCGGCGGCGGCGTCCCGGTCGGGGAGGTCCGCGTCCACGCCGCCTGACACCGCGGGGCGGGAGAGCCGCCTGATCCGCCCGAGCCGCTGCCCGCTGCGCCTCCCACCCCCCTGCCCTCCGCCCGAGTGCCCCCAGCCCTCTGATCCGGGGGCGGGGGATCAGAGGGAGCGGAACTGGCGGGAGGACGAGATCGCGCCGGAGGTGGTCAGCGTGAACGTCCGCATCGAGTCGGCGAACCTGGACAGGTCCCACTCCGCCGGTCCCTGGTACCAGTACAGGTGGTCGGCCTGCCGGCCGTCGCCCGTGAACGTGCCGACGATCCCCGCCCACCGGTCCACGTTGTCGAAGATCACCGCGTACGGCAGGTAGCGGGAGAACAGCTCCACCCGGCGGTCCGGGGGCACGTCGTCGGCGCTGGCGCGGGCGAGGTACTCCCGGAAGCCGAGGGTGTGCGCCAGCGCCTCGGCGCCCTTGGCGGTCTTGGCCGGCATGTACTGGCCGCCGAAGGCCAGGGCCGCCCCCGCGATGATCAGAGCCGGTCCCAGCAGGCCGTACGACGTGAACCAGGCGAGCAGGACCGTGGCGACCACCCCGAGCGCGAGCACGACCACCCCGAGGGTGGTCCAGCGCGACCGCACCGAGTCGGGCCGCCGGGCGAACCAGCCCTGGTCCACCACGTCCTGGTAGAGCGCGTCGCGCACCGCCGTGAGGCGGGTGGCGAAGGACCCGTGCAGCTGCGACAGCAGCACCCTGTCGCGGCCGTCGAAGACCGCGTCCCAGAGCGCGCGCTCGTAGGGGAGCAGGTCGCCGATCGGGGCCCCGGGCAGCTTGACCAGGCACCAGTCCGGGGACTCGTACGTCTGCCGAGGCTGCTCGTCGATCCGCAGGAAGCCGCGCACGGCGAGGTCCACGAGGGTCGCGGTCACGTCGACCACGTCGGCCTGCTCGTCGACCAGCGTGCCGATCTGCCCGGGCCGCACCCCGTCCGGCGGGGTGAAGCGCCCGCCGCCGTGGCCGCTGACCTGGTTCAGCCAATCGCCTGTCGTCCCGCCGCCTGCCGTCCCGGTGCCGGCCGTCTCACTGCCGATCACCCGGGCGTCGCGCCCGCGCGTCCAGTACAGCAGCCCCACGCCGCCCAGCAGCAGGACCAGCAGCGCCGCGAGCGACCCGCCGGTCACCGCGTTCAGCGCGAACGCGTTGGACAGCTCGAACCTGCGCTCCAGGATCGGGGCCGCGCCCGTCGCACCCTTCGGATAGCCGACGACGACGGTGAGCGTCTGGCCCTGCCGGAGGTCCTGCTGCTCGAAGGTGGCGGTGGCGCCGGTCTCGTCGACCGACGCGCCGGTGCAGGCCGTGGCCGCGCCGGGCTCGCCCGCGAAGCAGGACAGGTTCTGCACCCTGCCCGGGCCGGTCACGGTCACCACCGCGTCCCGCACCGGGCCGGACACCGCGAACCAGCGCAGCTCCTCGCCCCCGTCGGCGACGGGCGAGACGGCGCCGGTCACGTCGTACTCGACCGTGCCGCCGAACGTCAGGGTCTCCCCGTCGTACGAGCCGCCCTTGACGTTGGAGAGGCGGTAGACGCGGTCGTGGCCGTCGTCGAAGCGGGTGCGGGTGATCGGTGTGCGCCGCACGGTCCCGCCGGCGGGGGTGACCGTCTCCTTCACGTGGAGCACGCCGTCCCGGCGGAGCTCCAGGGTCACCTCGTCCTTGTCGGCCGGTGCCGCGGCGCGTGCGGGCTGAGCGGGTGCGGGCGAGGCGTGCGCGGGGGAGACGGCGAGGACGGCGAGGGCGGCGAGCAGTGCCGCCGGTCCGAGCCGGCGCGCGAGATCCAGCATGAGCCGAAACCTTATCGGTCCCATCCGACACGTTTCGCGGGGTCGGTAGGGTTACCGTCCATGGGACACACCCGGTTGTACCGGAACGGCGTCCTGGAGGCCGAGGGCTTTCCGGTCGCCGACGTCTCCGAGCACGTCAGGGATCCGGCGGCCGTGGTGTGGTTCGACATGTGCGACCCCACCGAGGAGGACCTCCACGCGATCAGCGAGGAGCTCGGGCTGCACGCCCTGGCGGTGGAGGACGCGCTGCAGCGCCGGCAGCGGCCCAAGCTGGACGTCTACGACGGCCACATGTTCCTGAGCGTCTACGCGTCCGCTTTCGACTCCGGGACCGGCGAGGTGCGGGTCGCCGACGCCGCCGCCTTCATCACCGCGAACGCGCTGGTCACCGTGCGGCAGTCGGACGAGTTCTCCGTCGAGGAGGTGATGCGGCGCTGGGACGAGGGGGCGGACCTGGCCCGGCACGGCGTCGCGTTCCTCCTGCACGGCCTGCTCGACTACGTGGTGGACAGCCACTTCGCGACCGTCGAGGCGATGGACGAGCAGGTGGAGGACCTGGAGGACACGGTCTTCGGCGAGCGGCCGGTGAGCCGGGAGGAGCAGCGGCGCACGTTCGAGCTGCGCAAGAGCCTGGTCACGCTCCGCCGGGTCGTGATGCCCATGCGGGAGGCGGTGAACACGCTTCTGCGCCGCAACGGCATGGTCGGCGACGGGGAGATGGCGCCGTACTTCCAGGACGTGTACGACCAGGTGCTGCGCGCCACCGAGTGGACCGAGTCGCTGCGCGACCTGGTGGGCAACATCCGCGAGACGCAGCTGACCATGCAGGGCAACAGGATGAACCTGATCATGAAGCGGGTGACCAGCTGGGCCGCGATCATCGCGGTGCCGACCTTGATCACGGGATTCTACGGCCAGAACATCCCGTTCCCCGGCTTCGGGCATCACTGGGGCTTCTGGACGTCCAGCGTGCTGATCGTCGTCGCCTCCGCCACGCTCTACCGGGTGTTCCGGGCGCGCGACTGGCTCTGAGGCGCCGCCCCCGTCACCAGGGTCCGTACGGCCCCTGGTTGCCGCCGCCGCCCTTGTGCTCGTTGACCGCGGGCTTCACGTCGGCGAGGTAGATGCCCGCCGCGATGACCGCCGCGATCGTGAAGATGCTCAGCGCGCCCAGGTACTGGACCGCCGCGGCGAAGGTGAACAACGTCGCGAAGCCGAGGATGATCAGCCAGAGCTGCTTGGTCTGCTTGCCCGCCGCGGGGAAGGCCCGGGCCGGGATGCGCACGGCGTGGACCAGCGCCACGACGCACAGCAGGAAGGCCGCCAGGGAGAGCAGCCAGAAGATGATGGAGAGGATTCCGTGGAGCCCGAACATTGGTTCTCCGCATGGTCAAGGTGGCCGACGACCCCAAGACTAATGGGCGCCGCCGACAGGTGGCGTGGACGACGGCGGCCCGCCTCCCCCAGGGGAAGGCGGGCCGTGGTGTCGCCGGCGTGGGCGGAAGGTCAGCCGCGGTTCGCGGTGGTGGCGCGGGTGCGGCCGCCCGTGGTCCGCTTCCCGGTGGTGGCCCCGCTCGTGACCTCGGCGGCGATCGCCGGCTCGGCGGTCTCCGAGACCTCGGTGAGCTCCAGCGCGGCCTCGCCGCTCACCCGGCTGACGACCTTGCGGCCACGGGTGGCGAGGTCGTCGTACAGGCGGTTGATCTGCGTGGCGGCGGCGTCGGCGTAGCCCCGGGCCTTCTCCGGCAGCTCGCGCGCGACGGTCTCGGCCCTGTCCTGCACCGTGGAGGCGTAGGCGCGGGCCTTTTCCACGGCGAAGTCGCCGGCCCCGGTGAGGGCGTAGAACGGCTTGCTCTCGGTGATCTTCTTGGCCTGGGTGACGATGGTGGTCATGGGTTATCCTTCCTGCGAATCCGGCGTCAAGCCGTCACGCGAGGGAACCGGGTCGTCCCCGAGATGCGCGGCCGATTGCGGCGGCTGCGCGGCCCCGGCCCGGTTCTCCTTGCGGAACGACTCGTAGATATCGACGAGCACCTGGCGTTGCCGCGAGGTGAGTGCCACGTCGGCCCGGATCGCGGCCAGCACGTCGCTGTGCGGCTCGCGGTCCTCGATGAGGCCGGCCTGGACGTACAGCGCCTGGGCGGAGATGTGCAGACCCTTGGCGATCTGGTTCAGTATCTCCGCGCTCGGCTTGCGCAAGCCCCGTTCGACCTGGCTCAGGTAAGGGTTCGACACGCCGGCCTGCGCGGCGAGCTGGCGGAGTGAGATCTTCGCCTGCTGCCGCTGCTGGCGGATGTACTCACCGAGCGAGCCGACCTTGGGCAGTTCCATGTCCCCAGTCTGCATCGCACTGCTTGCAATTGCAAACTGAGTGACTAACTTCAGCTAACACCCAAGCGTTGGTCAGAGAACGGTCGGGCCGGAAGGCGGTCTCAGCCGGGGAGCAGCCAGAGCAGCGGCGCGCTGGTCGCGAGCACCACCGACCCGATCAGGATCAGGAAGCGCTGCGCGGCGGGAAGCGACACCTCGGGACGCACGAGCCGGTCGACCCTGGCCATCACGCTGGACGACGCGGACGCCCCCAGCGCGCCCTGCGGCGTGGGCAGCGCGGCCGAGGTGCCGAACCGCAGCAGGGCCGTGGCCAGCCTGCGGGGGCAGCAACGCCGGCGGGCGCGGTCGTCGGCGGCCATCTCGATCAGCAGCTCGACCGACGCCTGCGCGTCGCGCACCAGCTTCGACCACGGCAGGGCGCGGCGCAGTGCGGCGAACGGCAGCAGCACCAGGTCGTGGCGTTCGCGCACGTGCGCGGCCTCGTGCGCGAGCACGGCCTCCAACTCGGCGGACGACAGCAGGTGCAGGGTGCCGTCACTGATCACCACCTGCGACTTCAGCCCGGGCAGGCAGTACGCGGCGGCGCCGGGGAAGTCGACCACCCGCACGCCGGGCACGGCCGGTTCGTCCCTGGCCACCAGCGCGAGCAGCAGCCGGTGCCTGCGGCGGGCCCGCAGCGTCTGCGCCCCCGCCGCGAGCGGCAGGGCCACCAGCACCGCGAGCAGCGACAGGCCCGCGATCAGCGCGGCCAGCCGGACCATGTCGTAGGGGTCGCGCACGCTGGACCCCACGCTCGCCAGGAATCCCGCCAGGAACTCGGCCAGGCCGTGCACGACCCCCTTGCCGTACGGGCCGAGGGCGAAGGCGAGCAGGGCGCCGGTGGAGGCGAGGCCCCAGGTCACCCCGAGCGACTGCCAGAGCAGGATCGCCGTGCGCGGGGCGCGCCAGGTCCAGCGCGCGAAGGTCAGCCGCCACGCGGCCAGCGCGCAGGTCGTCGCGAGCGCGGCTAAGACCGCCGCCGCGATCACTCTTCCCCCAGCTCCGTGAGCGCTTTCCGGAGGATCTCGGCCTCCGTGCCGGAGACGGCCCGGGCGAAGCGGGTCAGCGCCGCGTCCCGGTCGCCGGTCATGTCGAGCGCTTCGAGCATCAGCTCGGCGACGTACGCGTCGCGGCTCGCGGCGGGCTGGTAGCGCCAGGCCCGCCCGTCCCGGGTGCGGGTGAGGAACCCCTTGCGGGAGAGCCGGTCGAGCACGGTCATCACGGTCGTCGGCGCGAGATCGCGGTCCTCGATGAGACGCCCGACCTCGCGGGCCGTGAGCGGCGCGTTCTCCGCCCAGAGAATGTCCATGATGCTGCGTTCGAGCTCTCCCAGTCCCTTCACACCTCCAAGGCTACCTGGGGTAGTACTACGTCCTGTAGAGAGGTGACGCACATGAACATCGTTCTGGTCGAGGGAGACATCACCGAGCAGCGGGTCGACGCGATCGTCAACGCGGCCAACTCGTCCCTGCTGGGGGGCGGAGGCGTGGACGGGGCCGTCCACCGGCGCGGCGGTCCGGCGATCCTGGAGGAGTGCCGGGCGCTGCGTGCCTCCCGGTACGGACGGGGACTGCCGGCCGGGCAGGCCGTCGAGACCACCGCCGGACGGCTGCCCGCCCGATGGGTGATCCACACGGTCGGGCCCGTGTACTCGCCGGATGAGGACCGATCCCATCTGCTCGCCTCCTGCTATCGGGAGTCGCTGGCCGTCGCCGGCCGGTTGGGCGCCGCCACGGTGGCCTTCCCCGCCATCTCCACCGGGGTCTACCGGTGGCCGATGGAGGACGCCGCCCGCGTCGCGCTGACCACCGTACGAATGACCACCCTGCGGCAGGCCGGGTCCGCCGTCCGCGAGGTGCGGTTCGTACTGTTCAGTAACGCAGCCTATGCCGCGTTCGAGACCGCTCTCGCGGAGCCGGCCTAAGCATTGGGCCAAGGATTCAGAGCCACCGGAGCATGTAGATCTCGTCCCGCTCGTCGCCGGGCGCCAGCCGGATCGAGCGGGGCACCCGGCCGACCTCCCGGTAGCCCGCGCTCGCGTAGAAGGCGTCCACCCCGGTGCCGCCGCGGCAGGTGAGCTGCAGCGCCTCCAGGCCGAGGGACCGCGCGGCGTCGTCGGCCGCGCTCAGCAGGGCCCGGCCGTACCCCTTGCCCTGGTGCTTGGGGTGGACCATGACCCGCAGCACCCACCGCCAGTGCGCCCGCAGGCGCGAGTCGTTGTCGGCCAGGATGAGCCAGGCGGCGACCTCGCCGTCGTCGCCGAACCCGGCGAGAAGGCTGTCCGGGGCTCCCGGCCCACCGGCGGAGCGGGTCCGGGCGAACGCCTTCTCCGCCGTCGGCCTGATGACGTCCGGCGTCACGGGAGGCACGAAGCCGACGGCGCCGTCCGCGTTGGTCACCTCCGTCCAGCAGAGCAGGAGCTGGTCGAAAAGCTCGGGGGTCATCTCCGGGTCGAGGACGAAACGCATGGCCCGGACGTTACCAAGCACCGGGAGAGGCGCTCGGGGCGATACCGCTCCACGGCAGGGTCAGCTCGCCGAGCCGCCACCGTCCCGGGCCCCCGGCCGGCGGCAGGGTCTCCACCGGCCAGTCCCGCGCCACCAGCTCGGCCGCCCTGATCCAGCGCTGCCGGGCGCCGTACGCGCCGAAGGGGGCACAGGTCGCCCAGGCGCGGTCCCAGTCCGCCAGGAACGCGTGGACCGGCTGCCCGGGGACGTTGCGGTGGATCAGCGTCTTGGGCAGCCGCTCGGCCAGGTCGGACGGCCGCCCGAAGCCGGTGAAGCGGGCCGCGAAGGTCAGCGTCCGCGGCCCCTCGGCGCCGAGCGCCACCCAGGTCGCCCGATGGCCGACCTCCGAGCAGGTGCCCTCGACGACCACTCCCGACGGGTGCAGGCCCGCGCGGAGCAGGTCCCAGTGCGCCCACGCCTCGTCCTCGCCGTACTGCCGCAGCACGTTGAACGCGCGGACGATCAGCGGCGGGCGGGGGACCGGCAGCTCGAAGCCGCCCCTGACGAACGACAGCCCCTCCCGCTCGTACGGCCTGGCCGCCGCGACCCGGCCGGGGTCGATCTCGACGCCCACCACCTCGACGACCGGGCAGACCCGGCGCAGCCTGGTGAACAGCTCGGTCGTCGTGACGTGGGACGCGCCGTAGCCGAGGTCGACCACCAGCGGCGGCGCCGTCCCCGCGCGGCCCGAGCGCAGCAGCGGGCCGTACACGGCGGCGATCCAGCGGTCGCACCGGCGCAGCCGGTTGTGCCCGGTCGTGCCGCGGGTGACCGCCCCGACGGGCCGGCCGGGCCGGACCGGCCTCATGACCCGGACGCGACCCGGTGCACCTTGTGCTGGGCGGCCTGGGCCCGGGGCCGCACGACCAGCCGGTCGATGTTGACGTGGGCCGGGCGGGTCACCGCGAAGGCGATCACGTCGGCGATGTCGTCGGCGGTCAGCGGGCCGGGGACGCCCTCGTACAGCTTGGCCGCCCGCTCGGCGTCGCCCCCGAAGCGGGTCAGCGCGAACTCGTCGGTCTTCACCATGCCCGGGGCGACCTCGACCACCCGCACCGGCTCGCCGCACAGCTCCAGGCGCAGGGTCTCGGTCATCGCGGTCTGCGCGTGCTTGGCCGCGCAGTAGCCGCCGCCCCCCTCGTACGACACGAAGGCCGCCGTCGAGGTGAGCATCACCAGCACGCCGTCACCCGACGCGACGAGCTTCGGCAGCAGGGCCCGGGTCACCCGCAGGGCGCCGAGCACGTTCACGTCGTACATCCGCTGCCAGTCGTCCACCTGGGCTCCCGCCACCGGCTCCAGCCCGAACGCGCCGCCGGCGTTGTTCACCAGGACGTCGCAGCGGTCGAGCGAGCCGGCCAGCGCGTCCACCGACGCCTGGTCGGTCACGTCGAGCGTCACCGGGCGGACGCCCGGCACGTCGGCCGCCAGCTTGTCGAGCCGGTCCCGCCGCCGCGCCGCGGCCACCACGCGGTAGCCCTCGGCGGCGAGCCGCCGGGCCGTCGCCTCGCCGATGCCGCTGCTGGCGCCGGTCACCACCGCGGTCCTGACCTCCGGATCGGTCACCGTCGGATCGGTCATCGTCACCGACATCCTCCCTCTACGCCGCTCCTCTGGGCGCCCCCGGGGAGTCCCCCTGAGGCAGCCGCCATCCTCTCAGGACCCCCGGCGCTCACATGTGTCGGGGAATCCGGTGATGATTTTGGTGGTTGTAAGCCTTTCGGAGGTGGTTCGGGTGTCGGTCTTTCGGCGTCGGGTCAACCGCGTCGCGACCATAAGCGTGCACACGTCCCCGCTTGACCAGCCGGGTACGGGCGACGCGGGCGGCATGAACGTCTACATTCTCGAGGTCGCCAAGCGACTCGCCGCGCTCGGCATCGAGGTGGAGATCTTCACGCGGCGCACCGCACGCGACCTGCCACCGGAGGCCGAGCTGAGCCCCGGCGTGCTGGTCCGCCACGTCACGGCGGGGCCGTACGAGGAGCTCGGCCGCGCCGACCTCCCGGGCCAGTTGTGCGGCTTCCTGTCCGGCGTCCTGCGCACCGAGGCGATGTACGACCCCGGCCGCTACGACGTGATCCACTCCCACTACTGGCTGTCCGGCCAGGTGGGCTGGCTGGCCAAGGAGCGCTGGGGTGTGCCGCTCGTGCACACCATGCACACGATGGCCAAGGTCAAGAACGCCCTGCTCGCGGAGGGCGACAAGCCCGAGCCGGCGATGCGGGTGCTGGGCGAGGAGCAGGTCGTGGAGGTCGCCGACCGCCTGGTCGCCAACACCACCGCCGAGGCGGAGGAGCTGATCGACCTCTACAAGGCGCCGCGTGAGCGCGTGGCCGTGGTCAACCCCGGCGTGAACCTCGCCGTCTTCCAGCCCGCGTCGAAGGGCGCCGCCCGGCGCCGCCTCGGCCTCCCGCAGGACGCCCACGTGCTGCTGTTCGTGGGCCGCATCCAGCCGCTCAAGGCCCCCGACGTGCTGCTCAGGGCCGCCGCCCGGATGCTCGTCGAGGACCCCTCGCTGCGGTCGCGGCTCGTCGTCGCCTGCGTGGGCGGGCCCAGCGGCAACGGCCTCGCCCGTCCCGCGCTGCTCAGCGACCTCGCCGCCGAGCTCGGCATCTCCGACGTCGTACGGCTCGCGCCGCCCGCACCGCAGCACGAGCTCGCCGACTGGTACCGGGCCGCCGACGTGACCGTCGTGCCCTCGCACAACGAGTCGTTCGGGCTGGTGGCGCTGGAGTCGCAGGCGTGCGGCACCCCCGTCGTCGCGGCCGCGGTCGGCGGACTGCGCACCGCCGTCCGGGACGGCGTGTCCGGCGTGCTGGTCGACGGGCACGACCCGCACGACTGGGCGCGGGAGCTGGGGCTGCTGACCGGGCGTCCCGACCGGCTCGCCGCGCTCGCCGCCAACGCGGTGGAGCACGCGACCGCCTTCGGCTGGTCGGCGACCGCCGCCCGCCTCGCCGAGGTCTACGCCGGCGCCAAGGCCCAGCTCCACCGCACTCCCATCGCGGTCAGCTCGTAGGGTGGCGAGATGAGAACCGAGCTCGAAGTCGTGATCGAGTCGGCGCTGGAGTCCGCCGAGCTGTCCTACGAACAGCCCAGACCGGGCGCGTTCCTGGTGAAGCTGCCGGGCCGGCACAAGCTCGCCACCATGACCTGGCTCGTCGTCGGCGACCAGGCGCTGACCGTCGAGGCGTTCTTCTGCCGGCAGCCCGACGAGAACCACGCCGAGTTCTACCGCTGGCTGCTGCACAAGAACGGCTCGATGTACGGCGTCCACTTCGCCGTGGACGCCGTGGGCGACGTGCACCTGGTCGGCCGGCTGCCGCTCGGCGCGGTGACCGGCGAGGAGATCGACCGGATCCTCGGCTGCGTGCTCACCTACTCGGACGAGTCGTTCGACCGGGCCCTTGAGCTGGGCTTCGCGTCGTCCATCAGGCGCGAATGGGAGTGGCGGGTCAAGCGCGGCGAGTCGCTGGCGAACCTCCAGGCGTTCGCCCGCGTGGTCGACTCCTGACCAACGGGCCGTCAACCGTACGCCGATAGGATTGGCCGCATGGCTACTTTGGTGCTGCTGCGGCACGGTGAGAGCGAATGGAACGTCAAGGGCCTGTTCACCGGTTGGGTGGACGTCACCCTCTCGCCGACCGGCGAGGAGGAGGCGCGGCGGGGCGGGCAGCTGCTTCTTGAGGCCGGCATCCGGCCCGACGTGGTGCACACCTCGGTGCTCACCCGGGCCATCAGGACCGCCAACATCGCCCTTGAGGCGGCCGACCTGCTGTGGCTCCCGGTGAAGCGCTCCTGGCGGCTGAACGAGCGTCACTACGGGGCGCTCCAGGGCAAGGACAAGGCGCAGACCCGCGCCGAGTTCGGCGACGAGCAGTTCATGCTGTGGCGCCGGTCGTACGACGTGCCGCCGCCGCCGATCGCCGACGACGACGAGTACTCCCAGCTCGGCGACGGCCGCTACTCGCTGCTGCCGTCGGAGCTGGTGCCGCGCACCGAGTGCCTCAAGGACGTCGTCGGCCGGATGCTGCCGTACTGGTACGACGAGATCGTCCCCGACCTGACCGGCGGCCGCACGGTGCTGGTCGTCGCGCACGGCAACTCCCTGCGCGCGCTGGTCAAGCACCTGGAGGGCATCAGCGACGAGGACATCGCGGGCCTGAACATCCCCACCGGCATCCCGCTGCGTTACGAGCTCGACGACGACTTCCGTCCCGTCGGCAAGGGCGAGTACCTCGACCCCGCCGCCGCCGCGGCCGCCATCGAGGCCGTCGCCAACCAGGGCAAGAAGTAACTCCCGCTTCCGTCATGACGGCCGCGCCCCTCCCGAGGGGCGCGGCCGTGTCCATGTGCGGGTCGCCCCGCACAGCGCGCGGCCTACTTGTAGACGACGGTCTTCTTCGCCCTGCCGGGGAAGACCTCGACGAGGGAAGTGCCGTTTCGCCGTGGTCAGCCCTTTCACGGTGCCGTCACCGAACCCGGCGCAGTCGAGTTCCGAATCGGTGCTGACCCTGCCGGGAGAGGCCGACGCCGCCGCGGAGGTCAGCGCCGCCGCCGCCCAGAGCACCCATGATCGTCTCGGCACGGGGCGCAGACTACGCGACCCGTGCGACAGAACCGATGCGAGAGCCCCGGCCCCCCGAGGACCGGGGCTTTCGCGGCTTTCGTTCGCCGTCCCCCGTACGCGGTCTCCCGTACGCCGTGGCGCGTCAGCCGGTGAGGGCGTCCGCGTCGCGGGTGCCGGTGACGAGGTACACCACGTCACGGGCGACCCGTACGGCGTGGTCGGCGTACCGCTCGTAGTAGCGGCCGGCCAGCGTGATGTCGATCGCGGCCTCGATGCCGTGCTCCCAGTCCTTGGAGAGCAGGACGCGGAACAGGCGGCGGTGACGACGGTCCATGGCGTCGTCGTCCTCCTCCAGCTCCTTGGCGAGGTCGATGTCCCGGGAGGCGATGCAGCTGCCCGCCTTGGTGATCAGGTTCTCGGCGATGGCTCCCATCTCCACGAACGTCTCGCGCAGCTCGGCCGGGATGGCCGACTCGGGGTGGCGCATCCGCGCCAGCTTGGCGATGTGCTCGGCGAGGTCGCCCATCCGCTCCAGGTCGGCGGCCATCCGCAGCGCCGTGATGACGGTGCGCAGGTCGACCGCCACCGGCTGCTGGGTGGCCATGAGTTCGTAGATCGAGGTTTCCAGCTCCATGTGCAGCCGGTCGACCTCGGCGTCCTGGGCGATGACGCTCTCCGCCAGCTGCAGGTCGGCGTCGAGCAGGGCGGTCGTCCCCCTCGACATGGCCGACCGCACCAGGCGTGTCATCTCCACCAGGCGGTCGGTCAGACCGGCCAGCTCTTCGTGATAGGCGTCGCGCATGGCCGCCACGCTACGCGCGCGCCGATGAACGAATTCCGACCGACGGATGAACTTTTCCGGAAAGAGGAGGGTCGTGCCTGGTCGGACAGGTGGAGGAACCCGAAATGCCGCCTAGGCTGCTGAATGTGAACGAGTTGCTGGCGAGCCTGGCGGCGATGGGCGGATTCGTCCTCGGCTCCTTCGTCATGCTCGCGATCCGACGGCAGACGTACAAGCCCCCAGAGCCCGATCCGGTGGACGACACCCTGCCTCCGGGCGTGGCGTCGGTGCTGGCCGTGCTCCCGTCCTCGGCGGTCGTGCTCGACCGCGAGGACCGGGTGCTGCGCGCGAGTTCGGCGGCGCGTGCCTTCGGCCTCGTACGCGGAGAGTCGCTGATGGCCGCCGAACTGCTCGCGCTGGCCCGAAAGGTCCGCCGGGACGGCGAGATCCGCGAGAGCGAGATAGAGACCGCCGGGCGCAAGTTCGGGCAGGAGTCCACGTCGTTCGCGGTCCGGGTGGCCCCGCTGGGCTCCCACGGGCAGGTGCTCGTGCTCGCCGAGGACCAGACCGAGCGCCAGCGGGTCGAGGCCGTACGCCGGGACTTCGTCGCCAACGTCAGCCACGAGCTGAAGACGCCGGTCGGCGCGCTGAGCCTGCTCGCCGAGACCATCGAGGACGCCGCCGACGACCCCGAGGCCGTCAAGAGGTTCTCCGGACGGATGCAGCACGAGGCCGCCCGGCTGACGTACCTGGTGCAGGACCTGATCACGCTGTCGCGGATCCAGGGCGGCGAGCCCATCCCCGCGCCGGGGCAGGTGCCGGTGGACGAGACCGTCCACGAGGCCATCGACCGGTGCAACACCAAGGCGGCGGCGAAGGACATCACGCTGGTGGCGGGCGGCACCGAGGGGCTCAAGGTCTGGGGCGACGAGGAGCTTCTCGTCACCGCCCTGCGCAACCTCATCGACAACGCCGTCGCCTACAGCCCGGACCACACCCGGGTCGTCATCAGCGCCCGACCGGCCGGGAACGCCGTCGAGGTGAGCGTCAGCGACCAGGGCATCGGCATCCCCGAGAGCGCCCAGGAACGCATCTTCGAGCGGTTCTTCCGCGTCGACGCGGCGAGGTCGCGGGCCACCGGCGGCACCGGGCTGGGGCTCGCGATAGTCAAACACGTGGCCGGCGCCCACGGGGGCGAGGTCACCGTGTGGAGCAAGGAAGGCTCCGGATCCACCTTCACGCTTCGCCTTCCCGCGTTCGGCGGTCAGGCGGTCCCCGTACCAAGCACGATCATCCCCCAGGAGGCCGCTAAGTGACTCGGGTACTCGTCGTCGAGGACGAGGAGTCGTTCTCGGACGCCCTGTCGTACATGCTCAGGAAGGAAGGGTTCGAGGTCGCCGTGGCGGCCACCGGCCCCGAGGCCCTGGAGACCTTCGACCGCAACGGAGCCGATCTCGTCCTGCTCGACCTGATGCTCCCTGGACTGCCCGGAACCGAGGTCTGCCGGTCGCTCCGGCAGCGGTCCAAGGTGCCCGTCATCATGCTGACCGCCAAGGACAGTGAGATCGACAAGGTCGTGGGCCTGGAGCTGGGCGCCGACGACTACGTGACCAAGCCGTTCTCGTCCCGCGAACTGGTGGCGCGCATCCGCGCGGTGCTGCGCCGCCAGGGCGACGTCGAGGAGATGGAGTCGGCGGTGCTGACCGGCGGGCCGGTCCGCATGGACGTCGACCGGCACATCGTGGCGGTGCGCGGCCGCCAGGTGCAGCTTCCGCTCAAGGAGTTCGAGCTGCTGGAGGTGCTGCTGCGCAACGCCGGGCGGGTGCTCACCCGCGGCCAGCTCATCGACCGGGTCTGGGGCGCCGACTACGTGGGCGATACCAAGACACTCGACGTGCACGTCAAGCGGCTGCGCGCGAAGGTCGAGGCCGACCCGTCCAACCCGCGCTGCATCCTGACCGTACGCGGCCTGGGCTACAAGTTCGACCCCGCCGAGGAGTGACCCGTACGGCATGAGCCCCTGTCCGGTCGCGGACAGGGGCTCTCGTGTTCCTCCGGGTGGCCTGCTGGGTGGCCTGCGCTCTCTCGCGCCGGCTCACCCGGCAGGGGCGCTCGGGGAGCCGGAGGGCGCGGCCTGGCCGGCCCCGGGCAGCGCGGTGTCCGTCGGCGCCGGGCTCGCGCCGGCCGGGGCCGAGGCCGCCGGTGTGGGCGTCGCCTGGGCGGCCGGGGGCAGCGTGGCGTACTCCCGGCTGCGGGTGACGACGGGCGCGATGACCGGGATGTCGCCGGCCTTCTGGAACCGCAGCGTGAGCTGGACGGTCTCGCCGCCGCGCAGGGCCGTCTTCAGCCCCTCGATCGTGACGCCGGGGGTCTTGGCGAGCGTGCCGGGCTCCAGCGTGATGGGGCTCGGCACCTTCACCGAGGTGGCCTTCTGCTCCTCCGGCACGATGCCGACGAGCTGGTCCGCGGCCCCCGTGCCGTTCAGGAGGGTGAGGTGGATCGGCGCCGACCCGCCGGCGGCGATCTGCTCGCCGGAGTCCGGCCCGAGGATGAACGCCTGCGGGATCTTGACGCCGTTCATGCCGTAGGTCTGGCCGGAACCGTCATCGGAGATGAGGACCCCGGCCTCGCCGGGGGCGTAAGGCACGTTGGTGTTGGCGTCGAAACCGGCGCCACACGCGGCCAGCGCAGGGATGGCGGCGGCGAGGAGCGCGGCAACGGCGATCGCCCTGCGACGGCTGCTGCTGGTCACGGTTCGAGGTCTCCTTGGTACGCACGTGTATGGGCAGCAATCACCTTATCCGCGCCGGTCCCCGGTCCGGCGTCGGCTCCCGCCCGTGGCCCGTAGCACCGCAGGTCACCCCTTGTGTCGCACCGGCCCATTCACAGAGTGGATTGCTTGTCAAGCCCCAAAACGGGGCTTTGACCTGCAGTTATGTTTCTTTCACTGTTCCGGGAGGCGGGAACCGCGTGGTACTCTGGAGTACAGCGGAAGGGGTACTCGTCACATGACTTTCCAGGTCGGCGACACTGTCGTCTACCCCCACCATGGGGCTGCTCGGATCGAGGCCATCACGACCCGAACCATCAAGGGTGAGGAAAAGACCTACCTGGTGCTCAAGGTCGACAAGGGCGACCTGACCGTACAGGTACCAGCAGAGAATGCCGAGCTCGTCGGTGTGCGCGACGTCGTCGGCCAAGAAGGACTCGAGCGGGTCTTCGACGTGCTGCGCATGCCGCACACGGAGGAGCCCACCAACTGGTCCCGCCGCTACAAGGCCAACCTTGAGAAGCTGGCGTCGGGAGACGTCAACAAGGTGGCCGAGGTGGTGCGCGACCTGTGGCGGCGCGACAAGGAGCGCGGCCTGTCCGCGGGTGAGAAGCGCATGCTCGCCAAGGCGCGCCAGATCCTCGTCAGCGAGCTCGCGCTGGCCGAGAAGACCAACGAGGACAAGGCCGAGGCCCTGCTCGACGAGGTGCTCAACTCCTGAACACGACATTGCCAAGGGTGGGCGTCGGAGTCGACGTCCACCCTTTCGCATCTGGGAGAGATCTTCATCTCGCCGGGCTGCTCTGGCCGGGTGAGACCGGGCTGGCCGGCCACTCGGACGGTGACGCGGCGGCCCACGCGTGCTGCGACGCGCTGCTGTCGGCGGCCGGGCTCGGAGACGTCGGCGCGCTCTTCGGTACCGCCGACCCCCGCTGGGCCGGTGCCGCGGGTGTCACACTCCTGGAGGAGGCGGCCCGTCAGGTGCGGGCGGCCGGCTTCGAGATCGGCAACCTGGCGGTTCAGATCATCGGGAACCGCCCGAAGGTGGCACCCCGCCGCGCGGAGGCGGAGAAGGCCCTCGGGGCCGCCGCGGGGGCGCCGGTGAGCGTCAGCGCCACCACGACCGACGGTCTCGGGCTCACGGGCCGGGGTGAAGGGATCGCGGCCATCGCGACCGCCCTGATCGTGCCGGCGTGAATGTCCCGTTCCAATCGGACATGCCAACCTGATTGAGGCCCGGCGCGTCTCACTAACACGTGGGCGGCGGCACGAACCAGGCGCGGAATCGAGCCGCCGCCCTCTTTTTTCTTTCGTGGGATGCATATTCCCGTCCCATGGGGTAGCCCACAGTTCGAGGATGAAAGGGTCACCCTCAACGGGAGGTCGATATGACAATCGAGTCCATTCTCGGCGCTATCATCATCGGCGCGATCGTCGGCGCCGTGGGCCGTCTGATCCTGCCCGGGCGGCAGCCGATCGGCTGGCTGCTGACGATCGTCGTCGGCATCGTCGCGGCCCTCATCGGTACCGCGATCGCGCAGGTCATGGGTGTCGCCACGACTGATGGCATCGACTGGATCGAACTGGTCATGCAGGTCGTACTGGCCGTCGTCGGTGTCGGCATCGTCGCCGGCCTGAAGCGAGGGTCGCGAGTGTAAGGCACTCGCCTGGTAGGGCGGCTCCCGCCCCAATCAACGGCGCAGGCCCGTCCGGCTCCCCAGCCGGGCGGGCCTGCACCGCGTTCGGGCCGCCGCGCGTCTGCCGGTCAGGCAGGCGGGCGAGGGGTGCTGCGCATCCGGCCCGACGGCGGTGCAGTGGGCACGGACTCCTCGCCGTCCTCCTGCCCGGTGTCGTGTGAGGTCTCCACGTCCTGTGCTGTCTCCTGCGAGGACCGCTCGCCGCCCTCGGCGACGTACGGGTCGTGCCGTCTCGCCTGCTCGTCCGGCTCGGCGCAGTCCGCCGCGTGAGCGGGGTCGGGGACGTCGCGGATGGTGCGGAGCGGCTGGGTGTCGATGCCCGCCTCGTCCTGCGGGTCTTCCCCCTGTGAGCCGTCCACGATGTCGTCCGTCCCGGGAGTCTCCTCGGCCGGCTTCGGCCGGGGATGCACGAGGACGTCGCCGGTGTGGGGCCGGACGAGATCGCCCCAGCGCACCGGCCGGTTCCGCCGTGGCGGGGCCGCCTGCTCGGCCGGGCGGGGGCTCTCGGTGCTCGCGGGGGCGTCAGTGACGACGCCCGGGTCCGGGCTCCCCGAGTCCTCGGGATCCACAGGGGCCACAGGGGCCTCGGGGCTCACGGCGATCGAAGGGCCGGCGGTGCTCGCGGGGGTCTCGGTGCTCGTGGGGATCTCGGCGGAGCCGGTGCCGGCCGGGCCGGGGTTCCCAGGCGTGTCGTCGGCCGGGGGCTCCGGCGTGGGCGAAGCCGCCTCGGCGGGCTCCTCCACGGGAAGCTCCGTCACGGGGGGCGTCGGGGGCGCCGCCGTCGGGGGCACAACGGCCAGGGCCTCGGGGTCGTCCCGCTCCTCGTCGGTCTCGTACGCCGTTTCGGATCCCGTCTCGGTGACAGTGCCGGGGACCGCGTCGGCGGGCAGCCGTACGCCGTCCTCGTCGGTGTCAGGGGTGACGACGCCGGTCGCTTCACCGTCGGCTGGAGCGGTGGCCGGCAGGGGCGGGGCGTACTCGGGTGGTGCGACCGTCTCGGAGACCGGGCTGACCGGCAGCGGGGGGACGTAGCCGGGTGGCGCCACGGCCTCGGGCACGGGATTCAGCGGAGCGGCGTGCTCCTCGGCGGGAGGCGGCGGGGGAGTGCGCCGTTCCTCGCGGACGACGGGATAGGGGGCGGTGGCGGCCGGCAGGGGGGTGCGCCGGCTCATGGGCTCGCCGTCGAACGGCAGGAGGCCCTCGTCGGAGTCGCCGTCCAGGTCCAGGTCGGCCCGGTTGGTCCGCACGTGCTTCAGCAGGATCAGCAGCAGCCACAGGCCGGCGGTGAGCATCACCCAGGGCAGCAGCGCGACGACGAGCGCCGCGGCCTCGGGATCGAAGGAGACGCCCATGGCGGTCGAGGCGTTCGCGGCGGCGGCGGACGCGAGGAGGACCAGCAGGACGAAGCCCGCCTGCACCCGGACCAGGAGACGCGCGCCCCGCAGCAGGGGCACGCTGACCAGGGCGACGACCAGCAGGATGTCGAACGCGGCGGGATAGAGGTAGGCGAGGCGGGGCTCGGCGCGTCCGGAGACGGCCAGCGTCCGCAGATCCTCGAAGGAGAGCGCGCAGGCAGCTCCGGCGAGCATCGCGAGGGCGGCGCCCGCGAGGCCGACGGCAAGGCGGCGCAGCACCAGCGGGATACCGGAATAAGTGTTTCGGGACGGGCGGGAGGCCCTGCCTGCCGCGCCGGGGGGAGTGACGTCCATGGCGTTTCGAGCCTACAGAATCGGACCGGCGGGTTGATCGCACCGGGGTGACGGCCCGCTTCGTGTCGTGAGCGGCGTGTCGCGGCGGAGATCGTCCTGGCTTCGCCCGCGTGTCCCGCGGCGCGTGTCCGGGACAGACCGTGAGAGATTCGGCGGGGCCGCGAGATCAATACCGGTTTTGCTGCGGCTTAAATCGGGACTTATGTGACGTATGTTTCACTGCTCCGCCAGGCCGAGGCATTCACGGACGCCCAAGTAGCCCTGTGCTGTGGCGTCAGGCGTTAGCCTAGCCTTCGTGAGCCTGCACCTCTACGACACCAGCACGCGTACGGTCCGTGAATTCGTACCGGTCGAGCCCGGCCGGGTCTCGATGTATCTGTGTGGTGCGACCGTTCAGGCTCCGCCGCACATCGGTCACATCAGGTCCGGCGTGAACTTCGACGTCCTGCGGCGATGGCTGCTGCGGCAGGGCTACGACGTGATCTTCTGCCGCAACGTGACCGACCTCGACGACAAGATCATCAGGGTGGCCGCCTCGGAGGGCGTGCCCTGGTTCGTCGTCTCCGAACGCAACCAGCGCGCCTTCACCTGGGCGTACGACCAGCTCGGCTGCCTGCCGCCGACCGTCGAGCCGCGCGCGATGGGCCACGTGCCCGAGATGGTCGAGCTGATGCGGCGCCTGATGGACAAGGGGCACGCGTACGCGTCGGGCGGCGACGTCTACTTCGACGTGGTCTCCTACGCCGACCGCTACGGCAAGCTCTCCAACCAGAAGCTGGAGAACATGCGGGCGGCGGGCGACACCGACACCGACTCGCTCAAGCGCGACCCGCGCGACTTCGCGCTGTGGAAGGGCGCCAAGCCCGGCGAGCCGACGTGGCCGACGCCGTGGGGCCGGGGCCGCCCGGGGTGGCACCTGGAGTGCTCGGCCATGGCGACCAAGTATCTCGGCGGCACGTTCGACATCCACGGCGGCGGCGTCGACCTGATCTTCCCGCACCACGAGAACGAGATCGCCCAGTCGCAGGCGGCGGGCGACGGCTTCGCGCGCTACTGGCTGCACAACGGCATGCTCAAGCTCGGCGGCGAGAAGATGAGCAAGTCGCTCGGCAACTCGCTGCTGATCCCGGACATGCTGCGCAAGGTGCGCGCCGTGGAGCTCCGCTACTACCTGGTCGCGGCCCACTACCGCTCCGCCATCGACTACTCCGACGAGGCGCTCCAGGAGGCGGCGGCCGGTTACCGCCGGATCGAGGGGTTCGTCACCCGGGCGGCCGAGGTGATCCACGACGTGGACGCCGCCGCGCCGCTGCCGCAGGCCTTCGTGGACGCACTGGACGACGACCTGAACGTCTCCCAGGCGCTCGCCGTGGTCCACGAGGTCGTCCGCGAGGGCAACGTCGCCCTGGCCCAGGGCAACAAGGAGCAGGTCGCCCGGCTGCTCGCCGAGACGCAGAACATGCTCGACGTGATCGGCCTCGACCCGAGGTCGGAGCAGTGGCGTACGACCGGCGACTCCGGGCTGCGGGAGGTCGTGGACGCGCTCGTGGCGGTGGCGCTGGAGCAGCGGCAGGCGGCCCGTGCCCGCAAGGACTACGCGGCGGCCGACGCGATCCGCGACCAGCTCGCCGCCGCGGGCATCGTGGTCGAGGACACCCCGCAGGGCCCGCGGTGGGAATTGGCACGCTGAACGTGGCCCTACGCTAGAGACCATGGCGGGTAGGGCTTCAGGGAAGCCGTCGAAGAAGCAGGGGCCTGCGAAGGGCTCGGGTGGCAAGGTTCGTCGCTCCCTGGAAGGCAGGGGAGCGACGCCGCCGGCGGAGATGCGGCACTGGTACAAGGACAAGGCGCGCGCCGAGCGGATCGAGCGGGAGTCCCGGGGCGGCGCCTCGTCCTCGCGCACGCCGAGCCGTACGCGCAGGGACGACGCGCCCGAGGTCATCGGCGGGCGTAACCCGGTGGTCGAGGCGCTGCGGGCCGGCGTCCCCGCGAGCGCGCTGTACGTGGCGCAGCGGATCGACAGCGACGACCGGGTCCGCGAGGCCATCAAGATCGCGGCCGACCGCGGGATCGCGCTGCTGGAAGTCGGCCGCGACAGGCTCGACCGGCTGACCGAGAGCACCGTCCACCAGGGTGTCGGGCTGCAGATCCCGCCGTACGAGTACGCGCATCCCGAGCAGCTCGTGGAGCTGGCCAGGGACGCGGCGGAGGTGCCGCTGATCGTCGCGCTGGACGGCGTGACCGACCCCCGCAACCTCGGCGCCATCGCCCGCTCCGCGACCGCCTTCGGCGCGCACGGGCTGCTCGTCCCGTCACGCCGCTCCGCGGGCGTCAGCGCGGGCGCCTGGAAGACCTCGGCGGGGACCCTCGCCACCCTACCCGTCGCCCGTGCCTCGAACCTCACCCAGACGCTCCAGACGTACCGGGAGGAGGGCCTTTTCGTGGTCGGCCTCGACGGCACCGCCACGGTGGACATCGCCGACGTCGAGCTGGCCTCCGAACCGCTCGTCGTGGTCGTCGGGTCGGAGGGGAAGGGCCTGTCGCGCCTGGTCAGGGAGTCGTGCGACCAGATCGCCCGCATCCCCATGAACGCCGCCGCCGAGTCGCTGAACGCGGGCGTGGCCGCCGGGATCGCCCTCTACGAGGTCGCCCGCCACCGCCGCCGGTGATTCCGCCGTGACGGTACGGCCCCCGGCCCACTAAACTCGTCTGGTAGCAGGCCGCCTTAGCTCAATCGGCAGAGCATCTGTCTTGTAAACAGAAGGTCTGGGGTTCGATTCCCCAAGGCGGCTCCAGCTCAGAGGCCCCTTGCGATCTCCGCGAGGGGCCTTTGGATCTCCATACAGCAGCGATGTACAGCAACGTCCTCGATTACCGCCGTTGATCGCGCACCACTCGGACGATGTCCGCGTTGGTCTGGCAGTAACAGTCTGAGCGTGGTCGACGATCGTCGATCATGTCGGGCCGAGGGCCGTACAACGTGTCGTACTCGATTTGGCGGGTCGGGATACGGCCGCCTCCGGGGCGGGTGCGGGCGATTAGTGCGCCGACCATGAGGCTCGCGGCTTGTTGTGCGACGAACGCTGCTGACGGCTGATAGCTGTTGTCGCCGTTGACAGTGGTCAGCTCCATGACACGGCCGAGACCGCACACGGGTTTTCCGAGGTGTTGTTCGAGCAACCGACGACCCTGGAGGGGTAGGCCGCACAGGTCCTTCTCAGTGAGGACCTCCTCACCTCGGGCGATGCGCGCCAGCGGTAGGCCTGTAGCTTGGTGGAGGCGCTGCTCGGCGGTCAACGTCGTGATGCTGGTGGGGAAATAACAGCGCATACATGGGCCTGTGGGAAGACCTTCGTGCAGGCTGACCGTGGTGCCGGCGCGTCCGCCCGTACCGCCGTCAAGGACAAGGTCGGCGTAGACGCGTTGGAGGTCGTGGCGTGCCGCGATGTTGTCGACGGCGCCGAGCACCGTCTGCGGCATTGGCGTGGTGCCCCCGTCGATCTGGGCGATGAAGTCGTCAACCGTTCCGTGAACACGGCGAATGTCCATAAGTTGAAGTGCTGCTTCGACGATGTCGACCTTGGGGAGTCGGGCGGCAGCGTCTTGATAGGTTCCGAGGCTATAGGTGATCACGTTGGGCGGTTCGAAGATCTGGCGGTCGACGACGGTCATTTCTCCAGTTGCTTCGAGCGCATCGAGGATGAGCGCGATGGCGGTGCCGATCGCACCTGCGCCGATAAGCGCGAGCCGCACGACATGGAGGTGCTGGGGCGCCTGCTCATGCGGTGAGAAGAGTGAGACTGGGCAGAAGTCGAGCGAATCGATCTGTCGATATGATCCTGGTCGGAGAGCGGTGACCGTCTTGAAGATCTCGCCGGTGAGCATGGCAGCGGTGAGGACGGCGCCGAGACCACTGCCCGCGTACCGCAACTTCGGAAACGGGTGTCCGGGCCGACGGAGGTGGATGCCGTGTCCGTCGGGGGCGCCATTGAGGTGTGCGGCAGCATGGTCGACACCGACCTGTACATGAAGCGCGTCCGGTGGTGCAGCACCAACTGTGATCGGGCGCTCCGGGTCAATACTGGCGGCGATGTGTACGACCTGGTTTACGAGGTCGTCATTCAGGCGCCTAGATCCGCGACCGGGGTCAAGACTGAGCTGGATGGGTAAGCGCCTCAGGTCTGCGATTAGGACACGAAGGCACGTGCTGCTGCCGGGCACAGTGGTGTCTACGGAAATATGGACCTGGGACGCTTCGATTCGAGCGCGAAGGCTGTCCGGTTCATCGCCCCCGGCGGTCTTGGCGAGCAGGATGCTGCGGCTGTAGTCAGTCGGCACGTACACCATCTCCGTCGAAGACAACACTGTCAGTCGAGGCAACCGTTGGGTCACATGGTGGCGCTTCAGAGGGTGTCCAGTCCGATATGAAGGTCCACCAACGCCACAAGGCGGGATCCTCGGGCGGGTTGTCGAACGTGGGGACAACCGCGCTGCGGAAGCCCTTCACCCGCAGGCCACCCTCCCGGTCGGTTCGAGACAGGAACGCTGCTGTGGCGTGCGAGTGCACCATCGCGCGGACCTGCAACTCGTTGTCTTCGGCCCAGGTGAAGATTGCGTCGAACGCGGGCTTGGTGATGATGAACAACCCGTACTTGCGAACGATTCCGGTTGTGCCGGCGACCGCGACGACACTCACCGTTGAGTCGCCGAGTTTTGTGAGGAAAAGGCCGCCGGTCTCGACGCCAGCTTGGCCATATCGGCGGATGTCGGTGCAGAGGCGGATGGCGGCTGGAGCCGGTACGACGAGGTTGGGCTGGCTCATGCGGCTCGTGCGCCCCCGACCCGGTCAATGTCCTCGACGAGGTTTTCGACGACGAATAGGAACGGATTGCCTGTGTTGCGCCAGGCATGCGGGCCGGTTGCCCATTCCGGGTGGAGGGCCTGCCCCTCGGCGGTAAAAGGCTTGCAGATGTCGTTCGGAGCGCGGTATCCACTCGCCGCAGGCCAGGCGCGCGGATCGCTGGTCGGCAGGCCGATCGCAGGAGCGAACAGCAACGATGGTGGACGGTGAGGATAGACCGTCCAGGAAATCCGTGCGACGAACGGGGTGTTGACGAGAGCGGTGGGTTGAACGACCGCCCAGTAAAGACCTGCAGGGTCTTCTTCTCGGTGCACCAGCCGCCCGCCGGTGGAGGACAGAAACTCCTCCACCTGCGGGACGTCCCGCGCGAGAGTGATCGCGCTCTCGGTATCCATTACCGGCTCAGCTCGCGCCCTGGATCGTCTCGGTGCGCAGCTTGAGGTGTAGAGCGTGGGCGTTGCCCGCGATCTCCCCGACGGTCTTGTCGACGGGGACTTCGTCACCGTCGTGCTTGAGGTAGTACCGGGTGGTGCCGTCAGCGGCAACCCCAAAGGCCGCCAGAGAGTCTCCAAGCACAGTGCCGATAGTGGCCGAGCCGGTGTACTCGCCGCGGTACGGCTCGTCGGCGGTCGCGAACGTGACCTTGACTTCGAGGTGGTGGGGCTTGTTGGGCATAGCTGCTCTCTTTCGTAGAGGGAAATCTTGGCGCCGGAGGGTGGGCGGACTTCGCCTGGGAACCCCTCGGCGTGCTGCAGTTTCTACATCGCAACGAGTGCCGATCTAGAAATTGACCTTGCCATAGAGATGCCGGTAGTGCAAGTCGTTTCACTCATGCAATGATGGGGTGGCTCGACGAGCGGAGGGAGACGAGATGAGCGATGAGCCGGAGAAGGGCCGCTTTGATGCCGCAGCGTTCTATGCGGCGTTGGACCGGACCCGAGCGGAACGTGGGCTGCGCTGGAAGCAGGTAGGGGATGAGGCCAAGGTGAGTCCCTCGACGCTGACCCGGCTGGCCCAAGGCCGTCGACCCGATGTCGACAGTCTGGCCGCGCTGGTGGACTGGGCCGGGCTGAGTGCCGACGACTTCGTTCGTCGGACGCAGCCGAGGCAGGAAGCACAAAGCACACTCGCTGGCGTCTCGACTTACTTGCGCGCCGACAAGGACCTCGACGATCGCAAGGCTGAGGCGATCGAGAAGGTCATCGAGGTCATGTATCGCCAGATGACGGAAGGCTGAGCCGACTGTGGGAAAACTGCGTACAGGATTCCACAGCGAGGCAAACGCTATCGTCACATCCGTCCGAGCCGAGCTTCAGCTCGGAAACTTCGACCCGCTGGATCCTTGGAAGCTGGCTGCGTTCCTGGAGATTGAGATCCAGAAGCTCAGCGACATCGCCCGAGTAGAGCCAGCGGTCTTGTGCCTGCTGGAGGAGGACGACAAGGCGCTCAGTGCCGCGACTGTGTTCAACGGCTCAGAGCGGCGCATCGTGGTGAACGACGCGCACGGGCTTCCTCGGCAGTGTTCCAGCATCTGCCATGAGCTCGCGCATGGCCTGCTTCTGCACACCCCCGTCGTTGCATTCAACGCCAGCGGTTGCCGCCACTGGAACCAGGAAATGGAGGACGAGGCGGACTGCCTGGGTGGAAAGCTACTGCTTACAGACCAAGCCGCACGAGGTCTCGTCATGCGGAACGTCCCAGCGGACGCCGCTCAGCGCAGGTATGGCATTAGCCCCGAGATGCTCCAGTACCGCCTCAACATGAGTGGTGCCCAAAAGCTGCGGCGGAGCAGGACTCGCCAGTCTGCAAGCCGGTAGTTGTCGTCGGGCGGTACCACCTTTGTCCGGCGTAGATCTCGTGGACACCTGCGCGTCGTCGCTCCAGCTGCGGACCAAAAATGGCAAGTATGCCCCCGACGAAGACGTCGGGGGCCCGGACGTCCTTCTACGTCGTGCCCGGTCTGATCGCCTCTATCGAAGGCGAGAACGAGACGAGGGTGCTACATCGTTCTCAGCCGCCGCCGTCGAGGCTTTGGCTCAGGCGGTCAAGCGCATTCCGCGTGGCAGGCGACGGGATCTGTGTGTAGACGTTCATGGTCAGCGAGATCTGCGAGTGGCGCAGGATGCGCATCGCAACGCGAGGGTGAACGTCGAGCGCGGCCAGGAGCGAGGCGCAGGTGTGCCGGGTGTCGTGGACGCGGATTCGAGGCACGTCGGCACCCGCGCAGTGGAGGTCGAACGAGCGGTTGAAGTTCTGCGGTTCGATGGGCGTGCCGAATCTCGTGGTGAAGACGAGGTGCGAGTCCTTCCACTTCTTGCCGGCCTCTTTCCGCGCGTCCTCCTGTACCCGTTGCCGGTGCTTCAGCGCGGAGACGCAGAGGCCGATGAGGGGAAGGGAGTTCTCGGAGTCCTCCGTCTTTGTGGTGTCGCGGTGCAGCAGTTGACCGCTGACCCGAGTGAGCTGATGATTGATCCACAGCTCGGAGTTCTCGAAATCGACGCTGTCCCAGACCAGCCCCAGCACCTCGCCACGTCGAAGGCCGAGGCCGAGGATGAGCACGTACGCGGCGTAAAGCGGATCGTCCTTGCCCTTCACGTACTCCAGGAACCGTCGGGCCTCGTCGACGCTCCACAGCGTTTGGCGCTTCTTCCGCTTGCTCTTGGCTTTCGTCGGGAGAGTGGCCAGCGCTGCGACGTTCTTCGAGATCAATTCTTCGCGTATGGCGTTGCCGAGTGCGGCGCGCAGAACGCTGCGAATTCCGATGATCGTGCTTCGGGACGGGTAGCTCTCGCAGCACTGCCCCTTGGAACAGCACCGCCGCTTGGACTCCGGTCGCTGGTGATCCTTCTTCTGATCGCAGCAGGTACAGAGCGCCGTCAGGCTGTTGAGCCACGTCTGTACGTCGCGGACGGTGAGCTTGTCGAGCCGCTTCTTCCCGAGGCCGGGGATGATGTAGAGCCGGACGAGCGGCTCATAGGCGACGTAGGTCGTTGGCTCGCGGTTGGGCTTCACGACCTCGGCGAGCCACTGGGTCAGGTACGCGGCCAGGGTGGGGTGCTTCGTCGGCACCGGCCCCTTGCTCGCCAGCTCGTGGAGCTTGAGCCACTTCTCGTGGGTCTCCTCACGTGTCTTGCCGTACGCCCACTTGCGGGTCCTCTTGCCTTCCGGCGTGGTGACCCAGACGTAACCCGCCCATCCGTCCTTGTAGGGGAAGACGGAGCCCTCGCCGTTGGCGCGCTTGCCCATCAGGCGGCCTCCTCGCAGAGACGGGACACGTAGGAGTCGAGCGCGGCGGCCGGGATGCGCCGACAGCGGACGTTCACGACCACCGAAGGCAACTCACCCGAGCGGATGAGGCAGTAGAGCGTCCACCGGCTGACCTTGAGCAGGGACATCGCCTCAGGCACGGTCAGCAGCTCAGAGGTCATGAGGACCCCCAGAGCCGTGGAGCTGAGCACAGTCCAGCGCAGCGACGAGCGAGTCACCCGGGGAGTAGCCCTTTCCGGCGTACTCCCATTCGCTGATCACGAGGACGGTGTCCTCGTCGAGGAGGGGCAGGCGGCCGGTGGTGATGTCCTCGTCGCGGGCGTGGTTTTGACGGTCGGCGCGGATGTCGCCAAGGGTGGTGGAGTAGCGGCGGGATCGGGTGGAGAAGTGGCCGCGGAAGCCGAGCATGTGCGCCCACTGGATCAGCCGAAGTTCGGCCAGCTCCTCGAAGGTGCCGAGGCGGAGGCATTCGGCGATGAGCCGCCGGGCGTGGTCGCGGACGGGCAGGGCGGTCAGGTCCTCGCCGGGGACGATGCGCCGGTCGATGGTGCCGACGCATTCGGCGGCCTTGGTGGCGTACTTGGCCACGTACCCGGCTACGGCCTGGTCGGTCAGCTCGCCGTTCAGGGTGATCGGGCGGGCGTCGAGTTGGGTGCCCCAGCGCAGGACCCATTCCGGTTGGTCGTCGTAGGCGGGGACTTTGGCCGTGACCACGGAGGCTCCGTGCTCTACGGCTTGGCTGAGGAGGTCGAGGGTGGCCCAGGCCGGGGGCGGGGAGATGGGTCCGGCCGATCCGTCGAGGCAGATCACGGCGTGCAGGTGGACGACGCCGCGCCGCTGGTACTCAGCCACCTTGGCGAAGGAGACGACGAGCTGGTCACGCATGTCGCGCAGGGTCAGGCCGCCGAGCTTGGCCAGGTGCCGGCGAAGGGCGTCGGCGAAGCGTTTCCACAGCAGCGGCGCGACCGCGTTGAACAGCACCGAGCCGGTGTAGTCGTAGCAGTCAGGGCACAGCGGCTCGCCGAGGCAGTCATCCTCTGCGCCGTGTCGCGCGGTGCAGGACAGAACGCGCCCGTGCGGACAGGGCTTCGCGTCGCGTCGGGGGTGGCAGGGCAGGACGCTCCCGTTGTGCTGCCTGCGGGTGTGGACCGGGCCGAATGATGGCGCGGTGAGCGTGACGAACAGGCACGGGTGCGCGGTCACAGACGCGGGGACGCCTTTGCCGCCGACGAGGCCGGCGCGGATGAGGTGGTAGGTGTCGGCCCGGTAGGTCTCGGCGCAGGCTGGGCAGCGGGAGGCGCGGCGGGTCTTGCACGGGACGCGCAGGACGCCGTCGGGTTCGAGGCGGGTGCTGTAGCGGTGTAGCAGGGTGCCGGTGGCTTTGTCCCAGTGTTCGACCTTGCCGCGCAGGTGGATCGGCTGTCGGCAGCCGCCCGTGTGGCGGATTTGGGAGGCGAAGCGGGCGCAGTTGGGGTCGTTGAGTCGGGCGATGGCGCCGCGGATGGCGTGCGCGTTGGCGGATGTTACGGGCAAGATGGAGACCTCCTTTCACTCGATGGGGTGGAGGGATGGCCCCCGACCTGGCAGGCGTCTTGGCGGATGTACGGCCAGGCCGGGGGCGCTGACGGGGTTCAGCAGAAGCCGAGCCCGTCACAGTGGCGGCAGGTCTCGCCGTAGGAGTCCAGGCCGCCTCCGCCGCAGTGGCAGCACTGCCACCGCTGAGGCGTGATCGGCACGGGAGTCGCGGGCGGGGCCTGCTCGGTGTCGGGCATGGGCGTCACCTCCTTTCGTGATCAGGCGGCCTGCGCCGCGTTCTGGTCCGGGATGGGGTCGGGCTGGATGCAGCCCTCGTAGCTGCGGTCGGCCTCGTACTGGGCACGGCGGGCGGCCAGGATGGCCACGGCCCGGTACTCCACCGGTCCGAAGCGGATCGAGGCGGCGTAGTGGCCGGACTCGCGCTCGCGCGGGTCGATCGACGTGCCGAGCATTTCGGCGATGTGGTCGACCTCGGCGCACATCTCGGCGTCCGTGGCGCGGTGCGGGAAGTGCAGCACGTTGACCGAGTACGGGACGGGGACGGCCGGGTTGGCGTCCAGGAAGTCGGCCAGGGCGCGGAGCCCGGAGATGAGGGCGGAACGGTAGTCGTCGTTCATGTGGTGATCTCCTCTCATGCGATGGGTTCGGGTGCGGTGCGCAGGGTGCGCAGCAGGTCCGAGGCGAGCTGGTTGGACACACCGAGGCGGGCGCGCAGCAAATCGCGGGTGATCGGTCTGCCGTGCTTGGCCTGGTGCTCGTCGGCGACGCGGCGGGCGTAATCGACCAGGGCCGGGGACGGTCCTGCCTCGCTGTCCTGCCCGTCCTGTACTACGGGGACGAGCGCCGGGGCCGGGGACGGTGAGGACGGGACGGTATCGACGGTCAGGACGGGTGCGGACGGTTCAGGACGAGGGGCGGCGGCGCGGCGTTCGAGCATCGAGACGGCGATAAGGAACGCCCCGGCGGGGGTGGCCGCCGTCAACCAGCCCCACACGGTCGGTTCGGCCTGATGCAGATTGGCGGCCAGGGACAACACGATTCCACCGGCCAGAACCAGCGTCGGCCAGGACACGAGGCCGGTCCGTTGGCGTCCGGTCTTCTTGTCGCGCTGCCGTTCCCGGGCGGCCATGACGCAGGTGAGGTCGACGCAGACGGCCACAGCCCACGACATCCAGCCGGTCTGTCCGTGGCCGGTGGCGGTGTCGCGGATGTGGGTGAACGATCCGGCACCCGCGATGGCGGCCAGGACGAGAACCGGCCCGGTGTCGAGCAGCCATGAGGCAAGGCGTCGCATCGTTACCCCTTTCGTGATCAGGCGGACAACAACTCGGAGAGCGCGGCCTCATCAAGGCCGGTGACGCGGCCGGGCTGAGCGATCTCGGCCCACGTGGGAGTGAGCCGGGACCAGTGCCGGGCGGTGTGTTCTGCGGTCTGCTCGGAGACGTGGAAGGAGCGGGCGCGGTACCACTGGCCGTCCTGATGGGCGACGATCGCGACACCGGGGGTCTCGGCGGGTATGGCGCGGGCGGAAACCAGGGCGGCGGGGTCGAGGTCGCCGAGGGTCATGGTCGCGGTCTCCGGGTCGTTTACCCGGTGGCAGATCCGCCCCGAGCACTGGGCCCGTAAGGCGGTGACGCCGGGGCCGAGGTCAGAGCCGATCCGCTGGCCGGAGCAGAACAGGTAGATGCCGAACGCCCGCCCGAGTTGTGCGATGCGCAGCAGCGCAGTCGACGTGCGGGCGATCTCATCTTTCTCGGACTTGTCGGCCATCAGGTACAGCTCGGCCAGCTCGTCGACCAGCACCACGACCGGGAGCGGCCGCACGCCGGGCGGAAGTTGCCAGATGTTACGTGCCCCCGCCGTACGGCACAGCCCCATCCGGTCGACCATCACGGCCATCAGGTCATCCAGCAGGCCCACGCTCTCGGCCCGCGTGGTCGCCAGGGCCGACAGCCGGGGCGCGTACGGGGTGAACTCGACCCCGCCTTTGAGGTCGATGCCGACAAGGGCGACCGGTTGCGGGGCCAGCCCCACGAGCAGTGCGTTGGCGAGGTTGGACTTACCGGATTGGGTGGCCCCGGCGTTGATCCAGTGCGGCACCGTGCGGAAGTCGATCGTCCACAGCCCGCCGGTCTCCAGCCGCCCGACATGGACGGTGAGGAGGTCGCCCGAGGCCGGGAGGTGGTCGAGCCGGACGAGCGGGTCCCGCACGGTGGCGGCCAGGACCACACGGCCGGGCCGAGGGGACGAGACCCGTACGGCGTGGACGCCCCAGGAGTGCGCGAGCCGTTCGGCGGCCTGGGAGTAGTCGGCGGGGATCTGCCCTTCGAGGGTGTGGACGGTGACGCGCCAGCCGTGCCGGGTCGGCAGCGGTAGCCACATGAAGGGCTTGGTGTCGACCGCGACCCGCTGGAAGCGCCGCCGTACCTTGACGATGCCTGTGGAGGCGATCGCGCCGGGGACGGTGGTGAACCACCAGCGTTGGCGCTTCTTGGTCAGCCCGCAGCCGAGGGCGACCTTCCGCCAGGTTGTCCGGACGGTGAGGGCGACGAGGGGGAAGCCGATGATCAGCCAGAAGGAGCGGAAGTGGTAGCGGTGCCAGGCCCACAGGCCGGCCGCCGCAGCGGCCAGGCCCGCGAGCAGCAGTGGGAGGGCGTCACGCACGGGCGCTCACCTCGGCGGGGACGATCGAGCTGGCCCGGTAGCTGATGCCCCAGCGGGCCTCGCCGCCCCGGGACATTTCCCAGACGTAGCCGACCAGGCCGATGGGGGTGACGTCCTGTCCGGCGGTGACCTGGGGCTCGCCGGAGGTGCCGACCTTGACGAGTTCGATCCGGCCGAACTCGTCCTCCACGGACAGGACGATCTCGTAGACGGTGTTGCCGTTCTTGTCGGTCTTGATTTCGCCGGTGTCCTGGTTGAGGACGCGCGGGCGGGGTGCGCGGACGCAGACGAACTGCAGTTTGGTCACGTCGACCGGGATCGGAATGGTGCGCATGGGTGGACCTCCTTAAGCTCGCAGCCAACATAGTTAACTAGGTTGGCCTGGTTGTCAATGTTCTCTCGGTTGGCTTGGTCGTGTTCCTGTGCTGAGATGACACCTGGGTCCTCAGGACAGGAGAGGGATGGTCAAGAAGACGGGACGGCCCGGTTACCTCCAGATCGCCGACGATCTGCGCGAGCAGATCCGCGGCGGATCTCTGCCGCCCGGCTCCCCGTTGCCGTCGACCACCCAGCTCGCCGAGCAGTACGACGCCTCACTCAGCGTCGTGAAACTCGCGGTCGGGATCTTGCGGACCGAGGGCCTGGTCATCGGCCAGCAGGGCAAGGGCGTGTTCGTCCGGGAAGACGTCCCGGACACCGACCCGGGGCCGGCGGGCGACTTGGCGAGCGAGGTCATCGCGCTACGCACCGCCGTACAGGACCTGGCCGAACGCCTGGCACGGGTCGAAGCGACCTTGTCTCAGCGATCCGAGAGTTAGGACCACCGTCCCGGACCTTTAAGCCGGTGACGTGTCGAGCGAGCCGCGTACCCTCACCGCTGGGCCGTACCGCAGAACATCTGGCGCCGGTTGTTCCAAGGTGCGAGCAGCGAGATCGACATCCTGACCTACAGCAGCCTCTTCCTCGCCGAGGACACCGGCATGATCAGCCTCCTAGCCAGCCGAGCCCGCACAGGCGTCAAAATCCGCATCCTCCTTGGCGATCCCGACAGCCCGCAGGTAGCCACCCGGGGCGTCGAAGAAGGCATCGGAGCCGACGTCAT
The DNA here is from genome assembly GCF_014161415.1 of Microbispora sp. H10885. Classification (NCBI taxonomy): domain Bacteria; kingdom Bacillati; phylum Actinomycetota; class Actinomycetes; order Streptosporangiales; family Streptosporangiaceae; genus Microbispora; species Microbispora sp. H10885. The sequence goes on along the minus strand of NZ_JABBWY010000018.1, from coordinate 1,739 downwards.
TGCCGCCCGAGTACGCAACGCTCTCATGCTGTACCGGCCGCTCCAGGAGGTCGACGGTGTGGAGATCCGCCTCCACCACACGACCCTCTACAACTCTATCTACAGGGCCGATGCCGAACTACTCGTGAATGTCCACGCCTACGGCACCCCGGCAGCTCAGGCCCCAGTGCTGTACCTGACAGCCGCCAAGGACGAAGACAGCACAGCCGTCTACCACACCAGCCTCGAACGTATCTGGGCCGTCGCCCAACCGTTTCGCTGATCGGTCTCGCTGCAGGAAGCTACTTTTCTTCTCGCTATCAAGCCGCCTTCGGCGGGGGCGCGGTGGGAGGGGGAGCGAAGGCGCCGCGGGGAGGATGCGCGAGGGGGTGGCAGGCTCGACGATCCGAGACAGAAGGCGGGCCACCAAGGAGGAGGACCCGCCGGGGAAGGGATCGGCAGAGGAGGGGGCTGTTTCCTGAGCTGTCTTCCAGTGACACCGTGAGGGGGTCGAACGCCGGTGGGAGGCACAGCGCGGCCAGAAGCCATCACGGCCCGCACTCCCAGAGGGGAAGGCACGCGGACACAGGTTGTGTCTACCGCTGGGCCGCGCGCCCGCCCTGCCGGCGGGCTGCGGCTCTCCGGCCGGTCCCGCCGGCAGGCGGCGCGCACCCCGCGCCGACAAGCGGCGCGGGTGTTCAACCGGTGGCGGCAAGCGGCAATGTGCGAGAAGTGATCTCTCTCCCCAAGTGGTGAACGGGCCGTTGGCCACGAGCGGCACCACCAGAGCCGAAGAACCCGGAGACCAAGAGGGGCGACGCTGGCAGACGAGGGGAGAGAAGAAGGAGCGGAGAGGGGACGGGGCGGAAGGTGCGAGAGACAGGACCTTGGGGCGCTGCCCCAAACCCCGGGGCCTCCGACTCCGAGAGGGGGCCGCGAGCTGGCGCCGTAGCTGGCTGGACTGGAAGTCCTGATCTCTCGTCTGCCATCGATCCAGGCAAGCCCAGCAGCCCGGCTCCTCCAGGTCAAGCCCAGCCGCGCCGGCAGGACAACCAGCGCGCGAGGAAGGTCACCGGGAGCAGGTACACGCGAGGCAGGGCTTGACCTTCCGTCCCCGGCCCGCTGTCGCTTCGCGATGGGTCGACGGCAGACGAGAGATCAGGACAAGGCGAGCGTGCGGGATCGCGCAACGGATGGCGCAGGGCATAGTGGCACACACGACCCCTTGACCCCCAGTCAAGTGCGCTGCCAAACTGCGCGACGTTCCGGCGTTCCCGAAACTCCGGAACGCACAGCGATCTTATCGCATGTCTATCTCACGCAGCGCCCGGATTCTCGCATAGAGAACCCTGGCCATGGGAGTGAGCGACTTCCACCGGGCCATGACTTCCGTCTCGCTCAGTAACGAGTCTTCCCACAAGGCATCTATCAGATCATCCCCGTACAGGCCCTTGTATCGAGACGGGTCCAACCCCTTGAACAGCTCCATGTGCGCGACCCACAAAGCGGCCAGGTCCCACTTGTAGACGGGGATGCGATCCTTATAGTCGTGGCAGTCGAGGCATGTCGCTACAACTCTCGTACCGCCCGCCGACTTCGGGACCGGAAAGTGATCATGCTCGTGCCGCTCCAGGTGTCAACGGACTCCCGATAGTGACCCCCAGCGGTTCCGGGAACTTTAACCCCCCGGGGTTGGCTCAGTCGCGGTTGGCGCGGTTCTCCTTGGCCAGCAGCTCGCGGCGTTGGCGGGTGCGGTAGGA
>NZ_JABBWY010000017.1:0-127130 GCF_014161415.1 Microbispora sp. H10885 | reverse complement strand
TGGTCATCATGGCGCCGGAGGAGAAGCCGCTGACCACGATGCGGCCGGGGTCGACGTTGTAGCGCTGGCGGGTGTAGTTGACCATGGCCATGATGCCGGTGGAGTCGCTGCCGCCGTCGCGGCGCAGCGCGGCGGGGGTGGAGACGTCGAAGCAGGATCCGCTGCGGGTGGCCTCGGGGACCACGATGATGTAGCCGTAGCGGTCGGCGGCGGTGACGTAGTCGTGGCCGTTGCCGTTGAAGATGCCGCTGGCCGAGCCGCTGCAGTAGTGGACCAGGACGAGCAGGGCGGGGCGGGCGGCGACCCGGTCGGGGACGTAGAGGTACATGTTGAGGTTGGTCGGGTTGGTGCCGAACCCGGTGATGCGGGTCAGCGTGGCGGCCGCGGCGGGGTGGGCGGCCAGCAGCATGCCGACGAGTACCAGGGGCAACGAGGCGGCGGCCAGCAGGGATCTGAGCCTTCGTTTCACGCGAAGTCCTTTCGTTGTCGAAGTGGTGACCCGTCGGCGCGGCGTCCGGGCGGCGGTGCCGGAGGCCGGGCGCTATTCGTGATCAGGGCGCTTGGGGTGGAGGGGGACCGCTGGGGACATGCCGGGGCGGCGCCTGCGGGGGCCGCTGAGGGGCGGGCCTACGCCGGGGCGGCCGGTCCGGCCGCCCCGGCGGGGTCCTCGATCAGACGCGGGTCCAGCGCTGGTTGCTCTGCCCGTTGCAGGACCAGATCTGGAGCTTCACGCCGTTGGCGGTGGAGTAGTTGGGTGCGTCGAGGCACTTGTTGGCTCCGACCGCGGTGATGCTGCCGTCACTGTTGAAGCGCCACTTCTGGTTGTTCTGTCCGTTGCAGTCCCAGATCTGCACCGCGGCGCCGTCGGCGGTGCTCATGTTGGCCACGTCGAGGCACTTGTTGCCGTACACGCGCAGTTCGCCGGAGCTGGTGGGAGTCCAGCTCTGGTTGGACTGTCCGTTGCAGTCCCAGATCTGCACCTGGGTGCCGCTGGTCTGCGACGCGTTGGGGACGTCCACGCACCTGCCCGAAGCGACTCCCTTGATCGCACTGGGACCGGCACTGGGGCTGGTGCTCGGGCTGGCGCTGGGGGTCACGCTGGGGCTCGGGCTGGACCCCTGGCCGAGGCTGCCCGGGACCGACTGGAGGGCGGCGTACCAGGCGGCGGCCATCTTGTCGTAGCCGTTCGCGGTGGGGTGGATGCCGTCGATGAGGTCGCCGGTGGTGAGCTTGCTGTGCATGTCGACCAGGTGGACGTGCTTGCCGCTGTTGACCTTCGACTGCACGATGCCGGGGACGGCGGCGTTGAAGGTGCGGGCGGCCGACTCCTGGCCGGAGTTCGACAGCGGGATGATCGTGGCGACGAACACCTCGGCGTTGGGCGCGGCCGAGGTGATGTGGTCGATCAGGGTGGACAGCCGCTGGGGGGCCGAGGAGACGTTGTAGTTCTGCAGCACGTCGTTGGTGCCGATGTGCAGCAGCACCGTGCGGGGGGTGTAGCTGCGCAGCCAACCGGTGATGTTGGCGTCGATCTGGTCGATCCGCCACCCGGGGTGGCCCTCGTGGTCGTGGTCGCCCAGGTTGCCCGGCCCGTTGTACTGCGAGCCGACGAAGTCCACGGTGTAGCGGCCGGCGGCCAGGCGCTGCCACAGCCCGATCCGGTAGCCGCCCGGCACCTGGGTGCCCTCGGTGATCGAGTCGCCCAGCGGCATCACCCGAACCCCGCCGTTGGACTCCGCGCTCGCGGCGCCCGCCCCCAGCACCGCGCCCGACGCCGCCATGGCCACGGTCAGGAGCGGTACGGCCAGCCATCGGCCCAGCGACTTCCGCGCACGCGACCAGCGCGGACGATGGATTATTTCTGTTATCGCTAACATTTTTGTACCCAGCTTTCTCAGGGGGCGAACGCCGTGAAGTGGTGGCTCTGCGGCGGAACATGATCGGGGTGGCCGGGCCGGCCCGTCGTACGGGCCGCACCGCTGCGAGGAGTCACGGGCCGGCCGATCCGGCTCCTCCCGCTCTGTACGGGCGACCTCCCATCGAAAGCGACGGCGAGGGGAGGCCGCGGAGGGAGGTGGTGTGTCCATCCGGGGTCTCGCGTCGCTCGGGCCGCGTGGTGCGCTTTCAAGACGAGATGCTGTTAACGTTAACAACTACCTGGGGCTCCAGGCTCCCTTCTCCCTTCGGTGCACTAAGTGGTGGTGGGGCGGAGCAAAGCCGAGGTGGCGAGACGGAGTCAAGGACCCGCAGTCTCGCGTACGGGCGTGCGACGACCGGGCACGGGCCCAGCAGGTCTTATGTCGTACGTCTCACCGGTACGCAGGGGATGTGTGATGAAACTTTCAGGCATTCCGGCCGGGCCGGAGGCGACGGCCCGCCGAGACGTTTCGGGAGACCGGGGCGGATGCCGGCGGGGTGCGACACCGCCGGGCGAGGGCCGGTCGTTCCGAAAGTTTCACTAAAGTCTTGACATGTTTCGGCGGGGTTTCCACACTGAGTCCCCGAGGCGATCTCCTGCCTGATGGTGGTGCACAGGCGGGAGGCCGTCCGCGACGCCCCCGGTGGTGTGCGCTCCCGATCGATGGAGCGCGGCGTCGATTCGCGACTCTACTCGCCTCTTTCCCTTCCCGTTCCAGTTATGGAGGCTCAGGCATGGGCGAACGCCCCAATTCCCGGCCTGGAACCCGGCAGTCCTTCACAGGGCTGCGCCGGGTTCTGGCCGTCGGTGCTCTCGGTGTGCTCGGCGCGGTCACGGCGTTCGCGGCGGCTTCGGCCCCCGCCGACGCGGCGGCCAGCACGCTGGGCGCGGCGGCGGCGCAGAGCGGCCGTTACTTCGGCACCGCGATCGCCTCGGGCAAGCTCGGCGACTCGCAGTACACGACCATCGCGAACCGTGAGTTCAACATGGTGACCGCCGAGAACGAGATGAAGATCGACGCGACCGAGCCGAACCGCGGGCAGTTCAACTTCTCCGCCGGTGACCGGGTCTACAACTGGGCGGTGCAGAACGGCAAGCGGGTCCGTGGTCACACGCTGGCCTGGTACTCCCAGCAGCCGGGCTGGATGCAGTCGCTGTCGGGCAGCAGCCTGCGGCAGGCGATGATCGACCACATCAACGGGGTCATGGCCCACTACAAGGGCAAGATCGCCTACTGGGACGTCGTCAACGAGGCGTTCGCCGACGGCAACTCCGGTGGCCGGCGCGACTCCAACCTGCAGCGGACGGGCAACGACTGGATCGAGGTGGCCTTCCGCACCGCGCGGAACGCCGACCCGGCCGCCAAGCTCTGCTACAACGACTACAACATCGACAACTGGTCCTGGGCCAAGACGCAGGGCGTCTACAACATGGTCAAGGACTTCAAGCAGCGTGGCGTGCCGATCGACTGCGTCGGCCTGCAGTCGCACTTCAACAGCAACAGCCCGTACAACAGCAACTACCGCACCACGATCTCCAGCTTCGCCGCGCTCGGCGTCGACGTGGCGATCACCGAGCTGGACATCCAGGGCGGCTCGGCGCAGACCTACCAGAGCGTGGTCAACGACTGTCTCGCGGTGTCGCGGTGCGTCGGCATCACCGTGTGGGGCGTCCGTGACAGCGACTCCTGGCTCGGCGCGAACACCAGCCCGCTGCTGTTCGACGGCAACGGCAACAAGAAGGCCGCCTACACCTCGGTCCTCAACGCCCTCAACTCCGCCCCCACCGTCTCGCCCACGCCGCCGGTGAGCCCCAGCGCGAGTCCTTCGGGGAGCCCCAGCGCGACTCCGACGGTGAGCCCGACCAGTGGCGGCAACGGGGCGATCCGGGGCGTGGCCTCCGGCCGCTGCATCGACGTGCCCAACGCCAGCCAGAACGACGGCACGCAGGTGCAGCTGTACGACTGCAACGGTCAGAGCAACCAGACCTGGTCGTCCACGTCCTCCGGTGAGATCCGGGTCTACGGCAACAAGTGCCTGGACGCGGCCGGCACGGGCAACGGCGCCGCCATCCAGATCTACTCCTGCTGGGGCGGGGACAACCAGAAGTGGCGGGTGAACTCCGACGGCAGCATCCAGGGCGTCCAGTCCAACCTGTGCCTCGACGCCGTCGGAGCCGGCACCGGCAACGGCACCAAGCTCCAGCTGTACTCCTGCCACGGCGGCAACAACCAGAAGTGGACCTGGAACAGCTAGGCGAGTCCATCCGCTGACTCTCCTCCTCTCCTGGTGGTGAAAGAAGGCCTCCGGCACGGCGCACGCCGCCGTACCGGAGGCCTTCGCTTGTCGTGGGCGGACTGATCGGGAAGACCTCGCCGAGGCCGCCGGAGCGCACGTCTCGCGCTGGGCGATGATGTAAATTTCAGCCATTACCGCCCTTCTGGCGGGCTGGCCGGCTCGAAAATTTCCAGGGCCCTGGGCAGGCCATATACGGGGGTAGGACGCCAGCCTGACGACGGCCCGCCTCCGAAAGTTTCACCCCAGTCTTGACATGTTTCGGCGTGGTTTCCACACTGAGGTCCCGAGGCGGCCCTCCTGTCCGGTGGTGGTGCGCAGGCAGGGGGCCGCCGTTTCGCGACGCCTGACGGGTGTGCGTTCCCAGTGATGGGGCCCGCGTCCATCCCGCGCGGCATGTCGCCGCAGTACTCCCTTCCCGTTTCAGTTATGGAGGCTCAGGCATGGGCGTACGCGCCAATTCCCGGCCTGGAACCCGGCAGCCCTTCACGGGGATGCGGCGGGCTCTGGCCGTCGGTGCTCTCGGTGTGCTCGGCGCGGTCACGGCGTTCGCGGCGGCTTCGGCCCCCGCCGACGCGGCGGCCAGCACGCTGGGCGCGGCGGCGGCGCAGAGCGGCCGTTACTTCGGCACCGCGATCGCCTCGGGCAAGCTCGGCGACTCGCAGTACACGACCATCGCGAACCGTGAGTTCAACATGGTGACCGCCGAGAACGAGATGAAGATCGACGCGACCGAGCCGAACCGCGGGCAGTTCAACTTCTCCGCCGGTGACCGGGTCTACAACTGGGCGGTGCAGAACGGCAAGCGCGTGCGCGGGCACACGCTGGCCTGGCACCAGCAGCAGCCGGGCTGGATGCAGTCGCTGGAGGGCAGCTCGCTGCGGCAGGCGATGATCGACCACATCAACGGGGTCATGTCCCACTACAAGGGCAAGATCGCCTACTGGGACGTCGTCAACGAGGCCTTCGACGACAGCAACGGCGGGCGGCGCAACTCCAACCTGCAGCGGACCGGAAACGACTGGATCGAGGTGGCCTTCCGCACCGCGCGGAACGCCGACCCGGCCGCCAAGCTCTGCTACAACGACTACAACATCGACAACTGGTCCTGGGCCAAGACGCAGGGCGTCTACAACATGGTCAAGGACTTCAAGCAGCGCGGTGTGCCGATCGACTGCGTCGGCCTGCAGTCGCACTTCAACAGCCAGAGCGCCTACAACAGCAACTACCGCACCACGATCTCCAGCTTCGCCGCCCTCGGCGTCGACGTGGCGATCACCGAGCTGGACATCCAGGGCGGCTCGGCCCAGACCTACGCCAACGTGACCAACGACTGCCTGGCCGTGTCGCGGTGTGTCGGCATCACCGTGTGGGGCGTCCGTGACAGCGACTCCTGGCTCGGCGCGAACACCAGCCCGCTGCTGTTCGACACCAGCGGCAACAAGAAGGCCGCCTACACCTCGGTCCTCAACGCCCTCAACGCCGCCCCGCCCGTCTCGCCCTCCCCGCCGGTGAGCCCCAGCGCGAGTCCTTCGGAGAGCCCCAGCCAGTCGCCGTCGCAGTCGCCGTCGCAGTCGCCGTCCCAGTCGCCGTCCCAGTCGCCGTCGCAGTCGCCGTCGACGGAGCCGGGCGGATGCAGCGCGACGATGCGTACGGTGAACTCCTGGCCCGGCGGGTTCCAGTCCGAGGTGACCGTGCAGGCGGGCAGCGCGCCGGTCAACGGCTGGACCGTGAAGTGGACCTGGCCCGGCGGGCAGAGCATCAGCAGCCTGTGGAACGGCCAGCAGAGCGTGTCCGGCTCCAGCGTGACGGTCCGCAACGCGCCCTACAACGGCTCCATCGCCTCGGGTGCCTCCACCACCCTGGGCTTCACCGCCAACGGCAGCGCGGCCACCCCCTCCGTCACCTGCTCCAGCCCGTGACCGCCTGACCTGAGAACCGAACAACCGGACCGAGCGGGTCCGGCCGGAGCACCTCGCCCGGCCGGACCCGCTCGTTCGTCTGCCCGGGGACGGCGCCGCTCCCTTCCGGGAGCGAAAGGGCCGCAGTCGTAAGATGACGAAGTAGACGAGATTGCCGCTGGTCAGAAGGCATGCCATGGGGGTAAGCGGTTCGCGTCGCACGCGACGGGTTGCGGGGGAAGGCGGACTGACCCGGCGCACGATCATGGTGAGCGTGCTGCTCCTGGGCCTCATCAGCGGCGCCTTCGCGTTCCTCCTGCCGGCGATCGTGGGTCTTCGTGAGGCGGTGGATCTGACGAACCACTCCAGGCATGTGCTGACGAGCGCGAACCACCTCCAGAGGCTCGTCATCGACCTCGAGACCGGCCAGCGGGGGTTCGTCATCGCAGGGGAGGAGAGCTTCCTGCAACCATGGAGGCAGGCCCGTGCCGCCATCCCCGAGCAGGCGGCCACCCTGGAGCGTCTCGCGACCGCGGGCACCCCCACGCAGGGAGAGCGGGCGCGCCGGATCAGGCAATCCATCGAGGCCTATATCCATGACTATTCGGTTCCGACCGTGGAGGCCGCGCGGCGGGATCCGGCATCCGTGCACACCGTGGCGGTGACGCAGGACGGAAAGCGCCGCGTCGACGCGATCAGGGGCCAGTTCCAGCAGTTCGTGAATTTCGAGGATCAACTTCTCGCGTCGCGACAGGCACGCGCCGCCGAAGCCGCCGTCCGGGCCACCGCGGTGGCGTCGATCGGTGTGGTGGGATCGATCCTGCTCATCCTCGCCTTCGACACCTACCTGATCCGGTCGATCGTCCGGCCGGTGCGAAAAGCGGCCGCCGTCGCCTCCCGGCTCGCCGACGGAGACCTCACGGCGCGCATGCCCGAAACCGGTGCGGGCGAGATCGGTGAGCTCGAAGTCGCGTTCAACAGCATGGGGCACTCGCTGGAGGAGAGCCGCAAGCTGACAGAGATGGCGCACAGACGCCTCAAACTGCTGTACGACGCCAGCACGGCGGTGGGCACCACCCTCGATGTGCGGCGGACGGCGGAGGAACTGGTGGAGGTGGCGGTCCCCGAGTTCGCCGACTTCGTCACGGTCGACCTGGTGTTGGCCGTCGTACAAGGCGATGACCACCACCCGGACGAGGGCGAGACGCTGTGCCGGGTGGCGATCGGAGGCATCGGGAACACCGGGTCGTTCCACCCGCCCGGCGTGCCGATCACGTGGGCCCCGCCCACGCCTCAGGCCCGCAGTCTCGACTGTGACCTCCCCGTGATCGAGCCCGATCTGCGGGCCTCCACCGCGTGGCGGTCCCAGAAGCCGGAAGAGGCCGCCCGGATCCTGGACCAGGGCATCCATTCCCTGATCACGACTCCGCTGCGTGGCCGGGGGATGCGGATGGGCGTGGTCAGCTTCTGGCGCTCGCGGCCGCCCGGGCGCTTCGACGAGGAGGACCTGTCCTACGCGGCGGAGCTGGCCGCCAAGGCCGGCGTCGTCATCGACAACGCCCGCCGTTACACCCACGAACGCAACACCGCGCTCACCCTGCAACGCAGTCTGCTGCCCCAGCGGCTGCCCGTGCAGCCGGCGGTGGAGATCGCCTCCCGTTATCTGCCGGCGGGCGCGCAGACCGGGGTGGGCGGCGACTGGTTCGACGTGATCCCGCTGTCCGGCTGCCGGGTCGCCCTCGTCGTCGGAGACGTCGTCGGCCACGGCATCCACGCCGCCGCGACCATGGGCCGGCTGCGCACCGCCGTACGCACCCTGGCCGACGTCGACCTGCCGCCCGACGAGCTCCTCACGCACCTGGACGACCTGGTCATCCACCTCACCGGCGAGGAACAGCCCGGCACGGCGGAAGGCGACCCAGCCGCGTTCGCCGAGCTGGGAGCCACGTGCCTGTACGCCGTCTACGACCCCGTCTCGCGCTGTTGCACCATCGCCACCGCCGGTCACCCACTGCCCGTCCTGGTCGCTCCCGACGGCGCCACGGAACTGGTGAGCGGGCCGGTCGGCCCTCCTCTCGGCGTCGGCGGCCTGCCCTTCGAAACCACCGAGCTGCGCCTGACCGCGGGCACCGTCATCGCCCTGTTCACCGACGGCCTGATCGAGTCCCGCGACCGGGACATCGACCAGGGCCTCGCCGAACTGCGCTGCGCCCTGGCGCTGCCGACCGCATCGCTTGAGGACACCTGCGACACCGTGACCGGCGCCCTGCTCGGCGGCCGCGCGGCCGACGACGCGGCCCTTCTCCTGGCCCGCACCGCGGCCCTCTCCCCGGACCAGATCGTGACGTGGGACGTCCCCGCCGACCCGGCCGTGGTCACGCACACCCGGAAGCTCGCCATCGACCAGCTCCTCGTATGGGGACTGGCCGAGATGGAGTTCGTCACCGGGCTCGTGGTGAGCGAGCTGGTCACCAACGCCATGCGCCACGGGACCGGGCCGATCCAGCTGCGGCTGATCCGCGACCGCACGCTGATCTGCGAGGTCTCGGACGGCAGCAACACCGCACCGCATCTGCGGCGGGCCCGCGTCTTCGACGAGGGAGGCCGTGGACTGCTGCTGGTCGCACAGCTCACGCAGAGCTGGGGCACGAGACAGTCGGCTTGTGGCAAGACCATCTGGTGCGAACAGGCCCTGCCTCCCTCCGTGCCGAGCGCGGACGGGACACATGGCGACCAGGTTTCCAGGGCGGCATGAGACGCCACGCCGTCGTGCCGGCTGCCGGATTCGGCGTCACCCGTGGCGCGGTCCGGCCTCCGTGGCAGGAGGAGTCGAGCGCAGCAGGCGCAGGACCGCCGCGCAGGCGAGGTAGGTGACCAGCGCGACCGCCGGCATTCCCGACCCGGTCGGAGCGGTGCCGGGCCACAGGCTGTTGGCGAGCAGGGCGAAGGCGACTCCTGCGAATCCCGCGACGGCCAGCCACGGCCGGAAGACCCGGCAGGACGCCATGCGGGCCAGGACGGCCGGCGTCGGGAGCGAGATCCGGCGGAGCCGCAGGGCGCCGCGCACCTCGATCGGGCCGAAGATCGCGACGAGTGGCGTGAGAGCGGCGCCGAACAGGACCAGCAACGGGATCCGCCAGGCCAGCCACGCGGCCGATCCGGCCTGCGGAGTCGGCAGCACGCCCGCGACGTGCAGCGCGGCGACCAGCAGGATCGCGGCGGAGATGTGCCAGAGGAAGATCGTCATGATCACCGAGTTGACCGCGACCACGGCCGTCCACCTGCCGCCGCGCCGTAACCATCGCTCGCCCCGATCCCGCAGCAGCAGCGCCACCCCGAGCTGGGCGGTGGCGACCGCGAGCAGGGCCAGGCTGGGCGGGGACATGTTGTGCAGCCGCTCGCCGGGCACATTGATCATGCTGATCGGGTAGGGACCGGCCAGCGTGAGCAGGAGCAGCGCGCCGGTCCCGCCGAGCAGCAGCGACACCGCGACGCGAGGGCGGGCCGGCAGCCCGTCCCGCCAGGCGAAACCCATCTGGTGGACGGCCAGCCAGCCGAACAGGAAGTTGCCGCTACCCCAGAAGCCGTGGCCGAGGAGACGGGCCACATCACCGGCTGCGACGAGCCCCACCAGCACCGGCGGGACGGCGAGTCCGTACCGGCGATGGAGGGCGTGCATCGGCGGGGTCAGCACGACCACCACCAGGTAGGCCACGAGGAACCACAACGGGATCGAGGCCAGCCAGACCACCGTACGAACCCGGGCAGGGTCGGCGTCGAAGAACAGGCCCGCCGCCAGCGCGCCGCCTCCCAGCACCAGCACCAGGGCCGTGGTCGGCGGGATCAGCCGGCCGCTCCGCCTGATCAGCCACTCGGTGGCGTTCCCTCCGCGGCGTCGCTCCGCGGCCAGGGAGACGGCGTTGGCGTACCCGCCGACGAGGAAGAACACGGGCATCACCTGGACCACCCAGGTGATCGGCTGCGCCCACGGCAGCTCCGGCAGCGCCGACCGGCCGGTCAGCTCGCCGTGCTCGTCGTAGCCGACCACCGTCGCCAGCCAATGCCCGAGGACCACCGCGACGATCGACACGGCTCGCAGCAGGTCGACGAACCGCTCCCGCGACGGTGGCGTCCGCTCCGCGAGCCGCCGCACCTCCCGCGACGCGGCGCCCATGTTCTGCATGTTCCCCGGCGAACGTCGTCTCAGGCCGGGATCAACTGCCATTGCTGGTTGGTGCCGCCGTTGGCGGTCCACTGCACGACCTGGGCACCGTCGGAGGTGGACGCGCCATACACGTCCGCCAACAGCCCGCTGCTGTAGCTGACGATCGTGTAATAGCCATCGCCGGTGGATCGCAGGTACCACAGCTGGTTGGTGCCGCCGTTGGCGGTCCACTGCTGCAGTTGCAGCCCTTGGGTCGTACTGCTGCCGTTGACGTCGAGGACCTTGCCGGTGGGGACGTAGCGCAGGGTGTACGCGCCGCCCTGACCGCTGGTGACGGTCCACGCGGAGGCGCCGGTCTGCTGCACGGCCTTGGCGCCGTCCGCGGTGGAGTTGCCGGCCACGGCGAGCGGCTTGCCGCTGTTGCGGTTGACGATCCGGTAGGCCGCGCCCGAGACCGGGCCGCTCGAACCGGATCCGACATTGAAGTACTCGATCGCGTCGGTGAACGTCGTGGCACCCGACTTGGTGGTCGTCAGCACCAGGTACACCCGCGAGCCGCTCGCCGGTGTGGTGAAGGTGACCGGCTGGGTGACCCGCGAGCCGAGTGGGATGTTCAGTGTGGTCTGCCCCGACGCGATCACGGTGCCGTCGGGCCGGTCGAGCCGTGCCGACCAGGAGAATCCGACGGAGGTGCCGCGCAGGTCGTCGTTGAAGACGGTGATGTTGCGTGTCACGGAGGCGTTGTAGGCGTAGGTGTTCACGGCCTGCGGCAGCGGGAAGGCGCCGTTGGAGTCGGAGATCCCGGACGCCGACCAGTAGGGCAGGTCGATCGCCGTGACCGGGTTGAACGCGGCTTGGACGCGCTGGACCTGGGGGTTGCTCCAGGGATCGGACAGGTTGTCCGCACCGTAGAGCGGATGACCGCCCTCCTCCGGCACGAAGTCCGTGGTACGCACGCCGGGCACGAAACCGGCCCACGCGGACAACAGCGTGTACGGGCGCAGATCGGCGGCATCCTTGCCACGCTTGGCGGCCGTCGCCGTGGCGAACCACATGAAGCCCTGCTTGGTGTTGCACTTGTTCCAGACGTACTCGCCCTCGCCGTCGGGCCGGCCGGTCACGGGAGCCAGCCGCTCACCGTACTGTCCGACGCCGTCGAGGTAGTGCGCGAAGATCGCGAAGTTGGCGTACCTCATGTTCGGGTACCGACTGGGTGAGTCGGCGCCGGGCGCGGCGTCGAGGCTGACCGGGCGGGTGCCGTCGTTGCCGTTCATCGCCGCGTAGAGATCCTGCTCGAACTGCTCGGAGTCGTTGCCGAAGGTCGGTTCGTTGGCCTGGCTCCAGCGGATGACGGCGGGATGATTGCGGTCCCGCAACGTGAGTGCGCGGGCGTGAGCGACCATGTGATCGTGCCCTGAGACGAAGTCCTGCGCGCTGCCGCGGATGCCGGTCTCGTCGATGATCATCAGGCCCGTCTCGTCGGCCACGTCGAGCATGTACGGGCTGGCCGGCTCCTGGTGGATGCGCACCACGTTGTAGTTGAGCCGCTGATAGTTGTCCACGGCCTGCGGCCAGCCGCCGTTGCCCGCCGAGGGCGGGAGGAAACCGGGCAGCGTGTCGTAGGCGTCGCCCTTGCCTGCGTTGTCGACCCGGTCGTAGTCCGCACCCTGCAGGTTGTCGCCGCGGAAGTTCACCCGGACGCCGTTGATGTAGTAGTACTCGCCGTTCTGGGTGGTCTCACGGAACCCGAACCGGTATGTCGCGTCACTTGCCCGGCCGTCGTCGGTCGCCGCGCGGACCTTGAGACGGTGAAGCTGGGCTCGATACCCCGACCGGTAGGGGACGTTCGGCCACCAGTACGAGGTGCTGCCGAGGTTCCACGCGACGGAATCGACCGTGACCTTGGCCGTCGACCGCGCCCCCACGGTCACGGTGCGGGCCGGCAACGCCGGGTAATCGAACGTCCCGCCGCCGTCCGACGACAGCTCGCCGGTCACCGTCACCGATCGAGCGCTGCTCGAGGTGTTGGTCACCCACACGTCGTAGCCGAGGGTCTGGTTCGCGACCGACGTGCGGATGAACGTGTCGCTGACGTACACGGCCGGATACACCCGCAGGAACGCGGAGCGGAAGATGCCCTGCGGGACCGCCTCGGACCAGTCGGCCGCCACGGGCACGATGTACTTGCCGTTCGCCGGGTTCTTCAGCGCGCCGCGGCCCTTCACGTCGACGGTGATGGTATGAGTGGTGCCCGGGGCGGCATAGGCGCTGATGTCGAACTTCGACGGGGTGAAGGCCGTGGTCTGCGTCGCGACCACCCGGCCGTCCACCGACAAGGTCGCCTGGTGGTTCACGGCGCCGAACTCGATCCACGTCGACTGCGGCTGCCCCGAGTCCGGCACCGTCACCGTACGCGAGTACACCGCCTGGGACACATCAGTGAAACCCTGCTTGTACCAGCCACCTCCGGGCACCTTGATCGACGTCGTCGACCGGCCCGCCGGGGTGAAGCTCCAGGTCCCGGCGAGATCGACCGAGGCGATCGCGGCATTGCCCGCGGTGAAGCCGTCGATGTCCCCAGCGGCGGCAACCGTCGCGGTGGACTCCGACGGCGCGGACTGCTGTGCCGCCACAGCCGGCTGAGCCCCGATCATCGCGACAAGGAAGACCGCCATCAGAGCCGGCCACCTGCTTACCGGACGTCGAGGACGGGAGGAGGGACCGCTCCGCTTCATGGCTGATCCTTTCGGGTGGATCCCTGGTGCGATGTGCGTCTCATCCGGCCGCCGCCCACGACGACGTCTTTACGGGGGCACGCTGTCTCCTGGTACGGGCAGTGTCGTATCGATTCGACAGTACGGCCGGACACCACACGTAAGCCCCCGCATCCCTGCTGTCAAGGCTCATGTTTCGAGTGGAGATGGGATCACTGCGGCTGTACGGTTCCACCACAGCCGATTCACTCTGGCAAATCCCTACGTGGTGCAACTTTCAGACCGCGTCGGACGCCTCGTACATGGGATGTCTCAGCGGTTCCGAGATCGAGCGCCCTACGGGAAGACGGTCCGACTCGGCGAGCGGGGACGCCTGATGTCATCCGCCGGAGGCGGCAGGGAAGGCTTTCGCGGCTCCGGTGATGTCGAGAACGCGCCGCAGGATGCCGTGAACGTTGACGAGTTCCAGACTTCCGCCCATGGCGGTGACGGTCCGCTTGGCACTGAGCAACGCCCAGAGCCCGGACGAATCGCAGAACGTCAGACTGGCGACGTCGACCAGGAGGTGCTGCCGACCGCCGTACAGGGCGGCGTCGACCGCGTCGGTCAGGCGGACGCTTGAGAGGAAGTCGAGCTCGCCGTCGAGGGTGAGGATCGTGTGGGCGGATTCGTGCCTGATGGTGACTGACAGCGCAGTCATAGCAGTATCCGATCCCGATGTGAGAGAAATCGTCGATACGCCCAAGTCAGGCGGCGACGAGTCACCGGTAAGCCCTACGTTACCTCCCGATCGCCACTGCAACCGCTAATGGACGGCCGGTGACCAGCCCGATCCACAGACACCCGCCACAGCTCGATCGCGGCGAGTCCGCACGCCTGGCCACCGGTTCCGCCTGCCACTTGACCTGACGCCGGGCTCCCGGCCCACGCCGACGCGGTCACGCCGTCACACGGTGACCAGCTGCCATTCCTGGTTGGTACCGCTGTTGGCGGCCCATTGGATGACTCGGGCGCCGTCGGCTGTGGAGCCGGCTTCGACGTCCGCGCACAGTCCGGTGCCGACGTTGACGAGCCGGTAGTAGCCGCTCGTGGCAGCGGGGACGAGTTTCCACCGCTGGTTCGCGCCATTGGTGTCGGTCGTCTGGACGAGCGCGGCGCCCTGGTTGGCGTTCGGGCTGGTGAGAGCCTTGCCGCTGCCGAGACCGATCAGCCGGAAGGAGCCGTCGGAGTTCTGCGACATCCGCCACTGCTGGTTGGTCCCGCCGGTCCAGGGCCACTGGACGATTGTCGCGCCGTCGGCGGTGGAGCCGCCGTAGACGTCCAGCACCTTGCCGCTGTTGCGGTTGACCAGGCGGACGACGCTCGTGGACGGGCCGCCGGCGCTCAGCTCGACGGTGATCTGGGTCGTCGTACCCGCGGTGAGCGACACCTGCCGGGCGTGGCTGCCCAACGGCGAGGCGGTGACGCTCGCACCGGTGGTCAAGGAGGCGATCCCGCGCCGGCAGATGAGCGTTATGGTCTGGGTGATGTCGGAGACGACGGAGGCGGTGACGGTCCGGGCGCTGATGTCCCAGGTGAGCGACTCGATCCGGATGCGGTTGCGGCCGCGTACGCCGGTGATCGTGCCCTTGGCGAACTGGTCGGGCAGCGCGGGCAGCAACTCCAGGACGCCGGGCCTGGTGTAGATCAACGCCTCGGCGAGAATCGCGGGCAGCGAATTGGCGGCGTCGGCGTTGTAGATCGACAGGTTCGGGTTGTGCGAGGTCATCAACGATCGGAAGACCATGTTGTTGCCCAGGATCTTCCGCAGGTTGCCGTACACGCCGGCGCCGTCCTTGAGCCGGGCTCGGGCGAGGCAGCGGTGGATGGCACCGTGGGCCTCCCCTCCCTCGTCCCCCCGAAGATCCAGGGCGCGGCTCGCGTAGCGGATCAGGTCGGGCTTGTCCTCGGGGTTGATCTCGTGCAGCGGCCAGACCGGGTACATGTGCTGTACGTGACGGTGGTTGTACCGGTCGGTCAGGCTGGGCCACGACCATTCCGCGAGCGCCCCGTCTCCGTTGATCCGGTAATCGGGCATCTTGGCCAGCAGGGCGGTCCAGCGTTGCACGCCCTGGCCCGGGCCCTGCTCGGTGCCGAGGAAGTTGGCGGCGTCGATGGCGGCCTGCAGCGCGTGCTTGCCCGCGGCGATCTCGCCGGTCGCATTGATCGACAGTTGCCTGCCCGTGTTGCCCGGGCTGTTCTCCATGGAGAAGCACGGCACGAAGACGACCCTGCCGTTGGCGTCGGTGCGAGTGAGGAAGTCCTCGTAGAACAGTGCGAGCTCGATCAGGACCGGGGCGAGCCTGGTGCGGTAGAAGGTGGCGTCACCGCTGACCTGGTAGTACTCGAGCAGCGGATAGAGCAGCCAGTCGGCGCCGCCGATCCAGGTGTGGCCGGGGAACCCGCTGTCGAAGTGCAGCATCTTGCCGTACTCGCCGTCGGTCCGGGAGGGAGCGAGCAGGCCGCGAGCGCCGTAGAGGTTTCTCGCGTTGGTGCGCCAGTCGTCGATCTGGCCGAGGATCAGGGTGAAGTAGCCGTCCATGGCTTCGGTGAGGGACAGGATGTTGCCCCCGGCGACCTGGAAGTTGACGTTGGCGTCGGTGGTGAAGTCCCCGGCCCACGCCGCGTCCCAGGCGCCCGTCCACAGGCCGGTCAGCCGTGGTGGCAGGACGCCGCTGGAACTGAGGAACAGATAACGCCCGGAGTCGTACATCCGCTCCAGCAACGCGAGGTCGATGACGTTGCGGTTGGAGTTCTGCCGGCCGATCAGCTCACTGGTCGGCAGTTGCCGATCGGCCGCGCTGACGTTCAGGTCGAGGCGTGAACGGTCGTACAGCGCGGTGTGCAGGGCGGTGTGCCGCGCGAGCAACGCCGTGTAGTCGGCGGCCAGCGCGGCCAGCGCCGTGTGCAGGGGTTTCGCGTCCCACGCGGTGGACGACTCGTAGCGGTCGAGTTTGGTCAGCAGCACGAGCTTGGTCGCCCCGGCCACGACGATGGTCGACCCGCTCACCCGTACCGAGCCGCCGGTCGCGACCACCCGGGTGACGCCCTCATAGCCGAACGCCCCCTGCCCGGCCGGGTATGTGCCCCGCAGGTTCAGGTAGCCCTCACCGTTTCCGGTCGTGGCGAGCGTGGTGAAGCCGACGGACCCTGGTACGCCGCTCAGGGCCGTGTTGACGCTCAGCGTGGTGTCGATCGTCCGGCCCGGCGCGGGAGTGAGTTCGTGGACGATCACCCGGTCGGCTCGGGAGGCGAAAGCCCGGCGCGTCCACGCACCGTAGCTGTCGGTCCACGACGAGGTGACCTCACCGGTCCTGAAATCGGTGACCCGGGCGTAGTTGCCGACCGTCGTCATCCCCGGGGTGCTGATTCGCAGCTCGTAGCCCGGATGGAAGGTCTGGGTCCAGCGCAGCGACCATCCGGACGTGAAGTCGCCGGTGGCACCGTTGAAGTCGCCGGCAAGCGCCTTGTCCCTGACCCCCGCCAACCGGCCCGACAGAACCGGCGGAGTCACGTTACGGGTGCCGTTGGGCAGCACGAACCGATGATGCGTGAAGACCACCTTCTCCAGAGTGGGCGCGCCGTAGAGCATGGCCCCGTACTCCCCGTTGCCGGTAAGGAAGGCATCGGTCCAACTCGCGGCCGCGGCCGTGTCGTAGATGCCGCGTTGCGGCAGCGTCACCTGTGGCGGCACGGCGGCGGCGGCTCGGTTGGAGAAGATCGCCGAAGGAAGCGCGGCGGCGCCGACGGTCGCCGCCGTGGTGGCGATGAAGCGTCGACGGTTCAGCGGCATGTTCATCGAAGCTCCTGGTGACGAGTTGGGGTGATGACCGCGGCCGAGCGTCGCCTGTGCGGGCAGAGGACCGTTTCCGGGGGAGCCGTGGCCCCACCCAGGTGTCCGGACCTCTGCCCGTGGCTTCACCTGATCGCCCTCATGCGCCGAAGGTCGGAATCAGCTGCGCAGGGTCCACTTCTGGTTGTTTCCGCCGTTGCAGGCCCAGAGGATGAGCTTCGTGCCGTTGGCGGTGCCGGCCGCGTTGGCGTCGAGGCACAGCCCGGACTGCACGCCGGTGATCGTGCCGTTGGAGTTGACGTTCCACTGCTGGTTGGCCTGTCCGTTGCAGTCCCAGATGATCACCTGGGTGCCGTTGGCGGTGCCCTGGCCGTAGGCGTCCAGGCACTTGTTGCCGAACACCTGCAGCTGCTTGCCCGAGGTGTACGTCCACCGCTGGTTGGTGCCGCTCCCGCAGTCCCACAGCTGCACTTGGGTGCCGTTGGTGGTGCTGGAGTTCGGCACATCGACGCACCGGCCGGACTGGCCGCCCACGATCTGGACGCCCTGCTGCGGGTTTCCGCCGCCAGCCGGCGCGTAGCCCGCGGCGGCGATGTTCGCCTGTACGGCGTCCTCGGTGGCGGCGCTCGGATAACCGGAGGTCAACACGCCCTCGAAGAAGGTGCCGCGGCCGGAGACGCTGTTGTCACCGCCGATGCCGAGCAGGATGGCGCCTTCCTTCTTCATCGGGTTGTAGCCGTTGGGGCGCCGTCCGTCGAAGTAGTTCGTCAGGCCGCCCGACTGCGCGTTCCCGCCCCGGATGGCCCAGTGATTCGGCTCGCCCTTGACCATGGCCGTGACGAAACGGTGGTTGATCGACGCGAGGTTGTTGTAGCCCGCGTTCACCCCGGAGAACAGTCCCCACTCCAGGTCGGCCATGATCCAGGGACCGGCCCCGGCCCCGTAGCCCCACTGCTTGTTGGCGCCGAAGTAGACGGTCTCCATGATGGCGGGGGAGTCGGCCTGGCCGTCCGTCTGGGCGTTGCCGTAGTCGAAGCAACACCACTGGTTGTAGTGCGTGCCGTCGACGACGGCATAGATGCCCTCGGGCTGGTCGCCGGTCGCCACACCGTTGGTGTTGTTGTTGCGGTAGCCGGTGCCGGGCTCCACGCGGACGCCGTAGGCCTTCTGGCCGCCGATGGTGATCGGGGCAGCCTTCGCGTCGGCGAGGTTGTCGTATCCGCCCGCGGCCGGACCCTTCCAGTAGCCGGGCGGCGCCTGGGTGAGGCGGTTGTTGCGGCCGGACTGGTCGTAGAGGATGGTGATCACACAGTTCGTGCCGGCGCAGAACGAGTCCTGCGTGGCGGCGTTGACGACTCCGCCCGCGCTCAGCACGCCGATGTCGCGAGTGGTGTTGTCCGAGGCGCGCCTGACTTGGTAGAGCGGGCCGTTGTAGGCCGCGTACAGGGCACGCGTGGTGCTGTGCGCCGCCACACACGGCGTGCCACCCGCAGCGTAGATGTCACACGGACCCTGCGTCGCAGCCTGCGACGGCGTGGAGACGCCGGTCAGGCAGGCGGTGGCGATCAACGCGCTCGCCCCGGCCGTGAGCACCCTTCTCAGGCTCCCGAAAAGCATCATGCCTTCTTCTCTCAATCAGGAATCATGACCGGACGGCACCGATGCGGCAGGCCTAGCCAGGCGCGTGTTAGCGCTAACATTAATGAGTGTCCGAATCGATTCGATGATTAACTGGGTAGTGCGGAGTCAAATCAAGGATGGTCCCGGCGTCAAGCACGTGGATCGCCTCTCTCGGACGCCCGGGTGCCATCGGCGCGCCGCCTGGGCTCTTACCACGACAGGTTCGCACCGTTGCGATGAGATGTCGTGAAACTTTCATCCCCCGCGTCCGCTATGTGGCACGCCCTCACCCGCCTCATCCGACCGGCCGTCCCGCTCACGTGGACAACCAGGTGGCCCCAGATGGACGAGATCAACTGCCGCATAGAAATGGGACTATTTGTCCGGCGAGCCGTCTGCGCGGACGCCTTCGCCGCGTTCCCGAGAGCTGAAAGTGGATCCCCCCGCATGCCTCTGTCTGTAAGGGTCGCCCGGAACCTGATCTGGCTCCAGGCGACACTCGCCCTGCTCGGCATCGTCCTGCTCATCCTGGAGCTGGTTCTCGATTCCAACGACGTCCTGGAGAACCTGCTCTACGCCCCCTTCTACCTTCCGCCGATCCTCGTCGGCTGGTTGGCGAACCAGTGGCGCACCCGTCGCCCACGGATCCGTCACGCCACCATCGCGGTCCAGGTCGCCATCCCCCTGCTCGACTTCGTCCACTTCTTGGTCGAAGGCACTTTCGAGTGGGTTCTGACCGCGCCCTGGACCGCGCTCATCGTGACGCTGCTCCTGCTTCCTCCGGCGAGAACCTGGTTCACCCCGACGCTGCGAACCCCCGGAACCCCGTCGCAGCCGGCACCGCTTTGACCGTCGGTGACGGCGATTCGGATCGCCGTCACCGGGTCGCCGGGATGCTACGTGGCCGGTTGGAGGACGGTGACCACATGGCTGGTGTTCGCCGGCTCGATGACCGAGTTCCCAACCAGCCTGACGGTGTACTCGTGTTCGCCGGCCGTGGTCGGCGTATCGGCGAAGCCGAACGACCCGTCGGCGGCGGGAGCCACCTTTGCCAGGGCTTTCGAGGTGACGGTGCCATCCGGGCTGACGACCTTGCGTGAGACGACGATCGTCGTTCGCGGGAAGGAGACGCCGTCGGCGCCGAAGGTTCCGTTGAATTCAAGGCGCTCGCCGACGGCGCCCGTCGCCGGTCCGGTCACGGTGAGCACCGGCTGGTACAAGGCCACCGTGACGGTCGCCGAGGCGCCGCTACCGTCGAACCATGAGTTGCCGGGCCAGTACACCTGATAGCGGAACGTCCCGCTGGACGGTGGAGTGTCGGTGAACTCATAGGTTCCGTCCGCCGCCGTGGTGATCTCCTGGTAGGGCCTGTAGGTGCCGTCGGGGAGCCGGCGGTACAGCTCGAGCGTCTGTACGCCGGGCAGCGACCCGGTGCTCAGCGTGAGCCGTCCGCTGAAGGTCGACTGCGTGAGCGCGGTCGCCGCGGAGGGAGCCGTCAAGGTCAGCGCGGAGGAGTGGTAGGGCGAAGGCGGCAGCCGCCAGAGGTGCATCCGCCCGGTGCCGGTGTCCTTCAGCACCGCCCAGGTGTATATGCCGTGGAAGGCGATGCTGCCCGCCACCAACGCCTTCCCCTGGTGGTCGGCCTCGTAGATCACCTCCGCCGTGGCCGGGTCGTACACCACGAGCTTCGCCGAGTCACCCGCGGGGGAGTTCCAGCCGCCCACGACGTACGCGCCGTCCGGACTGGCCGCGACAGCAGCGGGGAGACCGTACTCGCTCGACCCGCTGCCGCCGTAGGCACGGGCGTGAAGCAGGGTCGTCGTGTCCCAGGCGTCGAACCGGCCGGTGTCGTCCAACGCCGACAGCGCCGACCCGTCCTCGGCGAGGGCGAGATCCCGCAGGGGCGGCAGCCCGTCCGCGTCGCCGCGGATCTCGCCGCGCGGGATGCCCGGGGAGGTGTTGACGTCGTACACCCTGACTACGGCGGGACTGACTCCCGGCTCCCCGGCCACCAGCGTGGCCCCGGCGACGGCGACCAGCGGAGGCTGGGTCGTGCCCGGCCCCACCCGGACGGGGGTGGGCGTCGCCGCCGACACGATGAGGCCGACGACACCTCCCTCTCCCGCTTCGCCGCACCCGTATCCGATCCACAGCCGGTCGTGTGACTGCGTCAGAGTCGACGGGCACGGGTACGCACTGAGGTCGATACGCCGGGTTATGGCGACCGCTACGGGGTCGATCTCGATCACTTCGTTCGAACCGCGCAGCGCCGCGTACACCTTCCTGGCGCCGTCCGGTGCGGACAGGGCGACGGCGCCGGACAGGCCGCTGATCGTGTCGATGGGACGGCCGTCGTAGGACGCGACCACGATCCGGTCGTCGGCTGCGACGAAGACCTTGCCGCCGCCGGCCACCACGTCTCCGCCTCTCCCGGCGGCGACGCCGAGGTCGGCGACGACCCCGGTGTCCGCGGCCGCGGCGGCGGGCGACTGAGCGGCGAGCAGGCCCGCCATCACGAGCAGGGATCCGGCCAAGGCGACTAATCGGCGGGATAGGGGAGCACGGCCAGAGGTCGATGGGCGCACATGCACTCCGTTCTGATGAGAAGGGGGGAAGCGAGCACCCTGGCGTGACTGGAGGGCCCGCTTCCTCTGACGATCTTCATCAATCGAACGTATATTCGCATAGTGCGGCATCCTCGTCCAGGGCGCCTTCTGGTACGGCGAGTGATCCACGGGAAGAGATCGCCACCCTTGCCGACGAGATCGGCGAGACATGGCCAGAGCCGTCATCGACGTCCCACGGCTCGCCATTCCCTTACTGAGCCGGCCCGGCCTGTCCGCCGCCGAAAACCTCTTCGACGAGCCTTTGCGTCGCCTTCTGGAACGCCTCACCGAGGGAAAGTGCGGCGTCGTCGACATAGTTGAGCGCGGCGGTCAGGGTCTTGCTGCCGTCAGGCGTGCTGTACATCAGCGCGGCGTGACCCGCGGCTCCGCCGTTGTGGGTGATGACGGTGCCGCTGTTTTCGCCCACGTCCTGCACGAACACCCCCAGGCCGTAGCCGACCTTGGGCTCCGGCGTGCACATCTCGGCCAGCAGAGGGGCCGGCAGGAGCTTGCCGCTCACCAGCGCGGAGATGAACGTGTGCAAGTCCCGCGTGGTGGAGATCATGTCACCGCCGCTGGAGATCCAGGAGGGGTTGTGGCGGGTGACGTCGACCGTATGGGTCTGGCCGTCCTCCTCGTAGCGGTAGTAGGCGTGGGCGTGCGGCTCGGGGATCTCGGTCTCGGTGCTCGGCTGAACGGTGCCGGTCAGGCCGAGCGGGCCCAGGATGAGGCGCTGCATCTCCTCGGCGACCGGGCGGCCGGTGACCCTCTCGATCAGCAGCCGGGCCAGCACGTAGTTGGTGTTGGAGTAGCTCCAGTCGGTGCCGGGCTCGAACCGTGACGGCTTGGACAGTGCCAGCCGGACCAGCTCCTCGGGCCGGTAGGTGGTGAAGCGGTTGTCGACCCACTCCTTGCCGGAGGGGGTGGCGGGGATCCCCGGCACGAACGTGCCGTCCTCGAAGTACTCGCCGGTGAAGTTGAACACCCCACTGGTGTGCTGCAGCAGCATCCGCACCGTGATCCGCCGGTCCAGCCCGAACTCCGGCAGGTAGTCGGCAACCGGGCTGTCCAGCTCGACCTTGCCCTCGGCCACCAGTTGCAGCACCACGGTCGCCGTGAACGTCTTGGTGTTGCTGCCGATCCGGACATGTCCGTCGACCGGCGGCTTGGCGTTCTCGCCCAGCTTGGCCACCCCTGCGCTGCCGACCCACTCGCCACGTTCATCGTGCACGCGCATCGTCACCCCGGTGAAGCCGGCATCGATCATTTCCTCGATGACCTTCTGCAGCTCCGGGCGGTCCTGGTCGGTGAGGGTGAGGGACATGGTGGCGTGCTCCTTGAGAACTGTTACGGAATTCATTTGAACGGACAGGATCGTCGCG
Source organism: Microbispora sp. H10885 (assembly GCF_014161415.1). Classification (NCBI taxonomy): domain Bacteria; kingdom Bacillati; phylum Actinomycetota; class Actinomycetes; order Streptosporangiales; family Streptosporangiaceae; genus Microbispora; species Microbispora sp. H10885. Next base: position 104,698 of record NZ_JABBWY010000017.1, on the reverse strand, counting down.
CCTGAGAGGTGCCCCTCTCACAGGCTGCGGGCGGTGATGTCGCCGTGGGCGGTGGTCGCGTGGATGGTCAAGGCGGCGTCGGCGCCGTCGGTGTTCCTGAGCGCGTTGTGGATCCGGCCGTAGGTGGTGCCGGCGTCCAGGGCGGCGGAGACTCCGCGGGCGGCGCCGACGGAGATCTCACCGGCCTCGGTGCGCAGCGTGACGGTGCCGCTCACGGCCTCGGTGATGTGGAGGTCGCCCTTCAGGGTGCTGATCTCCGCGGGGCCGCCCAGGCGGCCGACCGAGACGTCGCCGGACTGAAGGGTGAGGCGAGCGCTCGCGGCCTCGTCGAGCTTGACCGAGCCCTGCGCGCTCTCGACGACGACGTCGCCGAGCCTGCCTACTCCCCGGAAGTCGGCGAGGGCCGCCTTCGCTTCGATGCGGGAGCCGGCGGGCAGCTGGACGGTCACCTCGACGGATCCGGAAGGGCCGAGAATCTGGTTCTTCGCCTCCGGGGCCTTGATCCGCAGGACGCCGTCGCCGTACACGACCTCGGTCTGCTCCGCCGCCGTCACATCGCGGCTCTTGGAGGCGTTCGCGGGGAGGACCTCGACCGCGGTGTCGGCCCGGTCGGCGGCGATGAACCGGATGCGGCCGGCGGGGACGTCGAGGACGGCGGTCACCGGGATGGGGGTGTCGAACTTCTGCATCGTGCTCTCCTGCGGCTCGTTCTTTCCGATAGCGGAAACACTACGTTGCATTTCCCGATGCGGCAATCAGCTCGTTGTGTACGACGGCCATCATCCCAGGTGAAGAGTGATATTTTGTTGCAATGGTTTTGAATCTAACGCAACAACACCCTCTCTGCTCGTTGCAATGAACCGAGAGTGAACGCTATTCTGGAGGCACCGCAGACAACGAAGGAGACCGCGATGCCGGGAGGCCGACTCACCCAGCAGGAACGCCAGCAGATCGCGCTGGGACTGGCCGACGGCCTCGCCTACGCGGAGATCGCCAGAGGCCTCGACCGTCCGACCTCGACGATCACACGTGAGGTGATGCGCAACGGCGGCCCCACCGCCTACCGCGCCGACCTCGCCCACCGCGCCACCGAACACCGCGCCCACCGCCGCAGGCGCGCCGCTCCCCGCGACCCCAACACGCCGCCGCAGGCCCACGGGCGCGATGCCGAGGCCGTGCGCGAGTACGAGGAGACGTTCGCCACCGTCTTCATGCAGTCGGGCCTGCCCAAGATGACGGCCCGGGTGCTGGCCGGCCTTTACACCGCCGACACCGGCAGTCTCACCGCGTCCGAACTCGCCGGGCGCCTCCAGGTCAGCCCGGCGTCCGTCTCCAAAGCGATCACGTTCCTCGAAAGCCAGGGGCTCATCCGCCGGGAACGCGACGAACGCCGCCGCGAACGCTACGTCGTCGACGACGACGTCATGTACCAATCCACGATGGCCAGCGCCCGCGCCACCGCACACCTCGGCGAGGTCGCCCGGCAGGGCGTCGGCATCCTCGGCCCCGGCACCCCGGCCGCCGCCCGCCTGGAGAACATCGCCCGCTTCATCGACTTCGTCTCCGAGAGCATCGCCCGCGCTGCGGACCAGGCCCGCGAGATCCTCCACACGAAACCCGAAACGACCTCGGACGGCGTCACCTGAGCCGTCTTCGGATCGTGGGCAGGCAGCCTCGGCGACCACCGCCGGGACATCGCCGGCCGAGATGGCCAAGGTCCTGAAGGAGGCGGATCCCGCCGCCCGGAACGACCTCCACATGCGGATGGGCCTGCACCTCGCCTACGACCCCCTGGAGAGGGTGGTCGCAGTCGAGGCCAGGCCCGACATGTTTCGGATCCCCGGCACCGAGCGCGCAGCACGAGCTCGGCACCGGGGAGGACGTGACCGCGGATCCGCGGTCACGTCGAGACGACCGTCAGACGGCCGTGCGCGACCACTGCTGGTTGGTGCCGCCGTTGCACGAGTACTGCTTGAGGATCACGCCGTCCGCGGTGGACGCGGCCGGTACGTCCACACATTTGCCGCTGTGTCGTGCCCGGAGCTGGAAGTAGCCACCGTTGGCGACCATCTGGAACTGCTGGTTGTTCCCGGTGCCGCAGGTGTACTGGATGAGCTCGGCCCCGTCGGCGGTCGAGGCGCTGGTCACGTCGAGGCACTTTCCGCTGTGGCGGCTGATGATGCGCCAGTAGCCGCTGCCGGCGTCCTGGAAGCGCCACTGCTGCCACGCGTTGCCGTTGTAGGCGTACTGGTCGATGCGCGCGCTGTTGTTGGTGCTGGCTTGCTGGACGTCCATGGCCTTGCCGCTGTGGCGCGCGTCGATCCGGTAGAACGTGTCCGGCTGCGGCGAAGACGAGGGCGAAGACGAGGGCGAAGGCGAAGGGCTGGAGTCGCCGACGGTGTCGCCCCAGCCGTAGCGGACCCGGTTGGCGCCGTAGCCGTTGCGGGTGGACAGGTTGAGGGTGGTGCCGCTGCCGCCGAGAGCGAACATCGAGTACCAGTCGTAGCCGATGGTGCCCGGTTTGCCGCCGACGGCGGGCCAGTAGGTGCCGCCCATCTGGTTGTCCCGCATGACCTGCGTCACGGCGCGGAGGTAACGCACGAAGTTGTCGGTGCTGTTCGGGTCGCCGTAGTTCAGGCCGGTGGACATCGGCGCGCCGTACTCCGTCACGACCGCGCGGGAGGCGCAGTTGCCCAGAAGCGACTGCATGTGGCTTCGGAAACCGTCGTAGGTCATCGCGCTGTAGAAGAAGGCGTAGTAGTGGAAGGAAAGCAGCGTCGAGTTGAAGCGGCTGTCGTTGCAGATGTCCCGCAGGTCCTGGCTGAAGCCGGTGCCGCCGATGAGCACCCGGCCGGGCACCGCCGAGGGGTGGGCGCTGAGCCAGTTCGCCGCGACGTTGCGCCACTCCGACGACGAATAGCCGTGCGGCTCGTTCATCGGCTCGAAGTAGACGTTGCCGTTCGAACCGTACGTGTTGATCACGCTGGACCACATCGCGTTCCATGCGGCGAGGTTCGTGATCCTGCCGCCGGAGGCGGCGTCGTCCTCCCAATAGGCCAGGATGACCTTGAATCCGCGTTCGGCGGCGGCGTCGATGGCGCCGCGGTAGGCGTTCCACCAGGTCGTGTTGGCCACGGTGTGCGTGTTGATGGGCAGCCGGACGGTGTTGACCCCCATGAGGTATTCCATGCTGTCGTAGAGCGAGTTGGCCTTGGCCCGTACCGTCGCATTGCTGTCGGACTGGCTCAGGCCCTGCACCACCAGCGGGCCGGTGCTGAAGTTGTCACCCAGCACGGCCCAGTTCATTCCGCGGAACTGGCTGGTGGCGGCATTGGCCGACGGCGCGGAGACGAGGGCCGCCGCTGCGGTGAGCGTGGTCACCACAAGGGCGATCAGCAACCGGCGCAATGGCCGGATGCGCCGCGATGGTGCTGATAAGTAATGATCAGACGCCATGCTCAGTGCCATGAAATGTCCCATCACTAGATGTACTGCTCGGAGATGGTTGGTGACGCGGCTGATGGGTGGACAGCCGGTTATCGACCCGGAAGCGGGCGGCCGGCAGTTCTCGGTCAGCGGCGATACCCACCGCCGCGAGTCGATCAGAAGGGTCTGTGGAGGAAGGTGTTAGCGTTAACACAGAGTGGTCAGACGGCTCCTCCCCCGGGTCTGGGTGGTGGTGGGTGGGAGCAAACATGAGGCCGTGATGATCTGTCAATCCCGGGACTGGACACTGACGGGTGGGGGGCGTCTGCCGGGTGTCTCCGCCGCGTCGCCATTGGACGGCACTGAAAGTTTCACGGCACTCGCATCATCTTTGATCACATTCGATCGATATACTGCTCACCAAACGACAACAAGGACGATGGCAGGCACCGCGAACAGCTCTCGCGAGCAGGTGGCGGACCACACGCGTGGCCGCTGCTCGGTGATCCGATGCTCCCGGCTGTGTGGAGCGGAAGCCTGACCCGGCCGGCGCCGATCCTGCCGAAGACGGCACAGGGAGTTGTCCAAGTGCGGGTGGAGGTTGGCGAATGACGGTGTCCGGCGCAGCCGCACCGCTTCCGGATGAGCGGCGGGCACAAGTGATCGCGCTGCTTCGGAGACGCGGTGTCCTGCGGGTCACGGAGTTGGCGTCGGAGCTCGATGTCTCGGCCATCACCGTTCGCCGTGACATCGCCCGCCTTGCGTCTCAGGGGCTGATCCGGCGCGTCCGTGGCGGGGCTGCCCTTCCAGGCGCGACCATGGCAGCCGACGCGCTGATCAGTCAGATGCCCGAGGTCTCACCCCCTCCCGAGTCGATGCCGGAGGCCGCCGGCGAGGCCGGAATCCGGGCCACGGTCGGGATGGTGGTGCCGTCGCTGGACTACTACTGGCCCGACGTCATCCGCGGGGTGCGCGAGGCCGCGGCCGCCTCCGGGACGCGCGTCGTCCTGCGGGGCGCGACCTACCAGGCCGCCGACGAGCGGCGCCAGCTCTCCTGGCTCGTCGACTCGGTAGGAGTGGACGGCCTCCTGGTGGCGCCGACCACCACCGGGGAGGACGGGGAGGAACTGGTGCGCTGGCTGCAGTCCGCCGACGTGCCCGTGGTCCTCGTCGAGCGCGCCGCCGCAGTGGGGCCCTACCGGGAGGCCATGGAGTCCGTCGTCAGCGACCACGCGTTCGGGGCCGCCATGGCCGTACGGCACCTGGCCGGGCTGGGGCACCGGCGTATCGGCGTGGTCACCACAATGGACAGCCCGACGAGTCCGCATGTGCGGCGCGGTTGGCGACAGGCCTGCGAGGAGCTCGGCCTCGGGCCTGACGACGCAGTGGATGCCAACACGGTCGACCGCAGAGACCCCGAGTGGCCGCATGCGCTGAACGACCTGCTCGACCGGTGCAGCGCTTCCAGGACGACCGCGCTGCTCGTCCATTCCGACCCGGAGGCCATCTCCCTGGTGGAAGCCTGTCAGGAACGCGGCATACGGATACCGGAGGATCTTGCCGTCGTCGCGTACGACGACGAGGTGGCTGAACTCTGCGAACCTCCGCTGACCGCGGTCCGTCCGCCCAAGTCGGCCGTCGGGCATGCGGCTTTCGGGCTCCTCTCGGCGCGCTTGGCGGATGACGATGCGCACCGTCCCAGGCACCGTGTCGTCATAGAACCCCGCCTGGTCGTCCGCTCGTCCTCATCGTGAGGTGGGCTTCCAGCCTGTCGACAATGCCATCCGGCCAGGTGACGACCGCCGCAGAGCTTTCCCAGCACACGGCCGGCGGCTCCCCCGGTTCCCGCCCGCCGAGGAAGATCGCCGCGTCGTACCAGGTGTGGGGTCGAGCCGGTCCAGTCGTGGCGCTCCACGGGATGAGTATTCGGGCCGCGAGCGGTGAGGCGTCCTCGGCGGACACCACGCCGGACGCGTTCAGCCCTTCCCCACCTACGATCCGCGAATGTGCGGTGCCATTCGACACGGTGGCCGTCTCCGCCAGGGCCGTTCCCTCCCCTGGCAGCGGCCATCCGCCGACGCGGAGCGCGCCCTGCTCGCCCCCGGCTGCGGACACCTGGATCAGGCGTATCTCCCAAGGACCACGCACGACTGAGATCGTGTGAATCCATGGGCCGAGGCGCACCCGTCCGGCCCGTCCGTATCCGTGGTCGGGGCTTGTTCGATCGGGCTCGATCCAGTGCGCCTGCCACTGGGACGCGCCGACGAGCGTCCCGGTGGGCAGCCGATCGATGGCAAGGGTCTCGAATCCGGTGCGGTGGCTGGGTTCACCGCTGCCTGTGAGGATCACCACCGACTGGTCCAGCGGGTGGCCGGCGTACTCACCGGCGAGTACGGGCGAGGTGGCCGTCGAATACCCGAGGCGTGCGTACAGCGGGGAGTCGGTCAGGGTGGATCCGGGGTGGGAGTGGTCGGTGCCGTGGTTGGTCACCCGTACGACGCCGTCCGCGCGCGTTCCGCTGACGAGCCATCCGGGCGAGGAGACGATGAGGTGGTAGTCGTGGGACTCGACCGGCAGCGGCTCCTCGACCGCCGTCCAGACCGGGTGATCGGCGGGGAGGGACAGCCCGAGGAAACCCTTGGCCGCCCAGTACGGTGACCCCGGTCCGGAATAGGACTGGGCGATCGGCTGCCACGGCCCGTGCCAGCCCAGCGTCAGCAGGCCCTCCTCGTCGGGGGCCCCGTGGTCGGCGAAATGCCGGGCGATACCAGAGGCGGCGCGGCGCAGTACACCCGGCGCGGGCGTTGCGACGCCCGCGCGCGCGCCCAGCCAGAACTGGGCCGCCGCGGCGAACCGGTAGGTGAGACTGCGGCCCTGGATGAGGGGCGAGCCGTCGGCGCCGACGAGGTGGACGGCGTCCTGTAGGTAGCGATCGAGCCGGTTCAGGTAGACCGGCCGTCGCGCGTCCGCCTCGGGGTCTCCGGCGGCCATCTCGGTCCAGACGAGCGGGTAGAAGTGCAACGCCCATCCGACGTAGTGGTCGTAGGCGCGCTCCGCGCCGTCGGCGTACCAGCCATGCTCCCGCGCGAAGCCGTCCGTCAGCGCGAGGCCCGCCTCGATGTCCCCGCGTTCGAAGGGGCCGCCGATGGAGGCGAGGAACTGCTCGACGACGATCTGGAACCAGATCCAGTTGATCGGCGGATAGTGCGCGCCGATCGCCGGCGCGAGGTAGTCCACCACCCGCTCCTGCACCCTCGGTGTCAGGCGGGCCCACAACCACGGCCGCGTCAGGTGGAGGACCAAGGCGATCGAGGCGGCCTCGACCTTGGCCTGGTCGTGTTCGTCCAGGCGCACCCAGCGGTCGGGCGAATCAGGGTCGGTGCCCGCGGCCAGGCCCTCGGCGTACCACTCCATGAGGTTCAGCGGGTCGCGCCCGCCTTCTCCGGCCACCCTGAATCCGGCGGCCAGGAATGTGCGGGCGAAGCCCTCCAGCGCGTCGACGTCCGGTCCGTACCCTCCAGGTGCGCCGGGGAAGTTGATCCGGGCATGAGAGGCCGAGGCGTATCGGCGGGCCGACAGCAGGACGCGGTCGGCGAGTGCCGCCCAGTGCGCCCGGGTCCACCCGGTGAAGGGGGAGAGCTTCAGGTCATCGAGCTCGCGCAACATCCGCATGTCCTTCCCCGGCTGTCGAATGCGACGCCATCCACACCTGTGTGATGTCCGCGTAACCCGAACCCGACGCGATGGTGGCATCCGGGCCTGGCAGGGTCAAGACGCTTGCCGATCGCTCCGGCCGTATTGCTTCTGGCGACGTCAATCTGATCAATAACGATCGAACATTTTGATCGATAGTGATTGCAAGGCATTGACGTGATTGAACCGAGTGGACATGATCGGCCTACCGGTAAGCGCTTTCCGGAAGGATCGTGAGTGACGGACGGACGACGGCCGCAGGCCCTGCTGGTCATGGACCCCGCGCACTTCACCGTGCAGTTCCAGGAGCCACAGCTGCGCCGGTTGCGCACCCTGGTCGAGCTCGGCGATCCGGTGGCGACCGGTGACCTCGACACGACGCGCGTACGGCGCCGGCTGCGTGAGGTCGAGGTGCTCGTGACCTCGTGGGGCTGTCCGCCGCTGACGGCCGAGCGGCTGTCCGATGCGCCCCGGCTGCGGGCGATCTTCCACTGTGCGGGCACCGTGCGCAGCTTCGTCACCGACGAGGTCTGGCGCCGCGAGATCCTGGTCACCAATGCCGCCGACGAGAACGCCATCCCGGTCGCCGAGTTCACCCTCGCGGCGATCATTTTCGCCGGCAAGAAGGTGCCGTTCCTCGCACAGGACGCGCGCACACATCGGCAGGACTGGTCGTATGCCGAGCGTCGCGGAGAGCTGTCCAACCGTGGGCGGACGATCGGCATTGTCGGCTTCTCCCGAGTGGGGCGCCGGGTGGTCGAGCGGCTGCGCAGTCTGGAGGTCGACGTGCTCGTCGCGGACCCCTACGCGGATGCGGCGCGGGTGAGCGCTGCCGGCGCCCGCCTGGTGCGGCTGCCCGAGCTGCTGCCCCGCTCCGACGTGCTCACGCTCCACGTGCCCGCGCTTCCGTCCACCCGCCACCTCATCGGGGCCGCCGAGCTGGCTCAGCTGCCGGACGGGGCCACCGTGATCAACACCGCGCGCGGAGCGGTCCTGGACACCACGGCTCTGGAGCGCGAGTGCGCCCGGGGGCGCCTCGACGCGATCCTCGACGTGACCGACCCGGAGCCGCTCCCGGCGACATCACCTCTGTACGACCTGCCCAACGTCATGATCACCCCCCACATCGCCGGATCCCTCGGATCAGAGACCCGGCGCATGAGCGAGAGCGCCCTCAGCGAGCTCGAGCGCTACCTGTCCGGTCAACCGCCCCGCGCGATCGTGACCGCAGACGAATTCAAGGTCAGTGCCTGACCCGGCGCAGGAAGGAAACCGGATAGATGATCGCTTCAAACTCAGCGGCGAGGGCGCAAGGCCGACCCCGCTTCATCGGATACACAGGAGTCGCGGTCGTACTCGCGCTGGCGGTGACCGCGTGCGGAGGCGCTTCCGGCGAGAAGACGAGCGACGGAAACGTCACCCTGACCGTCTCCGTGTGGAACCTCGGCAAGACCCCCGAGTTCACGGCGCTGTTCGACGCCTTCCAGCGGGCGAACCCCGGCGTCAAGATCAAACCGGTGGACATCCTCGCCGACGACTACGCAGACAAGGTCACGACCATGCTGGCGGGCGGCGACCAGACCGACGTCATCACGATGAAGAACGTCACGGACTACTCGCGTTACTCCAGCCGCGGGCAGCTCCTGGACATCACCGACGTGGTCAGGTCGACCGACACCTCGAAGCTGGCCGGCCTCCCTGCGTTCAACGTGAAGGACAAGTACTACGCGCTGCCGTTCCGGCAGGATTTCTGGCTGCTGTACTACAACAAGAAGTACTTCGAGAAGGCGGGCGTCACGATGCCCCCCCAGCTGACCTGGGACGAGTACGCCAAGCTCGCCCGGAGCCTCACGCACGACGAGGGGGGCAAGAAGGTCTACGGCACCTACCATCACACCTGGCGGTCGGTGGTACAGGCCATCTCCGCCGCGCAGACCGGCGGCGACCAGCTCAGCGGTGACTACTCCTTCTTCAAGGACCAGTACGAGATGGCGCTCGGGCTCCAGAAGGACGGCGCGACCCTCGACTTCGGCACGGCGAAGGCACAGAAGTCCGACTACCGCACAATCTTCGAGACCGGCGCCACGGCGATGTTGCCGATGGGCACCTGGTACATCTCCGGCATCCTTGGGCAGAAGCAGAAGGGCGCCACGGACGTCGACTGGGCCCTGGCGCCGATGCCGCAGCGGCCGGGTGCCACCGGCATTACAACGTTCGGCTCGCCCACCGCCTTCGCGGTGAACAAGCGGGCTGCGCATGCGGACGCGGCCAAGAAGTTCGTGCAGTTCGCGGCGGGCCAGGCCGGCGCCGAGGCGATCAGCAAGGTGGGCGTGGTGCCGGCGTTGCAGACCGCCGAAATCACTCAGGCGTACTTCTCGAATGCGGGAATGCCCACCGACGAGTTGTCCAAAAAGGCCTTACAGCCCGACAAGGTCGTGCTGGAGATGCCCGTCAGCGAGCACACCTCCGACGTCGACACGATCCTCAACGAGGAACACGAGCTCATCATGGTCGGCGACAAGTCGATCGACGAGGGCATCCGCTCGATGGGTGACCGCGTGAAGAGCGAAGTGCTCAACTAGGGAACGGTGGCGGGTTCCGGAGGCACTGAGAGCCCGCCACATCTCCGTGAAAGAGCTGGAGGTCACGAAGGACGGCTATGGCTCATGCAATAACCCAATCGGCGCCCCACAGTCCGCCGCGGAGGCGACCCGCCTGGCACCGCATCCTCATCGGATGGAGCTTCATCCTCCCGAACTTCCTCGGCTTCGCGCTGTTCACCCTGATCCCGATGCTCGCGGCGTTCGCACTGGCGTTCCTGAAATGGGACTCCTACAACACGCCCGAATGGGTGGGGCTGGAGAACTTCCGGCGGCTGCTGCGTGACGAGAACTTCTACGTCGCGCTCCGCAACACCCTCTACTACGCCGTCGGCCACATCCCGCTCACACTGGCTGCGGCGCTCGGCCTGGCGGTCGCGCTCGACCGCAAGCTCCGCGGAGTGCAGTTCTTCCGCACCGCGGCGTTCTTCCCGTACATCACCTCTCTGGTCGCGGTGGCCGTCGTGTGGAGCATGTTGTTCAACCCGACGGCCGGACCGGTCAACCAGCTCCTCCACGCGCTCGGCATCGACGACCCGCCCCGGTGGATGGCCAGTACCGACTGGGCGATGCCCGCTGTGATCGTCACGAGCGTGTGGCGGGACATGGGCTACTACATGGTGCTCTTCCTCGCCGGTCTGCAGACGATCCCCAAGGAGTACTACGAGGCCGCCCGGGTGGACGGCGCCAACGCATGGGAGCGCTTCTGGAGAATCACCCTGCCGTGCCTGCGCCCCACGACGTTCTTCGTCGTCGTCATGCTGACGATCCAGAGCTTCAAGGTGCTCGACCTCATCGTGGTCATGACCGACGGCGGGCCCGGACGCAGCACGCTGGTCCTGGCTCAGCTCATCTACCGGGAGGGGATCACCGAGGGTCGGTTCGGCTACTCCTCGGCCATCGCCCTGGTGCTCTTCGTCATCGTGCTCACCGTGACCGTTGTCCAGTTCCGCCTCAACGAACGGAGCAGCACCCGATGACCGCGCTGCCCGATGCTCCCCCGGCCATCGCCCCGCCCCGGCCACCCGCCCCATCCGCGCGCCCCCGTTCCCGGGGACCGCGTCTGGTCCGGACGGCGCTCGCGTACGTGTGCCTCCTCGCGGTGGCCCTGCTCGTGCTGGTGCCGTTCGCGTGGATGGTGTCGTCCTCGCTCAAGCGAAACAACGAGGTTCTCACCGTTCCCGTCGAGTGGGTCCCGCGGGAGTTCCGCTGGTCGAACTTCGTCGAGATCTGGGACCGGATCCCGATGGCGACCTACCTGGGCAACTCGGTCTTCCTGTCGGTCGCCATCACCCTCCTGCAGCTTCTGACAGGCAGCTTCGCCGCCTACGGGTTCTCCAAGGTGCGCTTTCCCGGCAGGGACGCTCTGTTCCTGGCCTACATCGCCACCATCGCGGTGCCGTGGCAGGCGTACATGGTGCCGCAGTACATCATGATGCAGCGCGCGGAACTGACGAACACCTACTGGTCGATCATCCTGCTGCAGGCCTTCGGCGCGTTCGGCGTCTTTCTCATGCGGCAGTACTACATGTCGATCCCGGACGAGCTGTGCGAGGCCGCACGGATCGACGGCCTGACCGAGTACGGCATCTACCTGCGCCTGATGCTGCCGCTGTCGAAACCGGCGCTCGCGAGCCTCGCCCTGCTCACGTTCGTGAACACGTGGAACGACTATATGGGGCCGTTCATCTACCTGACGAGCAACGAGCTGTGGACCGTCCAGCTGGGCCTGCGCTCGTTCGTCGGCCAGTACGACGCCGAGTACGCGATGATCATGACGGGCGCCGTGCTGTCGGTGCTGCCGATCCTGGTCCTCTTCCTGTTCGGGCAGCGGTACTTCATCCGCGGCATCGCGACGAGCGGACTCAAGTGATGAGCGCCCACGGCCACGCGCGGGCGCCGCGCCTGCTCAGGCCCGCCCGGCAGGAGACCTACGAGAAATTGTTCTCCACCGTCTACGTCGGGCTCATGACCAACGTCCTGCTCGCCGTGACGTGCGCGCCGCTCCTCGCCGCGCTCGCGACCGCGCGGAATCCACTCACGTCGTGGCCCTTCTACGTCGTGCTGTCGGTGCCGTGCGGACCGGCACTGACCGGTGCGTTCGGATGCTTCGCCGGGCTGGGAGAGGGATCGACGGACGTGCTGCGCGCATTCTGGCGCTCGTACCGGCGGGCGGCGCCCCGGGCGCTCCTCGTCTGGGCGGGCGGCGCCGTCGCCGTGAGCGTGCTGATCGTCGACGTGGCCGCCGTCGCGCCCACGACGTGGGGACCGGCGCTGGTCCCGTTCTTCGTCACGATGTCGGCACTGGTGATGACGGTGGTCTTCACGCTGGTGGTGCTGCTGGCCGAGCCGGGGGCGGTCCGGCTGCGCCCTCTCGTGCTGCCCTGCCTCTACCTCGTGGCGCGGCGCTGGTATCTGTCCGCTCTCAGCATCGCCGTGCTTGGCCTGGCCGTGGCCGTCGTCCTGCTGAAGCCGATGGCAGGCCTTTTCCTCGCGTGCTCTCCTCTTCTGTACGTCGCCTGGGCCACCATGCGGTTCGTCATCGCCCCGATCCTCCCGGGCGGAGCCCTCGATCCCTCTTGCACCGCACATCCGGACGCACCCGTCAGGGGATCCGGTTGGACACGATGAAAACGCCGCCACGGCTTCTGACCGCGGGGATGTGCAGCGTCACCTATCGGCCGCTTCCCCCTGAGCGGATCATCGCGCTTGCCCGGCAGGCCGGGCTGGAGCACATCGAATGGGGTCAGGACGCCCATGTGCGGCTGGGCGACGAAGCAGGGGTCGGCCGCCTGGGCGAGGCGACGAGAGCGGCGGGCCTGTCGGTCTCGGCCCTGGGCTCGTACTACCGGGCGGGCGTTCCCGCCGATCCGGAGGAGGCCGAGCACCTGTGGCGGCAGGTGCTCGCCGCCGCCCGCGCGCTGGGCACGCCCCGCGTCCGGGTCTGGGCGGGCGACCTGGCCTCCGCGTCCGCCGGCCCGGCGGATCGCCGCAGAACGCTCGACCGACTGAAGCGGTGCGTGGACAGCGCGGGAGACATCGTGGTCGCCACCGAGTTCCACGCCGGCACGCTCACCGACGAGATCGAATCCGCGCTGTCGATGCTGGACGAGGTTCCCGGGTTGCGGACCTACTGGCAGCCGCCGAACGGCATGCCCGACGACGAGGCGCTGGCGGGACTGCGGGCCGTACTGGACCACGTGGACGCGGTGCACGTCTTCAGCTGGTGGCCCACCTCCGAGGATCGCCTCCCACTCGACCACCGCGCGGCTCTGTGGCGGACGGTCATGGGCGTGCTGGCGTCGACCGGCAGGAGGATCGACGCTTCCCTCGAGTTCGTCCCCGGCGACGACCCGGGCATGCTGACCGGCGAGGCGGCCACCCTGCGCCGCTACGTGGACGAGGTCTGTCCCGTGGGGAGCGGTTCCGGGCCCCCCTCAGGGGCCGGATGAGCGGGCCGGACACCCGGTGTGCTCTCCCGCAGGACCACCTCGCCCGCGATGCGCCGGTACCGCGGGCGCCCGGAAGGCTCCCGCAGAACCATCTCCAGCGCCGTCTCGCCGATCTCGATAAGGGGAAGGCGCACGGTTGTCAGCGCCGGGATGACGTCCCGCAGCGTGGTGATGTCGTCGAACCCGGCGACGGCCACGGTCCGCTCGAGCCCGAGCGGCCGCAGGGCGGCGATGGCGCCCACCGCCATCACGTCGTTGACCGCGAACACGCACTCCACGTCGCGCCCTCGTGCGAGCAGTTCCAGCATGGCCGCGTGCCCGCCGTCCCTGGTGAACTCCCCGTGCACCACGGCATCACGCGGCAGGGCGACCCTCGCCTTACTCAGGCCCTCCGTGAAGCCGGCGAGCCGGTCCACCGCGGTGAGCAGGCCGCGGGGGCCGGCGAGCACACCGAACGAGCGGTAGCCGAGGCCCGTGAGGCGGATCGCGAGGTCGCGCGCGCCGGAGCGGTTGGCGACGACCAGCGTGTCGACGGGCAGGCGTCGCTGGCCGATCAGAACGGTCCTGCCGCCCGAGCGTTCGAAGGCGTCGACTTCGGCGCCGAGCCGGGCGAGCGCGTCGCGGTCGTCCGTACGCGACCCGGCGATGACGATCGCGGCCGCCCGCATGCGCCGCAGCGCGGCGACGTACTCGATCTCCTTGTCCGGCCGTCTCCCGGTGCCGGCGATGCTGACCATCAGGCCGTTGGCCTCGGCCACTCGCATCGCCCCGGCGGCTATCGAGGAGAAGTAGGGGTCCTCGATGTCCTGCACGACGAGCCCGACCACGTCGGTGCGTCCGCGGGCCACCGCCTGGGCCTGCGCGTTGGCCGCGTAGTCGAGGTCCCGCGCCGCCTGCTCCACACGCTCGCGGATCTCCGGACGGACCTTCCGAGTGCTGCCGTTGATGGCCCGCGACGCCGTGGCGAGCGACACCCCGGCCCGCCTGGCCACGTCCTCCAGTGTCACCGCGCCGCGCTTCGCACCCATGTCCTCATCTTCGCCTGCCTACCGTCCTGTTCCGAACGGCGAACTCCGGTTGACGTCCCCGCGGCCCTCGCCGTACGGTCCAAAGTAATGGAAAGCGCTTTCCGTATCAGCGGAAAGCGTTTTCCGCGTCAGAGTCCGTAGGTGGAGGAGGACGGATGGAGACCCTTGGCGTGGTCATGAACGGGGTGACCGGGCGGATGGGCTACCGCCAGCATCTGGTCAGGTCGGTCCTCGCGATCAACGATCAGGGCGGAGTCGAGCTGTCGGACGGACGACGGGTGGCGCTCAGGCCGGTGCTCGTGGGGCGTAGCGCGGCCAAGCTGGAGGCCATCGCGGCCCGGCACGGCATCCCTGACTGGACGACCGACCTGGGCGCGGCTCTCGCCGACGACCGCAACGCGGTGTACTTCGACGCCCAGATCACGAACGCCAGGATCGGGGCCGTCACGCAGGCGATCGAGGCGGGCAAGCACGTCTACGTCGAGAAACCGGTCGCGGAGAACCTCGCCGACGCGGTCGCCCTGGCGCGGGCGGCGCGCGAGGCGGGGGTGAAGAACGGCGTGGTCGCCGACAAGCTGTTCCTGCCGGGGCTGTTGAAGCTGCGGCGGCTGATCGACGGCGGCTTCTTCGGCCGGATCCTGTCGGTGCGCGGGGAGTTCGGTTACTGGGTGTTCGAGGGCGACTGGCAGCCGGCCCAGCGGCCCTCCTGGAACTACCGGGCCGAGGACGGCGGCGGCATCGTACTCGACATGTTCCCGCACTGGGCGTACGTGCTGGAGAACCTGTTCGGCCGCGTCGAGGCGGTGACCGCGCGGGCGGTGACGCACGTCGAGGAGCGGGTGGACGAACACGGCCGGCCCTACAAGGTGACCGCCGATGACGCCGCGTATGCGATCTTCGAGCTGGCCGGCGGTGTGGTCGCCCAGATCAACTCCTCCTGGGCGGTGCGGGTGAACCGCGACGAGCTGGTGGAGTTCCAGGTGGACGGCACCCACGGCAGCGCCGTGGCCGGGCTGCGCCGGTGCCGCGTACAGCACCGGTCGGCCACTCCGATGCCGGTGTGGAACCCCGACCTGCCGGTGACCGAGCCGTTCCGGGAGCAGTGGCAGGAGGTGCCGGACAACGCGGAGTTCGGCAACGGTTTCAAGACGCAGTGGGAGATGTTCGTGCGCCATGTCGTGGAGGACGCGCCGTTCCCGTACGACCTCGCCTCCGGCGCCCGGGGGGTGCAGATCGCCGAGCTGGGCCTGCGCTCCTCGGCGGAGGGCGTGCGGGTCGAGGTGCCGGGAGCGGGGGCATGACCGCCGTCACGCTGCCCGGACCGGATCGCCGGCTGGAGACCTACCGGATGCGTGAGCCGGTCGCCTGGGCTCCGCCGCCGTCACCACCCACCAGTCGAGTCGTGTACGCCGCCGCGCACGTGGTGGCCGACCCGCTCGCCGATCATGCCCCCGGCTCGCGTACGGCCCTCGACTGGGACGCGACCCTGCGCTTCCGCCGCCACCTGTGGTCGTACGGACTGCGGGTGGCCGACGCGATGGACACCGCCCAGCGCAACATGGGCCTGGATTGGACGGCCACAACCGAACTGATCCGGCGCAGCGCCGCGGAGGCCCGGGGTTTCGGCGACCCGGCCGACCTGCTCGCCTGCGGTGCCGGCACCGACCACCTGCCCCAAGCGGCCACTCTGGAGGAGGTCGTGTCCGGCTACCTGGAGCAGATGGAGACGGTCCAGGACGCGGGTGCCCGGGTCGTCGTCATGGCCAGCAGGCAACTCGCCCGTCTCGCCCGCGGCCCCGAGGACTACCACAAGATCTACGGCAGGCTGCTCGGCCAGGCCGACCGGCCGGTGATCCTCCACTGGCTCGGCGAGATGTTCGACCCCGCGCTGGCCGGATACTGGGGGTCGCGCGATCTTCCGGCCGCCACCGAGGCGTTCCTCGCGCTCGTCCACGACCATGCCTCCCGCGTGGACGGGGTGAAGGTGTCACTGCTCGACGCCGAACACGAGGTGCGCCTGCGCGAACGGCTCCCTGACGGCGTGCGGCTCTACACCGGCGACGACTTCAACTACCCGGAGCTGATCGCGGGCGGCAGCCACGCACTGCTCGGGATCTTCGACCCGATCGCCCCCGCCGCGGCGGCCGCCCTCCAGGCGCTCGACGCCGGAGACCGCGAACGGTTCGAGACCGTTCTCGCCCCGACCGTGCCACTCGCCCGCAAGATCTTCGAACCCCCGACCTACCACTACAAGACCGGCATCGTCCTGCTGGCCTGGCTCGCCGGGCACCAGGACGCCTTCGTCATGGTGAACGGCGCGCACAGCGCCCGTTCGATCCTCCACCTGGCCGAGGTGTTCCGCCTCGCCGACCAGGCCGGGCTCCTGCCCGACCCCGACCTGGCCGCCGCACGCATGCGCCACCTGCTCAACACCGCCGGAGTCGCCGCATGACCCCCGCCCGCCTTTCCCTCAACCAGTGGACCACCCGCCGCTGGTCTCTGCGCGAGGCCGTCGACGGCTGCGTACGTCATGAGATTCCCGCCATCGGGCTGTGGCGGGAAGCCGTGGCCGAGCACGGCCTGGCGGAGACCGCGACGCTGGTTACAGACGCGGGGCTGCGCGTCTCCTCCCTGTGCCGGGGCGGCTTCCTGACCGGCCCCGACCGCGGACTCGACGACAACCGCGCGGCGATCGACGAGGCCGCCGCCCTCGGCGCCGCCTGCCTGGTGCTCGTGGTCGGCGGCCTGCCCGGAATGGCACCCGGCGGCGCGCGCGGACCCGGCTTCAGCCGGGATCTCGCCGATGCCCGGGCTCGCGTGGCCGACGCACTCACCGCCCTGGTCCCGTACGCCGCCGAGCGTGGCGTACGGCTCGCGCTCGAGCCGCTGCACCCCATGTACTGTGCCGACCGCGCGGTGCTGTCCACCCTCGGGCAGGCGCTCGACCTGGCGGAGCCCCACCCGGCCGCACAGGTGGGCGTGGTGGTCGACACCTTCCACCTCTGGTGGGATCCCGAGGTGCTGACGCAGATCGAGCGGGCCGGTGACCGGATCGCGAGCTACCAGGTGAGCGACTTTCTCGTGCCGCTCCCCGCCGACACGCTGCTCGGTCGCGGCATGATGGGCGACGGTGTGATCGACTTCCACCCACTCACCGCCGCTGTCGAGGCCGCGGGCTACCGCGGCGACATCGAGGTCGAAATCTTCAACGCCGACATCTGGGCCGCCGACCCCGATCACGTGTTGTCCACGATGAAGCGACAGTTCGCGCGGTACGTCAGCGGATGTGTTGGGAGCGCTGAGAAGACGACAAGAAGCACCGGTCACGAAGGCAGGACTGGCCGGCGAACTGCATCGAGATGAGCCGCGAAGCAGGGGCGAGACCGGGCCGACTCACAGCATGACCAGCCTCATCTCCTGCCGCGTCCCCGACCTGCGCGACCCGGCCGTACGCGCCTGCTGCGCCGGCCGGCGCACCGTGGTGGTCGGCTCCGGAGTCTCGGCCTTCACCGCGCCGGCCACGCTGCGGCGTCGCGCTACTGGCGCTGATCGCGGCGGTCGTTCCGTTCCGTCATATGCACGAACTCTGCCTGCGACACGGTGAGGACCATCTGGCGGCGGTGCTCATCCCGCTCGCCGTCGACGGTGGTGGGACGCGCCCGCCCAGTACTGGTCGTGGTTCACGGTCACGATCGGTTCCGGTACTGGGCGGTATCCGGTGTCTTCCAGCGAATGATAAAAGCTGTGATCCAGTCCGCACCGTGCCTAGCGTTTCGGGGAGGCGCGATCTGGTTGCGGTGCCGTCGGGGCTGGGCGACGATGAGACCGCCTCAGAAAGAAATCGGCGTCGGGCCGGGAGGTTCAGTGACGCTCAAGCCGGGTGATTACTCGGTCCTGCTCGGACCCGGACCGCCGTCGGCTGACGCGCCGAGGCTGGAGCTGCCCCCCGGTTTTCCCCTTGTGGATGCGGCCGAGGTGCTGGAGGCGCTGTTCGCGGCGAATGACGGCATCGACCAGATCGCGGTGGTGGCCGGTACGTTCGCCGTAGGGGTGGCAAGCCGTGATGCCGTCGAACCTCCCGGGCGACTCCGCGGCGTGGGGGACGGAGACGGCGCTTCGCTCCCGGGCCGTTCCGCCGCCTATGAGTTGTTGCGGTACGTCTGCCGGGAGTGCTCGCAGATCACCTACCGCATCCATGTGGACCCACGGGACCCCCCGACCTGCGTGAACGGTCACGGACCGCTGGACCGTCCGCGATGAGGATCGGCGAAGCGGCCAAGCCGGTGGGTGACGTCTTCGGCGGGCGCTTCTTCCTCGTCGGCTACCTCCCGTTCTACGCCGCCGCGCTGTTCCTGCTGGTGCTGCTGTGGTCCGGAGCCCCCGGAGAGCTCCGCTTCAGCCGGGCCTGAAAGACCGCGGCGGATCTCGATGTCGGGCAGGTGCTGCTGCTGATCCTGGCCATCACCCTTGCCGCGCTGGTCGCCCAGCCGCTTCAACTGCGGCTGGTCCGGCTGCTGGAGGGTTACTGGCCCGCGCGCCTCGACCGGCTCGCGGCCCCGCTCCGCCGCCGGCATCGCCGCCGGCGCCGTGCGCTCGCCCGGGCGGCCGAGCTCCCCGCGCATGTGGAGGACGTCCCGGCGGAGCGGCTCAACCGGCTCGGCGAGGCGGGTACGGAGCTCCTCCTGCGCTATCCCGCCGAGGACCGGGTGCGGCCGACGGCGCTGGGGAACGTGCTGGCGGCGGGCGAGGCCCGGGCGGGGGCGGCGTCCGGCTGGGACGCCGTGGTGGCCTGGCCCCGGCTGTACCCGGTGATCGGCGACCGGATGCGGCAGATCGTCGACGACCGCCGCAACACGCTGGACGCCACGGTGCGCCTTGAGGTGATGTCCCTGCTCAGCGCCGTCGCCGCCGGGGCGCTGCTGGCCGGCTCCGGCTGGTGGTTCTGGCTGACGCTCGTCCCGGCGGGCGTCGGGCTGCTGGCTCACCGGGCCGTGATCGAGGCGGCCCTCGCGTACTGCGAGTCGGTGGAGGTCGCCTTCGACTTGCACCGCCTGGACCTCATCGCCGCCCTGCGCCTGCCGCTGCCCGCCGACCTCGACGCCGAGGTGCGGCAGGCGGCCGACCTCTCCGCGCAGTGGCGGCAGGGGGTCGTCGTCCCGACCGTCTACCGGCATCAGGAGCCGTCGGCTCATGGCACCCCCTGACGAGCAAGGGGCATTCGTCCCGGCTGACGTGGTGAGAATCGTAGAGGACCTGGTCAACGAGTGGGACCTCGAGGAGAAACGGCTGATGGTCGAGCGCCACTCCGCCGAACTCCTGGGGGAGTACGCGGACATCGTCCTGCGGAACGCGCTGGCCGAGGCCGAGGAGGACGGAGGGGATACAGGCCCGGACGTCACGTCCGGATTGGAGTGGCATCGGGCGCTGCTCACGGACTGCCGGTCGGTGGGCGTGGCGGAGGCTTTCGCGAGACGGATGCGCCCCGACGAGCGGGCCGAGCTCACTCCCGGGGTGCTGGACCGCATGGCGACGTTGTCGCAGGAGGCGGACCTGCTGAGGTTCCTCCTCTTCCGTCCCGGCGTACGGCACTTGACGACCCGGGCCGTCGCCGCGCTGCGCAACGCGACCGACCGGGCGGGGAAACAGGCGATCCTGGAGCGTGACCGGGCCCTGTTGCTCACCCCGCTCGCCGAATACTGGGCGCGGATGTGCGGTCTCCCCGAGGAGCACGTCGACTTCCTCGCCCGGGCCCGGACCGAAGGCGTGGAGGCGGCGCTGACCCACATGTTCGGACCGGCGCCGGACCACTATGCCGATCAGGTTCCGGCGGAGCTTCGCGTGCTGCTGGCCGAGCTCCTGCAACCCGAGTCCTCGGTGTCGCCGGAGCGCGCGGTGGCGCTGTGCGGGGAGGGGCTGGCCCAGGCCGAGCCGGGCACCCTCGCGTGGGCCGCGCTGAAGGGCAGGCTGGCCAGGACTCTGCTCCTCTCCCAGTCCCGCGACCGCGCGGCCGCGATCGAGGACGCCGTCGGGCACGCGGCCGAGGTGGCGAGGTACGCCGTGGAGAACGGTGACACCCTCACGGAGGCCACCATGCGGGCACTGCTCGCCACCGCCTTCTGCGAGCGGATCCGCGGGAGCCGTACGGACAACCTGGATCGAGCCGTGGCGGAGGCGGACACCGCGGTGGACATCCTCGACCGGGAGCGCCACGCGGACCCGCGAGCCGGCGCCCGCGTCAGGGTCGATGCGCACGCCGCCGCCGCGACGGCCTATTTGGGCCGCGCCGCCTCCGGTGACCTGCGCCGCGCTCGCCGGCACGCCGAGGCCGCCCTGCGGCACGCGGGCGCGGGAACGGCCCGCAGCACACTGGCCGAGATACACCGGACACTGGGACTGATCGCGGAGGCCACCGGCCGCGACTACGGCAACATCCGGGCCATCGGCCATCTGGAACGCGCCCGCGGCACGGCTCTCGCCAGCGACGAGCCGGACATCTGGGTGGCGGTCAGCGTCGACCTGGCCCGTCTCCATCTCGAGCGGGACCACACACGCCCGCAGGAAGACGTCGTCACCGCCATCACGATCCTGAACGAGGCTCTGACCCGCGTGGATCCGGTGCGCCGCCCGGCCGCCTGGGCGGCCGTGCACGCGGCCCTAGGGGAGGCCTATCGATGGCGACGGTCGGGGGAGGAACAAGCCGATCTCGCACTTGTGGTGGAGCACGCGGAGAAGGCGCTGAGCGTGTTCACCCGCGAGGACTTCCCGCGTGAGTGGGCCCGCGCGCTCAGCCTGCGCGCGGACGGGCTGCGCCGGTCACTGCGCGGCCACCCTCTCATCAACACGCGGGACGCGCTCGCGGACTACACGGAGCTGGCCGGCTTCTACCATGAGGCCGGAGACGAGCGGTCCTGGGCCGACATGCAGGAGAGGATTGGCTTCACGCACGCCTCGCCCGCGATGGCGGACCACGAACCGGGTCACCTGCCGCAGGCCATCGATCACCTGGAATGCGCGCTCGCCGCGTTCCAGCGTCAGCACAGGCCGGACGCGGTCGCGCTGGTGCGGCGCAACCTCGTGAGCATCGGCGCCGTCGCGCTCATCCGGGGGGTCGCCACCCCCGACCTCGCCGGCAAGATTCGCAGGCACAGCGCCAGGATCCTCCGGGGGTTCCCGAGCGCCGAACAGCGATACGGGGTGCACCGTGCCCTCGGGCTGCTGGACTTCGACGCCGGAGCCCACGCGCGGGCTGCGAAGCACCTGACCAAGGCCCTTGAGGTCGTGCGCCCGCCCGACGCGGGCCTGCTGGACGTCTATCGTCATCTGGCGCTGCTGCGCCGGCGCCGTGGCGAGCGCGCCGAGGCCGTGAGGCTCTGTCTGACCGGCGCCCGGTTGGGGGAGGAGCTGCTGGCTTCCGCGGGGTCCGGGTACGGCGAACACCACTTGATCGACTCTGTGAGCGGTCTCCATCAGATGCTGGCACTCTGGGCGCTGGCGGACGGCGCCTGGTCGCGGGCGCTCGCCCTGCTCGAACGCAGCAAATCCTGGACCGTCGCCGACGCGCCGGACCCTGACCCGGACCTCACCGGGCTTCCCGAATCCGTCCGATCACGTGTGGTCCGCGCTCGGAAGGAGGTGCGCGGGCTGGAGGCGGCACTCCGGACGCCGGAGGCCGCCGAGAACGGCGAAGGTCCGCAGATCAACCGCCGGCTCGCCGTGGCGCGCGCCGAACTGGCCGCGGCACTGTGCCAGGCCGGTACGACGCCGGCGGCGTCGCGCACGGCCGCCGAGCCGACCGGAGCCTCCGTCTGCGCCGCCGTTCCCCAGGGCGGCGTGCTGGTGATGCCGATCGTCGGTGACGAGGAAGCGGCCATGTTCGTCATCCCAGCCGGGACACCCGAGCCGGCCGAAGCGAACGTCGTCCGGCTCCCGGGCGTCAACCTGGCGAAGCTCAGGGATGCCGAGTCGCGATGGCTCAAGACGAGCAGTCAGTGGGAGCTCGGGAACGTTCCCTTCGCCATGTGGGCGGCGGAGATCGGCGCGATCACCGCGTGGTTGTGGGAGGCCGTCGCCGGCCCGCTGACACAGGCGCTGCGCGACCTCGGCGTCCCCGAAGGGACGACGCTGTGGCTGGCCGGTTCGGAGCTGAGCCGGCACCTGCCGGTCCACGCCGCGAGGTGTCATGACGAAGGCCGTGGGCGCACCTTGCTCGACGACCATCCGATCGCCTACATACCGTGCGCCGGAGTGCTGAGCGGAGCGACCCGCCGGGCCGCCCGCATGGACCCCGCAGAGCAACGCCTCACGGTCTTCTGCGACCCCCTCGGCGACCTGCCCTGGGCCTCCTCGGAGGCCGATGGCATCGTCGAGCAGTTCTCCCCGGGCATGGCGCGGGTCGTACGCGGCCCGGCGGTCACCTGGGAGGCGGTCGCCGCTCTCTCCCCGGGCGCCACCTATCTGCACTTCGCCTGCCACGCGGGGGTCAACTGGATTCAGCCGGACTTCTCGCACATCACGCTGGCGGACGGCTTCCTCCTGACCGCCGCCCACCTGCGCGGCCTGGACCTCGGCGGCACGCGCCTGGCCGTGCTGTCGGCCTGCCAGACCGGGGTGCCGGGGACGATCGGCCGCCGCTCGGCCGAGCACATCGGCCTGGCCGCCGGGCTGCTGAGCGCGGGCGCGCCGGGCGTGGTCGCCACCTTGTGGAGCGTGGAGGACGAGTCGACGGCGCTGTTCATGCGGCGTTTCTACGCACTCATGATCGGCCAGGGCAGATCTCCCGTGCAAGCGATGCGCGAGGCCCAGCTCTGGCTGCGCGACGTCACAGTGGCCGAGCTCACCGGCCTCGACTCCGGGGCCCGCCGTCAGTCCCGCGGACGGTCCCGTTCCGGCCGTCCCACGGGCCGGCCCTTCCAGAGCCCCTATTACTGGGCGGCCTTCCACCTCGTGGGAACCTAGTGGCCGCCAAATGACTTGTGGAGGCCTGGGTTGTCCCCAGCCTCCACATGTGGTTTGTGTCCGAGGGGGGACTTGAACCCCCATGCCCATCACTGGGCACTAGCACCTCAAGCTAGCGCGTCTGCCTATTCCGCCACCCGGACGTGGTGCCTCACGCAGGATCGTCATCCCGCGTCGGCTGATACAGGTTAGCACTGTCTCCGCCCTGCTTCATACCGGGATTCCGCCCCCTCCGTACGGCGTGCGGCGGCCCGGGGGTGAAGGACACGCCTGTACGGCGGCAGGATGGAGGCGCGAGCCGTACGACGTGACAGACACGGGCGGGTCCGGCCCCTGGGCGGCCGTCCGGTAGGAGGAGGCGCAATGACCCCACGCTTCGGGGAGGACGAGGTCGTCGAGCTGTGCCGCGACCTGATCCGGATCGACTCGGTGAACGCGGGGGACAACACGGGCCCCGGGGAACGCGAGGCCGCGGAGTACGTGGCCGGAAAGCTGGCGGAGGTCGGCCTGGAACCGCGGATCCTGGAGTCCGACAAGGGCCGGGCGAACGTGGTCGCCCGGGTGGAGGGCGCCGACCCGAGCCGGGACGCCCTCCTCCTGCACGGCCATCTGGACGTCGTGCCCTTCGACGCCGCCGACTGGACGCACCACCCGCTCAGCGGCGAGGTCGCCGACGGCTGTGTCTGGGGCCGCGGGGCCGTGGACATGAAGGACATGGACGCGATGATCCTGGCCGTCGTACGGCGGCGGCTGAGCGAGGGACGCAGGCCGCCGAGGGACGTCGTCCTCGTCTTCACCGCGGACGAGGAGGCCGGCGGCCACTACGGCGCCCAGTGGCTGGCGGGCAGGCACCCGGAGCTGTTCGAGGGCTGCACCGAGGCCGTCGGCGAGGTCGGCGGCTTCAGCGTGACCACGGAAAAGGGGCGGCTGTACCTGATCGAGGCGGCGGAGAAGGGCATCGCCTGGATGCGCCTGACCGCCAAGGGCAGGGCCGGCCACGGCTCGATGCTCAACGACGACAACGCCGTGACCGAGCTCGCCGAGGCGGTCGGCCGGATCGGCCGCCACAAGTGGCCGGTGCGGCTCACGCCGACCGTGCAGGCGTTCTTCGAGGAGGTCTTCGGCACGGAGGTCAAGGCCGAGGACGCGGAGGCGGCGGTGGCCACGCTCGGCCCGCTCGCCCGCATGATCGGCGCGACGCTCAAGAACACGACCAACCCGACCATGCTCCAGGCCGGCTACAAGGCGAACGTCATCCCCCAGGCCGCGACCGCGCACGTGGACGGCAGGTTCCTGCCCGGGTACGAGGACGAGTTCTTCCAGACCGTGGACGAGCTGCTCGGGCCCAACGTGACACGGGAGTTCGTCTACCACGACGTCGCGGTCGAGACGCCCTTCAAGGGCCCGCTCGTCAAGGCCATGGCCGACGCGCTGCATGAGGAGGACCCGGGTTCGCGGGTCGTGCCGTACACGCTGAGCGGCGGCACCGACCTCAAGGCGTTCAGCCGCCTCGGCATCAGCGGGTACGGCTTCGCGCCGCTGCGGCTTCCCGAGGACTTGGACTTCTCCGGGATGTTCCATGGCATCGACGAGCGGGTTCCGGTGGATTCGCTCCAGTTTGGCGTCCGGGTCCTTGACCGTTTCCTCGAATACTGCTGAGAAAGCTGTTGCGATCACGTGCCGTGCCGCTACAGTAACTCTCCGTTGAGGGTTGATCCGCTCCGGGTCGAGTCGGCCGGATGTCGGCTCAGCGGTATGGGGAGGTCGCGTGACGAGCACGTCGCAGGAGCAGCGGGGGGCGTCTTCGCCCGTCGCCGTTCCCGGCGTGCCCGTCACGTCTCCCGGCCGCCACGAGCGGAGCCGGATGGCGCGGTTCGCGGCCGGCTCCCGATCGGGCCGCCTGCTGGTCGTCGGCGGGCTGATCGCCGCCGCATGGCTGCTCGGTGTGCTTCTCGGCGTCTTCGGCACGGCGACCTCCGCCGCCGGGGCCGCACCCTCACCTGACGCCGCCGGGTCGGTTCTTCCCGACCGTGTCTCCGGTCCGGACCTCGGCCTGCCGCCCTCGCCGGGCGCCGCAGGCGTGGCGAGGTCTCACGGGAAGAGTGCCGACGGTTTCCCCACGGCGGCTGACGACACCTCGGTGAACGCCGAGGCGATGGCGGGGCGCACGGTCGACGGGCTGACCAGCCAGTCGAAGCCTATGCTCCCTCCGCCGTCCACCGCGGACCACGCGCCCGCAGACCAGGGCCTGGTCCCGCAGACAAGCGGTGGAAGCATCCTGTTCGGGGATGTCGCGCGGCCTGTGTTCGAGCCGCGTCTCACCACCCTGCCCGCCCCACTGGCGGCGGTTGTTCCCCCGGTGGTCCGCACAGCGGCGGACGACCCGTCTTTCTCTCCTGACTGATCCCGCCTTCGCGCCGGTCCGCCTCGGTACGGCGACCGGTGCCACCGCCTGCCCTGACCTGTGGTGCCCAGGCGGCAGGCTCCCGCGCGGGTGACGCGGAATCTCCCATCCTCGTGACCGTCCACCGCTCCGCTGTGCTCATTCGGCGTGGACAGAAGTCGCGAGCTGTCAGGTAACCCCCTAAGAAGAACCACTAGGAGCATTCATCATGCGAACGTGGGCGAAGGGCTCGGCCTCCGCGGCGTTTCTCGCCGTCGGCGTCATGGCCCTTGGCAGCGGTACGGCTTTCGCCGACACCGACGGCAGCAACTCGGTCCTCGGCGGCAACCAGGTCGACATCCCGGTGACCCTGCCGATCGACATCAGCGGCAACGCGGTGGCGGTCGCGGGAGAGTCCCATGGCTCATCCCTGGGCGGCGCGGCCGTACAGGGCGCGGGCCAGGGCGCCGGGCGCAACCGCACCTCCGGTGCGGGGAGCGTCCTGGGCGGCAACCAGGTGATCGCGCCGATCAGCGCCCCGATCGACGTCTGCGGCAACGCGGTCGCCGTCCTCGGGAAGGCCGGAGCGGGCTGCCGCGGCGGCGCGGTCGCCAAGGGCCCAGGTCGCGGCGGCGGCGCGGGCGGCAACGTCACCAGCGGCACGCACAGCGTCGGCGGCGGCAACCAGGTGGTCGCGCCGATCACCGCGCCGATCAACCTGTGCGGCAACGCCATCGCCGTCTTCGGCGACGCCACGGCGGGGTGCCGCGGCGGCGCCTACGTCGGTGGCGCCGGTCCGGCCGCCCGCGCCGGCGGCAACCGCACCAGCGGCCGCTCCTCGGTCCTCGGCGGCAACCAGGTGGTCGCGCCGATCACCGCCCCGGTCAACGTCTGCGGCAACTCCGTCGCCGTCCTGGGTGACGCGTTCTCGGGCTGCCGCGGCGGCTCGTCCGTGGGCGGCCCCGGCGGTCACGGTGGGCACGGCGGGCACGGCGGGTACGGCCACGGCGGTCACCACCGGCCCCGTCCCGGTTCGGGTGGTCACGACACCGACGGGCGCTACTCCGTGGGTGGCGGCACCCAGGTGGTCGCGCCGATCACCGCACCGGTCGAGGTGTGCGGCAACGGCTCGGGCAGCTGCCACGGCGGGTCCAGGCCGGGCCACGGCGGTCACGGGGGTCACGGGGGTCACGGCGGCTGGTCCGGCGGTTCGGGCGGCAACGTCACCAGCGGCACGCACAGCGTCGGCGGCGGCAACCAGGTGGTCGCGCCGATCACCGTGCCGGTCAACGTCTGCGGCAACGCCATCGCGGTCGTCGGCGACGCCTTCGCGGGCTGCCGCGGCGGCGCGAGCGTGATCGGCGGCGGGCACGGCGGCCGCTGGGGCGCCGGCGGCAACGTCACCTCCGGCCGTTCCTCGATCCTGGGCGGCAACCAGGTGGTCGCGCCGATCACGGCGCCGGTCGACGTCTGCGGCAACGCCGTCGCCGCGCTCGGCAAGGCCCACGCGGGCTGCCGGGGCGGGGCCGCGGTGGTCGGCGGCGGCGCCGGTGCGGGCGGCAACGTGACCTCCGGTCGCCACGGGATCGTCGCGGGCAACCAGGTGGTCGCGCCGATCACAGCGCCGGTCAACGTCTGCGGCAACGCTGTCGCCGTGCTGGGCGACGCCGCCGCGGGCTGCCTGGGTGGGGCGAAGGTGGGCGGCTGGGGTCCCCACGGCTACCGGCCGCACCCCCAGCACAGGGCCGCGCGCGGCGCCATGGTGCCCGCCACGCCCGCCATGCCGGTGCTGTCGGGCGCCCACACCATGCAGCCGATGAGCGCCCCCGCAGCGCCCTCGGGGCCGGTGATCGGCAACCTGCCGAACATGCTCGGCCTGCCGGAGGCGCCGGGTCTGCCGGCCGCCCCGCCCGTCCCGGCGGGCAAGGGCGTGAAGGGCGTGGTCCCCGCCGGCAACCCCGCCGCCGTCGTGTCCAAGGCCACCGGCGCGCTGCCGGCCGCGGGCTCGCTCGACGACACGGCCCGCACGCTGCCCGCCCAGCGGACGCTGGACGACGCCACCGCCTCGCTGCCCGTGGCCGACGCCACGCGGAACCTGCCGACCGGCGACCTCGGCAAGACCACCGAGGTGCTCCCGCTGGGCAAGCTCGGTCTCATGAGCGCCGAGCAGCCCGTCGGGCTGACCGGCATGAACGCCGGCTCGTTCGCCGCACTGGTCCTCGGTGCCATGTTCGCCGTCTCGGCGAGCCTGTTCGCCGTCACCCGCCGCTTCCGCTT
The DNA here is from genome assembly GCF_014161415.1 of Microbispora sp. H10885. Classification (NCBI taxonomy): domain Bacteria; kingdom Bacillati; phylum Actinomycetota; class Actinomycetes; order Streptosporangiales; family Streptosporangiaceae; genus Microbispora; species Microbispora sp. H10885. Next base: position 76,884 of record NZ_JABBWY010000017.1, on the reverse strand, counting down.
CGGCCGCAGGTAGCCGGACGGCCGGGCGCGTGAAGAACCACGCGCCCGGCTGAGGACGCGAGGGATATCACGCTCGCGCCGGGCTTGACGGCGGCGAACCAGCCGCTCGTCGTACGGGCCCGGCGCGGGCCACCAGGACGCCGCCTCCCGGCCAGTGGAGGAGGGCATCGACGCTTTGCCCGTTCCGGGGGCGCGGCCCGGGGCGGGCAAAGCTCTTTTTGACCGTGGCGTCGCCGCTCCCGCGGCTCACATCGTCCGAGCCGCCCGTATGATCTTCCGACGCAGCCGGACGCGCCTGCTGCCGTCGGGATACAGGCGCAGCCGCTCCAGTTCCCAGTCTCCGTGCTCGGCATGCTCCGTCAGCATCTGTCGCGCCACCTCCCGAGGGGTGCCACGCGGCAGATACAGGTCCAGGTAGGAGTAGTCGAGCACAGCCATTGGTCTCCGGGGCGTGCTAGGGAACTCGATGGGCTCTATTCTGCGTCCTCGTGGATAACAGCGCCAGGCGAGTTACATTCCCGGACAGAACCGGGTAGCCCGAGGGGGAGGAACGTGCGGCGGCAGGTACCTTCAAAGCGGTGCCTCCACGGCGCCCGGTGGGGGTAGGCACCCCCGCCCCGGGCGACGAGGGTGTCAGTGAGCCGGAGCGCACGAAACCCGGAAACACGTGAAACACCCGGAAACTCCCGGATACACGGGGAACGACAGCGGACAGCGAGGTAGGAAGCAGCGTGCCAGCCAACAACGGCAACGCCGGCGGAACCCGCCTGGTGATCGTGGAATCGCCCGCGAAGGCGAAGACGATCGCCGGGTACCTCGGGCGCGGCTACATCGTCGAGTCGAGCATCGGCCACATCCGTGATCTCCCGGAGAAGGCCGACGACATCCCGGAGAAGTACAAGAGCGAGGCCTGGGCCCGCCTCGGGGTGAACGTCGACCACGAGTTCGAGCCGCTCTATGTCGTCAACCCCGACAAGAAGGCACAGGTCTCCAAGCTCAAGCAGCTTCTCAAGGAGGCCGACGAGCTCTACCTCGCCACCGACGAGGACCGGGAGGGCGAGGCCATCGCCTGGCACCTGCGCGAGGTGCTGAAGCCCAAGATCCCGGTGCATCGCATGGTGTTCCACGAGATCACCCCGCACGCGATCAGGGATGCGGTGTCCAACCCCCGCGACCTCAACCTCCGCCTGGTCGACGCCCAGGAGACCCGGCGCATCCTCGACCGCCTGTACGGCTACGAGGTCAGTCCCGTCCTGTGGAAGAAGGTCAAGCCGCGGCTGTCGGCCGGGCGCGTGCAGTCGGTCGCCACCCGCCTGGTCGTGGAGCGCGAGCGGGAGCGGATGGCGTTCACCGCGGCCGCCTACTGGGACCTCCAGGCGCTGTTCGACACCGGCCGGGCCGGGGACGACCCCCGGACCTTCTCCGCCACCCTGACCGGGGTGAACGGCAGGCGCGTGGCCCAGGGCCGCGACTTCGCCTCCACCGGCCGGCTCAAGAGCCCGGACATCCTGCACCTCGACGAGGCCGCCGCGACCGCCCTCGCCGGACGGCTCGCCGGCGCCTCGTACGCGGTGCGTTCGGTGGAGCGCAAGCCGTACACGCGGAAGCCGTACGCGCCGTTCCGGACGACCACCCTGCAGCAGGAGGCGAGCCGCAAGCTGGGCTTCTCCGCCAAGTACACGATGCAGGTGGCCCAGCGGCTGTACGAGAACGGCTTCATCACCTACATGCGTACCGACAGCATCACGCTGTCGGAGACCGCCGTCGCCGCGGCCCGCAGCCAGGCGATCAAGCTGTACGGCGCGGCGTACGTGCCGGACAAGCCGCGCGCCTACACCAGCAAGGTCAAGAACGCCCAGGAGGCGCACGAGGCGATCCGGCCGTCCGGGGAGGAGTTCCGCACGCCGGGCGAGACCGGGCTCGCCGGGGACATGTTCCGGCTCTACGAGCTGATCTGGCAGCGTACGGTCGCCTCCCAGATGAAGGACGCCGTCGGCGAGTCGGTGTCGGTCAAGGTGGCCGGTACGTCCGGCGCGGGCGGCGACGGCTCCGCCGGGACGGCCGCGGACCCGGTGGAGGTCGAGTTCAGCGCCACCGGCCGGACGATCACGTTCCACGGCTTCCTGCGGGCGTACGTCGAGGGCGCCGACGACCCCGCGACCGACCGGGACGACTCGGAGAAGCGCCTGCCCACGCTGACCGAGGGCGACCGGCTCACCGCGGCCGAACTGACCGCGCTCGGGCACTCGACCAAGCCGCCCGCGCGGTACACCGAGGCGTCGCTGGTCAAGGAGCTGGAGGACCGCGAGATCGGCCGGCCGTCGACGTACGCGTCGATCATCGGAACGATCCTGGACCGGGGCTACGTGTTCAAGAAGGGCACCGCCCTGGTGCCGTCGTTCCTCGCGTTCGCCGTGGTCAACCTGCTGGAGCAGCACTTCGGCAACCTGGTCGACTACGACTTCACGGCCGAGATGGAGAAGGTCCTCGACGACATCGCCAACGACCGCGCCGAGCGGGTGCCGGAACTGCGCAGGTTCTACTTCGGCGCCGGGGACGGCGACGAGGGCCTGAAGGAGATGGTCACCGACCTCGGGGAGATCGACGCCAAGGAGATCAGCTCGTTCCCGATCAAGGGGACGGACATCGTGATCAGGGTGGGCCGCTACGGGCCGTACCTCGACCGCGACGGCGCCCGGGTGAACATCCCCGAGGACATGGCGCCCGACGACCTCACCGCGGAGAAGGCCGAGGAGCTGTTCTCGCGCCCGAGCGGCGACCGCGATCTCGGCGTCGACCCGGCCACCGGCCGGAGGATCGTCGCCAAGGACGGCCGGTTCGGCCCGTACGTCACGGAGATCCTGCCCGAGGAGCCGGCCCCGGCGGACGGCAGGAAGCGGACGAAGAAGGCCGACGCCCCCAAGCCGCGCACCAGCTCGCTGTTCAAGACGATGGACCTGGACACGATCACGCTGGAGCAGGCGCTGAAGCTGCTCCAGTTGCCGCGTGTGGTGGGCGCGATCGACGGCGAGGAGGTGACGGCGCAGAACGGCAAGTTCGGGCCGTACATCAAGAAGGGCACCGACTCGCGGTCGCTCGCGTCGGAGGAGGACCTGCTCACGGTCACGATCGAGCAGGCCAAGGAGTTGTTCGCCCAGCCGAAGCCGCGGGGACGCGGCCGTGCCGCCGCCGCTCCGCCGCTGCGGGAGCTGGGCGAGGACCCGAACTCCAAGAAGCCGGTGGTGGTGAAGGAGGGCCGCTTCGGCCCGTATGTCACCGACGGCGAGACCAACGCGTCGCTGCGCAAGGGCGACACGGTCGAGGAGATCACGCTGGAGCGGGCGGCGGAGCTGCTGGCCGACCGGCGGGAGCGGGCGCCCGCCCCCAAGCGGACCACCACCCGGGCCAGGACCACCACGAAGAAGCCCGCCGCCAAGTCCTGACCGCATGACCCCGGTGGCGGCCCGGTGGCGGCATGGCCGCCACCGGGGTGCAGCGTCGGATCCAGGCGCGGATTGCGCCCGGGGAGTGGTCAGGCCACGGCGCAGGGCGCGCCGTTGAGCGAGAAAGTGCTCGGCGCGTCGGAGACGCCGGTGTGCGAGGCGTTGAAACCGATGCTCACGGACGCGCCGGGAGCGATGTTGGCGTTCCAGGCCATGTTGGAAGCGGTGACGGTGTTATCCGGTCCCTGGTTCCAGTCGGCCGACCATCCCTGCGTGATCCGCTCGCCCGCCGACGGGAAGGCGAACCGCAGCGTCCAGCCCGAGATCGGCGTGCTGCCCGTGTTCGTGATCGACACGCTGGCGGAGAAGCCCGTCCACCAGGTCGACTGGGTGTAGGCGACCTTGCAGTTGGGAGTGGGTGTGGACTTCGGCGTCGGCGTGGGGCTTACGGAGGGGCTCGGCGTGGGGAACCCCGGCAGGGCGGTGGTGGTGATCGGGTCGGACGGCACGCTGACGTTGCCGGCCGCGTCCCTGGCGACCACGATGTAGGTGTACCTGGCGTACGTCGTGAGGTTGCCCTCCATGAAGTAGGGCGAGGTCCGGGTTCCGACCAGCAGCCAGCCGGTCGAGGTGAGCCGGTAGATGGCGTAGCCGGTGACGCCGACGTCGTCGGTCGAGGCCGTCCAGCAGAACGCCGTGCCGGGGAAGTCGGCCACGCAGTTGTCGCGCAGCCCGGTCGGCTTGCTGGGCGGGGTGCTGTCTCCGGGGATCGGGCTCGGGCTGACCACCATGCCGGACACGGCCCGCGTGTTGATCAGCGCCGTCGGCGGGCTCGTGTGGCCGTCGGCGTCCTTGGCCACGATGTAGAAGGTGTAGACCTTGCCGTAGACCAGCCCGCTCAACACGGTGAGGGTGCTGGTGGTCGACGCCGCCTTGACGAAGCCGTCGGCCGTGAGCCGGTAGACCTCGTAGCCGGTGACGCCGACGTCGTCGGTGGACGCGCTCCAGCACAGGCCGACGTACCCCTGGGTGGTGCCGGTCGGCACCGGCGGCGGGCACAGCTGCACGTTGGACGGTGTCGTCGGCGCGCCGGGTTCGGCGCTCGGCGACGGGGCCGCGGACGGCCTCGGGCTGGGGGTGGGCGTGGCGGCCACCGCTCCGGCGGGCACGCCGGAGAGCGCGATCGCCGCGGCGACCGCCGCCCCTGCGGCCAGCCAGGCCAGGTAGCGGGGACTTCTCATGTGTCACCTCGTTGTCGTTCGGTCGGTGTCGGCACCCGGGGGAGTCACCGGGGCCACGTCTGAGGGACGTTTCTGCCGCGATCGTCCGCTTGCTCCTGGTCAGGGGCAAAGATCGCCGATGGTGGCGCGGCATCGGGCCGACTCGGAGGTGAAACTTTCACCGGGCGGGCCTGCCGGTGATCGTTCTCGCCACGGCTCCCGGGAACGCGGCCGCCGGTGGCTCCTCGTAGCATCGTCGTCAGCCGGCCCCTGATCGTCAGCCGGTCGAGGAGAGTTCTCGTGGGGTTCCTGGTCATGATCCTGACGGCGGTGGCCGTCGTGCACGTCTATCTGTGGCGGCGGCTGGTCCGGGCGTCGACGACGCCGGGTTCGCGCCTCCGCCGGGTGCTGACGTGGGCGCTCGTGGTCCTGGCCGCCCTGATGGTGGTGACCATGGCGGGGAGCCGGCTCTCCGGCGTGGAGGTCGTGCGCGTCGTCGCCTGGCCCGGCTACCTGTGGCTGGCCCTGATGTTCTACCTGTTCGTGTTCGGCCTGGTCGCGGAGGTGCCCCGGGCGATCGCGGCGTTCGCCCTGGCGAGAGGCCGCCGCACCACCCCGGGCACGGCCCCGGTGGACGGTGCGGTGGACGGTGCGGTGGACGACGCCGAGGACGCGTCGGTCCTCGCCCGTACGGCGGCCGGGGAGTCCGCCGCGGTCCCGGGGCCGGCCGCGCCGGACTCCACGACTCCGGTGGCCGCTTCCGGCGGCTCCGCTTCCGGGGGCCGACCGGCCGGGGGAGGACCCGGAGCGGACGCGCCGGCGATCGACCGGCGGCTGTTCATCTCGCGTACGGCCTCCGCCGTCGTGGCGGCGGGAGCGCTCGCGACCGTGGGCTACGGCGTGACCCGGGCTCTCGGCGATCCGGTGATCGAGCGGGTGCCGGTCCGCCTGCCGCGGCTCGATCCGCGGATGAGCGGGCTGCGCATCGCGGCCGTCAGCGACATCCACCTCGGGCCGCTCACCGGCCGGGGCCACACCGAGCGGATCGTCCGCATGATCAACGGCCTGGGGGCCGACGTGGTGACGATCGTGGGCGACCTGGTCGACGGTACGGTGGCCGAGCTCGGCCGTCTCGCCACCCCGCTCAAGTCCCTCGAATCCCGGTACGGCGCGTACTTCGTGACCGGCAACCACGAGTACTACACGGCCGAGGGCCCCCAGGAGTGGATCGAGGAGCTGCGCTCGCTCGGCGTCCGGCCGCTGCGCAACGAGCGGGTCGAGATCACGCACGGGGGAGCCGTGCTCGACCTCGCGGGCGTCAACGACCTCAACGGCGCGCTCTCGGGCGACGGCCCGGACATGGGCAGGGCGCTCGGGGGCCGCGACGCGGACCGGCCCGTCGTGCTCCTCGCCCACCAGCCCGTCCAGGTGGCACAGGCCGCCGCGCACGGCGTCGACCTCCAGCTTTCGGGGCACACCCACGGCGGCCAGATGGCGCCGTTCAACCTGCTCGTGCCGTTGCAGCAGCCCGTGGTGGCGGGGCTCGCGAGCGTGCCGCGCCAGGGCGGCGGCGACACCCAGATCTACGTCACCCGGGGCGCGGGCTTCTGGGGCCCGCCCGTCCGGGTGGGCGCCCCACCCGAGATCACTCTCATCGAGCTGCGCGCCTGAGCCGTCCCGCCGGGCGGGCGGCGGGAATCGGCGTAGAGCATTGCCGTCATCATGAGAGCGAGGACGAGGCGGACGTAATACCCTCAGGCGACGAGCAGGCCCGAGCGGCCCGCTCGTCCGTCTCCCAGCCCAGCGAACACCCTGGATACGCTGACATCATGAGCACTCCTGCCCGGGCCGCCGCGCGACGCAAGCAGCCGCACGTGCTGGCGAACGCGCCGTTCCGCAGGCTCTGGACCGCCATGGCGACGTGCAGCCTCGGTGACTGGCTCAACATCATCGCGCTGACCGCCCTCGCCGGTAACCTCACCGCGCCGTCCGGCTTCCAGACGCAGAGCCTCGCCATCGGCGGCGTCTTCGTCGCCAAGATGCTGCCCGCGATCCTGCTCGGCCCGCTCGCGGGAGCGGTGGCCGACCGGTTCGACCGCAGGCTGACGATGGTCGTCGCCGACGTCCTCAGGTTCGCGGTGGTGTTGTCGATTCCGCTGATCGGCGGCTACCAGTGGCTGCTCGTCGCGACGCTCCTGGTCGAGTGCGTGAACCTGTTCTGGGTGCCGGCCAAGGACGCGACCGTGCCCAACCTGGTGCCCAAGGAGCGGCTGGAGGAGGCCAACCAGCTCAACCTCCTCGTGACGTACGGCACCGCTCCCGTGGCCGCGGCCCTGTTCGCGGTCCTGTCGGGGGTCATCACCACGATCTCGGCGGCCGTACCGGCGTTCACGGTCGCGGCGACCAGCGTGGCGCTCTATCTCAACGCGCTCGCCTACCTCGCCTCCGCCGTGATGATCTTCACATTGCGGGCCATCCCCAAGGACCACGTCCGCCACGTGGCCGCGCCGTCGGTGCTCAGGCAGATCACCGAGGGCTGGCGGTACGTCGGCGGCAACCGGGTGGTGCGGGGGCTGATCATCGGCATGCTCGGCGCGTTCGCCGCCGGGGGCGCGGTCATCGGCGTCGCCAAGGCGTACGTGCAGGTGATGGGTGGCGGCGACGCGGGGTACGGCACGGTGTTCTGCGCCGTCTTCCTCGGCATGGCGTTCGGCATGTTCTTCGGCCCCCGCCTGCTGGGCGGCCTGTCGCGGCGGCGGATGTTCGGGCTGTCGATCCTGTGCGCGGGGGTCACGCTGGCCGCCGTCGCGCTCATCCAGAACCTGGTCGTCGTCGTGGTGCTGACGGTGGTGCTGGGCGCCTGCGCCGGCATCGCCTGGATCATCGGTTACACCACGATCGGCCTGGAGGTCGAGGACGGGCTGCGCGGCCGTACGTTCGCCTTCCTGCAGTCGCTGGGCCGGGTCGTGCTGCTGCTGGTCGTCGCGGTGGCCTCGGCGCTGGCCGCGCTCTTCGGCCGGCACTACCTGCGGATCTCCGAGCTGACCTACCGCTTCGACGGGGCCAACCTCGTGCTGCTCCTCGGCGCGCTGCTGGCCGTGGCCGTCGGCGTGCTGGCGCTGCGCCACATGGACGACCGGCCGGGCGTGCCGATCGGGGCCGACCTGCTGGCCGCCCTCCGGGGACGGCGGTTCGTCCCCGACGAGGCGGAGCCCGCACGCGGGCTGTTCATCGCGTTCGAGGGCGGCGAGGGCTCGGGCAAGACGACCCAGTCGCGGCTGCTCGCCATCTGGCTGCGCGACCAGGGTTTCGACGTCGTGCAGACCCGCGAGCCGGGCTCGACCAAGGTCGGCATGCGGCTGCGGGCGATCCTGCTCGACGCCGCCCACCAGGGGCTCTCCGCCCGTGCCGAGGCGATGCTGTACGCCGCCGACCGGGCCGAGCACGTGGAGAAGGTGATCGTGCCCGCGCTCCGGCGGGGCTCGACGGTGATCACCGACAGGTACGTGGACTCCTCCCTGGCCTACCAGGGCGCGGGGCGGTCGCTCGACCCCGAGGACGTCGCGAAGATCAACAAGTGGGCGACGGGCGGGCTCGTCCCCGATCTCACCGTGCTCATCGACGTGCCGCCGTCGGTCGGGCTGCGGCGGATGGCCTCGCCGGCCGACCGCATCGAGGCCGAGCCGCTGGAGTTCCACGAGCGGGTGCGCCGGGAGTTCCGCGCGCTGGCCGCCGCCGACCCCGACCGGTATCTCCTGGTGGACGGCACGCTGGAGCAGCGGGAGGTGACGCTCCTGATCCAGGACCGGGTGCGGGACATCCTGCCCGATCCGGTGCCGTACGAGGCCGAGGAGGCCACCGGCACGATGCCCGCCATCCGTGACTTCGGATAGCGAATGACCGTCTACGGGGATCTGATCGGGCAGGACCGGGCGATCGGCGTGCTGCGGCGGGCGGCTTCCGCCGCCGCCGAGGCCGTCGCCGGGGGCCGTGGCGCGGGCATGACCCACGCGTGGCTGTTCACCGGCCCGCCCGGCTCCGGGCGGTCCACCGCCGCCAAGGCGTTCGCCGCCGCGCTGCTCTGCCCCGAGCAGGGCTGCGGCCACTGCGACGCCTGTCACCAGGTCGAGGTCGGCTCGCACCCCGACGTCACGTTCGTACGGCCGGAGGGCCTGTCGTACGGCGTGCGGCAGACGCGTGAGCTCGTGCTCAAGGCGGCGGGGGCGCCCACGCTCGGCCGCTGGCGGGTCGTATTGTTCGAGGACGCCGACCGGGTCACCGAGCAGGCGGCCAACGCGCTGCTCAAGGCGATCGAGGAGCCGCCGCCGCGGACGGTGTGGCTGCTGTGCGCGCCGTCCGCGGACGACATGATCATCACGATCCGGTCGCGCTGCCGGGTCGTGACGCTCGGCACGCCCTCCACCGAGGCCGTGGCGAACGTGCTGGCGACCCGTGACGGGGTGCCCCACGACGTGGCGCTCGACGCCGCGCGGGCGGCGCAGGGGGACGTCGGCCGGGCCCGCCGCCTCGCCCTGGACGAGGAGACGCGGCGCCGCCGCGCCGAGGTGCTGTCGATCCCCCGCTCGCTGACGGGCGTGGCGGAGTGCGTCACCGCCGCCGAGCGCCTGGTGAAGACCTCCACCGAGGACGCCGACGCGGCCACGACCGCGCTGAACGAGGTCGAGACCGCCGAGTTGCGCCGGGTCTACGGCGAGGGGTCCACCGGCAAGGGGCTCAACAAGGGCCTGGTGCGGGGTGGCGCCGGGGCGCTCAAGGAACTCGAGACCATGCAGAAGTCACGGGCGACCCGCATCAAGCGCGACTCGCTCGACCTCGCGCTGCTCGAACTGATGGCGTTCTACCGCGACGTGCTGGCCGTGCAGTTCGGCGCCTCGGTGGAACTGGCCAACGAGGACCGCAGGCACGAGGTGGAGGCCGTCGCGCGGGCGTCCTCGCCCGAGGACACGCTCCGCCGTACGGACGCGATCATGAAGTGCCGGGAGCGGCTCGCGGCCAACGTCCACCCGCAGATCGCGGTCGAGGCCATGACTCTCGCCCTCCGCTCGCCCGGAGTCGTCCACAGGGGATGATTGCCAGTCCCGGACGGGACGTATGGTGGTTCCGGGCGCTCGGCGTGCGACCGCCGTACAGAACCGAGGAGGGCCGGCTCTTGGGCATGATGATGGCCGTGAGCTTCACGCGCTACGGACGGCTCTACTACCTCGATCCCGGTGCGCACTCGCCGAAGGTGGGCGACAAGGTCCTGGTGCCGACGGACTCCGGTCCGGAGGTCGCCGAGTGCGTGTGGGCGCCGCAGTACGTGAGCGAGGACGTCGAGGGCCTGCCCGTGTGCCAGGGCGTCGCGGGTGAGGAGCACCTGGCCCGGGACGAGGTCAACCGCCGTCGCAGGGCGGAGGCCCGCAGCGTCTCCAAGCGGCTGATCAAACGGCACGAGCTGCCGATGAAGGTGATCGGCGTCGACTACCTGGACGTCGACAACGTCTACACCGTGTACTTCTCCGCCCCGCACCGGGTGGACTTCCGCGCGCTCGTGCGCGACCTCGCCCGCAACCTGCGGGCGCGGGTCGAGTTGCGGCAGATCGGCCCGCGCGACGAGGCCCGGATCCAGGGCGGCATCGGCCCCTGTGGCCGTGACCTGTGCTGCGCCACGTTCCTCAAGGACTTCGAGCCGGTCTCCGTCCGCATGGCCAAGGACCAGGACCTGCCGGTCAACCCGCTCAGGATCGCCGGCGCCTGTGGCCGGCTGATGTGCTGCCTGAAGTACGAGCACCCGCTCTACCAGGAGTTCCGGGCCTCGGCGCCGCGCGCCGGTCTCGCCGTGGACACCCCCGAGGGTCCCGGCACGGTGGTCGGGCACAACGTGCCCTCCGACTCGGTCGTGGTCCGCCTCAACGACGGCGGCCGCCGCTGCTCCTGCTCCCGGGCCAGCGTGTGCGCCCCCCGTAAGGCCCACGACGCGACGTACGGGGAGGCGCGGACGGCCACCGCCGGCGACGCCGAATGAAACCCGGTCAGAGGTGGTCGTGCAGGAAGGCGGCCGTCGCGTCGGCGGCCCGGGTGACGTAGGGCTCCACGTCGTAGAGATCGATGTGCTCCCGGCAGTCCAGCCAGATCACCTCCTTCTTGCCCGGGCTCCGGTCGACGAGCTCCGCCGCCAGTTCCGGCGCGCAGTAGGCGTCGGCCCGGCCGTGCACGACGAGCAGCGGCGTGGCGGCGAGAAGGGGGGCGGCCCCGAGCGCGTCGAGGGTCATCAGCGAGTGGAGCGACCCCCGGGTCACCTCGTTCACCCAGTGTGGTGACGCCGAGCGGGAGGTGCCGTAGTAGGCGTACGGCTCGGCGCCGGGCATGGCGGCCTCGCCGTCGCCGGGCGTCACCGCGGGCAGGAGTTCGTCGTACCGGTCGAGGAAGCCGCCGAGCGCGCCCCTGTAGGCGTCGACGCCCATGCGCTCGGCGAACCAGACCGGGCTGTTGTACGCGCCGGCGATCCCGGCGACGGCGCGCACCCGGGGATCGGAGGCGGCGGCCCGCACCGCGTACCCGCCGCCGAGGCACACGCCGACGAGCCCTACCCGGCCCGGGGCGACCTCGGGCCGGCCGCCGAGCAGGCTCACCGCGGCGCGGAGGTCGGCGAGCTTGCCCTCGCCGTCCTCATGGCCCCGCCGCCCGCCGCTCTCGCCGAACCCCCGGTGGTCGAAGGCCAGGGTGACCAGCCCCGCCCGTGCGAGACGCTCCGCGTACAGCCCGGTGACCTGCTCCTTCACTCCCGTGAAGGGCCCGGTGAGCGCGACGGCCGGGGCGGGCCCCGGCAGATCCGGCAGCCGGAGATCCCCGACGAGATCGACACCGCCCGCCGAGAACGTGACCCGCTCGGTCCGTACGGCGGTCATCGGCGCGCCGGGCAGGCCCCGACCGGCCGTCGTATATGGATGATTCGTGATATCGCTCATGCCCGCGTCCCCGTCCTAGTGTGTGATCTCGCGGTGAGCGTGAGGCTAGGCGTGCCTGAACCACGGCGCCAGAAGGCACTTCCAGGTACCCATCCCACAGGGCAGGGAGACGAGATGGACCCGGTGATTCCGGACGTACTGCAGGAGAGCTGCGCGACGCGGCAGGCGCTGGAGCGGTTCGCGGCGAAGTGGCGGGTGCTGGTGATCTACGCGTTGCTGGCCGGGCCCCAGCGGCCCGGCCAGTTGCGCCGCCGGCTGCCGGGCATCACCCAGAAGGTGCTGACCGAGACGTTGCGCGGCATGGAGGCGGACGGCATGGTCGAACGCCGGGTGGTCAAGGACTCCGCGCCCCAGCACGTCGAGTACGCGCTGACCGATCTCGGCCGTACGCTGCGCGAACCGCTGGCCGCCATCTGCGCCTGGGCCGTGGAGCACGCGGGCTGAGGACCTCCGGGTGAAGGGCCGGCGGCCGGTGGACCGCGGGTAGGGTGCCGTGGTGAGCACGCCCCGGCTTCTGACCACGTGGTTGAGAACCAGGTCGCCCGACGAGCGGCGGCTGCTGCTCGCCCGGGTGGGCTTCGTCGTCGACGAGGACATCCCGCCGCAGGACCTGGCCCGGCTGCTGCTCCGGCGGCAGGCGGTGGTGCCGCTCGTCAGGTTCTGCACCCTGCCCCAGCGGCAGGCGCTCGCGGCCGTCGCCTGGCTGGCGGCGCAGCGGCACGGGCCGCTGGGCTATCACCTGGAGGGGGACGATCCGGCCTCCCGCGCCGTGCCCCGCGCCGACGTGCTCGACCTGCTGGCCGGACCCGGCCTCGACCGCCGTACGGCCGCCGACGCCGTACTGGACGAGTTGGCGGGCATGGCGCTGGTGCTCCCGCCGCACGGCGACCAGGTGATCGTGCCCGGCGCCGTCCACATGGACCTCGCCGGCGAGACGGGGCTCGGGCGTCCCGCCGCCGAGCTTCTCGCCGCGCACTTCAACCCCCCGGAGGTCCACGCGATCGCCGAAGTCCTGGGGTTCCCGAACGCCCGCGTACGGGAGGTCGCGGAACGGAACGTGCTCGGCCTGCTGGGCGACCCCGAGCGGGTGCGGGCCCTGGTCGCGGGCGCCCCCGCGTCCGTACGGGACTGGCTGCTCCGCCTCGTCGGGCACGGATCACGGCTGCGCACCCACGCCTACCAGGTCCACAGCGGGTACGGCTACCAGCACAACGTCAGGTACGTCGTCCGCCCCGGGGGTTCCGGCGACCCGGCCACCGACTGGCTGGTGGCGCACGGCCTGCTGCTCCCGGCGGGGCCGCCCGACGTGGCGGAGGTGCCGTTCGAGGTGGCCACGGCGGTCCTCGGCGGGCCGCGCGTGCCGTTCACCCCCGATCCGCCGCCGCCCCCGGACGACCTCCCCGGTGCGGACGGGGCGGAGGGGACCGCGCAGGCGGCCGCCACCTCCGCGCTCTCCCAGATCGAACGTCTGCTCGCGGCGTGCGTCGATCAGCCGCCCACCCTGCGCAAGGCCGGCGGTCTGGCGGTGCGGGACACCAGGCGCATCGCCAAGGCCGCCGGCGTGGGCGAGGACCTCGCGAGGTTCTGGATCGACCTGGCCACGCAGGCGGAGCTGCTCGGCCTGTACGCCGAGCCGGTGCCGCGCCCGAAGGGCCACCGCGGCAGGCTGCCCGAACCGATGGTGAACCTGCTGCCCACCACCGAGTACGACACCTGGCTCAAGCGGTCGCCCGTCGAGCGGCTGGCCAGGATCATCGGCACCTGGGCGACCCTGCCCGCGACCTACACCCACTGGCCCGCGGAGGCCGGGACGCCCGTCGCCCTCACCGAGCCCTCGGATCCGCACGCGGTCAGCCTCAGGTACGCCCTGCTCGAAGCCCTCGCCGCGGTGCCTCCAGGGAAGGGCCTTCCGCCGGACGGCCTCCCCTACCTGATGCTCCGCGCCGCCTGGCATCGTCCCCATCACGTCTCGGCCGCGCGTCTCGGCGCCGAGCAGGCGGGCGCCATCCTGCGCGAGGCCGGGCTGCTCGGCGTGACCGCCGGTGGCGCCCTCACGGCCGTCGGGCACGCCGTACGGGACCTGCTGGTCAGCGGTGAGGCATGGCGGTCGCCGGAGGCCGCGCTGACCACGGCCCTGTCGGCCATGCTGCCGCCCGCCCAGGCCACCGCGCGGTTCCAGGCCGACCTGACGGCGGTGGTGCCCGGGATGCCCGACCCGTCCCTCGCCGAACTGCTGGACGGCGTCGCGGAGCGCGAGTCGGAAGGGCACGCGGTGGTCTGGCGGCTGAGCGCGGCGACCGTGCGCCGCGCGTTCGACCAGGGCTACGAGGCCGACGACCTGCTCGCGCGGCTCTCCGAGGCCGCAGAGGGGCCGCTGCCGCAGACCCTCGAATACCTGGTCAAGGACACGGCCCGGGTGCACGGCCGGATCCGGGTGGTGCGGTCCGGGTGCTGCCTCCGCGCGGACGACGAGGCGCTGATCGAGGAACTCGCCCGTGCGCAGGCGCTGCGCGCGCTGGGGCTGCGCAAGATCGCGCCCACCGTGCTGATCAGCGCCGCCGGCGAGGAGGAGACCCTCGCCCGGTTGCGCGCCGCGGGGTACGCCCCGGCGCTGGAGTCGGAGACCGGGGCGACGGTCGTCGAACGGGCCGGCACGCGTCGCGTACCGGCCCGTTCGTAACCGCTTGTCAGGTCGCCTTCGGGCAGACCGTGCCGTTCTTGGGCGCGCGCAGCGTGAGCAGGTAGTCGTCGACCGCGGTGTCCACGCAGGTCGAGCCGCTGCGGTAGGCCGTGTGGCCGTCTCCGTCGTAGCCCAGCAACACGCCCGAGGTCAGCTCCTTCGCGAGCCCCTGCGCCCACTCGTACGGCGTGGCGGGGTCGCGCAGCGTGCCGACCACGAGGATGGGCGGCGCGCCCGCGCCCTTGATCGGCTTGTCGGCCTCGGCCGACTTCGCCGGCCAGTACGCGCAGGGCAGCGAACCCCACATCACGAACGGCCCGAAGTGCGGGGCCGTCTTCCCGGCCGCGTCGGCGGCCTTGCCGTACGCGTCGAGCGACGTGGGATAGCGGTGGTCCACGCAGTTGACGGCCATGTTCGCCTCGGTCTGGTTCGAGTACGTCCCGTCGGACCGGCGGTCGACCAGCAGGTCGGCCATCCGCAGCAGGGACGTGCCGTTGCCGTGGGTCATGGCCTGGCCCAGGGCCTGCCGCAGCTGGGGCCACGCGGTGCGCTCGTAGAGCGGGGTGGCGATGCCGAGCACCGTCCACGCCTCGTTGACGACCCGGCCGTCGCCGAGATCGTTCTTCAGCGGCTGCCGGTCGGCCCTCGCCAGCAGGTCGCTGATCTCCTTCATCGCGCCGTCGACCGTACGGCTCGTGAAGGGGCAGGCGCCGTCGAGGAAGCAGTCTTCGGCGAACGCCCTCAGCGCCACCTCGAAGCCCTTGGCCTGCACCTCGTTGGACTTGATGGCCGACATGGCCGGGTCCACCGCGCCGTCGAGCACCAGCGCCCGCACGTTCTTGGGGAACAGCTCGGCGTACATCGCGCCGAGGTAGGTGCCGTACGACTTGCCCAGGTAGGTGAGCCCGGCGTCGCCCAGGACGCCGCGCAGGACGTCCATGTCCCTGGCCGCGTCGGCCGTGCCCACGTGCGGCAGCAGGCGGGCCGACTGGGCTTCGCACCGCTCCGCGAACTGCTTGGACGCATCGTCCAGCTCGGTGACCTCCGCCGGGCTGTCCGGGCTGGAGTCCATGCCGACGTACTTGTCGAGCTGGGCGCCGGTCATGCAGTGGACGGGAGTCGACTCGCCGACGCCGCGCGGATCGAAGCCGACGACGTCGTACTGCTCGCGTACCCGCTCGCTGACCACGGACTTGGCGGCCCGCGCGTACTGGATGCCCGATCCGCCCGGTCCGCCGGGGTTGATGAGCAGCGAGCCGGCCCGCGTGCCGGAGGCCGGGAGGCGGATCGCGCTGAGCTCGATGCGCTCGCCGGAGGGCTTGGTGTAGTCGAGAGGGACCTGGATCCTGGCGCACTGGAAGCCGTCGCCGCAGTCGCTCCAGTCGGGCCGCTGCTCGTAGAAGGGGCGCAGCTCCGACGCGGGCGTCCGCATCGCCGGGAGCGCCTTGGTCACACCGGGCTGCTGGGACGACGGGGCCGGAGTGCGGGCGGAGCAGGCGCTGACGGGCAGCAGCGCGATCACTGCCGCGGCCGCCAGGCGCCGGCCCGGGCCATCGCTTCGCCGCTTCGTCCTGTGTGTGACCTTCGCGGTCTGGCCGGCCAGTCGCATGCTCGTCGTTCCCCTGCCGTCGTCTGCGTGACGAGGACCAGCATGCCGCCTGCCGGCGGGAGCGGCCACCGGACGCGAGCGGTTCCGGAGAATGTCATGCGGCGCCCTCCGGCCGGATGACCTGGCCGGGAGAGACGGAGCGCTCTTCCTGTGACACCTGCGCCGGGCTTGTCCCGTCTCCCGGTAAAGGGACGATCCCGAGGCGGCGAGGGAGAATTTACCCGGTCTCGCCGATCTTCCCCGCCCGCCGTCCGAGCCGGCCCCTTTCCCGCGTACGGCGGCAGCCCGTGCGGGCGCGGCACACCGGACGGTGACCGGTGCACGAGAGCCCGGCCGACCCTGTAGACTGTGCGAAGCCGTACGCGGCCTGCCGCCTTAGCTCAGTCGGCCAGAGCACTTCACTCGTAATGAAGGGGTCAAGGGTTCGATTCCCTTAGGCGGCTCCACCTCAGAAGCCCTCTGGAGAGATCCAGAGGGCTTCTGCGTGACTAACTGCGTGACTACGCTTGTGGCCGACCAGGCGGGAGATCTCTTCGGCACCGGCCGCCGCGGCGGACCAGGCCGCGCCCGGACGGCCGGTGGTCCGCGTGTTCGCGAAGACCACCGGCCGCGCCGTCGTGCCGGCTACAGCTAGGAGCCGAGCGTGACGTGGAAGATCTTCTCGTTTCCGTTGTTCGGGATGCCGTCCTTGTCGCCCTGGGTGCTGGTGGTCAGCCACAGGCCGCCGTCGGGAGCGGGCTCCACAGTGCGCAGCCGGCCGTAGGTGCCGTTGAAGAACACCTGCGCGCTGGGCAGGCTGCTCCCGCTGATCGGCACGCGGTACAGCCGGGTGCCGCGCTCGCAGGCGATGTAGATCACGTCGTTCACGATGGCGATGCCGGAGCAGGAGCCCTCCGCCACGGGGTAGGTGCGCTTGGGCGCGATGTACCCGGCGGTGCCGCAGGTGCCCGTCGTCCCCTCACACGCCGGCCAGCCGTAGTTGCCGCCCTTGGTGATCAGGTTGGTCTCGTCCATGATGGAGTTGCCGAACTCCTGCTCCCACAGCCGGCCCTGCGAGTCGAACGCCAGCCCCTGCGGGTTGCGGTGCCCGTAGCTCCACACGTAGGTGCCGAACGGGTTGTCCGACGGCACGGTGCCGTCCGGGTTGAGCCGCAGGATCTTGCCGTTGAGGCCGTTCAGGTTCTGCGCGTTGTCGCCGTTCTGGGCGTCGCCGGTGCTGGCGTACAGCTTGCCGTCCGGGCCGAACCGCAGGCGGCCGCCGTTGTGGTACTTGTTGCGCAGGATCCCGGTGAGCAGGATCTGCTCAGAACTGAGGGTGAGCTGGTCGTTCTCCAGCTTGATGCGGACGATCCGGTTGTCGGTCGACGTCGTGTGCATCATGTACAGCCAGTGGTCGCTGGCGAAGGTGGGGGCGATGGCCAGCCCCATGAGGCCGCCCTCGCCGTCGGTGTCGTCGACGTTCGGCACCGTGCCGATGTTGGTCTTCGCCCCGGTGGCCGGGTCGAGGTGGATGATGTCGTGGACGTCCCTGCGGCTGTAGAGGATCGTGCCGTCGGGCAGCGTGAGCAGACCCCACGGGAGGTCGGTCTCGGTCGCGATCTGCGTCACCCCGCACACCGAGTCGGCGCACCCCCCGCCGGTGGTCACGGTCGCGGTGTTGCTGCGCGACGAGACGTTGGACTGCGCGTCGCGGGCCACCACGTAGTACTGGTAGCTCGTGTTCGCCGACAGCCCGCTGTCGATGAAGGTGGTGGCCGGCGGGTTGCCGGTGACCGTGCCCACCAGCGTGCCGCCGCGGTAGACGAGGTAGGCGCGGACCCCGACGTTGTCGGTGGCCGCGGTCCACTGCAACGTCACCGTGGTGCCGGACGCGGAGCCGGTGAGCTGGCTCGGGGCGGTGGGCGCTTGAGTGTCGGACTGGCACTGCGGTGGCGTGATCGTGACCGTCGCGCTCGCCTGGGAGACGTTGCCCGCCGCGTCGCGCGCGTTGACGTACAGACCCCACGTCGAACCGGGGACCACGGTGAGGGTGGTGGACAGGGTGGTCCCGCTCACCGACTTCATCAGCTGGCCGTCGTGGTAGACGTCATAGAACGCCACTCCGACGTTGTCGGTGGAGGCGCTCCACGCGAACGTGACCGAGTCGCACACCAGGCCGCTCACCCGCGGGTTGCCCGGCACCGTCGGAGGCTGGGTGTCGGCGCTTCCGGTGGACGTCGTCCACTTCTGGTTGCTCTGCCCGTTACACGTCCACAACTGCACCGGGGTGTTGTTGGCGGTCCGGGCTCCGCTCACGTCCAGGCACATGCCGGACTGCACGCCGACGATGCTGCCGTCGGAGTTGATCCGCCACTTCTGGCTGGCCGCCCCGGTGCAGGTGGAGATCTGCAGCGTGGCCGGCGGCGTGGTGTCCTGACCGACCACGTCCAGGCACCTCGGGGAGCTGTACACCCGGAGCTCTCCGGCCGTGGTGGAGGTCCACGTCTGGCTCGCCTGCCCGTTGCAGTCGTAGATGGTGACGCGGGCGCCTGGCGTCGTGGAGTTGCCGGCCACGGTCAGGCAGCGGCCGGACGCCACGCCGACCACGGTCGAGGTGGCCGCCGACGCGGGCGTCGAGCTCGCCACGATCATGGCGGCCACCGAGGCGAGCGCGGCCACGAAGGCGGCCAGAGCGCGCGGCCACGGCCGACCACGGGTGGTTAAGGCGAACATTCGTATCAGTCCTTACCGGGGTCGTTCGAGGGGGGTTGCCAGGGAAGGGGTCTGGCGCGGCGCCGGCGGGACCGCGGTGCGCGGTCACCACCGAGTCTGACAATGTTGTCAGAAATATTGTCACGACAGCCGACGAATGTGGCATATCGGATTGCCCGCTCACCGAAGCCGTCCGATGGCGGGCGGCACGCCAGGTCCGGCGACGGGGGCGCCTCACGCGGGTGACCGCGCCTTGACGTGGGGCTCGGCCGCGGGTGGTGCCTCTGCCTCACATGGGACGCCACCTGAAGATCATCGATCCCGAGATGAAACATTCACCGCCCGCCCGCTCCCCGAACCCCTCTGCCCGAACCAGACCAAAACGCGAGATCGCGACGGACATGATCCACACCGTGTCGGAAGCGCCGCCATCTGATCGGAATGAGCGTTCAAATTTCCTCGTGATGAAGGGGTCAAGGGTTCGATTCCCTTAGGCGGCTCCACCACAAAGGCCCTCCCGGGAGTTCCGGGAGGGCCTTTTGCGTTTCATACGGCAGCTCGGCGGCAACCGTTACATCGGTTACCTCTACCTCGATGCGGTCTACGAGACGTACAGCATCCAGAGGGGCGGCCTCGCATAGATGCTGCTCGGACGGCAGACAGCGGACTTCCCGGCAGCGGTGTATTCGGCAGCCGCACGCAGGCATGCGTCCGACGTCGAGTAGATGCCGTAGAGCTGGGGCGTGTTGCCGGCCGTCGCGGCGGAGGTCTGCGTCGTGGCCGCCTGTGCCGCGGCCGGGAATGCGAGGGCGGCGAGGACAAGACCAACCCCGGCTGCCGTGCGGCGGAATGAGTTCGTGTTGAAAATCATGGATCGAACGGTAGAAGTGGTCCCCCTTCCCGGTCGTCAAAGCGGTCCTTGATTCCATGTCCCCCTCTGGGGTGATCCTCCGCGGTCGGGACATCCTCCTCCTGGGAGACGTCGCCCTCGGCCGATGGCCGCCCCCGAGGGCCTTCGCGTGTGCATCTGCGTGGGGGACGTGGCATCGCCGATCTGTCGTCACCGAATCCCGATTGCCTCCGGCTGACCTTTGTTCCTAGGGTGAGTGGCCGTGATCAGCGGAACGGTGGAACCGGGTTTCGAACAGGTACGGGACGTTTTCGCCGATGTGCTGAAGCGGCAGGCCGGAGGAGCGGGGGCAGCGGTCGCCGCCCAGCTGGACGGCCGATGGATCGTCGACCTGTGGGGAGGACCCGGCTGGTCACGCGACAGCATCGTCATGCCGTACTCCGTGACCAAACCGTTCGCGGCGGTCTGTGCGTTGCTCCTCGTGGATCGGGGCGTGCTGGAGTTGGACGCCCCGATGCAGCGCTACTGGCCCGAGTTCACGGCGCCGGCGACCGTACGACATGTCCTGTCGCACCAGGCCGGCGTGGTGGCACTGGACCAGCCGGTACCCACAGAGACCTTCTACGACTGGGACCGGCTGTGCGCGCTTCTCGCCGCGCAGGAGCCGTCGTGGGAGCCGGGGACCGCGCACGGCGAGTCGGCGTTGTTCTACGGGCACCTGGTCGGTGAACTGGTCCGGCGCACCGACGGGCGGACGCTCGGCCGCTTTCTCGCCGAGGAGGTCTGCGGCCCACACGAGCTGGACTTTCACATCGGCCTGGGCCCCGCCGAACAGGAACGGGCGATCGAGCTGACCGGCTTGACCCCAGCGTTCCGGGCCGCCGCGCTGGACGGCAAACCCGGCCTCTACCACCGGGCGATCGGCAATCCGCTCGGTGCCCAGGACCCGGCTGTGGTCAACTCCGCCACTTGGCGGGCCGCCGAGATCCCCGCTGTCAACGGCCACGGCACCGCCCGCGCGGCCGCCGGGTTCTACTCCGCGTTGCCGCGGCTGCTGTCAGCCGACCTGCTCGCCGAGGCCACCACCGCCCAGTGCTCGGGGCCGGACGCGGTTTTCGGGGCACAGGCGAGCTGGGGGCTGGGCTTCGGCGTCGAGGGTGACGACTACGGGATGGGCGGCCTGGGCGGCAACTATGCCGGAGCCGCCGGCTACACCTTCGCCTTCCTCACTGGCCATGCCGGCGGTTTCGACCGCGCCACCGACCTGGAGAACGCTCTGCGCGCCGTTCTCGGGCTGGGCCCGGTTCCCGACTAGACCGGCGCCCGATCCTCAGCTCAGCGCCTGCCTCAGGAGCGCGCCGATCCTCGCCTCGGCGTCGGCGGTGATCTCGGTGAGGGCGTACGAGGCCGGCCACATGGTGCCTTCGTCGAGGGCCGCCTCGTCGCTGAAGCCGAGTGTCGCGTAACGGGCCTTGAACTTCGCCGCGGGCTGGAAGAAGCAGATCATCTTGCCGTCGCGGGCGTACGCGGGCATCCCGTACCACAGCTTCGCCGTGAGGTCGGGCGCGCCGGCCTTGATCAGGGCGTGCAACCGCTCGGCGATCGCCCGGTCGGGCTCCGCCATCTCGGCGATCTTCGCGAGCACCTCGCTCTCCGTGTCGGCCTTGGCGCCCCGCCGAGCGCTCGTCTTCAGCTCCTTGGCGCGCTGCTTCATCGCGTCGCGCTCTTCCACGGTGAAACCGTCGTGCTTCTGGCCCTCGGCGGTGGTGGTCTTCCTGGTGTTCGACATGACGACTTCCTCTTTCCGCGACGTACGGCTTGGGGTGGTGCTGATCGGGAACGGTGTCACCACGTGCCCGCCTGCCGGCGGGTCGGCACGTTGAGCCGGTTGAAGGCGTTGGCGATCGCGATGTTGAGCAGCAGTGCGGCCAGTTCCTTCTGGTCGAAGTGCTTGGCGGCCATGTCCCACACCTGGTCCGGCACCGGGTCTGCCTGGTCGGCGAGCCGGGTCACGGCCTCGGTCAGGGCCAGCGCGGCGCGCTCCTCGTCGCTGAACCACGGAGTCTCCCGCCACGCGGCGACGGCGTGCACCTGGTCTGCGGTCGCCCCGTGCCGCTGGGCCTGGTGGACGCCCCCGGCCACACACGGAGCGCAGCCGTTGATCTGGCTGGCCCGCAGGTGGCTCAGCGCCAGCAGCTTGCCGTCCGCTCCGGCACCCGCGATGGCCTTGTTGACCGCCATCAGGGCCTCCATCGCCTCGGGGATCAAAGCCGCCGGGTTCGGCATGCGCTCGGTCGACATCGCTTCTCCTTCGTCGTGGGTGTTTCCGACAGGTGCTATCCGACCATCGGCGTGCCGGGGCCCGCCTGGTCCGTGGGACACCGTGGGACAGGCAGAACCCGATTGAACTGCGCGAACGCATCGCCGATCCGTCTGCGTGGGCCGGGACGGGTACGGTGTTGCACGTGTCCGGCCCCCAGGAGCGACTGGTGGCTCAGCTCTCCCGGATCAAGGAGCTGAGCGGGCTCAGCCTGCGCGCCCTTGCCCGCCAGACGAATCTGAGCAGCTCGTCGTTGTCGCGGTATCTGACCGGCCGGCTCGTGCCGCCATGGGAGGCCGTCGTGGCGCTGTGCCGGGCCGTGGGACGCGATCCCCGGCCACTGCGCGCGCTGTGGGCCGAGGCGGCCGAAGCAGGCGCGGCGCCCGCCCGACGCCGCAACGACCTGCCGGCCGACCTGTTCGACTTCACCGGCAGAGAAGCGGAGTCCGCGCTGGTCGAAGAGCTGCTGCGCACCACTGGCGCGGCCGCGATCGACGGCATGGCGGGCGTGGGCAAGACCAGCCTGGCCGTGCACGTGGCCCATCGGCTCGTCCCCGCGTATCCGGACGGCGGGCTCTATCTCGACCTCCAGGGCTTCACCCCGGGTCAGGAACCGCTGGAGCCGCACGCCGCGCTGGGCCGGCTGCTGGGCGCGCTGGACGTCACGCACCCCCCGGCCGGCACCGCCGATCGCGCGGCGCTCTGGCGGTCGGAGCTGTCCCGCAGGCGGATTCTCGTCGTGCTCGACAACGCGGTCGACGCGGAGCAGGTGCGTCCGCTGCTCCCCGGCGCGGGGAAGTCCGCGGTCCTGGTCACCAGCCGACACCGGCTGGTCAGCCTGGACGGAGTGCCGCCGGTTTCCCTGGAGCCGCTGACCGACGACGACGCGGTGCACCTGTTCGGCCGGGCGGCCGGGCTATCGCTCACCGAAGAGGAAGCGGTCGACCAGGTGCTGCGGCAGTGCGGCGGGCTCCCGCTGGCGCTGCGGATGGCGGGCGCGCGGCTTCGCCACCGCCCGGGCTGGACGGTGGCCGTGCTGGCCGAGCGGCTGCGCGCCACTCCCGGCCGCTTCGACTCCGCGTTCGGAATGTCGCTGCAGCAGCTCGACGCGGTCCAGCGCCGCATGTTCCGGCTGCTGGGCGTGCTGCCGGGCGCCGACTTCGACGCGGCGGTGGCGGGCGCGCTCACCGACATGCCGCCCGACCGGGCCGGCGCCGCGCTGGAGGAGCTGGTCGACGCCCACCTGGTCCAGGAGCCCTCGCCCGGGCGCTACCGGATGCACGATCTGATCCGGCAGTACGCGGCGGACATCGCCGCCGACGAGGAGCCGCGGGCCGAAGCCGGCCTGCGCCGGGTCCTGGCGCACTGTCTGGCGCAGGCCGTCGCCAACGATCGAGCCCTGCCCTCGCCGGACCGCAAGGAACCCTCGCCGGGAGATCCCGCGAGGGCCATGGCCTGGTTCGACCTCGAGTACGTCAACCTGGTGGCCTGCTTCGACGCCGCCGTACGCCTCGGCATGGACGAGGTGGTGGCCGAGCTGCCGCAGGCCATGCGGGTCTGGTTCTTCCGGCACCGCGGAACCGATGACCAGGCACGCATGCTCGAAGCCGCCGCGACGGCCGCGGCGCGTCTCGGCCGCGACCGGCAGCGGGCTTCGCTGCTCGCGGACCTCGGCTACGTCCGTGCCACCGCCGGACGCCTCACCGAGGCGCTCTCCGCCTACGAACTGGCCGAGCGGTCGGGGCCGGACGACGACACCGCGGCCGCCCTGGCGCTGCGTATCGGCATGGTGCGCCGGGATCTCGGCGACCTCGACGCGGCACAGGCGCACTTCCGGCGTGCACGCGAGCTGTTCGAGAGAATAGGGCGCCACGCGGGGCAGTCCCAGGCGCTGGCCTTCGACGGATGGGTGACACTTCACCTCGGGCGGCGCGGCGAAGCCGTCGAACTCGCCCAGGCATCCCTCGCCCTGGCGGAAGGGCCCGCACGGATCACCGGGCTGGTCACCCTCGGTCTCGCGCTGGCACCGGACGACCCGGCGGAGTCGCTGCGAACGCTGCATGACGCGTTGCGGCTGTCCGAGCAGCACGATCTTCTGCACAACCAGGCGTGGTGCCACAACTGTCTCGGTGTCGCGCTGCGGATCACGGGTTCACCCGAGAAGGCGCTCGAACACCACCGGCGGGCCTTCGAGCTGCTGGAACCGCTGGCCGAGGTACAGCTGGAGATCGATGTCCTGCACGCCTACGCCGAGACGTGCCGCGCGGCGGGCCTCTGGGACGAGGCGCTGGCGCTGCTCGGCCGGACCATCGAGCTCGCGCGTGAGCTGGGCCGGCCGTTCGACGAGAAGCTCGCCCGCGCGGCGCGTGAGACCGTGCGCGCCGCCCGCTGAGCCACCTCCACCTCCACCGTCTGCACGCTTCGCCTGATCATTACCCGGAAGATCCAGATCTCGCCTGCACAGAGTCGGGAGAGAACAAGATCCGGCCAACTGTTGGCACGGCCGCACGTGTCAGCCCACCTCACCCGCGCTCTCCGGGTGAGTCTCTCGCTCGGTGCCAGCGCCGGTCGTACGGCCTGGTGAGTTACCGCCGACGAGAGGATCCCCATGATGAGGCACATCCACAGGATGTGTTACCCCGTCGCCGCCCTGGTGGCGGCTGTGGTCCCCCTGACGCTGTCCGGAGCGGTCCCGGCCGACGCCGCGGCCGCCCGTGCCGAGGCCGGGGCCACGGCGGCGCCGAACCCCGCGTCGTGTCCCGAGCAGGTGGCGCTGGTCAACGGCGGGTTCGAGAAGCCCGTCGTCGCCGGGACGTGGGCTCCGTTCTCCGACGCCTCGCAGAACAACCCGAACGCGGTGCCGGGCTGGCGGACGACCGCCACCGATCACATGATCGAGATCTGGAGCCCCCGGATGAACGTTCCGGCGGTCGAGGGCGCGCAGTTCGCGGAGCTGAACGCCAACCAGGTCTCGACCCTCTACCAGGACCGTCCGACGACCCCGGGCCAGAAGCTGTACTGGCGGCTGTCCCACCGCGGGCGTCTCGGCACCGACCAGATGGCGCTGGACATCGGCGCTCCCTCGGGCCCCGCCCAGCAGGGGACCATGTCCGACGGCACCGGGAAGTGGGGCACCTACCACGGCAGCTACACCGTGCCCCCCGGGCAGACGACCACCAGGTTCGCCTTCCGTTCCATTTCCGCCGCCGGAGGCAACGCGTCGGTCGGCAACTTCCTCGACGACGTCTTCTTCGGCACCCCGCCGTGCGTCGTCGTCACCAAGTCCGCGAGCCCGCAGGGGCCGGTGGACGTCGGCGCCGAGATCACCTACCGGCTGACCGCCGTCAACAAGGGCGGCGACGTCGCGCAGAACGTCCGGCTCACCGACAAGGTCCCGGCCGGAACCACCTACGTCCCCGGCTCGCTCCGCGTCGTGGGCGGCCCGGGCAGCGGCGCCATGACCGACCAGGCCGGCGACGACCGGGCCGAGTTCGACGCCGCCACCGGTGCTGTCTCGTTCAGGTTGGGAGACGGCGCCACGGGCACGGCAGGGGGCCGGCTGGCCAACGACACCACGCTGCCGGACGGCACCACCGTGGAGTTCCGGGTCAAGGTCGGCCGGTCGGTCGCGGGCAGGCAGGTCGTCAACAGCGGCGCGGTGGCCTACGAGAACCGGCTCGGCCCCGAGCCCGAGACGCTCACCTCCATCAGCGGTGACGCCGTCACCGAGGTCAACCCGGCCGTCGACCTGAGCGTGGTCAAGTCCGCGGACAAGACCGAGGTCACCGTGGGCGAGACCGTCATCTACCGCGTCACGGTCGCCAACGCCGGGCCCAACGACGCTACCGGCGTCGCCGTCAAGGACGTCCTGCCGGCCAACCTCGCCTTCCTGTCGTCCACGCGGTCGACCGGCACGTACGCCGGTGGAACGTGGACCGTGGGAACGCTGGCCGGCGGCGCGACGGCCACGCTGGTCGTCCGCGCGAAGGCCACCGCGGTCGGGGAGACGATCAACACCGCCACTGTCGGCGGCAAGGAGCTCGACCTCGACCCGGCCAACGACAGCGACGCGGTAAAGGTCTGCGTGCAGCGCGAGCCGTTCTGCCCCTACTGCACACCCGGGAGCAAGCCGGACACCGGGAAGTAATCCGCTGAAACCGGAAGCCTCCGGGACTACCGTTGTGCCGTCGAAGACGCGCCACGACGGAGAGGACCGACATGGCAGGCACTCTTCTGGACGAGCTGTACGAGGCCGAGCGGAGGTTGCAGAACGCCCAGCTCAACGGTGACGTTGAGGAACTCGACCGGCTGCTCGACGAGCGGCTCGTCTTCACCGGGCCTCCCGACGGGCGGCTGTACCCGGAGGCCAAGGAGCTGGACCTGCACAACCACCGCTCGCGCACCCAGGTCATGAAGAAGGTCGTCCAGGAGGACCTCACCGTCCTCGTCTCGGGGACGACCGGGGTGACCTGCTTCCTCGGCACGCTGGAGGGCGAGTTCGCGGGCGTGCCGTTCGGCGGCCGGTTGCGCTACACGCGCACGTGGGTGCACTCCGACGAGTACGGCTGGCGCATCCTGGCGGCCCACGCCAGCGAGGCCTGAGCCCGTACGGACGTGTGGAAGGGCACGGGCGGCATGGCCCGTGCCCTTCGTCGACCCGGCCGGTGACGCGCCGGGTTCAACTCTCACCTCACTACTCGCACTCCTCGCTGGACGAGCTGGACGAGCTGGAGCCGAGCGACGGCTGGTAGGCGATCTGCCGGCTCTCGGTGACGTAGTGCGTCTCCGCGATCGGGCGCTGGAAGGTCTCCATGCGCGTGTAGCTGACCGGACGGCTCTCGCTGACCATGTGCGTGCTGGTCACCGGGTGCGTCTCCGGCACCATCCGGGTGTAGCTGACCGGACGGCTCTCGGTGACGAACCGTGTCTCGGTGATCGGCCGCTGGAAGCTGACCTGCCTGGTCACCGGGCGGCTCTCGGTGACGTACCGCGTCTCCTTGATCGGCCGCTGGTAGGTCTGCTGCTCGGTCACCGCCTTCTGCTCGGTGACGTAGTGGACCACCGGCCGCTGGTAGCTGACGTACCGGGTGACCGGGCGGCTCTCGGTGACGTACCGCGTCTGCTGGATAGGCCGCTGGTAGGACACGTACTGCGTGACCGGGCGGCTCTCCGTGACGAACCGCGTCTGCTGGATCGGCCGCTGGAAGCTGACCTGGCGCGTTTCCGTGACCGGGCGCATCCGGGTGACCATGTGCGTCTCGGACACCGGCCGCTGGAAGGTGACCTGACGCGTGTAGGTGACCGGGCGGCTCTCGGTCACCATGCGCATCTGGGTGACCGGCCGCTGATAGGTGATCGTCCGGCTGTAGCTGAGCGGACGGCTGTAGGAGACCTCGCGCAGCGAGGAACTCCTGAGCGACGGACTCCTGAGGGACGACTCACGCAGTGAGGACGCCCCCAGCGAGGACCGGGAGTGGAGGGCGAGGTTGCTCGCCGACTCCCCGGCCTCCTCGGACTCCTCGGCCTCTTCCGACTCCTCGCTCGAACCGCTCGAACCGCTTTCCAGGGCGCTTTCGCTCTCCCGCCCGAACCCGCTCTCTTCGTACGCGCGTACGCTCTGCTCCGCCGCCTCCTCTGATTCCTCGCCGAGGTAGCCCGGCTCCTCGGCCCGCGGCGCGCTCAGCGCGGCGGCCGCCAGGGCGCCGGACGGGTGGACGGTGGAGGCCGAGGCGATGGCCGGCCAGAGCGATACAGCGGTAAGGACTGCCGGACCCAGCAGTAATGAGAATCGAGTGCCGTGCATAGAGATACTCCTCTCCGATCAGCGATCGGGTGCATCTCAATCCTTGGCACCCCCGCCGGAGCCCGTCCAGGCGAATTGACCCCTCCCGGGCCGTTCACGGCGTAATTCCGTATGACCTGATGAGCATCCGTGCCATTGAACGGCGGGATGACCGGTCCGCGTTTTGCCCTGCCCTGTCCACGCCGATGCGATCAGCCGTTTCCGGCACTATTACGTTTCCGGTGTTGCGAGTTTTCCCCGCTTTCCTGTCAGCGGCGGGCGATGACGGCGTAGCGCTCGTCGTGGATCGTTTTGCCCCACAGCACGGGATCGGTCAGCGGCTCCACCCGCACACTCGCGGCGTACGGCCGGAGGACGTCCAGGAGCGGTCCGGCGCTCACTCCGCCGAGCCACGGCAGCGCGTGGGCTCCGGCGACGTACGGCGGGCCGTCGTCGGAGGACCGCCAGTTGCCCTCGATCAGGACCAGTCGGCCGTGCGGGCGCAGCAGGCTCATCCAGGTGCGCAGCGCGCGTTCCGGCGCGGGCAGGGTCCACACCAGGTGCCGGGCCAGGACCACGTCGAAGGAGGCGCCGGCGGCGGGAGGGTCGCTCGCGTCCCCGACGAGGACGGTCACCGCGAAGCCCGCCGAGGCGAGCTTGCGGCGGGCCGTCTCGGCCATCCTCGGTGAGAGGTCCAGCCCGACGGGCCGGTGTCCCTGCTCCGCCAGCAGCAGTGTCAGCGAGCCGGTGCCGCAGCCCAGATCGAGGACGTCGGACGGGGGCCGCGGCATCCAGGAGCGCAGCCGCCCCGCCCAGGCGGCGCGGATCCCGAGGTCACGAAGCCCGTGGTCGGCTTCGTCGTCGAACGTGTCCGCCGCCGCGTCCCAGTAGGAGGAGATCGACTCGCGATCCGGTACGGGCATGAACGCATCGTGACATCCGTCACCGACAATTCCACGCGGTCGGCAGGGGGAAGGGATGCCCATGGGCCGGGTGCTTCCGGAACACGCTCGTGCTTCCGGAACGCGCCTGTGCTCGCGGAACACGCTCGTGCTTCCGGAACACGCCGATGCTCCCCGAACACGCCAGGACCCCGGCAGGAGGATCTCCTGCCGGGGTCCCGCACGTGTGGTGCCGGTGCCGGGTCGCCTCTCGGCGAAAGGCACAACGCGGCTCCAGCCGAACGGTAGTCCGCGAAGGCAAATTAGGTGAGGCCCGGGGACACCTGCACACCGGCCACGCTTCATCAAACCACGTGCCCGGGCCCGTTGTTCCCGGCCGCGCCATCTTTTTCCCGGACGTTCTCCGGGAGGACCCGGAGCAAGAGGGCGTGCTCCGGGAAAAAAGGGTTGCCTGCCAGGGGATGCCGCGCGAACCTCTGCTTCGTGCGACGAGTGACTCTGGCCGGGCCCGGCGGTTCCCCGGCGATCAGCTACACCGAGGGCGAGAGGTACGGCCTGCCGTGCGCCGACCAGGTGGAGGTGCTGGGCCCGGACCCGGTGAGCGCGATCCTGGAGAAGCTGCCCGGGTGGGCCGTGGCGGGGCCGCCCGATCTCGGCCGGGAACTGCTCGCGCACGGCGCCCGCCTGATGCGGCACGCCCACCAGATGACCTGCGACCTGCGTACGGCGCCACCCGCCGACTCCGCCGCTCCCGAGGGCTACCGGTTCGTCTCCTGCGACCGCGCGCCGGAGGACCTGCTCCCGGCCATATGGGCGGCCTATCCTCCGGGCCATGTGGACCACCGGAGCAAGGACAAGGCCACGGCGCTGCGCGAGGAGCTCGTCCCGCTGCTGACGGGGGAGATGCTCGGCGAGCTCCTGCCCTGCAGCGTCCTGGCCGTGGACGAGAGCGACACGGTGGCCGGAGGCGTCCTGGTCAACCGCTTCGGCGACCTGGCCTGGGTGACCGAGGTCTTCCGGCACCCCGGCCGTACGCCGTCCGGCCTCGGCGCCCGGATGCTGGCCGCGGTCCGCGAGAGGGCGTGCGCCACGGGATGGGACCGGCTGGGCCTGGCCGTGACCGAGGGCAACCCGGCCAGGCGCGTCTACGAGCGGCTGGGCTTCACCCTGGTCAAAACCTCGATGACCGTCGCGATCCCCGCCGTCACAGGGACGTGACGAACTCCTTGAGTTCCCGCTCGTAACGGGCGGGGCCGGCGTTCCACGATCCGGTGTGCCCGCCCCCGGCGGTCCGTACGAGCCTGACGATGTCGGGCCGGGCCTCGGCGAAGCGCAGCGCGGGACCGGGCGGCACGGTCGCGTCGTCGTCGTCCACGAAGACCAGGGCCGGGACCTTGAACTCGCGGGCGTGGCGCAGGTGGTCCAGGTCGTCGAACGACAGGCCGGTACGCCGTTCGACCACCCATTCGCCCACCGGTACGAGGAAGCCCGGGACGCCCATCTGCTCGGCCCCGAGGGCGATGGGCGCCCGCCAGTCGACGACCGGGCTGTCGAGGATCATCGCCTTGATCGGCTCGCCGGGCAGCTTCCGCACGGTCATGGGCACGATGCCGCCGCCCATCGACCAGCCGTACAGCACGATGCCGGTCGCGCCCTGCCGCCGGGCGTAGGCGATCGCCGCGGCCACGTCACGCCACTCGGTGGCGCCGAGGTGGAGCTTGCCGTCCGGGCTCGCCGGGGCGCCCTCGTCGTTGCGGTAGGTGATGCCCAGCACCGGCATCCCCAGGCTGTGGAAAACCGGCAGCACGCGCAGCGCCTCCCCGGGGCCGCCGTTCCGTCCGTGCACCGCGATCACCCAGGTCCGCGAGACGCCCTCGGTGCGCCAGCCGGGGAAACCGCCGAGCGGCGAGGGGATCGTCACGTCCGTGTACGGAACGCCCGCGGCGGCCGGGGTCGCGTGCCCCCACAGCCATCGGTCGAGGTAGGCGCGCACCCCCGGGCGCAGTTCGCCGCGGACGACCCGGGTGACCTTCCTGGTCACCGCGCCGGCCCCGGCCGCGGTCGCCGGTCCCAGCAGCGCGTTGCCGTCCGACCAGGTCAGGCCGTACGTGCCGGGGGAGGCCGTGTCGGTGCCGCCCTTGATCGTGACCTCGTCCCCGCGGACGGCCGTGACCTCCAGCGGATAGCCGGCCTCGTGCACCGGGTCGATCACGAAGCCCGAGTAGTACCAGCCGGCGCCGCCGACGGCGGCCAGGCCGAGCGTCACGACGACGGCGAGCGTCCACAGGAGGCGGCGCAGCCAGCGGGATCTGCCGTGCATGCCCAGAATCTACTGGGCGGTTTCCACATTTTTAAGCGCGGATGACGCCCTTCGTGCGCATGAGGAACTCGCCGAGATAGGCGTCGTGCGGGACCCACTGCGGCATCCAGAACGTGGGGGCGTCGCCCAGATAGACGTTCCTGATCGACGGGTCGTCCACGAGGCGGTCGACCAGGTCGTCGTCCCGCGTCACGGCGGTCAGCACCAGCGTGTTCCTGAGCGGCCCGACGCCGTCGGCCGGGCTCCAGGGCGCGAACCACACGCACGGGAACGACAGCTCGATGCCCGTCTGCGGCGCGTCGGGCCGGTCCACCAGGAAGACCGCCGGCCGCAGCACCCCGCTGCCGTCGCCGAGGTCGTGCACGATCCCGTCCCCGCCGAGCAGCGGCGTCGCGCCGTCCACGTGGTCGAGCAGGTACTTCTCGACCGCCCGCGCATCCGCGACCGGCTGGACGGGCAGCACCGCGGCGTCGTCCTCCGGCGGCAGGCTCGGGATCGCGGCCAGCCGTTCCGCGACGGCCGCGGCGACGGGCGCGGGATCGCCCCGGACGAAGACGGCGGTGGTGTTCACGCAGGCCGTCCCGCCGAACGCGCTGACCGACTCGACGATCGTGCCGAGATGGCGCTCCCAGTCGTCCTCGGTGAGCAGGATCTTCGACCGCCCCGGGCCCTGCGGCAGCACCCGCACGTCGTCGCCGTACTTGCTCACGACCTCCTCGCCGCCGTACACCATCGCGAGGTCCGCGTCCCTGATGACGTCGTCGGCCACGCTGTAGTCGGTCGGCAGGAGCGCCACCTGGTCCTCGCCGAATCCCGACTCGCGCAGCGCGGTGATCAGGCGGTGCGGAGTGAACGGCTCGCGCCGGGAGGGGCGCACCGCGACCCGGTAGCCCATCGCCAGGGCCTCCAGCCACAGCGTGTGCACACCCGGATGATTGCCCGCCGCGTGCACGGCGAAGACGTCCCCGCGCCGGGTCCAGACCGCCTGCCCACTGCGGGTGAGCGGGTCACGCCAGTCGTCCACCGCGCCCTCGGGCCGGGCGTACCGGGTCGTGCGGTACGCCTCGCCCGCCCGGTGCGCGATGCCGGACGCCGCCGAGCGGACCACGGTGATCGGCATCCCCGACACGCGGCTGACGATGTGCCGGTACTCCTCGGCGCCGAGGCCGCCGACGACGCCCGTCTCGAACAGCCGTCCCGCGCGGGTGAGGGCCGACACACGCTCGTCGGCCGGCATGGTGCGCGCCCGGTGCAGGGCCGCCATCGTCCGCTGCACGTAGAGCCGCGGCACCAGGCTCAGCTCGGCGACCGGCCGCCCGCCCAGCTCGCGGATGGGCAGCCGGCTGCGGCTGCGGTACGGCCCGCCCGCGCCGAGGGCGTCGAGCTGGATGGGCTCGTCCATCAGTACACCCCCTCGATGACCGGCTCGTCCTCGAACGTGGGGAGCGGCCCGACGTCGGCCACGGAGTCCCCCGTCTGTCCCGGCGGCGCGGCCACGCGGGTGGCCAGGTCGCGCTCCAGGTTGTTGGGCAGCAGGAAGCTCTTGCTCACGTGGTGCATCACGACCTGGCCGCGGTCGCCGATCCGCACGCTCTCCCCGGTCCGCGGGTCGACCACCTGGAAGGCGATGTACGGCGAGAGGCCGTCGAAGACGACCACGTCCTGCTCCGGCGGCACGACGCGCTCGGGCAGCCCGCCCAGGATCATCGTGCTGCCGTACATGCCGTACAGCCGCACGCCCGGGAAGACCTCCGTACGGAGCAGGTAGTGGGTGTCGGGGTCCATGTGCGCGCCGCTCCAGCCGATCACGGAGACCTTCTCGTTGACCAGACTGACCAGCGCGTCCCTGCGGGCCAGCCGGGTCAGCAGCGGAGGGGTGGTCACCATGACCCGCACGTCCTGGGTGTGGAGGAGGTGGGCGCTCTGGTCGATCAGATGCTCGGCGTAGCGTTCCGCCTCCTCGGCGCGGCCCTCGGCGATGCTCCTCTTCACCCAGCGCGGGTCCATGTCGACGGTGAGCCGGATGCCGCCGCGCCGCTCGGCCTGCCGGCGGACCAGCTCTCCGAAGATGTGCGGCCCGGTCGGGCCGAGCGACAGCCAGTTGCCGCTCTCGGGGTAGCCCCTCGCCTCCAGGTCCTGTTCGAGCCGGTGCATCAGCCGGTCCAGCCAGTCGCGGAGGACGACGACCCGCTTGGGCGGTCCGGTGGTGCCGCCGCTC
Source organism: Microbispora sp. H10885 (assembly GCF_014161415.1). Taxonomy (NCBI): domain Bacteria; kingdom Bacillati; phylum Actinomycetota; class Actinomycetes; order Streptosporangiales; family Streptosporangiaceae; genus Microbispora; species Microbispora sp. H10885. Next base: position 43,881 of record NZ_JABBWY010000017.1, on the reverse strand, counting down.
TCGAACACGCCGGCCACCGCCGCGTCCGGGCCGTATCCCCTCGGGATGAGGTCCTCCACCCGGACCTCGCGCAGTTCGTTGGTCACGTTGGGGAAGTGCCGCAGGTCCTCGAAGGAGTGCACGTCCGCGCGCGGGTCGAAGCCGAGCGTCCTCGCCCGTTCCAGCCAGAACGGCGAGCCGGTCTCGGGGCTGAAATGCCAGCACATGGCGGCCTCGACGAACTCCCGGCTGTCCGGGACCTGGTCGATCGGGCAGTCGAGGATGGGATCGGTGCGCGGTGACATATCCGCCCCTTCGACGTGGCAATCCCGTGAAATGTCAGGCTATTTCCGAGTGATGCGCCGTCGAGTCAAGACGTTTCGCGGTCGAGGAAAAGAATGCGCCCCGACCGGAGCGAGGCCTCCGCGTCACGGTGACGGGTCACGGCCTGGGGGAGGTCCGCTGCCAGAGGCGTCCCCTGCCCTTCCCGGTCGCGGCCCGGCAGCGGGGACAGACCCGCCGCACCTCGTCGGCGGCCCCGCCGGACTCGGGGAAGGAGTCGGGCCACGGCACGTGGTGGAACCGGTACAGCCCCGAGCGGCTCAGCGCGAGGCCGCACACGGTCTGGTTGGTCCCTGGCCACCAGGCGTGGGCCTCGCCCGCCGGCTTGCGCACCCCGTCCTCGTCCCGCCACTCGCCGGTGGCCGCAACCGAGGGCTCCCCCCGCGCCATCGCCCGCCTCCCTCCGTCCCGCCTCCGCCCCATGCTTCCCGTACGGCCCGAGCCGAACCCACCAGCATGGGCCCGCCGAAGCCCAGGCCGGGATCAGTACGGGCTCATCTGGTCCAGAACCTTGCGGGCGAGGGCCAGGAACTCCTCGGCTCGTCTCAAGTCTTCGACCACGTCCTCGGCCGTTATGTCGGGAGTCTCCGGCCTGGGGTACTCGGCTCCGTTCCGTCGGCGACGCATGCGGTCGAAGGAACGCAGCACGCGGCCGAGGGGCGGATCCAGTTGCGCGGTCACCGCGTCGAGGACGGCGAGGTGCCCTCCCCTGCTGGTGGCGCGTAGGCCCTGGTTCTCCAGGATCGATGCCAGAGCCTTCCTGCTCGCGTCGTAGAGGAGTTGATACGCCCCGACAGGATCGGCGTGCATGCCGATTCTGGCGAGATCGATGTGTCGCTCTGCCTGTCTCAGCATCGCGTCCGAGTGTTTCCTGCTGGGAGGCACCCGCTCCAGCTGACCCGCCGACAGCATCGTGTCGATGCGGTCGCGACCCTGAGCCCATCTCACGGTGTGCTCCGCTCAGCCGACAGTTGAAAGAGGGGGTTGTCCTTGAGCGCGGCGACGAACGGATCGTTGTGATCCGCCCAGGCATCCGTGGAGATCCTGCTGATGTTCACCTCGCGTCCAAGGACGTTTTCGGCCGTACGCGCCGCCTCGTACAGGTCGTCCAAGTCTGCGGTACCGATCACGAGTACGTCCACGTCGCGCGGGGGAGGACCGGCTCGTCCGGCGTACCGGGCCGCCCAGGAGCCGTAGATGTAGGCCTCATCTATACCGGTGACGTCCTCGAGCAGCGGAGGCAGCACGGCGGCCGGCCCGAAGGTGACCGCCAGTAGATCGATCAGCGGTCGCGCGACGATGGTTTCGGTGTTCGCCCGGATCAAGCGGAGATTGCCGTGACGTCGTTCAGAGGTCAGCCCTGCGGCGGCGAAGCGGTCCATCTCGCGGCTCACCGTGGACTGGGAGACTCCCGTCCGCTGAGCGAGGTCGGTGGTCGAGTACTCGTTCTCCGGATGGAGGAACAACCACGCGAGCAGCTCTCCCATGGCCGCACTGCGCAGCAGAGGGAGGAGCGGAGGCGGTGGTTCCCGCATAGGTGAATAGTACTATGCAGGAATCGCATACCGCTGGGTTGACAGGCGGAAAACGGGATGCCGCGGGTGTAAAAGGATAGGTAGCCTGCGCGGGAAGCGCACGAGCACATCCCGGCAGGAGACCCACGGTGGGACACGTTGAGATCGGGCATCTGACCCATGTCCTCCCGGACGGCAGGATGCTCCTGAACGACGTCTCGTTCCGGGTCGGGGAGGGCGTCAAGGCGGCCCTGGTGGGTCCGAACGGCGCGGGCAAGACCACCCTGCTCCGGATGATCGCGGGGGACCTCCAGCCGGTCGAGGGCACCGTCGCGCACTCGGGCGGCCTCGGGGTGATGCGGCAGTTCGTCGGCAACATCCGGGACGGCAGCACGGTCCAGGACCTGCTGCTGAGCGTCGCGCCGGAACGCGTCAGGACGGCGGCGGAGCGGCTGCACGCCGCCGAGCTCGTCATGATGGAGCGGGACGACGAGAAGACCCAGTTGCGGTACGCCCAGGCGATCACCGACTACGGCGACGCCGGGGGCTACGACATCGAGGTCCTGTGGGACGCCTGCGCGATGGCCGCGCTCGGCGCGCCGTACGACCGGGTGAAGTACCGCGAGGTGGGCACGCTGTCCGGCGGCGAGCAGAAGCGGCTGGTCCTGGAGGCGCTGCTGCGCGGCCCCGACCAGGTGCTGCTGCTCGACGAGCCCGACAACTACCTCGACGTGCCGGGCAAGGTGTGGCTGGAGACGGCGCTGCGCGAGACGCCCAAGACCGTGCTGCTTGTCTCCCACGACCGCCAGCTTCTCGCCAACGCCGCCGACCGGATCGTCACGGTCGAGTCGGGCAACGTCTGGATCCACGGCGGCGGCTTCGGGACGTACGCGCAGGCCCGCAGGGAGCGGAGCGAGCGGCTCGACGAGCTGCGCCGGCGCTGGGACGAGGAGCACGCCAAGCTCAGGCGCCTGGTGGTCATGCTCAAGCAGAAGGCCACCTACAACGACGGCATGGCCTCCGCCTACCACGCGGCGCAGACCCGGCTGCGCCGGTTCGAGGAGGCCGGGCCGCCGGAGCTCGCGCCCAAGGACCAGCTCATCAGCATGCGCCTGCGCGGCGGCCGTACGGGCAAACGGGCGGTGATCTCCGAGGGCCTGGAGCTGACCGGCCTGATGAAGCCGTTCGACCTGGAGGTCTGGTACGGCGAGCGGGTGGCCGTGCTCGGCTCGAACGGCTCGGGCAAGTCCCACTTCCTGCGGCTGCTGGCGGGCGAGGAGGTCCGCCACGCCGGGGTGGTCAGACTCGGCGCGCGGGTCGTGCCCGGCCACTTCGCGCAGACCCACGCCCGCCCCGAACTGCTCGGCCGCACGCCCTGCGAGATCGTCATGACCGAGCACGCCCGGCTGAAGAACGAGGCGATGAAGGCGCTGGCCCGCTACGAGCTGGCCGGGCGGATCGCCGAGCAGAGGTTCGAGACGCTCTCGGGCGGCCAGCAGGCGCGGCTGCAGATCCTGCTGCTCGAACTGTCGGGCGCCACGCTGCTGCTGCTCGACGAGCCCACCGACAACCTCGACCTGGCCAGCGCCGAGGCACTGCAGCAGGGCCTGGACGCCTTCGACGGCACCGTGCTCGCGGTCACCCACGACCGCTGGTTCGCCGCCGACTTCGACCGCTACCTGGTCTTCGGCTCCGACGGGCGGGTGTACGAGTCCCCCGAGCCGGTGTGGGACGAGACGCGGGTGGTCCGCCCGCGTTGAGCGGCCGGTAAAGATACCGGCGGGGGCGCGCGTGTCCGGGAGGGGACGTCCCTTTCAGCGGTTATGACGGCTGAGTGACGCGACGTTGCCGCATAACCGCCGCCCTCGCCCTCGCCGTACTGGCGACGGCGTCGTGCGCGAGCAAGCACAAGCAGGAGGGCCCGCTGCCGCTGGCCCTCAAGGAGCAGGTGTCCTCCGTCGTACGCTCCGGAGCCGGGTACGCGGTGACCTGGGCGGGGGTGCTGAGCAACCCCAACCGCGGGCACTTCGGGGAGAACGCCGTCGCGGTGGTCACGGCCGTCGACGCGGCGGGCAAGGAGGTCGTCCACCTGGAGCAGCCGCTGGACGCGGCGCCTCCGGGCCGCCCGCTGGCGTTCGGCGGTCAGGTGACGACCGGCGGGCAGCCGGTCCGCGTGAAGATCGACTACCGGCCCGCCTCGTGGCGGGCGGCGTCGCGGCCACCGTCGGCGTTCCTCAGGTTCCCGATCTCCGACGTGCTCACCGAGAAGCAGCCGGACGGCTCCTACCTCGTCACCGGCTACGTGCTCGACCCGTTCCGCAGGACCGCGGGCGCCCTCGCCGTGACGGCCCTGCTGCGCGACGACGCGGGCCGGCTGGTCGCCGGCCGCACGTCGTACGTGGACGACGTGCGGCCGGGCACGAAGCGGAGGTTCGTCATCACGGTCGACGGCGTCCGCGGGGCCGTCGGCGCGACCGACGTGTACGCCACGACCTGGGGCTCCACCGCCCGGGCGTACGAGGATCTGGCGCGGGCCGGGGCGGTTCCGCTGCACACGATCCCGCCGACCACCGCGCCGTTCACCAAGGACCGCGGCTATCCGCCGTACAACGATCGGCGCCAGTGAGCGGCCCACCGCCGATAGCGGCAGGAGGGGCGGGTTACCGTAGCGGAATGGCCAGGATCGTGCTCTTCGGAGCCACCGGTTTCACCGGCGGACTGACCGCCGAGGCGCTCGCCCGGCGCGGGGCCCGGCCGCTGCTGGCGGGCCGGGACCAGGCGCGGCTGACCGCCCTCGCCGGCTCGCTCGCCGGCTCACTGGGCGGTGACGTGCCGATCGCGGTGGCCGACGTCGGCCGCCCGGAGTCCGTACGGGCCCTCGTCACGCCGGGCGACGTGCTGATCTCGACCGTCGGGCCGTTCGCCCGCTGGGGTGAGGCCGCGGTGGCCGCCGCGACCGAGGCGGGCGCCGTCTACCTCGACAGCACGGGCGAGCCCACGTTCATCAAGCGGATCTTCCAGCGGTACGGCCCCGCCGCGGCGACCCGGGGCGCGGCCCTGATCACCGCCTTCGGCTACGACTACGTCCCCGGCAACCTCGCCGCGGCCCTGGCCCTCCGCAAGGCGGGCGCGGACGCCGTCCGCGTCGACGTCGGCTACTTCGTGGGCGGCGACATGGCGCGCCGCGCGAGCGCCGGGACCCGCGCCTCGATGCTGGGGATGCTCCTGGAGCCGATGTACGGCTTCCGCGAGGGCCGCATCGTCCCCGAGCACGGCCGCACCCGGCGCTTCCTGGTGGACGGCCGGCCGCGGCACGGCCTGTCCATCGGCGCCACCGAGCACTTCACGCTGCCGCCAGTGCACGCCGGACTGCGGGAGGTCAACGTCTACCTCGGCTGGCTGGGCGGGCTGACCAAGGCCGCGGGCGTGCTGGCCCGGGCGACCCCGGTGATCGCCGCGCTGCCCGGCGCCAGGCGGGTCACCGAGGCGCTGGCCGACCGGGCGCTTCGTACGGGCACCGGGACGCCGGCCCCGGCGGCGGGTGTGTCGTCCAGGATCGTGGCGGAGGCCTACGACGCGCGGGGGCGCCGCCTGTCGGCCGTCCATCTGTCGGGCGGGGACCCGTACGAGTTCACGGCCGGCATGCTCGCCTGGGCCGCGACCACGGCGCTCGCGGAGGGCGTGCGCGGCACCGGCGCCCTCGGCCCCGTCGACGCGTTCGGTCTCGACGCGCTCACCCGGGGATGCGCCGCCGCCGGCATGACCGTACGCGAACCGGCCTGACCCCTCCTATCGCCCGGATTCGGGCGCTTCGGTGTGCAGGGCCGCGAGATGGTCGTGCAGGTCGGCGTGGCGGAACTGGTAGACAGGCCCGACCGTGCGCAGCAGCCCCAGGCGGTGGGCGTCGTCGAGGAACGCCATCAGCCTGCGGGGCACATGCCCCGCCCGGGCCAGACGTCGGATGATGATTCCGGCGCCCAACCACGCATGATGTTTTCCCTCCACGAGCCCGCCCATGAGCCCGATCGTGAGCCCGCTCCCGAACGCGCTCCCGAACGCGCTCCCGAGAAGCCCGAGCCCGAATCCGACCCCAAGCCCGCTCACGAGCCCGAACGTTGTCGTTCGTAGAAGGGTGAGGGTTCTGTCGGCGTTCCACATCGACTGGGGCGTGATCGCCATGCTTGTCGACGTGGGTTGTTCCGCCCAGTCGAGGAGCCCGAACACGAGCACCCCGAAGAGCCCGAACACGACCCCGAGCACGAGCACGCCCAGGAACTCGACCACGAGCCAGCCGATGAGCACGCCAAAGATCCCCACCAGGAGCCCGTACACGAGCTCAACCACGAACTTTCTCCTGACGTGTCTGATGAGGCTCGACGTTCGTCCAGGGAGTCGCAGATCGGCATGGCCAGGTGTCTCGGTGAACCACTGCTGGACAGAAAGCCAGGTCACGAGCCCGGCTATGAACCCGATCACGAGCCCGAACGAGCGCGCGCCGATGAGCACGCCCGCGAACCCGGCCATGAGCCCCGCCACGAGCCCGACCACGCCGGCGGTACGTCGTTGCTGGGCGGGGGTGGTGGTGAGGTCGGCCAGGTGCCACCAGGCGAGGTCGCGGGTGCCGTGCGCGGTCAGTTGGCGGGCGAGGTAGGCCAGGTAGTGGCGGGCCTGGCCGGGATCCCAGGCTTGGCGGGGGCGGAAGTGCTCGGCGGGGTTGCGGGTGGGGGGCCGGGCGTGGATGGCGGCGGGGATCAGGTGGTCGAGCAGGTGGGCGCGCAGCCTGCCGGGATCGTCGGCGAGGGGGCCGACCAGTGGGGCCGGGTCGGTGGAGGGGGTGATGTAGACGGTGCGGATCAGCCACAGCCCGAGCGCGGTGGAGGCCACCTCGGCCAGGCCCGGCCGGTCGGCGTTCTCCAGCGCCTCGATGACGGGAGTCCAGTCGTGGCGGGGGCGTGGCGGCAGGCAGGTGCGCACGTAGCCGGCGGCGGCCTGCGGGGTGAGGGGGCGGGGGGCGATGACCGCGGCGGCGGTCAGCACGTCCCCGGCCTGGTCCAGGGCGGCGGCCAGTTCGCCGGTCCGGCTGGTGAGGATGAACTGGTCACGCTCGGCGAGGGAGCCGTTGAGCGCGGCGATCGCCGAGGCGCGGGCGTCGCCGGGCAGCTCGTCCAGGCCGTCCAGGATGGGCAGGATGTGGCCGCGTCCGACCAGCGTCCCGGCCGCGTCGGGCCCGTACGCGGGGTTGGTCAGGGCCGGGTAGTCCTGGGCCAGCCGGGCGGCCAGCCAGTCGTGCAGTCGCGGGTGCGCGGTGGTGTCCCAGCCGGCGATGGTGAACAGCACCGGGACCGGTTCCTCGGGGCGGTGATCGTCGGCGAGGCGCAGCAGCAGTTGCACCGCCAGTGTGGTCTTGCCGCTGCCCGGGCCGCCGGTGATGACCAGCCGGCGGCGATGCAGAGCCCGGAAGTTCTCGGCGAGCCGCGGGATCCGGTCGCCGGTGGCGGTGAAGGTCAGCGGCTGGTGGCCGATCAGGCGGGGATGGTCCATCAGGCCCGGGTCGTCGGTCAGGTGCCAGGAGACGGGGATCGGTTCGGGATCGCCAAGCGACCGGATCGTCGCCTCGGTGCGCCACTGCTCGGCGACCAGGTTGGTCAAGGTCGTCTTCGCGGCGGTGATGGTCTCCTCACCTACAGGTGGTGCGGGAGTGGCCTTACGTCTGGCCCACAGGATCACCGGCGCCGCGAACGCCAGCGCGGCCACGACGAAGGCCCCGAGATCGGCCCGGTTGACCCTGTCGTCGGGGTCGAGCACATGCCCCACCATGCTCACCGCGACGGCGAGTGCGGCGACCACTGCCACAGCAAACAGGATCGGCCACCACGATCTGCGCCCGTTCACCCACGCATCGTCTCCCGTCGGCGCCGCTGCGCGGGCCGATGAACACAAATGGTGATGAGAAGGATGTTCGTCCGTCAGACGGACGGACGGAGGAAACGACTTCGGCCGAATGGGTGGAGCGGGTAGTTACCAAGCATTTACTCTCCGTATATGAATGATGGCGTCCTGGTGGAGGCGTTGCGTGCCCGGGATCCGGGGGCGCTGTCCGCTCTCTACGACACCTACGCCGAAGGGCTCTACCGATACTGCAGGGCGCTGCTGGCCGGGCCCGACGCCGCCCAGGTCGCCCTGCGCGACACGCTGATCGCCGCGGAGGCCCTCGTCGGGTCGCTCGCCGATCCGGGCATGCTGCGCCCCTGGTTGTACGCCCTGGCCAGGGGTGAGTGCGTGCGCCGCCGCACCCCCGGGGAGGAGGGCGGCCAGGAGCCGGGGGCCACCCCTGTGCCGACCGCGCCCTTCCCCCGCGCCGGGGACGGCGAGGGCGACACCGACCTGCGCCTGGCCGCCGGCGGCGCCGTGGCCGCGCTGTCCGCGGAGGACCGCGAGGTGCTCGAACTGGTCGCCCGGCACGACATGGACACCGGCGACCTGGCCGCCGTGCTCGGGACCGGCGACCGGTACGCCCGGGCCCTCCTCGACGCCGCCACCGAACGTCTGCGTGAGACGGTGACGGCCGAGATCCTCGCCCGGCGAGCCTCGCACGACTGTGAGCGGGCGGCGGCGATCCTCCAGGGCCTCTCCGGTGAGCTCACCCCGCAGACGCGCGGACAGCTCACCCGTCACATCGCCCGTTGCGAGACCTGCGCGCGGCACCGCGTCCGGCAGGTCTCCCCGGCCAAGGTGTTCTCCCTGCTGCCCCGGGTCGCCCTGCCCGAGACGCTGCGGGTGCGGGTGCTCAGCAGCTTCATCGATCCCGAGCTCGTGCCCTACCGGCGGTACGTCGCCAAACGCGTCGGCGGGCTGAGCGCGGCGGGCTTCCCCAGGGCGGGGGCGCGGCGCGAGGGGCGGCTCGCCCAGGCCGTGGCCGGCGCGGTGGCGGCGGTCGCGGCGGTGGCGACGATCGCGCTCGTGTTCGCCCAGTTCGCCGGTGACCTGCGTGAGCGGGCCGCCGACTCGTTCGTCGGCCACCGGCCTCCGGCGGCCGAGGCCCCGGCCGTGACCGGTTCCGGCCCGGCCGGGGACGCCGGGGACACGGCCTCCCCTGGATCTTCGGACGACGGGGACGGCCGCTCACCCGAGCCCTCGGACTCGGGGGACAAGGCCGAGCCCGGTGGCTCCGTACGGCGTGCCGATCCGGTCGTCCTGCCCCGGCCGGCGCCCCTGCCCGCTCCGGTGCCTCCGGCCACCGTCCGGCCCCCGCGTCACCACGAGCCGACGCGCAGCCCGGCGGCGCCGCCCACGACCCCGCCCAGGACCCCACCCACGACCAGGCCCTCCGGCTCCGCGCCGTCGCCGCCCGGCGAGACCGCCACGCCGCCGGACCCCGGGTCCGGCGACGACCCCGGCTCGGGCGGTCCGGGTTCCGGTGGTCCGGGTTCTGGCGGCCCGGGCGGCCCGGACGACCCCGGCGGCTCCGGCGACGACCCCACGGATCCGCCCACCGGCGGCCCACCGAGGGGCGGGCCGCCGCCGGCGCACTGGCCGGGACGCCGCCCGCCCCACCGTGAGCACCAGCATCATCACGAAGGACGTTTCCACTATCCGCGCACGCCGGGCCACCGGCGTGGAGGAGGGGACTGCCCGCCGGCTTCCGAGCCCGCACCCGGCCCCCTCTTCCTCCGGCAAAAAGGACGACCTATCACATAGGCCAATTACTGGGCGTACCTTAGATGTGTACGGAGAGTAGTCGCTGGGAACTGAGGGGAGTGGAGCAGGGAAGGGGAAGGAATGCCACTCCTCAGGGCATCGGGGCTGGTCGCCGGGCTCGGGTCAAGTCTGGTCCTCACGTTGGGGGCCCCGGCGGGAGCCGATCCGAAGCCGTCGTCGAAGGACGTCGCCAGGGCGCGGCAGCAGGTGCAGGAGCGGGCGCGGGAGCTGGGCAGAGCCTCGGCCGATCTCGCCACCGCCCAGGCCCGCCGGGACGCGCTGGACGCCGACGCCGAGCGGCTGGTCGAGGCCTACAACGGAGAGCTCGTACGCCTGGAGCAGGCGCGCGCCGCCTACGAGCAGTCGGAGCGGCGGGTCGGCCAGGCGGCCGGCGAGTTCGACCGGTTGCGGAGCGTGGTGATGACCCGGGTGGCCCAGGGGTACGGCCGGCTGCGGCTGGCGCCGTCCGCCGCGGCCGTGCTCGGCGGCTGGGACGACGCGGACGGGTTCCTGCGAAGAGCCAGCGTGCTGACGCAACTCGGCGACGAACAGAACGCGACGCTCGCGGAGATGGACGACGCGCGGAAGATCTACGAGATCCTCCGAGAACAGGCGGCCCGCGCGTACGCCGAGCAGTCCCGCACCGCCGACCAGGTCCGGCAGGCGAGGGACGCGGCGCAGCGGGCCGTCGCGGACCAGCTCGATCAGACCCGGCTGATCGAGCGGGAGAAAGAGGAGATCTCCGAACGCCTGGACGCCGCTCGCGCCCGCGTCGACGAGCTGAGACAGGCGAGGAGCGCGGCCAGGCAGAGATCCCGGCGCCAGGCTCCCCCCGCGCGGAGCGGCATGGCGATCCCGGGCTGGGCGGCCCGGCTGCCGTCCGGCCGGGGCGGGGAGGCCGCCCAATGGGCGCTCAAACAGATCGGCAAACCGTACGTGTGGGCCGCGGCCGGCCCGTCGGGGTTCGACTGCTCGGGACTGACCATGCGGGCCTGGCAGCGGGCGGGGGTCTCACTCGACCACTGGACCGGCACCCAGTGGACCTCGGGACGGCACGTCCCGCTCAGGGAACTGCGCAGCGGCGACCTGCTGTTCTACGGCAGGCTGAGCCGCAGCCCCGGCACCATCCATCACGTGGGCCTCTACATCGGGCGCGGCCTGATGGTCCACGCCCCCCAGACGGGGGACGTGGTCCGCATCTCACCCATCTGGCGCCATGATCTCGTCGGCGCCACCCGGCCCGCCTAGTGCCCCCCGCGGCACCGGCTCAGTGGTCCTCGTCCTGGTGGTCGATCTCCTCGTACCGCTTGATGCTGGCGACGATCTCCGCCTCGGCCTCGGTGCGTCCGACCCAGTTGGCGCCCTCGACCGACTTGCCGGGTTCGAGGTCCTTGTAGACCTCGAAGAAGTGCTGGATCTCCAGCCGGTCGAACTCGGCGACGTGATGGATGTCGCGGATGTGCTCCATCCGCGGATCGGTGGCCGGGACGCACAGCACCTTGTCGTCGCCGCCCTTCTCGTCGGTCATCCGGAACATCCCGACCGCCCGGCACTTGATGAGGCAGCCGGGGAAGGTCGGCTCCTGGAGCAGCACCAGCGCGTCGAGCGGGTCTCCGTCCTCGCCCAGCGTGTCCTCGATGAACCCGTAGTCAGCGGGGTACTGGGTCGACGTGAAGAGCATGCGGTCCAGGCGAATGCGGCCGGTCTTGTGGTCCACCTCGTACTTGTTCCGTTGTCCCTTGGGAATCTCAACGACAACGTCGAACTCCACTCGTTCCTCCGCATGAGTCCCCGGTCTCCCGGGCTGGCGTTAATGTCTCGTAAGCGTGTTCAAGGTCGGCGCGAAGTGAGGGTGACGTGGTGCGACGTGAGCGCTGGGTGGTGGTGTCCACCCTCGCCCTGCTGCAGATCTTCGTCGTCCTCGCGGGCAGCTATCTGATCGCCCATGACGCCGACAGGACCCCGGCTCCGGTCGCGTCCCCGAAGCCGAACCCGATCCCCCTGGTGACCGCGGGTCCGGTTCTGGCCGCGGTGGGGGATGGGGCTCTCCCCGCCAAGGGTACTTTGACCACCCGGCTCGCCGCTGCGATGGGTGACCCCGCCCTGGGTGGCAGCGTGGCCGGCATCGTCCTCGACGTGACGACCGGCGCCACCGTGTTCGACGGCCGCTCGGGCACTCCCATCACCCCCGCCTCCACCACGAAGGTCGTCACCGCGGTGACCGTGCTGGCCTCGGTGGGCCCCGACGCCCGCCTGGCGACCCGGGTGGTCAAGGGGACCGCCCCGGGCTCGATCGTCCTGGTCGGCGGGGGCGACCCCACCCTGGCCGGCCCGGGGACGAGCGCCGCGGAGCGGAAGGACGCCTACCCGAGGCCGGCGTCGCTCGACCAGCTCGCCTCCCGTACGGCCAAGGCGTTGAAGGCGGCCGGCGTGACCTCGGCCGACCTGTCGTACGACGCGTCCCTGTTCGGCGGGCCGCGTACGGCGCCGGGCTGGAAGCCGACGTACATCCCCGAGGGCAGCGTCGCACCGGTGTCCGCGCTCATGATCGACGAGGGCCGGGCGGCGAACGGCGCGCGGGTGCCCGACCCGGCGCAGACCGCCGCCGGCGCGTTCGCCGCGCTGCTCAGGAAGAACGGCGTCAAGGTGGGCAGGGACGTCGGCCCGGGCCGGGCCCCGGCCGCCGCCCAGGAGCTGGCCCGGGTGGAGTCGGGGCCGGTCTACGCCCTGGTGGAGCGGATGCTCACGCACAGCGACAACGACCTCGCCGAGGCGCTCGCCCGCCAGGCCGCCGTGAAGGAGGGCCAGCCGCACACGTTCGAGGGCGTGGCCGCGACGGTCCGCCGCGTGCTCACCCGTCTCGGCGTGGCCGAGGGCGTGGAGGTCCACGACGGCAGCGGCCTTTCCACCAGGAACCGGATCACGCCCGGCGGCCTCGCCCGGATCCTGGCCCTGGCGGCGTCCCCGGCGCACCCCGGCCTGCACTCGCTGATCAGCGGGCTGCCGGTCGCCGGCTTCACCGGGACCCTGCACAACCGGTACGGCAGGTCCGGCTCGGCGGCCGGCGCCGGATTGGTCCGCGCGAAGACGGGCACTTTGAACGGCGTGAACACCCTGGCGGGGATCGCGTACACATCCGAGGGCCGGCTGCTGACCTTCGCGTTCATGGCCGATCAGGTGGCCGACCCGACGCAGGCCATAGCGGCGCTCGACAAGATGGCCACGATCGTCTCCCAGAGCTGAGGTGTCGGATCCCGCTCGGCTGCCCGCGCGGCGGGCAGGCGGAGAACGTACGGTGGTGAGTATGCAGGTGATCGACTGGGATCTGGCCGTCACGACCGGAGTGCGCCTCGTGCGACCGGGCCCGCAGGTGAGCCGCGAGGAGGCCAGGCAGGCCGTCCTCGAACTCCGGCGGCTGTCGCGGGACGCCGAGGGGCACGTGCGGGAGTTCACCCGCATCGACTCGGCCCCGCCGGAGGCGGCGACGGTGGTGGACCGCCCCGGCTGGATCCGCGCCAACGTCGACGGTTTCCGGGTCGTGCTGGAGCCGCTGACGCAGAAGATGTCCAACGTGCCGGCGATCGTCGGCGCCGTCGGCTCGCGCATCACGGGTCTTGAGGTGGGCGCGGTGCTGGCCTTCCTCGCCTCCCGGGTGCTCGGGCAGTACGAGCTGTTCCTCCCGCCGGACCCGTCCGGCGTCGCGCCGACCGGCCGGCTGACGCTGGTCGCGCCGAACATCGTGCACGCCGAGCGCGAGCTCGGCGTCGACCCGCGCGACTTCCGCCTCTGGGTGTGCCTGCACGAGGAGACCCACCGGGTGCAGTTCACCGGCGTGCCCTGGCTGCGGGAGTACGTGCGCGGTCAGATGACCGAGTTCCTCCTCGCCTCCGAGATGGACCTCGCGACGCTGCTGGAGCGCCTGCGCGCCGCCTCCGACGCGGTGGCGGACGCCTTCAAGGGCGGCGAGGGCAATCTCATCGAGGCCATCCAGACGCCCGAGCAGAAGGCCGTGCTCGACCGGGTCACGGCCGTGATGACGCTGGTCGAGGGGCACGGCGACTACGTGATGGACGCGGTCGGGCCCAGCGTGGTGCCGTCGGTCGCCGAGATCCGCGCCAAGTTCCAGCGCCGCCGCGAGGGCGGCTCCCGCGTCGACCAGCTGGTCCGCCGGCTGCTCGGCATCGAGCTGAAGATGAAGCAGTACGCCGAGGGCTCCCGCTTCGTCCGCACGGTGGTGGACGAGGCCGGGATGGACGGGTTCAACAAGGTCTGGACCTCGCCGGAGACGCTGCCCGACCGCGACGAGATCGCCGACCCCCACGCCTGGATGTCCCGGGTCCTCGCCACCTCCTCCTGACCCGCGCTCCTCCTCACCCGTGCTGACCCGCGCTCGCGCGGGACACCGCGAGAATGGGCGCATGGGCCCGCATCCCGCCGTCGCCGACGTCCGCCGTGCCGTACGGCTGTCGCTCGCGGACCTCGCCGCCCGCGCGCAACCGGACGCGGGGCCGGGGCCGCTGGTCCTGGTGGCCTGCAGCGGCGGCGCCGACTCGCTGGCGCTGGCCGCGGCCACCGGGTTCGCGGCCCCGCGCCTCGGCCTGCGCGCCGGGCTGCTGACCGTCGACCACCGCCTGCAGGAGGGCTCGGCCGGGCGGGCCCGCGACGTCGTACGGCTCGCGCCGGCACTCGGCCTCGGCCCGGCCGAGGCGCTGACCGTCACGGTGGGGACGGCCGGCGGCCCCGAGGCGGCGGCGCGGGACGCGCGTTACGCCGCGCTGTCGGCCGCGGCCGACCGGCTGGGCGCCGCCGCGGTCCTGCTCGGCCACACCCTCGACGACCAGGCGGAGACCGTGCTGCTGCGGCTGGCCCGGGGCAGCGGCTCCCGGTCCCTGTCCGGCATGGCGGAGGTCTCCGGGATCTACCGGCGGCCGCTGCTGTGGCTCGGCCGGGAGCGCACCCGGCAGGCCTGCGCCGCCCTCGGCCTGCGGCCGTGGGACGACCCGCACAACGACGACCGCGTCTACCGCAGGGTCCGCGTGCGGCACGACGTCCTGCCGGTGCTGGAGGACGCGCTGGGACCCGGGATCGCGGAGGCGCTCGCCCGTACGGCGCGGCTGTGCCGGGACGACGCGGACGCCCTGGACGGGTGGGCCGCGGAGGTCCACGCGCGGTCGCGGGGACCGGAGGGGGAGCTGCGGGTGCCCGATCTCGCGGACGTGCCGGCGGCGGTGCGGCGGCGGGTGATCAGGCGCGCCGCCGTCGAGGCGGGCGCGCACGCCTCCGCGCTCGCGGCGGTGCACATCGAGGCGGTCGACCGGCTGGTGACCGGCTGGCACGGGCAGAAGGGGGTGGACCTACCCGGGGGGGTGGTTGTGGTCAGGCGCTGTGGCACCCTTGTCTTCGCTGTGGACAACGTCTCGCTCGCGTAAGGAAAACCCCAGGTGGATGCAGCAGACATGGGCAAGGACCTCTCCCGCGTCCTCATCTCGGAGCAGGAGCTGCAGGCGAAGATAAAGGAGCTGGCCGGCCGCATCGACGCCGACTACGCCGGCACGGAACTGCTGATCGTCGGTGTGCTGAAGGGCGCGGTGATGGTCATGGCCGACCTCGCCCGCGCGCTGCACGTGCCCGTTCAGATGGACTGGATGGCCGTGTCGTCGTACGGCGCGGGGACCAAGTCGTCGGGCGTCGTGCGGGTGCTGAAGGACCTCGACACCGACATCGCCGGCCGGCACGTGCTCGTGGTCGAGGACATCATCGACTCGGGCCTCACCCTTTCGTGGCTGTTGAACAACCTGAGGTCGCGCAGCCCGGCGTCCGTGGAGATCTGCACGCTGCTCCGGAAGCCGGACGCGGTGAAGGTCGAGATGGACGTCCGATACGTCGGCTTCGACATCCCCAACGAGTTCGTCATCGGGTTCGGGCTCGATTACGCCGAGCGCTATCGCAACCTGCCGTTCATCGGGACTCTTGCGCCGCATGTGTACGGAGGGGAGTAAGCCCTTAGCGAAGTGCCCCGCCGATCGTGCGTTATTGGGCGCCAGGTCGGGGAACACGGGGTTGGCTGACGTACGTTGGAAAGGCAAAGCCGGAGCCGCTCGGGCAGTTACCCGACGCGGCGGCCGGGTGTACCTTCGGATATCCGTGGGGAGCCGTTCGGCGTCCCTCGGTAGCCAGAAGGAGCGGTAACGGATGCCGCGACCCCGGGTCCGCCCGGGGCAGGCCTTGGTCAGGAAGGGACGGGCCCGCCGGGGTTCCGCAACGGATGGATCTCAAGCGATTTACACGTGGCCCACTCCTGTGGATCCTGGGCATCGTATTGCTTCTCCTGCTCGTCACCACGATGTTCGGCGGGGACGGCAACTACACCACCGCCGACACCTCGACGGTCGTCCAGCAGATCCAGCAGGGCAATGTCAAGAGCGCGACCGTGGTCGACAAGGACCAGCGGGTCGAGTTGACGCTGAAGCAGCCGATCACGGTGCAGAACAAGAGCGTCACCCGCATCCAGGCGCCCTGGGTCGAAGGGCAGGGTGTCCAGCTCACCCAGGCGCTCGACACGTCCAAGCCGTCCGAGGGCTGGACCGTCGAGGTGCCGAAGGAGAACTTCCTCCTCAGCCTCCTCGCCAGCTTCCTGCCGATCATCGTCATCGTCCTGATCTTCCTGTTCATCATGAACCAGATGCAGGGCGGCGGCTCCCGGGTCATGAACTTCGGCAAGTCGCGGGCGAAGCTGATCACCAAGGACACCCCCAAGACCACCTTCGCCGACGTGGCGGGCGCCGACGAGGCCATCGAGGAGCTCCAGGAGATCAAGGAGTTCCTGCAGGCCCCGGCCAAGTTCCAGGCCATCGGCGCCAAGATCCCCAAGGGCGTCCTGCTGTACGGCCCGCCCGGCACCGGCAAGACCCTGCTCGCCCGGGCCGTGGCCGGCGAGGCGGGCGTGCCCTTCTACTCGATCTCCGGTTCCGACTTCGTCGAGATGTTCGTCGGCGTCGGCGCCTCCCGCGTCCGTGACCTGTTCGAGCAGGCCAAGGCGAACGCCCCCGCGATCATCTTCATCGACGAGATCGACGCCGTCGGCCGGCACCGCGGCGCGGGCCTCGGCGGCGGCCACGACGAGCGTGAGCAGACGCTCAACCAGCTTCTCGTCGAGATGGACGGCTTCGACGTCAAGGGCGGCGTGATCCTCATCGCCGCGACCAACCGGCCGGACATCCTCGACCCCGCCCTGCTGCGTCCCGGCCGCTTCGACCGCCAGGTCGTCATCGACCGGCCCGACCTGGAGGGCCGCAAGGGCATCCTGCGCGTCCACGGCCGCGGCAAGCCGTTCGCGCAGGACGTCGACCTCGACGTGATCGCCCGCCGGACCCCCGGCTTCACCGGCGCCGACCTCGCCAACGTGATCAACGAGGCGGCTCTGCTGACCGCCCGGCAGGACCAGAAGCTCATCACGATGTCGACGCTCGAAGAGTCGATCGACCGCGTGATGGCCGGTCCGGAGCGCAAGTCGCGGGTCATGTCGGACCAGGAGAAGAAGATCATCGCCTACCACGAGGGCGGGCACGCCCTGGTGGCCCACGCGCTGCCCAACTCCGACCCGGTCCACAAGATCACGATCCTGTCGCGCGGCCGCGCCCTCGGTTACACGATGACGCTGCCGATGGAGGACAAGTTCCTCGCGACCCGGTCCGAGATGATGGACCAGCTCGCCATGCTGCTCGGCGGCCGCACCGCGGAGGAGCTCGTCTTCCACGAGCCCACCACCGGCGCGTCCAACGACATCGAGAAGGCGACCTCGATCGCCCGCCGCATGGTCACCGAGTACGGCATGAGCGAGCGGCTCGGCGCCCGCAAGTTCGGCAGCGGCAACGGCGAGGTCTTCCTCGGCCGCGAGATGGGCCACGAGCGCGACTACTCCGAGCAGATCGCCTCGGCGATCGACGAGGAGGTCCGCCGCCTCATCGAGAGCGGGCACGACCAGGCGTGGGAGATCCTCGTCCAGTACCGCGACGTGCTCGACAACCTGGTGCTGGAGCTCATGGAGAAGGAGACGCTCTCCCGGGAGCAGGTCCTCGAGATCTTCTCGCCCGTGGTGACCAAGGAGAAGCGGCCCTCCTACGCCGGGTACGGCAAGCGCCTGCCGTCGGACCGTCCTCCGGTCATCACGCCGAAGGAGCGGGCCAACGGCAACGGCTCGGCGCTCCCCGCTGGGGGCTCCGGCTCGGCCCCGTGGGTGAACGACCAGCCGGCGCAGCGGGACGAGGCCTGACCGTGGCCGATCCGCACGCGGCGGAACCGCCTTCCGGATTCGACCACGGCCGGATCGAGAAGGCCGTACGCGAGATCCTGATCGCGATCGGGGAGAACCCCGATCGCGACGGGCTCCGCGACACCCCCGCCCGGGTGGCGCGGGCGTACGCCGAGCAGTTCGCGGGTCTGGGGCAGCGTCCCGAAGACGCGCTGACCACGATGTTCGACGCGGACCACGACGAGATGGTGCTCGTCAAGGACATCGAGGTGATGTCCACCTGCGAGCACCATCTGCTGCCGTTCCATGGCGTGGCGCACATCGGGTACACGCCGAACGAGAAGGGGCGCATCACCGGCCTGTCGAAGCTCGCCAGGCTGGTGGACGTCTACGCCCGCAGGCCGCAGGTGCAGGAGCGGATGACCTCGCAGATCGCCGACGGCCTGATGCAGGTGCTGGAGCCGCGCGGCGTGATCGTGGTGATCGAGGCGGAGCACATGTGCATGACCATGCGCGGCGTGCGCAAGCCCGGCGCCAAGACGATCACCTCGGCCGTCCGGGGCGACTTCCGCACCAGCGAGGCGACGCGGGCCGAGGCCATGTCGCTGATCCTGCGTGGTTGAGTGGGCGGGTGCGCTCCTGCCGGACGAGCCCTGCCGAACCGGGCACTAGGCTGGACCCCATGACCACGTCGAGCGTGCCCGGCATGCCGGAGGCCGAGCGCTGTCTGGTCATGGGTGTGGTCAACGTGACCCCCGACTCCTTCTCCGACGGCGGGCAGTGGTTCGATCCCGACGTCGCGATCCGGCACGGCCTCGACCTGGTGGCCGAGGGCGCGGACATCGTGGACGTGGGCGGCGAGTCCACCCGCCCGGGCGCGGCCCGGGTCTCGCTGGAGGAGGAACTGCGCCGCGTCGAGCCGGTGATCCGCGCCCTCACCCAGGAGGGCGTCACGGTCAGCGTCGACACCATGCGGGCGGAGGTCGCCGAGGCGGCCGTCGCGGCCGGGGCCAGACTGGTCAACGACGTGAGCGGCGGCCTGGCCGACCCGGCGATGCCGCGTGTGGTGGCCGCGACCGGCGTGCCGTACGTCGTGATGCACTGGCGCGGGCACAGCCGCGACATGGACAACAGGGCCGTCTACGGCGACGTGCTGACCGAGGTGGCGGAGGAACTGCGCAAGCGGGTCGACTCCGTGCTGGCCGAGGGGGTGCGGGAGGAGCAGATCGTGCTCGACCCCGGCCTCGGTTTCTCCAAGAACGCCGAGCACAACTGGGCCGTGCTGGCCGGCCTCGCCGAGCTGAACCGGCTCGGCCATCCCCTGCTGGTCGGGGCGTCGCGCAAGCGGTTCCTCGGCCGGCTGCTGGCCGGGCCGGACGGCGAGCCACGCCCCTTCGACGGCAGCGACGACGCCACCGTCGCGGTCACCGCGCTCGCGGCGCAGGCCGGGGCGTGGTGCGTCCGGGTCCACCGGGTGCGGCCGAACGCCGACGCGGTGCGCGTCGCCGCCGTCTGGAGGGCAGCAGGCGTACGACACGCGGCAGGCGGACGGGACGCAGTAGCCGCACGACACTCAGCCGCGCGACATGCCGACGAGAGCCGGTGAGGATATGCCGACAGGGACGCCCATGAAGGACATCGAGGAGCTCAACCAGGCGTTCTACAACGCCATTGAGGCGGGCGACCTCGACAGGATGTCGGAGATATGGATCGAGGACGTCCCGGGACGTCCGGCGCTGTGCGTCCACCCCGGCTGGCCCATGCTGAGCGGGCGGTCGGAGGTGCTGCGCTCGTGGGCGCTCATCATGGCCAACACGACGTACATCCAGTTCGTGCTGACCGACGTGCAGACCACCGTGCTCGGTGACGTCGCGGTGGTCACCTGCGCGGAGAACATCCTCACCGCCGCCGACAGCGACGAACCGGGTTTCGCCGCCGGCCGGGTGGTCGCCTCCAGCACCTATGTGCGGACCTCCGGGGGGTGGCGGTTGTGGCTCTACCACGGATCTCCGGTCCTGCAGAGCGACGACGAGGACGAGGAGGAGGACCAGGAGCAGTGAGCCGCGACGCGGTGCGGTTGACGGGGTTGCGGGCGCGCGGCAGGCACGGGTGCCTGCCGGCCGAGCGCGAGCTCGGCCAGGAGTTCGTGATCGACGTCTGCCTGCGTCTCGACACCGCCCCGGCGGCGGCGGCCGACGACCTCACCCTGACGGTCGACTACGGCGCGCTGGCACTGGAACTCGTCCGGATCGCGGAGGGCGAGCCGGTCAACCTCATCGAGACCCTCGCCGAGCGGCTGGCGGCGGCCTGCCTGACCCACGACATGGTCGAGGAGGCGGAGGTCAGCGTGCACAAACCGGCGGCGCCCATCCCGCTGCCGTTCGACGACGTGGTGGTGACGATCAGAAGGGGGCGCGCATGAGGGTCGTGATCGCACTCGGCAGCAACCTCGGCCGGCGCATCGAGAACCTCCAGGGCGCCGTCGACGCGTTGTTCGACGCCCCCGGGCTCACGTTCGTGGCGGCGTCGCCGGTCTACGAGACCGAACCGGTCGGCGGACCCACCCAGGGCGCGTACCTGAACGCGGTGGTCGTCGCCGAGAGCATGCTCGACCCCCGCGCCCTGCTCGACCGGGCGCACAGCGTCGAGAACGCCTTCGGCCGTGAGCGCGCGGAGCGGTGGGGCCCCCGGACCCTCGACGTGGACCTGATCGCGGTCGGCACGCTGATGTCGGACGACCCCGAGCTCACCCTCCCGCATCCCCGCGCGCACGAGCGGGCGTTCGTCCTGGTGCCGTGGGCCCAGGCGGACCCCTCGGCGGTGCTGCCCGGGCGCGGGTCGGTCGCGGCCCTGCTGGCCGACCTGGACCAGAGCGGGGTGCGGCTGCGCACCGACCTCGTGCTCGAACCCCCGGCCTGACGAGGAGAGACCCCGCGTGAAGCCCAGCAATCCCGGCGTGCTCGTCGGTCTCGTGGTCGTGTTCGCCGTGATCACCTGGGGCCTGCTGCGGCAGTCCTACTCCGTGGTGCCCACACTGCCGTGGACCGCGGTGCCCACCGTGCTGCTGCTCGCGCTCGGTGAGGCGTACACGGGCTGGCTGACCCGGGCGAGGATCCTGCGCCGCCCGGACACCAAGCCCGTCGAGCCGCTCGCCGTCGCTCGACTGGCGGCGCTGGCCCAGGCCACCGCGTACGCGGGCGCGGCGTTCGCCGGGGTCTTCGCCGGTTTCGTCCTGCGTGTGCTGGACCTGCTCGACCTGGACAAGCCCCGCCAGGACGCGATCGTCGGCGGCGGGTCGTTCGTGGCGTGCGTGATCCTGATCTGCGCCGCGCTCTTCCTCGAACACTGCTGCCGGGTGCCCGGCAAGCCCAACGGGGAGAGCTGACCCCTGCTTCCAGGCTGCCCGCCGGCCTACTTGTCGATGTCGCCGACCACGAAGAACATCGACCCGAGGACCGCGATCAGGTCGGCGACCGAGTGACCGGGCAGCATCTCGCGGAGCACCTGGACGTTGTTGTAGGAGGCGCTGCGCAGCTTGAGCCGCCAGGGGGTCTTCTCGCCGCGTGACACCAGGTAGTAGCCGTTGAGGCCGAGCGGGTTCTCCGTCCAGGCGTACGTGTGGCCCTCCGGCACCTTGAGCACCTTCGGCAGGCGCTGGTTGATCGGGCCGGGCGGCAGGTGGCGCAGCCGCTCCACGCAGGCGTCCGCCAGGTCGAGCGACACCTTGACCTGGTCGAGCAGCACCTGGAACCTCGCCTGGCAGTCTCCCGCCGAACGGGTCACGACCTTCACGGGCAGCTCGCCGTACGCGAGGTAGGGCTCGTCGCGCCGCAGGTCGAAGTCCACCCCCGACGCCCGCGCGGCCGGGCCGCTCACGCCGTACTGCATGATCGTCTCACGGTCGAGCACGCCGACGCCGCGGGTGTGCGCCACGAAGATCTCGTTGCCCGTGACCAGCTCCTCGATGTCGGGCAGCCGCCGCCGCACGGCCGCCACGGCGGTGGTCACGCGGTCGAGCCAGCCCTCGGGCAGCTCCTCCTTCAGCCCGCCCACCCGGTTGAACATGTAGTGCATGCGGCCGCCGGAGATCTCCTCCATGACGTACTGCAGCGTCTCCCGCTCCCGGAAGGCGGGGAAGACCGGGCCGGCCGCGCCCAGCTCCAGCGGATGGCCGCCGAGGAACATCAGGTGGTTGAGCACGCGGTTGAGCTCGGCCAGCAGGGTCCTCGCCCACACCGCCCGCGGCGGGGGCTGCATGCCGATCATGCGCTCGACCGCGAGCACGACGCCCAGCTCGTTGGCGAACGCCGACAGCCAGTCGTGCCGGTTGGCCAGCACGATGATCTGCCGGTAGTCGCGCACCTCGAACAGCTTCTCCGCACCGCGGTGCATGTAGCCGACGATCGGCTCGGCGGCCACGATCCGTTCACCGTCGAGGACGAGCCGCAGCCGCAGCACCCCGTGCGTGGACGGATGCTGCGGCCCGATGTCGAGGATCAGGTCCTCCGTCGCGAGCCCTCCCGGCCGCACCGCGTCCGCCCCGGCCCCGATGCCCACCACTCGCTCGACACGCGGGCCGTCCTGCTCGGTCATACCGTCCATGCTTTCACGCCCGTCACCCACCGGCGAAAGCCACGGCAAGCCGGCCATCCCGGATCCTCCGATCGTCCGGTCCCGCCCGCCCCGGCTCGCCGCTCGCTTGGTCCGATCACACAGTGGAGTTGCCCAAACCCAAAGAGCCGCGATCCCGCGACAGCTAGCCTGGCGTTCGAGTTAAGGCTAGCCTTGAATTCGGGGAGGTCTCTTCGGTGTGGACCGTGAAGGTCACGGATGAGTACGCCGCCTGGTTCAGGACACTCCTCAAGGAGGATCTCGGCTCGGCGACCCAGGTGGCTCAGGCTGTAGCCGCCCTGCGGGAGGAGGGGCCGGCATTGGGCAGGCCCCTCGTCGACCGGCTCAGAGGAAGCTCTCTGCACCATTTGAAGGAACTGCGTCCAGGGTCACGCGGGCGATCAGAGATCAGAATCATTTTCGCCTTCGACCCCACTCGGGCCGCGCTGTTGCTGCTGGGCGGCGACAAAGCCGGCAACTGGAACGGGTGGTATAAGGAGAACATCCCTCTGGCCATACAGCTTTACCTCGACTACGTCAGCGAGGAAGAGGAGTGAACATGCCGAAGAGGACACCGGGGGAATGGGCCGACCTCGAGCGGGAACTGCACGAGGCCGGCGTCTCCCCTTCGGTGATCGAGGAGGGTGCGAGGAAACTCCTCGCTGAGACCCGCGGTCGCCAGCTCGCCGAAGCGCGCAGGCAACTCGGGCTCGGCCAGAAGGACGTCGCGGCGGCGATGGGTCTGAGCGTTGCCCGCGTCTCGCAGATCGAGCATGGGGAGGTCACCTCCCTCGACGTGATCGCCCGCTATGTGGAGGCGCTCGGGGCCCGCCTCGACCTGGTCGTCGATTTCGGTGACCGGACGCTGAGACTGCCTGTCAGCGAGAAGTCGCTGGATGCCGCCTGAGCGGTCCCGCTGTCTCCTGCGTGACGGCGGTCGGGGTCAGGCGGGGGCGATTTCGCGGAGGGCGGCGATGAGGCGGTCGACGTGCTCCTCGGTCGTGCCGATGCCGATCGAGGCGCGTACGGCGCTCACCGTGCCGTCCGCGCAGCCCTCGTCCTCGGCGCCGCCGAGGAGGTGGCGGACGAACGGGTGGGCGCAGAACTTGCCGTCCCTGACGCCGATGCCGTGCTCGGCCGACAGGATCTCGGCGACCTCCCGGGCCGGGCGGCCCTCCACGACGAACGACACGATCCCGACCCGCGGGTGGTCCGGGCCCCACAGCGACAGTTCGCGTACGCCGGGGATCGCGGCGAGCCCGGCGCGCAGGCGGGCGAGCAGCCGCTCCTCCTCCCGCACCAGCGGGGTCCAGCCGGTCGCGGCGAGGGCGTCGCAGGCGGCGGCGAGCGCGACCGCGCCGAGCACGTTGGGCGTCCCCGCCTCGTGCCGCGCCTCGGGGTCGTCGCTCCACTCGGTGGTCTCGCCCACGGCTCGTACGGCTCCGCCGCCGCGCAGGTACGGGTCGGCGGCGGCGAGCCAGTCGGGCCGGCCGACGAGCACGCCCGCGCCGAACGGCGCGTAGAGCTTGTGCCCGGAGAAGGCGACGTAGTCGAGGTCGAGCGCGGCGAGGTTGAGCCCGCGGTGGGGGACGAGCTGGGCGGCGTCCACGGCGATCCGCGCGCCGTGCCGGTGCGCGATGTGCGCGAGCCCGGCGATCGGCCACAGCTCTCCGGTGACGTTGGACGCGGCGGTCACGACGAGCAGGGCCGGGCCCTCGATCGCCGCAAGGGCCTCGTCGGCGGCCCGGACGGCCTCGCCGGGGAAGGCGGGCGGCGCGAGCCGTACGACGTCGGTCCAGGGCAGCAGCGAGGCGTGGTGCTCGGTGCCGAACACGACGACCGTGGTGCCCTCGGGGAGGCTGCGGGCCAGCAGGTTCATCGCGTCGGTGGTGTTGCGCACGAAGACGAGGGCGTCGCCGGGGCGGGCGCCCACGAAGGCCCGCACGGTGTGCCTGGCCTGCTCGTACCGCTGGGTCGTGAGCTGCGAGGCGTAGCCCGCGCCCCGGTGCACGCTGGAGTAGGCCGGCAGCGCCGCCGCGACGGCGGCGTTCACCGGCTCAAGACAGGGCGCGCTCGCCGCGTAGTCGAGGTTCGCGTACGGCACGAGCCGGCCGCCCCGGACCGGGACCTCCAGGTCGGCGCCCACGACCACCGGTACGCGCACCGGCTCGGACACGGGGTTGGCGGGCTGCTGCGGGACGAAGGTGAGAGCGGACAACGCCAGGCCTCCTCGGGTCGGGGACCCCTGCCATGGCGTCGTACGGCGGAGCCCGCGCTTGCCCGGCACACCGCGTGCCAGGCCTGGTCCTCACCCGGGGCACCCCGCCGCGAGCGCGAGGGTTGCCGGCCAGCAAGCCGGGGCTTGACGCTGGCACTCATGACCTGAGCGCACTATAACCCGGAGAACCGGCGATCCGGCAAGTCCCCTGGCGAGAGGCGCTTTACCGTTATGGTGTCCAATGTGAGGTTTGATCCCTGGAATCCGGAATTCGTGGCTCACCCGTACGACGCCTACCGCGACCTGCGGGACAACGATCCGGTCAGCTTCTTCGAGCCGACCGGACAGTGGCTGGTCGCCCGGCACGCCGACGTCAACACGCTGCTGCGCGACCGCCGCCTGGGCCGGTCCTATCTGCACACGGCCACGCACGAGGAGTTCGGCCGGGAGCCCGAGCCGGACTTCCAGGAGCCCTTCTGGCGGGTGATCCGGGCCGGGATGCTCGACGTGGAGCCGCCGGTCCACACCCGGCTGCGCCGCCTGGTGTCCAAGGCGTTCACGCCCCGGATGGTGGAGTCGCTGCGCCCGCGCGTACGGAGGATCGCGACGGAGCTGACCGAGGGGCTGGTCGAGCGCGGCGGCGGCGACCTGCTGGCCGAGGTGGCCGAGCCGCTGCCCGTCACCGTGATCGCCGAGATGCTGGGCGTGCCGGAGGCCGACCGCCACCTGCTGCGTCCCTGGTCGGCCGACATCTGCGGGATGTACGAGCTGAACCCGTCGCCTGAGGTCCAGCACACGGCCGTACGCGCGGCGACGGAGTTCGCCGAGTACCTGCGCGGGCTGGCCAGGGCGCGCAGGGAGCGTCCGGGCGACGACATGATCTCGGCGCTGGCCCAGGTGGTGGACGACGGGGACCGGCTCACCGAGGACGAGCTGATCGGCACCTGCGTGCTGCTGCTCAACGCCGGGCACGAGGCCACGGTCAACGCCACCGGCAGCGGGTGGTGGGCGCTGTTCCGCAACCCCGGCGAGCTGGAGCGGCTGCGCGCCGACCCCGGCCTGATGCCGGCGGCGGTCGAGGAGCTGCTGCGTTACGACACCCCGGCGCAGATGTTCGAGCGGTGGGTGCTGGAGGACGTCGAGGCCGGCGGGGTGACGATCCCCCGGGGTGCGGAGATCGCGCTGCTGTTCGGCTCCGCCAACCGGGATCCCGAGGTCTTCGCCGACCCCGACCGTCTCGATGTCGGCCGGGTGGAGAACCCGCACATCTCGTTCGGTGCCGGCATCCACTTCTGCCTGGGCGCGCCGCTCGCGCGGGTCGAGATGGCGGAGTCGTTCGGCGCGCTGCTGCGCCTGGCGCCCCGCCTGGAGCTCGCCGAGGAGCCGACCTGGAAGCCCAGCTACATCATGCGCGGCCTGGAGTCACTGAAGGTCGCCGTCTGACACGCTGACCGTGTGGTGGGTGACCGTGGTGTCGTAGCCGAGCAGGACGGCCTGGGCCGCGGGCTCGACGACGGCCGTCGCGGGGTCCTCCCCGGCGAAGCGGCGGATCGCGTCCATCGAGTCCCACAGGGTCATGACCTCGATCTCCACCCGGCCGCCGGTGTCGCGCCGCAGCAGGTAGGCGCCGCGGTGCCCGGCCACGCCGCGCAGGGAGGGCAGGACCGCCTCGGTGAAGTGCCGCTCGTAGCCGTCGGCGCCCTGCGGGGTCGCGCTCGCGCGCCAGATTCTCGCGATCATGATGTCTCCTCATCCACACCGGGACTGGCTGAGCCAGCCGAAGCCGCCGAGACCGGCGGGGTCGATGAGCTCGGCCTCCTGCGAGGCCCGGCCGAGCGCGCGTACGTAACCGGCGGGGTCGGCGGACGCGAGCGCGAGCGGCGGCCGGGCGCCGGTGACCCCCAGGTCGCGCAGGGCCTCCCGCTGCGTCGTGAGCGTGGTCGCCGCCGCGCCCGCCCGCTCGCCGGCCGCCGCGCAGGCGTCCAGCGCGACGTGGGCCGTGACGTCGCACGACCCGTCCGGCACGGCGGGCACCGGCGAGCCGTCGCGGTAGCCGGCCAGCGTGCCGAGGGCGGGTCGCCGCCCGGCGAGATGGGCGTAGTCCACGGCGACCGCCGTGCCGCGGGCCAGCCGCGCGATCACCCCGGCCCACGCCTCGTCGCGGGGGCGGCCGATCTCGGCGCGGTCCCCGACCGGGCCCAGCGGCCACCAGCGGTCCAGCCAGGCCAGGTCCTCCGGATCGGGGACGGGACCGTGCCGCTCCGCTCCGGTCGCCGGGTCGACGAGCACCAGCCGGGGGCCCGCGGGGGTCGCCTCGGCGACGTCGAGGGGCACGTTGTCCAGCCATTCGTTGGCGACCACGAGCCCGGTGACCCCGTACGGGACCTCCGGCTCCCAGGCGACCCGGGGATCGAGGCCGCGGGGCCGGGGGGACAGGTCCACCGCGACGGCCCGCAGGCGCGCCGCGAGGTCCGGCGGTGCGGCGGCCACGACGCGGGCGGCCAGCAGGCCGTCGCCGCTGCCCACGTCCACGAAGTCGACCACGCCGGGGCGCCCGAGGGCCGCGTCGACCCGTTCCAGCTGGCGCAGCACCGCCTCGGCGAAGACCGGTGAGGCATGGACCGAGGTGCGGAAATGGCGGTCCGGGCGCTCCCGCAGGTAGAAGCCCTCCGCGCCGTAGAGCGCGCGCTCGACGGCCTCCCGCCAGGTCACCTCCACACCGCATCACGCTACCGACACGCACGGGCCGTGGCGAAAATCAGTCACATTCGTACCTGTAGCTCAACATAGGCCCGTTAGAAACGGGACAAACTCCGACCGTCGGGCCCGTCGTGGTCATGCTCGGCATGGCCTGATCCGTGAGGCACGACCTGGCACCGGGCCGGCGGGAGCGCCGCCGCTACGCTGAACCGAGGGGAGGCGTCATGGACACAAGTGACCGCCCGGCGCGGCTCGCCGTGGGAGTGCTCGGCGCGGGACGGGTCGGCTCCGTGCTCGGGGCCGCGCTCATGCTCGCGGGTCATCGTGTGGTGGCGGCCAGCGGCGTGTCCGACGCGTCGCGCCGCCGCGCAGCCGACCGTCTCGGCCAGGCGCTCAGCAGGCCGGAGGAGGTCATCGCCAGGTCCGAGCTCGTGCTGCTGACCGTGCCGGACGACGTGCTGCCCGGCCTGGTCTCCGGCCTCGCGGCCACCGGCGCCGACCTGCGCGGCAAGCTGCTCGTGCACGCCAGCGGCGCGTACGGCCTCGGCGTGCTCGACCCCGCCGCCGAGGCGGGGGCGCTGCCGCTCGCGCTGCATCCGGTGATGACCTTCACGGGCCGGAGCGACGACCTGACCAAGCTCAACGGCTGCTCGTTCGGCGTCACCGCGCCGGACATGCTGCGGCCGGTGGCCGAGGCGCTGGTCATCGAGATGGGCGGCGAGCCGGTGTGGATCGCCGACCAGGACCGGCCGCTCTACCATGCCGCGATCGCCGGCGCGGCCAACCACATGGTGACGCTCATCGCCGAGTCGCAGGAGCTGCTCGCGAAGATCGGTGTCGAGCATCCCGGCCGCATGCTCGGGCCGCTGCTCGGCGCGGCCCTCGACAACGTGCTGCGTCTCGGCATCGGCGGGCTCACCGGGCCGGTCGTCCGCGGCGACGCGGGCACGGTGCGCAAACACGTGGACGCGCTCATCCTGGCCGCCCCCGAGGCCGCGGACGCGTACGTGGCCCTGGCGCGGCTCACCGCCGACCGGGCGCTGGCGGCGGGGCTGCTCAAGCCGGAGGCGGCCGAACGCCTGCTGGACGCCCTGGGAGGGAACATATGGACGTGACCGTGGCCGCCGACCGGGCCGCCCTCGTCAAGGCGAGGGACTCTCTCGGGCCGGGAAGGATCGCCCTGGTCCCCACGATGGGGGCGCTCCACGAGGGCCACCGGTCGCTGGTCCGGCTGGCGCGTGAGCACGCCGACCACGTGGTGGTGAGCGTGTTCGTCAACCCCCTGCAGTTCGGTCCCCACGAGGACTTCTCCCGCTATCCCCGCACGTTCGACGCCGATCTCCGGGTGTGCGAGGAGGAGGGCGCGGGCGTGGTCTTCGCGCCCTCGGCCGAGGACATGTACCTGCCCGACCGGCAGGTGGAGGTCTCGGCGGGCGGCATGGGCGGGACGGCCGAGGGCGCCTTCCGCCCGGGCCACTTCGACGGCGTGCTGACCGTGGTGCTCAAGCTGTTCAACCTGGTGCGGCCGGACGTCGCGGTCTTCGGGCAGAAGGACGCCCAGCAGCTCGCGCTGATCCGGCGGATGACGGCCGACCTCGACGTCCCGGTGTCGATCGTGGCCGCCCCGACCGTACGGGAGCCCGACGGGCTGGCGCTGTCGAGCCGTAACCGGTACCTCTCCGAGGACGACCGCCGTACGGCCCTCGCGCTGTCGCGGGCGCTGAGTGCCGGTGCGGCGCGGGCCCGGACCGGGCCGGCCGGGGTCCTCGACGCGGCCAGGGCCGTGCTGGAGGAGGCGGCCCGGTTCGACCCGCCGCTGCTGCTCGACTACCTGATCCTGGCCGATCCCGCGACGTTCGCGCCGGTGGGCGGCGACCACCGCGGCGAGGCGGTCCTGGCCGTCGCCGC
The DNA here is from genome assembly GCF_014161415.1 of Microbispora sp. H10885. Taxonomy (NCBI): domain Bacteria; kingdom Bacillati; phylum Actinomycetota; class Actinomycetes; order Streptosporangiales; family Streptosporangiaceae; genus Microbispora; species Microbispora sp. H10885. The sequence goes on along the minus strand of NZ_JABBWY010000017.1, from coordinate 14,660 downwards.
CAAGGTGGGCACCACCCGCCTGATCGACAACATGGTGCTCACCCTGTAGGCGCGCGCAGGGTGAACCAGAAGGTGGGCACCGGGTTCGTGCCGGGTGTGGTGTCGACCAGCTCCCAGCCGCCGAACCGGGCACGGAGCTCGTCGGCGGTGACGCCGGAGAACGTGTCGTCGAACGCCCCGGGGCCGTACCCGAACATCAGCAGCCGTGCGCCGGGGGCGGCGCGGCGGGTGAGTCCGGCGACGTAGGCGTCGCGGCGGTGCGGCGGGATGCCGCAGTAACAGCTCAGGTCGAAGAACAGCTCGAAGGGGCCGGGCGCGTCCAGCTCGTCGAGCCTGGTGGCGTCTCCGTGCAGCAGCCGTACGTCCACTCCCGCCGCCTCCGTCCTCTCCCGGGCCAGCTCGATCGCGCGGCCGACCAGGTCGACGGCCACGACCTCCCAGCCGTGCCGGGCCAGATAGATCGCGTTGGTCCCGGTGCCGCAGCCGAGCTCCAGGGCGCGGCCGGGCGGCAGCGCATCGTGTCCCTCCCCGTGCCCCTCGACAAGGGCGACCAGCTCGGGCGGTGTGACGCCGGTGTCCCACGGCGGTTTCCCGGCGCGGTAGTACTCCTCCAGCGCTCGGCGCACCGCCTCCTCCTGATCCCGTCCGGCCTCGGCCCCGCCCGCGTCCCGGAGGGTGTTCGGCTTGTCCATCGGCTCTCGCTCCCCGTTCTTAGAGTTGAACTCTAGTGATAAACTCTAGAGATATACTCGCGCAATGGACACCGTCAAGCGGCCGGACAAACGGGCCGAGCGCTCACGCCGTACGCGGGAGAAGGTCATCGAGGCGGCGCGGGAGCTGTTCGTCGCGCAGGGCTACGGGGCGACGAGCCTGCAGGAGGTCGCCGACCGGGCGGGTGTGGCCGTTCAGACGGTCTACTTCGTCTTCGGCAACAAGCGCACGCTGTTCAAGGACGTCGTCGACACGTCCATCGCCGGGGACACCGAGCCGGTGGCCGTCATGGACCGTGAGTGGTTCCGCGCCGCCTGCGCCGAGCCCACCGCGGCCGGCCAGCTCCGCGCGCACGTGCGCGGCACCGGCGAGATCCTCGGCCGGGTCGCCCCGATCATGCCGATGATCGCGTCCGCCGGGGCCGCCGACCCGCAGATCGCCGCGCAGTGGCCCGACGGCCCCGACCCGCGCTACACCGTGCTGCACGCCGTGGCCCAGGCGCTGGCCGGCAAGCCCGACGCCCGCCCGGACGTCTCCGTCGCGATGGCCGCGGACCTGCTGTTCTGCCTGCTCAGCCCGCAGCTGTACCTGCTCTTCGTGCAGGACCGCGGCTGGTCGCGGGACAGGTGGGAGGAATGGGCGTACGCCACTCTGGCCGCCCAGCTCTGCACCGGCCCCGCGGCACCCCCCTTCTAGGAGGGGGCGGGGCGGCACCACTCGGCGGGGGGCGTTATCGTCATTATGACGAAAGGGGATCCCCTCATGGTGGCGCTCGCACGCAGACTCACCGCCCCCGCACCCGGCTGGACCGTCGAGGCCGACGCGGTCGTGATCGGTTCCGGCATCGCCGGCCTCACCGTGGCGCTGCGCCACGTCGAGCTCGACCCGCGGGCGCGGGTGCTGGTGGTCACCAAGGACGTCCTGTCCGCCGGGTCCACCCGCTGGGCCCAGGGCGGGATCGCCGCCGTCCTCGACCCCGAGGACACGCCCGACGAGCACCTCAGGGACACGCTCCTCGCGGGGGTCGGCCTCTGCGACGAGGAGGCCGTACGCGTCCTGGTCACCGAGGGCCCCGACGCGCTCAAGCGGCTGATGAGCCACGGCGCCGAGTTCGACCGGGACGTCGACGGCGGGCTCCAGCTCACCCGCGAAGGCGGCCACCGGCGCAACCGCATCGTCCACGCGGGCGGCGACGCGACCGGCGCCGAGGTGCAGCGGGCGCTGGCCGAGGCGGTGCTCGCCGAGCCCCGCATCGAGGTCATCGAGCACGCCCTCGCCCTCGACCTGCTCCTCGACGCCGAGGGTCACGCCTGCGGGGTCACGCTCCACGTGATGGGGGAGGGCGCCCGCGACGGCGTGGGCGCCGTACGGGCCGGGGCCGTGGTGCTCGCCAGCGGCGGCATGGGACAGGTCTACGCGGCCACCACCAACCCGGTCGTGTCCACCGGGGACGGCGTCGCGCTGGCCCTGCGGGCCGGCGCGGTGGTCAGGGACATCGAGTTCGTGCAGTTCCACCCCACGGTCCTGTGGCTCGGGGAGGGCTCGACCGGTCAGCAGCCCCTCGTCTCCGAGGCCGTGCGCGGCGAGGGCGCGGTGCTGGCCGACGCGGCCGGCGAGCGCTTCATGCGGGGCGTCCACGAACTGGCCGACCTCGCGCCCCGCGACGTCGTCGCCAAGGCGATCATGCGGAGGATGCACGAGACCGGCGCCGACCACGTCTACCTGGACGCCACCCACTTCGGCGAGGAGAAGTGGCGCTCCAGGTTCCCCACGATCCTCGCCGTCTGCCGCGAGCACGGCATCGACCCCGTCACCGAACCCATCCCCGTCGCCCCGGCCGCCCACTACGCGAGCGGCGGCGTGCGCACCGACCTGTACGGCAGGACCAGCGTGCCCGGCCTGTACGCCTGCGGCGAGGTGGCCTGCACGGGCGTCCACGGCGCCAACCGGCTGGCCTCCAACTCCCTGCTCGAAGGGCTCGTCTACGGCGAGCGCATCGCCGCCGACCTGGCCGCGCGCGACCTGGAGCCGCGTGAGCCCGCCGGACGGGACGACCGGCCGGAGGGGCTGGTGGACCCGCGTACCCGCGCCCGGATCCAGAGCCACATGAGCCGCGGCGCCGGGGTGCTGCGCGGCGACCGCAGCCTCGCGGAGGTCGCCCGCGCGCTCTCGGACGCCCGCTGGACCCCGGTCGCGGTCGAGCCCTGCACGGAGTCGTGGGAGGCGACCAACCTCCTCACGGTCGCGTCCGCGCTGGTCGCCGCGGCGACCGTACGCGAGGAGACGCGCGGCTCGCACTGGCGGGAGGACCACCCCGACCGCGACGACGCCCGCTGGCGGGCGCACATCGACATCGCCCTGACGGCGGAGGGACTGACCTTGACGTACACGCCCCACGAGGCCCTGCGGACCGAACTGGACGAGAACGGCCTCGACCCGGACGCCGTGCTCGGCCTCGTCCGCGCCGCCCTGGACGAGGACCTGGCCGGGGGACAGGACGTCACCTCGGTCGCCACGATCCCGGCGGACCAGCGCGCGGTCGCCGACGTGGTGGCGCGGAAGGAGGGCGTCGTCGCCGGCCTGGCCGTCGCCGAGGCCGTCTTCCGCCAGGCCGCCGGGGGAGCCGAGGTCGAGCGGCACGCGGCGGACGGCGACCGCGTGCGCCCCGGCGACGTGGTGATGACCGTGCGCGGCGCCACCCGCGACCTGCTCACGCTGGAGCGCACCGCGCTCAACTTCCTCACCCACCTGTCCGGCGTCGCCACCCAGACCCGGCGCTGGGTGGACGCCGTCGAGGGCACCGGCGCCCGCGTGCGCGACAGCCGCAAGACCCTGCCGGGCCTGCGCGTCCTGGAGAAGTACGCCGTACGGGCGGGCGGCGGCGTGAACCACCGGATGGGCCTGCACGACGCCGCGCTCATCAAGGACAACCACGTCGTGGCCGCCGGAGGCGTCGCGGAGGCCTTCCGCGCCGTACGGCAGGCCTTCCCCGGCCTGCCCATCGAGGTGGAGGTGGACCGGATCGACCAGATCGAGCCGGTCCTCGCCGAGGGAGCCGACGAGATCCTGCTCGACAACTTCACGGTGGACCAGCTCGCCGAGGCCGTACGCCTGGTGGCCGGCCGGGCGAGGCTGGAGTCGAGCGGCGGGCTGACCCTGGAAGCGGCCCGCGCGGTCGCCGAGACCGGGGTCGACTACCTGGCGGTCGGCGCGCTCACCCACTCGGCCCCGGCACTCGACCTGGGTCTAGATCTTCGTGAGGCATAATCGGGGGATGCTGCTCACCATCGACGTCAGCAACACCCATACGGTGCTGGGCCTGTTCGAGGGTGAAGAGGTCATCGAGCACTGGCGGATCGCGACCGACTCCCGCCGCACGGCGGACGAGATCGCGGTGGTGCTGCAGGGGTTGCTCGGGCAGTCGCCGTTGCTCAAGGACGCCGACATCAGCGGCATCGCGATCTGCTCCACGGTCCCGTCGGTGCTCAACGAGATGCGGGAGATGTCCCGGCGCTACTACGGCGACGTCACGGCGGTGGTCGTCGAGCCGGGCGTCCGCACCGGCGTGCCGGTCCGGATGGACAACCCCAAGGAGGTCGGCAGCGACCGCATCGTGAACGCGCTCGCCGCCACCACCCTGTACGGCGGGCCCTGCGTGATCGTCGACTTCGGCACGGCGACCTCCTTCGACGCGGTCTCGGCCCGGGGCGAGTACGTCGGCGCGGTGACCGCCCCCGGCCTGGAGATATCGGTGGACGCGCTGGCCACGGCCGGGGCGCAGCTCCACAAGGTCGAGCTGGTCCGGCCGAGGTCGGTGATCGCCAAGAACACCGTGGAGGCGCTCCAGTCGGGCATCCTCTACGGCTTCGCCGGGCTGGTCGACGGGATCGTGGACCGCATGACCGCCGAGCTGGCCGCCGACCCCGACGACGTCACCGTGGTCGCCACGGGCACCGGCGCGCCGCTCGTCATCGGCGAGGCCCGCACGATCGACGTGCACGAGCCCTGGCTCACGCTCATCGGCCTGCGGCTGGTCTACGTCCGCAACACGTCCTGACGACTCCCTCGGGTACGGGACCATAGAAGGCAGGATCCCGTTTCGAGAGGACTGACGTGATGGACGCCGACTGGGTGGCGCGTTTCGCCGATGAGGTCATCGCCGAGGCCGAACGGCGCGCACCGGGCAAACCCGTCGTCTGCGCGTCCGGCCTCAGCCCGTCCGGCCCGATCCACCTGGGCAACCTGCGCGAGGTCATGACCCCGCACCTGGTGGCCGACGAGATCAGGCGGCGCGGGCACGAGTGCGTGCACATCATCTCGTGGGACGACTTCGACCGCTTCCGCAAGGTCCCCGCGGGCGTCGACCCCGCCTGGAACGAGCACATCGGCAAGCCGCTGACCACCGTCCCGGCTCCGCCCGGGAGCGAGTACCCGAACTGGGCCGAGCACTTCAAGGCGCCGATGATCGCCGCGCTGGCGGAGATGGGCGTGGAGTTCCACGGCATCAGCCAGACCGAGATGTACACCTCGGGGGCTTACCGGGAGCAGGTGCTGCTCGCCATGCGGGAGCGGCGGCGGATCGACGCGATCCTCGACCAGTACCGCACCAAGAAGGCCAAGGCCAAGGAGGTCCTGGACGCCGACGAGGCCGCGGCCCTGGAGGGCTCGGGGGCCGCGAGCGAGGACGACGGCTCCGGCGCGGGGGGCTACTACCCCTACAAGCCGTACTGCTCGTTCTGCGACCGCGACCTGACCACGGTCACGTCGTACGACGACGAGACCACCGCGTTGTCGTACACCTGCGTCTGCGGGCACGGCGAGACCATCCTGCTGTCCGAGCACACCCGCGGCAAGCTGGTGTGGAAGGTCGACTGGCCGATGCGCTGGGCGTACGAGGGCGTGGTCTTCGAGCCGTCGGGCGTCGACCACAGCTCGCCGGGCTCGTCGTTCGTCGTCGGCGGCCAGATCATCCGCGAGGTGTTCGGCGGGCAGCAGCCGATCGGGCCGATGTACGCCTTCGTCGGCATCAGCGGCATGGCCAAGATGAGCAGCTCCAAGGGCGGCGTGCCGACCCCGGCCGACGCTCTGTCGATCATGGAGCCCGCGCTGCTGCGCTGGCTGTACGCCCGCCGCCGTCCCAACCAGTCGTTCAAGATCTCCTTCGACCAGGAGATCCAGCGGATGTACGACGAGTGGGACACGCTCACCAGGAAGGTCACGGAGGGGACGGCGCTGCCGGCCGACCAGTCGGCCTACCGCCGGGCGTCGAGCACCGCGTCCGCGACGCTGCCCGACACGCCGCGCCGGCTGCCGTACCGGACGCTCGCCTCGGTGGTCGACATCGCGACCGGCCACGAGGAGCAGACGCTGCGCATCCTGCGCGCCTTCGACCCGGAGATCGGCGGGCTGGACGAGCTGCGGCCGCGGCTCGACCGCGCCCGGCACTGGGTGAACACCTACCTGCCCGCGGAGGAGCGCACGCAGGTGCGCGAGACGCCCGACAAGGAGCTTCTCGACACGCTCGGCGAGGCGGAGCGGGAGTCGCTGCGCCTGCTGCTCGACGGTCTCGACGACCACTGGTCGCTCGACGGCCTGACCACGCTCGTCTACGGCGTGCCGAAGGTGCTGGCCGGGCTGGAGATGGACGCCAAGGCGGCCACGCCGGAGCTGAAGGCCGCCCAGCGCGCGTTCTTCGCCCTGCTCTACCGGCTGCTCGTCGGCCGCGACACCGGCCCGCGCCTGCCCACGCTGCTGCTGGCGGTGGGCCGCGACCGGATCCGCGAGCTGCTCGACGCGGGCCGCGCCTCCTGACCTCCCGCCTGGCCGGGCGCGCTCGCTCGCTGTGCTGAACGCCGTTCCGGACGTGTTCCGGAGGTGGGCGGCCGGGCCGGACGGCATCCCCGTCCGGCCCGGCCACTCGCCCCCGTCGCCTCACCCCGATCTGGTGCCGGGCGGGGTCAGCACCAGGCGTCCGCGCACGCCGCCCCGGACGAGCCGCTCGTGGGCCTCGGCCGCCCGGTCCAGCCGGTAGACACCGGCGACCCGTGTCGTGAGCCGGCCCGCCTCGGCCAGCTTGACGACGTCCCTGAGCTGCGCCGCGTCGGCCCGGACGAACACCGTGGAGGCGCGGATTCCGCGCAGCGGGAGCGGGGCCTGCCCCGCGCCGACGGCGACGAACACGCCACCGCCCCGCACCGCGTCCAGCGCGGGCAGGCCGACGACGGCCGCGTCCACCACTCCGTCCACGCCGCCCGGGACGACGGCCCGTACGGCGCCGGCCAGATCGGCGCCCCTCGCGACGAACCACTCCGCGCCGAAGCCGCGGACCAGCGCCTCGTCTCCGGGTGCGGCGACGGCGACGACCCTGATGCCCCGCAGGGCCGCCAGTTCCACCAGATAACCGCCGAGGCCCCCGGCCGCCCCCGTCACGAGCAGGCTCTCACCTTCGGCGAGCCCGGCGAGGTCGAGCGCCTGCACGGCGGTCAGTGTGTTGAGCGGCAGCGTCGCCGCCTCGATCGCGGGCATCCCCGCGGGCGCGGCCGCGACGGCGTGCTCGTCCAGCACGACCAGTTCGGCCTGGGCCTTGATCGGGTCCGTCAGCCGGTCCGACAGGCCGATGACCCGATCACCCGGGCCGGCCGCCGTCGCCCCCGGTCCCACCCGGTCGACCACCCCTGCCACGTCCCAGCCCATGGCGTACGTGTCGAGCCGGGGCGTGAGTCCGTGATCGGGAAGGGCGCCGGAGACCGTGAAGAGGTCGATCGGGTTGACGGCCGCCGCCTCCACCCGGATCCGCACCTGTCCCGGCCCCGGCTCGGGTTCGGGCACCTCGGCCACCCGTACGACCCCGTCCCGGCAGTTGCTCGACGCGCTCAGTGACAAGTGGGTGAGTCTCGTGCTGACCGCGCTCGCCCGCGGGTCCCTCCGCTACAGCGAACTGGCGAGGACGATCGCCGGGGTGAGTCAGAAGATGCTCACGCAGACGTTGCGGACGATGGAACGCGACGGACTGGTCTCGCGTACGGTCACCCCGTCGGTGCCGGTACGTGTCGACTACCGGCTCACTCCCCTGGGCGAGAACCTGATGCCGCTACTGGAAGCGATCAAGAATTGGGCGGAGATCCACATGGAGGACGTGGAGGCCGCAAGGGAGGCCTATGACCGGCGGCCCGCCGCCGCACCTTGACGGCCTTCAGCAAAGGCGTTTACCGTCCCTGGAGGGTGGGCCGACGAATCATCGTCGTGGGGAGGGCGGACGATGGGTTATCCGGAGGTCGTCTACCGGGGTGAGGATCTCGCCTCGGACCTTGAGCGTGCCGGTCTCACCGAGGAGGACCTACTGCTGCTCGCCGAGCTCGCGAAGGGCGTCACCGCCGACCGGGTGGGCCGCAGCCTCGACGTCAGCGGCCGTACGGTGCGGCGGCGGCTGCGCTGCATCTGCGACCGGATCGGCGTGGCGACCGCCATCGAGGCCGTCGCCTGGGCCGCCCGCCGCCGTCTCATCTGAGCACGTCCCGAACTCGTCCGGCCGCGCACGCGGGCGCGGCCGGTGAACGGCGGTCGTGCACGCCGACCATCCGTGTGATCAGTCGGCGACGCGCACGCCGCCCGCGAACGGCCGTCCGGCGATCTTCGCGATGTGGATGACGTCACCGGTGCGCGGCGCGTGGACCATGTAGCCGCCGCCGATGTAGAGGCCGACGTGGTGCAGGTCGGAGTAGAAGAACACGAGGTCGCCGGGGCGGAGCTGGTCGCGGGAGATGTGCGTGCCGGCCGTCCACTGGTCGCCCGTGTAGTGGGGCAGGCTGATGCCGACGGACTGGTAGGCGGCCATCACCAGGCCGGAGCAGTCGAACGAGCGCGGCCCTTCCGCGCCCCAGACGTACGGCTTGAGCTGCTGCGCGAGGGCCCAGCGCGCCGCCTGGGCGGCCTTGCCGCCCCCCACGATGGGGAACGACATCTTCCTGCGCGTCTCGGTGCCGACCTCTCGCGAGACCTGCCGGTAGAGGCTGCTCTCGGTCTTCTTGATCAGCTTCGTGATCTTGTCGCGCCGCGAGTCGAGGCCGTCCAGCAGCTTCCTGACCTCGCTCTGGCGGGCGGCGGCGCTGGACTTGGCCCGCGCGGCGGCGTCCATCGCCTTGCTGACCTCCGCGACCTCCTGGCTCTGCTGTAACTCCAGCGCGTACGTCGTGGAGGCCTGGTCGAGATACTGCCGCGGGTCCGTGGACTTCACGAGCACCAGGGCGTTGCCGAGCCCGTTGGTCATGTAGGAGTGCTGGGCGAGGGCGCTCGCCCTCTGCCGGCGGGTCTCCAATTCGGCCTCGCTCTTGGCGAGGTTCTTCTTGGCGAGATCGGCGGACCGCTCGGCCGCCTTCAGACGCACCCGCTCGCCGTTGTACTGCTCGGTGAGTGTCTCGATTTCGCTGTAGAGGTCCTCCACCTCCGCGGCGAGCTCCTTGAGGCTCGGCTTCGGGTCGGCGGTCGCGCGGACCACCGGAGCGCCGAATGTGACCGCGGCGAGCGCGACTCCGACGAAGGTGAACCGCCGGATGGCACCCGGACCGGCCGGGCCGGATCCGGGCCGTCGGCGACGGGCGTGCCTGCCCGCCTGCCGTCCTCCACGCATGCGCAACCGAGCTCCTCTCCCATAGGTGCCCCCGCACCGGCCGGCGTCGTCGTGACGGGTCGTGCGGCTGGGCACTGCCGAGCGCCTGCCGGGTTAGCTGACGGGTTCGGGCCGGAGCAGCCCTACCTTGCGGATTCACCCCTGGACGATCTGAACCTGAACCGATCCTGATCCCATGGATTGGGTCCCCGGCTCCTCTCCGCACCCGGCCCCCGACAGGGTTCGGGCACCGGCGCTTCGAGGATTCGGCGCCCGATCGTCGAGATCGCTCACGACGATCGGCATCGTCGCTGGACGATAGTGCACCCTGAGTTGTTGCTCAACCAGAACTCGCAAACCCGTCTACGTTTGACAACCAAATGATCACGCTAGGGTCACGGGTTGATCAGTGATACCGGCTGGTCTACCTGGGTTTGTGGTGCTTTGGTGACGTATGAGGTGCTGGTCGGAAGCAGAGAAAATCGATACGCGGCCAGACGTGCGTCACGGGGTCCGATCCGGCGTCGATCCGTATTCCGGTGGCTACAGAACGTCAGGCGCGATGTCGGACGGACTGTTTGGGGTTGACCGTAAATCGGAGCCGCCTTCGCCGATCCGCGCGCGACGGGCGAGGGGGACGGCGGGAGGGGCACTAGGCTGGCCGTTCATGGAGCAGGTCGCCGCACAGACACCGAGCGGATCCGGCGCCAGGGGCGTTATGGTGCGCCGGGCCAGGACCCCGGACGTCAGGGCGATCCGCCGCCTCGTCGACGCGTACTCGGGCGTCGGGCCGCGCCTGCTGAAGAAGAGCACGGTCACGCTGTACGAGGACGTCCAGGAGTTCTGGGTCGCGGAGATCGGCGGAGAGGTCGTCGGCTGCGGCGCGCTGCACGTGCTCTGGGAAGACCTGGCCGAGATCAGGACCGTCGCGGTGGATCCGGCGGTGCGCGGTGGAGGCGTCGGCTACCGGATCGTCGCCTCGCTCATCGACGCCGCGCGCGGCCTCGGCGTACGCAGGGTCTTCTGCCTCACGTTCGCCGTGGAGTTCTTCGCGCGCCATGGTTTCATCGAGATTCAGGGCACCCCCGTGTCGCCCGAGGTGTACGCGGAACTCCTCGCGTCGTACGACGAAGGCGTCGCCGAGTTCCTCGACCTGGAGCACGTCAAGCCGAACACACTGGGCAACACGCGAATGCTGCTGCATCTCGATCGCCATTGAGTCATAATGCCGACATTGGTGGCTGATCTTGACGGTCATGGTCAGTCGCTGCAAAGGTGACTGTTGATACGCGTGTCGCTACTTTTGGCGGTATCAGCGTGTGCTACTGAGATGCGGCGCATGCGTCTTCGAAACGAGGTGACACGGTGAGCACCGGACAGCCGCCGTACCCCCAGGACGAGTCGGACGGGTCGCCACCGCCGCCTTCGAACCACGGGTACAACCCGGACAGACCTTCCCAGGACTACGACCCCGAGGCCACGGTCGTCGGCTATCGGGCACAGCAGACGGGCCCGCAGCAGACTCCCGGCCAGACCCCCGGCCAGGACTCGGGCCAGGGTGGATACGGTCAGCAGCAGTACGGCCAGCCTTCGCAGGGCGGGTACGGCCAGCAGGGTTATGGCCAGGAGACGGGCCCGCAGGGCTATGGCCAGCAGTACGGTCAGCAGGCTCCGCAGCAGGGCTATGGTCAGCAGCAGTACGGCCAGTCCTCGCAGGGCGGGTACGGCCAGCAGGGCTATGGCCAGGACACCGGCCCGCAGGGGTACGGCCAGCAGGCTCCGCAGCAGGGCTACGGCCAGCAGCAGTACGGCCAGTCTTCGCAGGGCGGGTACGGCCAGCAGGGCTATGGCCAGGAGACGGGCCCGCAGGGCTATGGCCAGCAGTACGGCCAGCAGGCCCCGCAGCAGGCGTCGCAGCAGGGCTATGGCCAGCAGTATGGTCAGCAGGCTCCGCAGCAGGGCTACGGCCAGCAGCAGTACGGCCAGTCCTCCCAGGGCGGGTACGGCCAGCAGCAGGGTTACGGCGAGCAGCAGGGCCAGCCGACGGGCGGCTACGGCCAGCAGTCGCAGGGGGGTTACCAGCAGTACGGCCAGCAGCCCGGCCCCCAGGCATCCGGCTCGCAGGCGTACGGCCAGCAGGGCTACGAGCAGCAGGGGTACGGCCAGCAGGCTCCGCAGCAGGGCTATGGTCAGCAGCAGTACGGCCAGCAGCAGTACGGCCAGCCCGGTTACGGCGGCGGGCAGGCCACGCCGGGGTACGGCCAGCCCGCCTACGGGCAGTCGTACGCGCCGCAGGGGGCGATCCCGCCCGGCGCGCCGGCCCCGCTGGCGGAGTGGTGGCAGCGCCTCGTCGCCCGGCTGATCGACGGTGTCGTCGTCGGGATCCCCTACATGATCCTCAGCGCCGTCATCGGGGGCCTGGTGTTCACCGCCGCCAGCATCGACCCGACGACCGGCGTCACGACCCTGGAGAGCGGGGCCTTCCTGGCCGCGCTGCTCGTCGCCGTGCTGGGGGGCGTCGTGATGGCCGTCTACGAGTTCTTCATGCTGCGCTCACGCGGGCAGACCCTCGGCAAGATGGCGATGGGCATCAAGGTCGTCCCGGTCGGCGGAACGCTGACCGCGGCGGGGCTGCCCCAGGACGCGGCGATGAAGCGCGCCGGAGTGCTCTTCGCCTTCCAGTTCCTGTCGTGGATTCCCTTCATCAAGTACCTCGCGAACCTGGCCGCCCTTCTCAACGTGCTCTGGCTGCTGTGGGACAAGCCGCTGCAGCAGGCTTTGCACGACAAGGTCGCCAACACCGTGGTGGTCAAGGTCAAGTAATGACCGCGGACGGGGCCGATGGCGTGGACCATCGGCCCCGTTTTTCGTATGGCGTGACGGTTCCGGGCGTCGACGGCGCCTACTCCGGAAAATTCGGTAACGGGACCACCCGGACATGCCATGCTTGGCGGACCGGCGGACCCGCCCGAGAGATGGCAATGACCGCGACACCGCCGCGTCAATCCTTCCGGTCCACCGCCGTCACCCCGCTCCGGGCCATATCCGGCCGGAGCGGCTTATGGAACCCGCTCGACGCTCTTATGGGCCCGAAGGCGGCGCACCGGACCTTATGGGCTCCTCCGCCCGCCCGTCCCCCGCGAGCCCCGGTGCCGACGCCCGAAACGGCGGGCCGTTTGGCCGCGCGAAACCTTAGGCGGGCCCGGCCGGCGGGGGTGGCCATGCGTTTGTGGCGCGGCCGGTTAAATCGATCTTCGGGCCGCCCGAGCAGTGGATCTTGTCGGGATGCGGTGCGGTCCTCTCTTTTTGCGAGCCTTCCCGGCACCGAGGATCTGTTTTAGACGCGCGTATATCCCGTCAAGGGTGCGCCGGTCGTACCAGAAGGGTCACGGTGGTCATGAAGATCCGAGTGCCGGGGGACGCGGCGTCCCCTCGTTTCAGTGACGCTCATCAACGGTGCGGCGTGCCGGGACGGACCTATTGTGTGAGAGTTGTGTGAGAGTCGGATGGAGAGCCGGAAGGAGAGGCGGACAGAGTGGCTGACAGAGTGGCGGATTGCCGGTTCAGCCTTGTCGCCGCGCCTTCGTGGCGCTGGTCGGCAACGCTCTGACCTGGGGCTTCGCCGCTATGAGTCAAGCGTCCGGCCGAGTGGGAGCCCTTGCCGTCCAACCCTGAGTAGTGGCCGGGAGCGGCCGAAACATCGGGCCGGACGGCTTCCGGTGACCGTCCGGCCCGACATTTGGGTACGATTTCGTGGAGCATCCGGTAAGGCCGCTGGAGAGACGAGGATTAGGCTGCCACCCCCGGGGCACCCCGGAAGGCGCGCCTGACCCTCCCGGCGCTATGGTCGTATGAGGGCGACCGGCCCGGCAAGAGGGCCCGGGACCTCGGCGCGTCCTCGGAATTTCCTCGGGTGCACCTAATGACACCCCGGCACGAGCGAGGCAGAATGTCAGAGGTATTGTCCGCCTTGATACCTTCCGTGGTCGTCGCCGGCGCGGTCGTCTACGGCATCGTAAAGTTGGTACGTTCCGACGCGGCGGGTCTCCGCCCGGCTCGGGAGCCACGCGAGAAGTCACCGGACTCAGGAGTTCCTGAGAATCCGCAATCTTGAATTGTCAGCCGGGGGAAACCGGGTATATGTTTGGCTGGCGAATCAAACTATGGGCTGCGAAAGGATTGCCGGATGGCCAAGCACACGCAGGTGATTCTCATCGACGATCTCGATGGCGGCGAGGCCAATGAGACGGTCACCTTCGCGATTGACGGCACGTCATATGAGATTGACCTGAGCGACGGCAACGCGAAGCGGCTTCGCGACGCGCTGTCGCCTTTCGTCGGCAGCGCGCGGCGCGCGGACAGCGGGCAGGCCCGCGGCCGCCGTCGCGGTGCGGGCGGCGGGGGTCAGCGAGCCATGACCCGCGAGAAGAGCGCGGAGATCCGCGCGTGGGCCAAGTCGCACGGACACCCCGTGAGCGAGCGCGGCCGTATCGCCGCCTCGATCGTCCAGGCGTACGAGGACGCGCACTAGGCGGGGTCGGGTGCGATCCGGGTCGCACCTGCCGGACCTTCACCCGTCGCGGCCGGCCGGGTGGCGCCTCGCCAGGCGCCGACGGCGAATGCCGCGGGTGAAGCGCGGAGTTCGCGCGGGACCGGAGTGGCCCTCTGCTCTGCTTTGGGCTCCTCCGTCGCATTGTGATGCATCCCGCCAGGCCGGTCCTCGGTGTGGCGTGATCCGCGGGATGGTCCGTAACCGCATCTTCGATCGCGCGGTTATCCGGTTCGTCGGAGGACCTGACGATCGCATAACCGCGCGATTGTGTTTGCGCTCCCTAAAACCTCGTTCGCTTGCGGCGTATCGGGAACATGTCACCCCCGGCAGGGGGTTGGATAGAGCGTGAACGCCCTGCGCTTGGGGAACCCTTCCGCCGAGGACCGGGTCGCTGGGTCGGGGCTACCGTGCGGGACGGCGTGCCGGATCTCCCGGATTCGCCTGACCGCTCTGTGAGGAGCGACGACATGTTCGAGAGGTTCACCGACCGTGCGCGGCGGGTTGTGGTCCTGGCCCAGGAAGAGGCCCGGATGCTCAACCACAACTACATTGGTACCGAGCACATTCTTCTTGGCTTGATCCATGAAGGCGAAGGTGTGGCGGCCAAGGCTCTGGAGAGCCTGGGGATCAGCCTCGAGGGGGTGCGCCAGCAGGTCGAGGAGATCATCGGCCAGGGGCAGTCGGCGCCGTCGGGGCACATTCCCTTCACTCCGCGTGCCAAGAAGGTGCTCGAGCTGTCGCTTCGTGAGGCGTTGCAGCTTGGGCACAACTACATCGGCACCGAGCACATCC
>NZ_JABBWY010000016.1:0-163415 GCF_014161415.1 Microbispora sp. H10885 | reverse complement strand
GCGCGGCGGCTCAAAGCCGCCGCGCCACGTCTCTGTCCCACTCCGGCGCTTCCAGATCGTGCTCACGGTGTCATGTTCTGTGGTGACTTGCCCTGCTGTGGAAGAGTCCACGTGAACGGCGTCCGGTTACCCGTCCGGAAGCTCGGCGATCATAAATGCGCCCAGCAATCCGGCCAGGCAATTCACGACAGGCCAGAGGGTGTCATGGCCTGCGCTGTTTCGGCCTGATGAACCACTCGCCGACCCGATGACGGAAAGGCAGTCTAGGCGCGGGTCGTCCATTCGGGAAAGCCGGATAAAAGCAGCGCGCTGATTTTCCCGGCGACTGCTGGGCCGATTCCGGATGAATGCGGTGAATCTCCTCCACCAGCCGGGCAAGGGGAGGTGGTCGTGTGACGGTGCGGATGACCTGCGACGCCGGAGGCGTACGCGTCGAGGTGCGCGACGGCGGATCGGCCGTGGATGCGCCGGTGATGCGGGCGCCGGACGCCGAGTCGGTCGGCGGGCGCGGTCTGTGGCTGGTGGACGGGCTCGCCACCGCGTGGGGCGCGTGGCAGGACGACACCGGCGCATCGGTCTGGTTCCGGGTGGCCGCGCGCCGGTGACCGTACGGCGGGCCGTCACGTGATCCCGCGGCGCCTTTGACACGCCACGGGATCAGGTGGACGGTGGGGTCACGGGCTGGTGCAGGTGGCCGTCGGGGTCTCCGCCGAGCCGTTGGCGAGGAAGCCGAACGTCGTGCTCGCGGTAGCGGCGAGCGAGCCGTTCCACGACTCGTTGCGCACCGTCACGGTCGATCCGGAGCCCGAGCGTGTGCCGCCCCACACCTGGGTGACGGCCTGCGATCCGGGCCAGGACCAGTTGACGGTCCAGCCGTTGACGGCCGAGTTGCCGGCGCGCACCGTGACCTCGCCCTGGAAGCCTCCGGGCCACGAACTGACCACCCGAATCGTCGCCGAACACGCGCCGGGAGCACCGCCCGACGGCGAAGGGCTCGGGCTGGGAGAGGGGCTGGGCGAAGGGCTGGGTGACGCACTGGGCGAGGAGCTGGGTGACGCGCTGGGGGAGGGGCTCGGCGACGTGGTCGGGCCACCCCACGCGGCCGTCGTGTCGAGCCAGGCCGCGCGGCGCAGCATCCAGTCCCGCATGTACTGCACCTGGCCCTGCCAGGTGGACGCGGTCGGGGTGATGAAGAAGCCGATGGTCCGTGTCGTGAGGTTCGGCCAGCGCTGGAAGTTGCGCTGCGCGGCGTTGGTCAGCGGCCGTGAGAGCACGTCGATCCGGCTCTGCAGCGCGGAGTCGGAGAGCAGGCCGCGGCGCAGCGTCTGCCAGCGCGCTTTGACCTGGTCGACGAAGACCGGGTCCCGCAGAAGCTGGGTGAACCAGTCGTTGGCGACCGGCTGCCGGGTCTGCTGGTACTGCCAGCCCGAGGTCTGGTCGTTCTGGAAGAACCCGCCCACGCCGAACGTGAGGTCGTAGTCCCACAGCGGGCCGGCGAAGATCTTGGTGTCCCGGTCCTTGTAGAAGTAGGCGCTGCGGTAGTTCGCGTCCATGTTCCGGCTCAGCTCGTAGACGATGAGCTGGTCGATGAAGGAGTTCACGTCGATGTACGCCCGGTAGCCGGTGTTCGGGTCGGCGAAGTTCTGCGAGTGCAGCACGTTGTGGAAATCCTGGATGTAGGTGCGCAGCCATTCCTTCTGCTGCGGCTGCAGCGGCGACGGATCGACCACTTCAAGGTAGCTCCAGCAGGTGGCCGACGACCCGCCGCACGGCAACGTCGGCTCCTCGGCGGCCATCCACTCGAACTTCCAGATGTATCCGCCCTGGATCTTCGGCAGGGTCGTGTCGTCCTCGTCCAGCTTCTTGAGGTCGAGCCGGTTCTTGGTGTTCTTGATCGTCTCAACGAGCATGTAGACGCCCATGTAGTCGTCGGAGCGCACCGGGCCGCTGTCGGTGTTGAGGTACAGCTCCACGAACCGGTAGCGCGGAGCCTGCAACCCCATCTCCTTGCCGAGGTCGAAGACGAGGGCCTCCCGGATCAGCGACTTGTCGGGGTACGGCCCGCGCAGCACCCAGTCGGAGTCGGCGGGCATCCCCAGCACCGGGTAGTCGGCGTCGTCGTTGTCGTTGTCCCAGAACTCCACGCGGTACGGCGCCTTCTCGTACGAGGCCGAGGACTGGCCCCGCAGATGGACTCCGGCGCGGGTGGCGACGGCCGGGGTCGCTGCCAATGACGTCGTCCCGCCACCGGACGGGTCGAAGATCATGGTGGCGGTGTCGAGATACTCCCGGCCGGGCTTGCCCGCGCCGTAGGAGTCGATCAGGACCACCGGCAGGTCGTGGGCCGTCGTGGTGTCGCGGGCGGCGTACACGGCCGTCCCGGGCTTACCGGACGCCGCGCCGCCGGTGAAGGCCTGTGCCCGCAACTCGGTCGTACGGGTGAACCGCAGCGGCGTGCCCTGGTAGAGCGCCGACGCCGCGGTGGGCGGCTTTCCGTCGGTGGTGTAGCGGATCTCGGCGCCCGCGATGACGGTGCTCAGCGACACCGACACCTGTCCCTGGAAGGTGCCGCTCGGCACGGAGAAGGCGATGTCGCCGGTCAGGTCGTCCGCCGCGGAAGCCGCGGAAGCTGCGGAAGCTGCGGACGTCGCGGAAGCCGCGACGGTCGCGGCGCTGTTCGCGCTCCGCGGCGCGGGCGCCGCCTGCGCCGGCGCGGTCGGCGCGTACGGGAGGAGAAGTCCCGCGAGAAGCACGGCGGCGGCCGAGACCCTGGTGGCGCGGCGGGTCGCGGCGGCACCGGTGCCGGGGAGGGTCACACGCACGATGCCTCCTGTTCTGGTCGGTGGGAGAGGACGGGCGCCGGGTCCGCCGCCGGTGCGGAGTCCCGGAAGTGGCGGCGCAGGGTCCGCCGCCACGGCATGCTGGGCAGGTCCGGGCGGAGAGCGGCCAGGCCGGTGGCGTACTTCGAGATGCGGGCGGGTCTCGTCCCCGCCCGCCACAACAGGCGGTCGACCGGCGTGGCGGCCGAGGTGCTCTTGGTCTCGACCACGACGAGGCCGGGCAGGCGCAGCGCGGAGCCCGCGGCCCGCCAGGCGAGCCCGGTGTCGATGGTGATCCGGCTCGCGGTGTCCGGCAGCAGCAGGGTGACGCGCCGATACTCCGTGATCAGGACCGGGTCGAGGGAGATCCCGGCGACGGGGCCGGCCGACTCGCGCGCGAGCGTCTCGTCCACGAAGCCGCGCCCCGGGCGTACGGTGTCGCAGTCTCCCGGGTGGTACGGCAGGCGGTGCTTGGTGACGCTGCCCCGCGCGCCGCTGATCTTGACCTCCAGCCAGCACTCCGCGGAGTCGAGATAGGTGCGGGTGCGCACCTTGAAGCGCCGCCGCCTGCGGTACGCCGTTCGGTGGTAGCTGGTCAGCTCAGGGGTGTCGAAGTACACCGACCTGTACCGGAAGGCGCGCTCTCCGTCGATGTCCAGCACCCGCGCGTACGGCGTGAGCCGCTCCAGCAGAAGCGGCAGCGCGTCCTCGGTGACGAGGTACTTGCGGTCCACCCGGGTCTGCAGGGCGGCGCGCTCGACCAGGTCGGCGAGCCCTACGGGGGCCAGCCGGGCCAGAGCCGGCCCGATGGCCGCGGGGGTCATCCGCGCGCTCCGGCATGCGCGGCCGCGCCGGGTTCGGCGGTCAGGGCGGGTCCGGTCAGCGCGTACCGGACGTCGACCACCGTCGTCTCGTTGACCAGGTCGAGTCGCTGGACGTTGACGGTGTGCACCCGGGCGTCGAGCAGCCGCTCCAGGTGCGCGACGAGCATGCCGTGGTCGGTGATCGCCGAGTCCAGCACGAGGATCTGGTGGCGGTAGTGCCGGAACAGCCGCCGATGGTCGCCGAGGAACATCACCACGAGGATGAGCGCCATCAGACCGCCGCTGAGCCACGCCGAGGTGGTGCTCAGCGCGCCGAGGATGCCCAGGGCGAGGGCCGAGAAGTAGTACGCGACCTCGTGCTGGTCGAGCTCCGTCGAGCGCAGCCGGATGATGGACAGCACCCCGAACAACGCCAGGCCCAGTCCGAGCCCGGCGCCGGTGTCGCTGGCGCTCAGCGCGCTCGCCACCGCGAGGACCCCGATATTGACCCCGAGGTAGGAGACGACCAGATCGCGGCGGCGGTGGCGCGGGAAGTAGAGCCCGAAGACGAGCACCACCACCGCGCAGAGGTCGATCGCGAACAGGACGAGCTGCGACACCACGTTCGTTCCTCCTGAGTCGCTGCCGGGCCGCCCCCGCGCCGCCCGCGCCGTGGCGGGCACCGCAAGGGCGTCGAAAGTTTTCGTTAGATGAGGGAAACGTTTCGAGAACTCGCTCGGAACGATAGGTGAACCGCAGATGTCGGTCAACGAACCGGTGGCGTGCCCTCCATACCGCCGAAGAGCGATCTTGCCTAGTAGAGGGTCGTTGACAGGTGGAATGACGAAATCTCCGGCAGGAGTCAAAGGTTCCGCGGGCGGGACGCTGTGGCCGCCGTTCGGAGAAACTTTCAGCGTCCGCCGGCCGGGAGGAGGAGCGCGTGGTCAGCCGGAGGCCGGGAAGGCGGCCAGGATCGACCGGAGCCGGGAGAGGAGCGCGGCCACGTCGTCCTCCCGCCCGACCGGCACGCGCAGGTGGTCGCGCAGCCCGATGGGAGTCATGTCTGCGGCCCAGGCGTGGCCGCCCGCCCGCAGCTCGTCCGCGACCCGTGACGCCACCCCGGGCAGCCGGACGAGCACGAAGTCGGCGGAGGAGGGGAGGAACTCGACGCCCAGTTCCGCCAGCCCCCGGCACAGCGACTCCCGGGCGGACCGGTTGGCGGCGCGGAGGCGTTCCAGCAGGACCATGTCATGGGAGGGCGGGGCGGCGGGCGGACGCGGCGCGGCCAGGTGCCCCACCACCGCGGGCGCCCCGATCAGATAGCCGAACCCCGGCGACCCGTAGGTCCGCAGCACGCAGACGTCGGTCCCGTACCGCGCGCCCCACCGGGCGGAGGTGAAATCCGGGCCCAGCGCGAACTCCGCGCTCGACTCGTCGAACACGACGAGCGTGCCGTACCGCCGGGCCGCGGCGCAGAGCGACCGTACGGCATCCGCGCCGAGCACTCCGCCCGTGGGATCGTGCGGGTTGGCCACGATGACCATGCCGGCGCCGCGTGCCATCCGCGCGCACAGCTCCTCGGCGCAGATCCGGTAGTCGCGCAGGGGCAGTTCCACGAACGGCACCCCGGCGGCGCGCAGGCTGTCGGCGTGCCCGCGCCGCGTCTGCGCGTTGATCACGACGGGCCGGGGATCGGCGCGGCGCGAGGCGGCGAGCAGGCGGATCAGTTCGTCGGCGTCCGCGGCGACGGCGACCCTGTCCTGCCCGACGAAGTGGCGCCGGGCGATCCGCCCGGCCAGGTCCGGGCCGGAACAGGACAAGGTGCGCATTGGCGTCCTCCTGCCAAGGACCACAGGGGCCAACAGGGCTGCTCGCACCGTAGCCGAGCGCGCTATCAGGGTGGTCTCACCGCCGCCGCGGCCTCAGGTCCGCCTCCGCGTGGTCTCGGACCGCTCTCGCGGGCCGCCTCCGGCGCGCGCGCGATGGCACGATCGAACGCATGGACCAGCGGATGATGCGAGCCTATCTCGACCGCATCGGCGCGCCGGCGCCGCGCGCGGCCGACCTCGACACGTTGCGTGAGCTGCACCAGCGGCACCTCTACCACGTGCCGTGGGAGAACATCTACACCCGTCTCGGCACGCCGGTCACGCTGGACGAGGACGTGTTCCTCGACAAGCTCGTACGGCTGCGCCGCGGCGGCGGATGCTACGAGCTCAACGGCGCCTTCGCCGCGCTGCTGCGCGAGATCGGGTACGAGGTCACGCTGCTGGCGGCGGCGGTGTTCGAGGAGGACGGCACGCCAGTCTTCCCGCTCGAC
Organism: Microbispora sp. H10885; assembly: GCF_014161415.1. Taxonomy (NCBI): domain Bacteria; kingdom Bacillati; phylum Actinomycetota; class Actinomycetes; order Streptosporangiales; family Streptosporangiaceae; genus Microbispora; species Microbispora sp. H10885. The sequence continues at coordinate 157,473 of NZ_JABBWY010000016.1, read as the reverse complement.
CACCTCGTCCTGCGGGTCGACCTGGACGGCCCCTGGCTGGTGGACGTGGGGTTCGGCCAGTTCAACGTGTTCCCGCTGCGCATGGACACCGACGAGCCGCAGCGCGACCCCGGCGGCGAGTTCCGGGTGGTCGAGGCCGGCCACGGCGACCTCGACGTGTACTGCGACGGCAGCCCGCGCTACCGGGTCGAGGCGCACCCCCGGCGGCTGCGCGACTTCGTGCCGTCCTGGGACTGGCACCAGGTGTCGCCCGAGTCGTTCTGGAACGCGATGGACCTCTGCTCGCTCAGCACCCCCGACGGCCGGGTGACGCTGCACGGCAACCGGCTGATCACGACGTCGGGCGGCCGTACGACGGAGGTGACGCTGGAGGACGAGCAGGCGGTCGTGGCGGCCTACCGCGACATCTTCGGCATTCACCTGGACCGGTCGCCGGGAGCCTGCTACGCCGAGCGCTTCGCGACGACGGAGTCCCTCAACGCCTGAAGCGCGACCTGAAGCGTGTGAGCGCAGCCCCAAGGCCTCGCGCGGCCGCCACCCCCCGGTGCCCGGCGCCCGGCGTACGCGACCCGCGAGGCCCCCGGGGCGCCGGGGAGCGCCACCGGCTCGGTTGCAGAGCCCGATGGCAGAGTCCAGTGGCAGCGCTCGGTGGCAGCGCTCGGTGGCAGGGCTTCGTGGTCGAGCTCAGCGGTCGAGGTGGTCGAGCTCAGTGATCGAGCAGGGCGGCGACGTCGTCGACGATGACGTCGAGGCGGCTGCCGGTGCCGAAGATGCCGTCCACACCCAGGGCCAGCAGCGTGTCCCGGTCCTCGGCCGGGATCGTGCCGCCGACGACGACCCGGAGATCCCCCAGCCCTTCGGCGTCCAGGGCGCTCATCAGGCGACGGCACTCCTGCAGATGGTTGCCCGTCAGAGAGGACAGGCCCACCAGGTCGGGCCGCTCCCGGCGGACGGCGGCCACGAGGTCCGCGGGGGTGGTGTGCCCGAGATAGACCACGTCCATCCCGGCCTCCCGCAGCCCGTTGCACACCACGATGGCGCCCCGCCAGTGGGCGTCCATCCCCAGCTTCGCCACGACGCCCTTGCGGCCGCTCAGCACTCCTGCCACAACGGGAACTCCCATCGTCCCAGCTCGTCGCGGAACACCCGGCCGAGCTCGCCCAACGTGACATCCGCGTCGACCGCGTCGAGGACCGCCGGCATGACGTTCTCGCCGTCCCGGCAGGCGCGGGCGACCAGCTTCAGGGCGACGCCGGCCGCCTCCCGGTCGCGGCGGGACCGCGCCCGCTCCAGGGCGGCCACCTGCCGTTCGAGGCTGCCTTCCGGCAGCTCGAAGCGGTCCAGCTCCTCGGCGTCGCCGTCAAGTTGCGTGTTGACGCCGACGACCAGCCGCTCGCCGTTTTCTATCGCCTTCTGGTCGGCGAAGGCGGTCCGTGCGAGCTCCGCGTGCACCCATCCCCGCTCGGTCGCGGCCACGATGCCGCCGAGCTCCCCGATGCGCTCCAGGACGCGCCGCGCGCGCTCCTCAAGCTCGTCGGTGAGGTACTCCACGAGGTAGCTGCCGCCGAGCGGGTCGGCGACCTTCGCCACCCCGGTCTCGTGCAGCAGCACGTACTGCGTGCGCAGCGCGGTCAGCGCGGCGTGCTCGCTCGGGATGCACACCGCCTCGTCGTACCCGTTGACGTGCAGTGACTGGGTGCCGCCGCACACCGCGGCGAGGCCCTGCAGGGCGCTCCTCGCGATGTTGACGTGCGCGTGGCGGGCGCTGTTGGTGACCCCCGACGTCTGCACGTGGTAGCGCAGCAGCTGCGCCCGCGGGTCGCGGACGCCGAGTTCGTCGCGCACCCAGTGCGCCCACATGCGGCGCAGCGCGCGATACTTCGCGACCTCCTCGAAGAAGTCGCTGTGGGCGCTGAGGAAGAAGGTGACCCGGGCCAGGACCGGCTCGGCGGCGAAACCGCGGTCGAGCAGCGCCCGTACGACGGCCTGCCCGTGGGCCAGGCACAGGGCCATCTCCAGGACCGCGTCCGCGCCTGCCTCGCGGTAGTTGTAGCCGCTCACGCTGACGGGGTTCCAGCGCGGCATCGTACGCAGCGCGAACTCGGCCAGGTCGCACGCCAGCCGGAAGGACCCGGCGGGCGGCAGCGCCTCGGGCGCGATGGTGATCGCCGTCTCCATCAGGAAGTCGTTCTGGCTGGTGCCCGCGAGGCGGGCGGGCGCGAAGCCGCGCCGCTCGGCCGACCGCACGTACATGGCGAGGTGGGGCACCGCCCCGATGGGCTGGGAGGAGACCAGGGAGACGCTCACCTCGTCCAGCGGGATGCCGTCGAAGAGCGTGTCGAAGTCGCCGCGCAGGTCCACGGCGACGCCGCCGCGGCCGACGTCGGCCCCGGCCCTGGGGTCGTCGGAGTCGAAGGCCCGCAGGCTGGGATAGTCGAAGACGCCGTTGATCCCGGTGGCCCCGCCGTCGAGCAGCATCCGGTAGCGGGCGTTGGTCTCCTGGGCGGTGCCGAACCCGGCGAGCTGCCGGATGGTCCAGGGACGTTCGCGGTACATCCCCGGACGGATGCCCCGGGTGTACGGGAACCCGCCGGGCAGGCCGAGCCGGTCGTCCGGTCCGCCGGCGGGGTCGCTGGGGTCCCGCTGCGCCGTACCGGGGACCGCGACCTCCGGCAACGGCACGCCGCTCGCCGAACGGATCCGCGCGTCCTCCGCCGGCTGCTCCATCACGCCGTCCATGAGGCCGAGGCTGACAGGTGCGCGCGGGGGTGACCAATCGCCGAGAGCGTCCCGAGATCGGCCGGAGTCGCAGGTGAGAGGGCGTGCGGCGGGCATCCGCACCTGACCTGACAGACTAGGGGTCATTCCCCCTTGCCAGGGCCGACCTCGTCGTACGGTTTGCTCCATGACTGGATCCTTGACGGGCAAGGTCGCGCTGGTCGCCGGAGCGACCCGAGGAGCGGGCAGAGGCATAGCGGTCGAACTGGGCGCCGCGGGCGCGACCGTCTACTGCACCGGGCGGTCGAGCGGATCCGGGCGCTCGGAGATGGACCGGCCGGAGACCATCGAGGAGACCGCGGCCCTGGTGGACGCGGCCGGTGGCCACGGCATCCCGGTGCGGGTGGACCACCTCGTGCCCGACGAGGTGCGGGCGCTGGTCGCCCGCATCGAGAAGGAGCAGGGCGCCCTGCACGTCCTGGTCAACGACATCTGGGGCGCGACCAAGATGGAGTGGGACAAGCCGGTCTGGGAGTCGGACCTGGAGTACGGGCTCCACCAGCTCCGCCTGGCCGTGGACACCCACGCGATCACCAGCCACTTCGCGCTGCCTCTGCTGATCAAGAACCCGGGCGGCCTGGTGGTGGAGGTGACCGACGGCACCGACGAGTACAACGCCGCCAACTACCGGGTCTCCTTCTTCTACGACGTGGCCAAGGGCGCGGTCAGCCGCATCGCCTTCGCGCTGGCGCACGAGCTGAAGTCGTTCGGCTGCACGGCCGTGCTGCTCACCCCCGGATGGCTGCGCTCGGAGTTCATGCTGGAGCAGTTCGGCGTCAGCGAGGAGAACTGGCGTGACGCCACGAAGTTCTCCCCGCACTTCGCCATCTCCGAGACCCCCGCGTACGTGGGGCGCGCCGTCGCGGCGCTGGCCGGCGACCCCGAGGTGGCGCGCTGGAACGGCCAGTCGCTGTCCAGCGGGCAGCTCGCGAAGGTCTACGACTTCACCGACGTCGACGGCAGCCAGCCGGACGCGTGGCGCTACCTGGTCGAGGTGCAGGACCGCGGCCTGCCGGCCGACACGACGGGATATCGCTGACCGTCCGTCCGCCTCGGACGGCGGCGGGGAGACCGGGGTGAGAGCCCCCCTCGTTAGCGTGTGGCGGCGCTCCGACTCGCGGGCGTCGCCGTGGAAGAAGACGTCGCCGTCGAAGGCGAAACACGGCCGGGCTGAGGAGGAAGAACCGGTATGACGACGCTCACCGATGTCGCCTCCGGATGGTCGCTGTCCGACCACGTGCCGGACCAGGTGATCGCGAGCTGCCTCTACGACTCCCAGGGGTGGCTGCGCGAGTGGGAGAACAACCCCATCGAGCACCGCGTGCGCCACGCCTACGTCCACACCCGGCCCGAGGGCGCGGACGGGTCGTCCGTGCTGCCGCTCTACCTCACCACCCGGTCGCCCTTCTGGCACGGGTACGAGGTGCAGGTCGACCTGGTGGGCAGGTTCGGCAACCCGATCATCTTCGCCGGGTCGACGTACTCGATGTACAGCAAGCGCGGCCCGGTGCCCGCCGATCTGATCCGCGGCGCGTACGACACCGCGATGGAGTGGATCGCCGACGGCGAGGCGGAGACGCTGGTCGTGCCCAACCTCACCAAGGCGGGCGTGGCCGACTGGGTGGCCACCGTGGAGGCCCCCCGACGGGCCGGGTGCTGCTGGAGCGCACGTACTCCTGCGAGATGTCGCGCGACTACGAGGCCCACGTGCACGAGCGCCTGCCGAACAAGATCCGGCGGGACGTCGCGCGGCGGCTGCGCCGGGCAACCGAGCGCGGGCTGCGCGTCGAGATGGTCGAGGGCGACGCGGCGCACGACCTGGTCCCTGCGGCCTTCCCGCTGACCGTCGACACGAGCGACAAGAACGACTGGCCCGCGCTGTTCGACCAGGAGGCGCTGCACTCCATGCTGCGCGTGCCCGGGGCGATGCTGCTCACCGCGAAGCTCGACGATCGGCTCGTCGGCGCGTTCTTCGCGTTCCGCCGCGGCGACGAGGTCACGTACATGTGCGGCGGGGTCGAATACGCGACGCTGAACGAATACAGCACCTACATCGCGCTGATGTACGGCGGCACCCGGTGGGCCTACGAGAACGGCATGCGCCGCATCGAGTGGGGCCGGGACAACTACCGCTTCAAGGAGCGGCACGGCCTGACCGGGACCAACCTGTACGCCCTGGTCTACACGCCGCGGCCGCAGCCCGACCTCAGCGTGGACATCGCACACATGCACTGGGTGCTGTTCGACTACATCGAGGCGCATTGATGACGCCTGCCCGGAGGCGTGCCGCGCTGCTGCTGATCGCGGTCATGAGCGTCAACGCCTCCTACACCGTGCTCATCCCGTTCGTGCCCGAGCTCCAGCACCGCGCGGGAGCCGACCCGACGGTGATCGCGCTGACCTTCGCCCTGTTCGCCGCGGCCAAGACGCTGTCCCAGCCGCTGGGCGGGCTGTGGGTGGACCGCTGGCGGCCGGGGCACGTCGCGTTCGTCGCCCAGCTGATCGCAGCCGCCGGCATCGTGATCACGGCGGTGGCCCGCGACCCGCAGACGCTGCTGGCGGGCCGCGTCTGCTGGGGGCTGGGGGAGGGGCTCGTGACGCCCGCTCTCTACGCGGGAATGGGCCTGCTGTGCCGCCGGTACGGCCTGTCGAGCAGCCGGTTGATCGGCAACTTCGGCACCGCCGCGATGGCGGGCTTCCTGATCGGCCCGCTGGTCACCGGGGTGGCCGCGCCGCTGGGACTGGAGGCGTTGTTCTTCGCGGGTGCCGCGGTCACGGCGGTGACCGCCTTCGGGCTGTTCCAGGCGATTCCCCGGTCCGGCGAGGAAGGGCCCGAGGAGGCCGAGGCGGACGACGCGCCGGCGGCGGACGGCGCGGGCGCGGGCTCGGCGGGCCCCTGGTGGTTGTGGGTGCTCGCGCTGGGCGCGCTGGACCTGTTCGCCAACGTGATCTACTCGGCCTTCGAGCCGATGCTGCCGCTCTATCTGAGCGCCGGGCGGGACGGCTCGGTACGCGGCACGATCTCGGTGGTCTTCTCCGTCGGCCTGGCCACCTTCGCCCTGTTCACCTGGGCGCTCGGCCGTTACACCGAGCGGCTGCGGCTGATGACCCTGATCCGCGCCGGCATGACGCTCATGGCACTCGGCCTGGCGGGCCTGACCCTGAGCGCGGAGGTGGTGCCGGTCGCGGCGTCCTTCGTCCTGTGCATGGCCGGTGCCGCGGTGCTCTACCTGACCGCACGGCGGGGCCTCATCGAGCTTCGCTCGGCGATGAGCCGTCAGGGGAAGGCGTTCGGGCTGTTCGGTTTCATCGGCGACTCCGGCAACGTGATCGGCCCGATCATCGGTGTCGCCCTGTTCGGCTGGACCGGTGCCACCTCCTTCCTGCTGCTCGGCGTGCTCTGCGTGGTCGCGCTGGTGGGGCTGGCGGCGGTGTCCGGGCGGTTCCGCGGCCCGCGGGCGGCCGAACCCACGGCGACCGCCGGAACCGCCGAGACCACCGGAACCACCCCGGCCCCCGAGAGCACGGAGGCGGCGGTGGCGGCGCAGGAGACCTCGCAGAGACCATCCTGATATCGGCTCGGGTGACAGTGATCGTCGGACTTGTCGAGCAGAATGCGGAGAGATCGAGCTCATGAGTGTCACGCACCAGCAGGTCTTGGAACCCATCGTCTGCGGTCATCCCGCGGCCGCCCGGTTGCTGCCCACCTTCGACGTCGCGCGGCTTCTCGAGGATCTGGACCGCCTGGACGACCACCAGTGGTCGTTGCAGCAGACCTTCACCTCCGCCGGGCTGGCCGAGCGGGCGCCCTACGACTGGCGCGCGCTGCCGCTCCGCAGCCCGACGGGCCGTCCCGAGCGCACCGACCCCGGCGGCGCGGGCCTGGACGAGTTCGCCGACACGCCCTGGCTCGCCCAGGCCCCCTACTTCGCCGAGATCCTGGCCTCGGTTCCGGCCCCCCTGCGCTGCGTGCGGTTGCTCGCGCTCGGGCCGGGCGCGATCGGCGAGGTCCACTTCGACACCAAGGTCGGCTTCCCGTGGGGGAACCTGCGGCTGCACGTGCCGATCACGACCAACCCCGGGGCCGCCCTGATCATCGAAGGGGTGGAGCACCGGTGGCAGCCGGGCACGTTCTGGTTCGGCGACTTCGGCCGGTGGCACCAGGTGCTCAACACCGGCCAGGACAAGCGCATCCACATGATCGTCGACACGCTGATCACACCGGAGACGCTGAGCCTGTTCCCCCCGGACTTCCTCGAGACGCTGTCCGCCGACGAGGTGCTCTACGCCCGTCCCACGGCGCCGCTGGACGACCCCGAGCGCTACCACTGCGCGTTCGAGATCCCCGCGTCCTTCGCCGACTGGGAGGAGGCGGAGGGCCAGTTCCTGCTGCCCCAGCCGAAGCTCGCGGCGACCGTGAACAGCGACGACGACGGTAACCGCCTGGTCCTGACGCTGGACGGTGAGCCCACCTTCGGTCTCGTCCACGTGGGCGAGGGCGAGTTCCGCTTCACCGGCTGGACGGAGGAGCGCACCATCCAGGTCGTGCCCGACGGCGCGGCCCCGACCGTCATCCTGCGGACCCGCAGGGGGACGGCCGAGCGCCGGCTGGAGGTCCCCGCGACCCGGCGGATCCCGTCCGCGGCGTGAACCGTCGTCCCGTCCCGCCGGGCGGCGCGGCCCGGCGGGACGGTCACGACCGGCCCAGGAGGAGACAGTGAAGATCGAGACGGTGAACGGCCTGACGATTGGGCTGGTCGACGTCGGCGAAGCCGAGAACGGTGACTGGGAGCGCCACCGGGGCGAGCTGGACCTGGTCCGGGTCGTGGACCCGCCCCCGGAGTCGTGGCCGCGGCTGCGCGCCGCGGGTTTCGCCGTCCACCCCTCGTGGATCACGTGGATGGCCCCGGTCGCCGCGTCGGAGGAGGAGTTCCTGAGCCGGCTGTCGGTGCAGGAGCGGCGCAACGTGCGTCTCGGGTTGCGCTACGCGGCCGGGCGCGACGTCCGGATGGACGTGGCCGACCCGGTGGACGACCTCGTCTTCGACGACTTCCTCAAGCTGTACGAGCCGCACATCGGCGGCATGCGGCACGGCGTGCCGTACGCGAGCATGGAGCGCGAGGAGATCCTCGGCATGCGCGAGGACTACTTCGCCGTCCAGGCGTTCGAGGACGACACGCTCGTGGGGTGCTGCATGTGCCGCAAGCGCGCCGACGCCTCGACCGTGGTGATCCGGTTCGTGACGACGACCCAGGACAGCCGGCAGCACCGCATCGTCCGCGCCATGTACATGCGGGTGTTCGCGAAGGCCCGCGAGCTGGGGTACCGGAGCGTGTCCCTGGGCACCGACCCCGCGCTCTACGGCCACATCGCCAAGCCGGGGCTGTTCCGCTTCAAGAGCCGGCTGGGCTTCACCCCGATCCCGGCGCGGTTGTTCGGCACGATGGACGACCCCGACGAGGCCACCCGGGTGCTCCGCCTGGACACGCTCACCGAGCCGTCGCTGCTGATCTCGTACGCCATCGCCGACGACGCGGGAGCCGGCGAAATCACCTTCGACACCCCGCTGCGCCTGGACGTGCTGACCGGCGAGGACACCACCGACCCGGAGCAGGACCTGGGGCCGTACCGGGCGCCGTTCCTCACCGGCGTCGGCCTGGTGCGGATCGGCTGAATCCCCGTCCGGCCCCCTCGCCCGGTCCATTGCGGGAGCGCCGTCAGGCCGGTCCCTGATGCTCCACCAGGGCGAGCGCCCTGGTGGGGCTGCCCGAGCCGCCCACGATGGGCAGCGGCCCCACCATCAGCACGGCGCCGGTGGGCGGCAGCAGGGAGAGGTTGCGCAACTGCGTCAGGCCGTACTTCCCCGCGCCGTGGAAGTACCAGTGACAGGGGTACGGACGGTCCGCGAACTCTCCCGCGAGGCCGGCGTCGGTGCCCACGGTCTCCACGCCGATGCCGATGACCGGGGTCTGCTCGGCCAGCCAGCGCGCGCACTCCGGTGCGACGCCGGGCGTGTGCCCCTCGTTGAGGAACCGCGCGGGGTCCTCGCGGCGGGCGTCCCAGCCGGTGCGGTAGAGCAGCCAGCCGCCCTCCGGAAGCTCGCCGTGGCTCTCCTGCCAGCGCTCGACGTGCTCGCGGCGCAGCAGGAAGTCGGGATCGCCCGCCGCCTCCGCGGTGAAGTCGAGCACGACGGCCGGCCCCACGAGACGCCCGGGCGGCACCTCCGACACGTCGTGGGTGCCCTTGCCCGACAACCAGTGCACGGGCGCGTCGAAGTGCGTGCCGGTGTGCTCCGACAGGCGGATGTTGTTCCAGTAGACGGTGGGCCCGGCGGCGTCGTAGTCGCTGATGACCTCGCGGGAGAACGGCCACGGCTGGCCCCGCTCCGGCGGCAGCTTGATGATCGGCGTCTGCTCGGAGAGAGGAGCGGTCAGGTCGACGACCTCGACGACGCCGCGGCGCATCGCGTGGACGAGCTCGGTGAGCAGCCCCATGTCAGGCCACCACGATCTCGTCGCCGGACACCTTCAGCTTGAAGGCGGGCAGCGGCTGGTCCGCCGGGCCGAAGGTGACCGATCCGTCGGTGATGGCGAACCTGCTGACGTGGCACGGGCAGACGATCTCGCCGTCCGACACCTCGTCCACCCGGCAGCCCCGGTGGGTGCACAGCGCGGAGAACGCCTTGAATGTGCCGGCCTCCGGCTGCGTCACCACGACGTCGAGGTCGGAGAGCACGTGCCCGCCGCCGACGGGCACGTCGCCGGTCCGGCCGAGGGAGGTGCCGCTCGGCGGCGCGTCCGCCGTACGGGCGACCTCGCACCCGGAGAGCGCGGCGGCCGCGGCGGCCGCGCCCGTCCCCGCGAGTACGGCGCGTCGGCTGTAGGTAGGGCTCATCGGTTACCTCCGGGGAAGAACCCCGCCTCCGGCGGGGAGGAATCGGACCTGGTCGGGAGGACGGGTGGGAGGACAGGTGAGAGGAGGGGGCGGTCAGCCCTTCGCGAGCGAAAGCTCCCCGGCGGACGCCGAGGCGCGCAGTGCGGCCGCGAACCGCTCGCCGGACCCGCCGGTGGCGGACAAGTGGCCGTCGGGCCGGGCCAGCCACCACACCGGCTGGTCCAGCCCGCCGTACGTCTCCGGCAGCGCCGGCCCGGTGGCCCGGGCGAGGGTGGTCCCGGCGGGCGCCGCGGCCGCCGGGGCGTCCGGGGGGACCACGATCACGAGGCGGGCGGGGAGGTCCCACGGCCGCGCCCGCGCGGCCTCGACGACCGGGAGCGCCTCGGCCACGCCGGGTGCGAAGACCAGGCCGGTGAATCCCGCGCCGAGAAGCCGGCGCAGCCGGGTCGGCACGCCGTCCACGGTGACCTCGCCGTCGGGCGCGAACGCTCCCAGCAGCGGGTGTCCGCGCTCGACGATGGGGGAGTCGGTGTAGGTGTAGGGCTCGGCCATCTTGCCGCTGTTGACGTGGCGGCGGGCGAGGCCGAGGATGCGCGACAGGCGCAGCAGCGCCGCGCGGGTCCAGCGCCTGACCAGGTTGGGCGGCACCATGAAGCGGATGGTCGCCTCGGTCACGCGCAGGTTCTCCAGCGCGGCGGCGTACCGCTCGGTGTGGTAGCTGTCCAGCAGTTCCTCGCCGCCGCGGCCGGACAGGACGAGCGCGAGCTTCCAGGCGAGGTTGTCGGCGTCCTGGATGCCGCTGTTCATGCCGCGCGAGCCGTACGGCGGCAGCGCGTGCGCCGCGTCGCCGGCGAACAGCACCCGGCCCACCCGGAGCCGCTCGACCACCCGCTGGTGGAAGCGGTAGGTGCTGACCCAGTCCACCTCGTACGGAATGTCGCCGATGACCGCCCTGACCCGCTGGTCGAACCGGCCGTCGGCGCGCTCGGCGTCGATGTCGGCGTCCGGCGGCAACTGCCAGTCGATGCGCCAGATGTCGTGCGGCTGCGGGTGCATGACGAGCTGCCGGCCGGGGTTGAAGTGCGGGTCGTAGTGGAAGTGGCGCTCCTGCGCCAGCGGCAGCTTGGCCTTGATGTCGGTGATCAGGAACCGGTCGCGGTGGGTGTAGCCGGTCCACCGGACGCCCATCAGCTCTCGGAGCCGGCTGCGCACGCCGTCGCAGGCGACGAGGTAGGAGAAGGCGAGCTCCCGCTCACCCGTGCCGGTGCGCACGCGGACGGTGACCCCGTCCTCGTCCTGGCGCACGTCGGTCACCTCGTGGTCCCACCGCAGCTCGCAGAGGGGCTCGGTCTCCGCCGCCCGCACCAGGATCTGCTCGATGCGGTGCTGCGAGATGTTGACGAACGGCCCGAAGCCGGGGCCGCGGGGATACCGAGCCGCCCTGATCTCCCGGTTGCGCACATAGGTCCGGGCGACGTCCCAGGTCACGCCTTCCTCGGCGATCGGGTCCGCGCAGCCGAACTTGTCCAGCACCTCCAGCACGTCGCCCTGGATCAGGCACGCCTTGGACCCCTGCTTGACCAGGTGCGGGTTCGCCTCCAGCAGCACGCACGGCACTCCGTGGTCGGCCAGCCGCAGCGCCGCGACCAGTCCCACCGGCCCGGCGCCGACGATGCCGACCGGTGCCTCGATTCCGCTCACGGCGCCCTCCTCGTCTCCTTGTCGGCCTCCAGGACGGCCTCGCCGTCCGCGTGCAGGCCGTTCTCGCCGTTGCCGTGCAGGCCGTTGTCGTGCAGCCCGTTGCCGTTGCCGTTGGCGTGCACACCGTTCGGGTGCAGGCCGCCGCCGGGCACGCCGTTCTGCAGGGTGCGGAACACCGGCAGATCGCGGACGGCCGCCAGGTAGGGCGTGCCCTGCGTGTATCCGGTGCCGGAGGCCTCGCCCAGCATGCGTACGGCCAGCCGGTAGTGGGTCTGGCGCCAGCGGGCGAGGGTCCGCGCGAAGGACTCCATCGCCGCGCCCAGCCGTACGCGGTCCGGCTCGGGCACGCCGGTGCCGAGCAGCGCGGCGCAGGCCTCGTCGAGGGTCTCCTGACCGGCCAGCACCCGCATGCGCACGTCCGGCACCGAGAAGTACGCCTGCGAGTCGATCCGGCCCGGGTCGGGCATGCTGCACAGCGACTCGACCAGCTTGTAGTTGCGCGACTGGATCGCGCTGGCGCCCTCGGTGAACTGGCGGAAGGTGCGGAACGCCTCGACCTGCATGGTGGCGAGCATCGAGAACAGCGGTCCCGACTCCTCCAGCGCGGTCCGGGAGCCGTCGAGGAAGTACACCGCCCGGTCCACCTCGCCCTGCCGCAGCGCCGCGATCGCGCCGCGCAGGTGCGTGGACAGCAGCGCGAAGGTGGTCTCGAACGCCTGGAGCACGCGCAGGAAGAGGTACTCGTCGTGGATGGTGTCGACGGGCAGGATGCTCAGCTTCATGGCCCGCCGCTCGGCGAAGGACATGTCGCCGCGGACCGCCGCGCACGCCTGGCGGGCCTGGTCGGCGGGGCCCACTTCGGTCAGCCCCGAGTCGAGCGCCATCCGGCCCAGCACCGGCCGCAGCACCCGCAGCCCGTGCCGGTAGCGCTTGCCGACCACGGCCGCGTCCGGCCGCATGCGGGGCAGCAGCGTCGTACGGCCGTCCTGGGCGGCCAGCTCGAAGGCCAGCGCGTCGGCCACGAGCTGGGCGATCAGCCGGTCGCACCGCGGCCGCGCGAAGAGGGCCTGCTCCAGGGGGTCGTCCGGCCCGGGGAGCTGGAGCAGCGACAGCGCCAGATACGTGGGGTAGTCGTAGCGCTGGTCGGGTTTGTCCAGGGCGGTGTCGAGGAAACTGGCGAGCGTGTGGACGTGCGGCCACGGCCCGTGCAGGGACGGCAGCAGCGTCCGCGCCTCCGCCAGCATCCGGAGCAGTTCCGGGGGCACGAAGTGCTTGCCGACGTGGTGATACTCGCGTACCACCGCGGCGTAGGGGAACTTCATCAGGTCGGGATTGCGCAGCCAGGAGCTCAGCTCAGCTGTGGACACGGACACCACCGCACGATCCATGCTTGCTTCGGTACGCCGAGACGGCCGCGCACAGAGCCGCGACGTCGCCGGCGTCGTTGTAGAAATGACACGAGATCCGGACGTACCGGCCGCGTGGGCTTACGCTGACGCCGTGTTCGGCGAGGAACCGGGCCAGCGACTCGGGCTCGGGGTCGAAGAGGCACAGGTGCGCGCCGCGGGTCCGCCGGGGCGGCAGCACGACCTGTTCACCCCGCTCGCGCAGGCTTCCTGCGGCCAGGTCGGTCAGGGCCAGCACGTGGTCGCGCACCTCGGCGAGGTCGAGCGGCTCGACGAGGTCGAACCCCGCGTTGGCCGCGTAGGCCGCCGGCACCGCGGGCGTCCCGGTCTCGAACCGGGTGGCCGCGGCGGGGAAGTCCAGCAGGCCTACGTCGAAGGCGAAGGGATCGACGCGCCCGAACCACCCGGTCAGCACGGGATCGAGACCGAGTGACCCCGGCGCGCGTACGTAGAGGAAGGCCAGGCCGGGCAGGCCGAGCAGGTACTTCATGGTGCCGGCCACCAGGAAGTCGCAGCCGAGTTCGTCCACCCGTACGGGCCGGACCCCCACGGCCTGGTAGGCGTCCACGAACACCGGGGCACCGGCGGCGTGCGCGATCGCCGCGATCTCGGCGACCGGCATGACGCGGCCCTCGGCGTAGGTCACCAGCGGTACCGACACGAGCCGGGTGCGCTCGTCGATCAGCGCGGCGTAGTCGGCCACACAGTCGCCGGCCCAGTCGCCGGCACCGTCGTCGCCGTACCCGTCACCGTACCCGTCGGCGGTCTCGTCCACGGGTTTCCCGGCACAGGGAGCGTGGACGACCTCCGTGCCGTCGCGGCACTGCGCGAGCCACACGTGGGAGATCGACGGGAATTCCGCTGTGCTGCTCACGATCCGGTGCCGTCCCCGCCGCCGGCCCAGTGTGGAGGCCACCTGGTAGGCCCCGACGGAGGCGTTGGGCACCACGGCCACGCGCTCGGCGTCGGCGCCGATGAGCCGGGCGAACCGGGCGCGCGCCCGGTCGACCTGCCGCGAGAACCGCTCCCACGCGCCCGCCCCCAGGGTCATGTCCGCCGCCATCCGGCCCAGCGCGTGGTCGAGGTCGGTGGAGCGGGCGCCCAGGCTGCAACTCGACAGGTGCACGGTGCGTTCCAGCATCGGGAAGCGCCGCCGGAACGCCGCCGCGGCGCTGCTCGTGCCGCTCATAACGCGGTCTCTGCCATGGGGCCGGTGCGGGTGAGCTCGTCGCGCAGCTGCCACAGCTCCGGGAAGAACTTGTAGTTGATCAGGCTGGCCAGGACGTCCACGGGGGTCCCCTGGGTGCCCACGACCTGATGCCCGATCACCCGCGTCGCCATCTTGTAGTGCCGCACGCGCCACAGGGAGATGCGCTCGTCCCACTCGATGAGCGCCTCGGCCAGCCGGTGTTCGGGGCTGTGGAGCCCGCTCCGGTACAGCTCGGCGAGGTCGAGCCCGCGCCGCCGGACCATGGCGGCGAACGCCGCTTCGAGCCGGCGCCCGCACCCCCGGATGGCCCGCCAGCCGGGTGAGTCCGCGCCCGAGCCGTGCCCCAGCACCGTGCGGATCAGCTGGAAGTCCCACGGCGACAGGTGCCGCATCATCTCCAGCTGGCCGGTCACCAGCTCGATGCCCAGCGACGCCCGGCCGAGCAGGCCCGTGGCGCTCTCCAGCTCCTCCGCGCCGATGCGCTCGGCGGCCTCGTCGAGGTCGGCGCAGGTGAGCTTCAGCCACAGTTCGGTGGTCTGGTGCACGACCTGGAAGAGCAGCTCGTCCCGGTGCACGACCTCGTCCGGGCCGCGTTGCAAGGACAGCAAGGTATCGGTCCGCATATACCTCGCGTAATCGGTGTCACCCTCGCCGGTGAGCACCTGCTTGGAGTAGTCCTTCATGTAGCGAACCCCAATGTCTCACTCGTCGACATTCATGGGGCGACGGTACGAGGACGTCCTATCATCCGGGTCTCAGTGAATTGCCGGTTATGCGCGGGCGTACGGAGAATCGGAGACCCGGCACAGCCGGGCCGTCAATTCTTCCGCAGGGCGAATCGACAAACAATGGACGGGAGAATCCATGTTTGCTGCCCGGAAACTGCTGGGCCTTGTCGGCGTATTGCTGATGACGGCCGCGCTCACGCTCGCGCCGGGACCGGCCGGAGCCGAGGAGGTGACGTTCACCAGCGACGGAACGCGATTGAACGGCACCGTTTTCGCTCCTCCCGGGACAGGCCACCGGCGTCCCGGCCTGGTGCTCGTCTCCGTGTCCGGCTGGCTGCCGCGCGAGGAACTGCACAAGATGGTCGCGCCC
Organism: Microbispora sp. H10885; assembly: GCF_014161415.1. Lineage (NCBI taxonomy): Bacteria > Bacillati > Actinomycetota > Actinomycetes > Streptosporangiales > Streptosporangiaceae > Microbispora > Microbispora sp. H10885. The sequence continues at coordinate 142,386 of NZ_JABBWY010000016.1, read as the reverse complement.
TTCGTCGAGGCGGGCGTCGTGACGTTCGTCTACGAAAAGCGGACGGCCGGATATTCGGCGACGCAGCGGTCCTATTCCCAGCTCGCCGACGACGCGCTGGCCGCGGTGCGGCTGCTGCGCGCCCGCCCGGACGTCGACCCGGATCGGGTGGGGCTGTGGGGCATCAGCGAGGGAGGCTGGGTGGCGCCGCTGGTGGCCGCGCGCTCGCCGGAGGTCGGTTTCGTGGTGCTGCTGGCGGCCAGCGGCGTGCAGCCGGCCCGGCAGACGGCCTGGCACCTCGACAACCTGCTGCGGCACGACGGCGTGTCCGGCCCGCTCGCGCTCAACGGCGTCCGGCTGGCCGAGGGTCTCGGGCAGTTTCCCGAGGCCGCCTTCGATCCCGCGCCCGCGCTGACCCGGGTGCGTCAGCCGGTGTTCGCCGTGTGGGGGGCGGACGACCACACCGTCCCGCCCGCCGAGTCGATGGCGGTCGTCCGGAACGCGTTGGAGCAGGGCGGCAACCACGACTACACGATGCGGGTCGTCTCCTCGGCCACCCATCCGCTCGCCCGCGGCACGACCTGGATCGTCCCCGAGTTCTACGACCTGGTGACGGCGTGGCTGAAGAGCCCGAAGGCGGCCGGGCGGTCCGACGCGCCGCCCTCGCAGGAACGGACCAGCCTGCCCGTCGAGCCGCACACCTGGTACGAGTCCGCCTGGGCGCAGGGCGGCGCGCTGCTGCTGATGGCGGTGCTGTTCTCCGCCTACCTGGGCGCCGGGCTCGTCGGGCGGAGGCGGCGGCGCCGGGCCGTGGCGGCATGGGGGCCTGAGGGGGCGCAGCAGGGGCCGGAGCGGGATCCGGGCATGCGCCGGACCGCCCGTCTCCTGGCGGTCTGCGGGCTGCTCGCCCCCCTCGGCCTCGTCTGCTACGTCGTCGCCCTCCTGCTCACCCAGAGTACGGGCGCCGTCGGCGGGGTGGTGGTGCCCTACCTGGCGCTCCGGGGGGTCGTCCTGCTCGCCGTCGCCGCGATGGCCTTCGTCGCGGCCGCATGGTGGCGCGCCCGGCGGCACATCACCCGGGCGGAGCGCGTACGGCTGGGCCTGCTCCTCGGCGGCGGCGCGGTGCTGCTGCCCTGGGCGGCCTACTGGGGCCTGCTGTTCGGATGACCCGTGGCGACATCGACCAGGGGACATCTGGCATACCCCGTCCACGACCCGTCGGGCACGACCTAAGACCCAGGTGATAACCCGTATGTCTAGCGTCGCAGCCGTGGCACTTCTCGGGTGGCTGAAACCGCAGCGGGCGCGATTCCGGGTCGCCGCGCTCGTCGTCGCCGCGCTCGGCGTGACCGCCCTGACCCTGCACACCCAGCGGCCCGCCGAAGTGCGCGTGGAGAGCGCCTTCGTCGAGGTTCCCGCCGGGCCCGGCGCGTCCGGGCAGGTGAGCCTGGACACCAGCCTCTACCTGCCGACGCGCACCCCCGCGCCCGCGGTCCTGCTGGCCCACGGGTTCGGCGGCGACAAGCACAGCGTGGACGCCGAGGCGTACGAACTGGCCGAGGCCGGGTTCGTCGTGCAGACCTACACGGCGCGCGGTTTCGGCCGCAGCGGCGGACGGATCGGCCTGAACGACCCCGATCTGGAGGTCGCCGACGCGCGGCGGCTGCTCGACCGGCTGGCCCGCAGGGCCGACGTGCTCAAGGACGGTCCCGGCGACCCCAAGGTGGCGGTCTCCGGGGCGTCGTACGGCGGAGCGCTGTCCCTGCTGCTGGCCGGGCTCGACCGCCGGATCGACGCGCTCGTCCCGGTGATCACCTACAACGACCTGATGCAGGCGCTGCTGCCGAACTCGGCCGGCGCCCCGGTGGCGGCCACGCCGTCCGCGACGGCCTTCGCCGCCGGCGGCGTGTTCAAGAGCTCGTGGGCCGGCTGGCTGTACTCGATGGGCTTCGGCAGCGATCCGGGCGGCGAGGGCGGGCAGTTCGGCGACTCCCCCCAGTGCGGCCGGTTCACGCCGGAGATCTGCCGCGCCTACACCGAACTGGCCACCACGGGCACGCCGACCCCGGCGCTGGAGCGGCTGCTGCACCGGCTCTCGCCCACGTCGGTGGTGGGCCGCATCACCGCGCCGACCCTGCTGGTGCAGGGTGAGCAGGACACGCTCTTCGGGCTCGACCACGCCGACGCCACCGCCCGCCAGATCGCCCGCGCGGGCACCTCGGTGCAGATGGTGTGGTACGCGGGCGGCCACGACGGCGACCGTCCCGACGCCGCGCTCCGGGCGCGCATCGCGGACTGGCTGCGCCTGCGGCTGCTCGGCCGGGGGACCGATCCCTTCGGCCCCTTCGAATACCAGGTGCAGGGCTCGATCCGGCCGGACGGATCGGCGGCGGTGCGCACCGTGCGGGCCCGCGCCTACCCCGGCCTGCTCTCCGGCGCGACCGGAAGCTGGTCCGCCCAGCTCATCGGCGGCGAGCAGACGATCGTCAACCCGCCGGGAGGCCAGCCGGCCGCCGTGAGCGGCATCCCCGGCCTGAACGGCTACCTGTCGCGCACGCCGTGGCTCGCCTCGATGGTCGGCATGGACCTGCCCGGGCAGTCGGCGAAGTTCTCCACCGCCGCGCTGAAGGCGCCGCTGCTGGTGGCCGGCGTGCCCACCGTACGGCTGCGGGTCTCCGCCGTCGGCGCGCCGGGGGACGGCGCGCTGTTCGTCAAGCTGTACGACAAGGGCCCCGACGGGACCAGGACACTGCCCGGCAACGGGGTCGCGGCCGTCCGGCTGCCGTCGCTGCCCGCCGACGGATCCCCCGTCGAGGTGAACGTGAGCCTGCCCGGCATCGTCCACTCCGCGGTGAGCGGGCACGAGCTGGAGCTGACCGTGGCGACCACGGACCAGACGTACCGCCCGTCGTCCGCCCCGGCGGTCTACCGGGTGGCGGTGATCGGCGCGCTGCGGGCGCCCGTCGTGCCGGGCACGGCAATGGAGACGGCCTGGCCGGTCGGCAAACTCCTCGGCATCGCCGCCGTCCTCGGTGTGGGACTGCTGCTGAGCGTACTCGCGGGCGTGCGCCGTCGGCAGCCCGACTTCGATCCCGCGCTGGCCGGCACCCCGCTGGTCGTCGAGGGGCTGACGAAGAGCTACCCCGGCGGGGTGAAGGCGGTGGACGGACTGTCCTTCCGCGTCGGGCGCGGCCAGGTCCTCGGCCTGCTCGGGCCGAACGGCGCGGGCAAGACCACGACCCTGCGCATGCTGCTCGGGCTGGTGAAGCCCACGGCGGGCACCGTGCGGGTCTTCGGGCACCGGGTCACGTCCGGCGCTCCGGTGCTGTCGCGGATCGGGGCCTTCGTGGAGGGCGCCGGCTTCCTCCCGCACCTGTCGGGGGCCGAGAACCTGCGCCTCTACTGGGCGGCCACCGGTCGGCCGGCCGCCGAGGCCCGGCTGGACGAGGCGCTGGAAATCGCCGGCCTGGGCGACGCCGTGGAGCGCAGGGTGCGCACCTACAGCCAGGGCATGCGGCAGCGGCTGGCCATCGCGCAGGCCATGCTGGGGCTGCCGGACCTGCTGGTGCTCGACGAGCCCACCAACGGTCTCGACCCTCCGCAGATCCACCACCTGCGCGGGGTGCTCCGGCGGTACGCCGCGACCGGCCGTACGGTGGTCGTCTCCTCGCATCTGCTGGCGGAGGTCGAGCAGACCGCGAACCGGGTGGTGGTCATCCACCGGGGCCGCGTGATCGCCGACGACGCCGTGGGCGCCATCACGGCGGGTTCGGGAGAGACCGGCTTCGCCGTGGACCGTCCCGACGTCGCCGCCGGTCTGCTCCGCGCGGTGCCCGGCGTGTCCGACGTACGCGTCGAGGAGGGCACCGTGTACGCCAACCTCGACGGCGTCGCCCGAGGGGAGACCGTGCAGCGTCTGGTTCTCGCGGGCGTGGCCGTCGACCGGGTGGCGCCCCGGCAACGGCTGGAGGAAGCCTTCCTGCGGCTCGTCCAGGAGGAATCGTGAGGAGTGTGACCCGGTGACCGCTCCGGAACGTGAGGCGACGACCACCCGCCAGGATGTGACCACGCAGGACGCGGGCGGCCCGGTCCGCGACGCGCCGCCGTACGACGGAGACGCGGCGACGACCGGCCAGAACACGGCCCCTCGCACCGGCCGCGACGTCGGCCGGAACTCCGACCGCGACACGGGCCGGAGCGCGGGCCAGAACCTCGGCCCGGGCCCGGGCATCGGCCACACCACTGGCCACACCACCGGCCGGAGCGCGGGCGGGGACCTCGGTGCCGCCTTCAGCGTCTCCACCGGTGCTTCGGCCGGTGCTTCGGCCGGCGCGGACAGCGAGGCCGGTGCGGACGTCGGGGGCGGTGCGGACGCCAGGACCGGCGCGGCGGCGGGATACCGGCCGCGGGGAACCCTCCGCGTCCTGGTCGAGCTGCGCAGGCAGTGGCGCCGCAGACGCACCCAGCTCGTCTTCGCACTGATCGCGCTGCTGCCGCTCGTGCTGGTCGCGGCCTTCGAGATCGGCGGGCAGGACCCGGCGCGCAGCGCGGTGACCTACGCCGACCTCGCGGTCACGAGCGGCCCGAACTTCGTCGTCTTCACCCTCTACCTGGCGGGTTCGCTGCTGCTGCCGGTCGTGGTCGCGTTGTTCTTCGGGGACGCGGTCGCGAGCGAGGCGTCGTGGTCGAGCCTGAAATACCTGCTGGCGATCCCCGTGCCCCGGCTCCGGCTGCTGCGCCAGAAGGCCGTGACGGCAGCGCTGCTCTCCCTCCTCGCGCTCGGCCTGCTGCCCGTGGTGGCGCTGATCGCCGGCGTGATCTGGTACGGCCCGGGCGACGCGACCAGCCCGGCCGGAGACGCGGTCCCCTTCGGTCGCAGCGTGGTCATGCTGGCGGTCGCGGTGGGCTACACCGTGGTGCAGCTCGCCTGGGTGGGGGCCCTCGCGCTCTGGCTGTCGGTGACCATCGACGCCCCGCTCGGAGCGGTCGGCGGCGCCGCGCTGGCGTCGGTGCTCTCCCAGATCCTGGACCAGATCACCGCACTGGGGTCCTTCCGCGACCTGCTGCCCACCCATCACGCCTGGGCGTGGATCGGTCTCTTCGCCACCGACGCCGACGTGACCGGCATGGCCGACGGCCTGCTGGTCTCACTGGTGTACGCGCTGGTCTTCGGCGTGCTCGCCGCCTACCGGTTCAGCCGCAAGGACATCACGACCTGACCACCAGGCGAGGCAGCGTCAGAGCCGCCTCCCGGGGCGGCGTGCGGAGCGGACGCCAGAGGCAAGCGCAAGAGGCGGCGCCACAGGCAGCGTCTGAGGCGCCTTTGAGGGCGCCTTCCGGGACGGCTTGAGAGGCGGGCGTCAGAAGGACGACTGGGAGACGCTTGGGGGACGCACGGGGGAACGGTCAGGCGGAGCGTCAGGCGGTGGCGCCGAGCCCTTCGCCGAACCCTTCTCCGATGCTGTCGTTGAGGCGGCGCAGGGGCGAGACGCGGGCGGCGCCCCGGCGGTGCCAGACGAGCCCGCCGCCGTCGCGCCTGTCCGGGCTGACCACGCGGACGACCCGGGCCAGCAGGATCGTGTGGTCGCCGCCGTCCAGCGCGCCGGCCGGTTCACAGCTCACGCGCAGCCGTACGTCGGTCAGCTCCGGCGCCATGCCGGGGTGGACGTCCAGGCCGCGGAACCTGTCGACGGGTGAGGCGAACCGCAGGGCCAGATCCTGCTGGCCGGGTTCGAGCACGTGCAGGCACAGCTCCCGCGCGCCGACGACGGCGTCATGGCTCAGGTTGGCCCGGTTCAGGCAGACGAGCAGCATGGGCGGAGACAGGGAGACCGAGCACACGGCGTTCACGGTCAGGCCGCACATCCGGCCGTCCGGCGCGTAGCACGTGAGCACCGTCAGCGGTGCCGCCATCTGCGCCATCGCCTCGCGGAAGGTGTCGCCGTCGACCGACGGGGCGATGTCCGGCAGGGGTGTCGTCCTCGGGTCATCCCGTCGAATGATCACCCTCCGACCGTAACGGGCCTGCCTATCATCCAGCTCTCGCCGCCCGGCGGGAGACGCCCTCCGCGCAGGTCACAGGCCCCGGCGCGAGACCCCGCCCGCGATCCGCCCGCGATCAGGCCGTCATCCGCTCGCGAGCCAGCCGGGCAATCCGGCGCGGCACAAGGCAGGGCAGACCAGGGCCAGCAGCGGAGCGCAAGGCAGCACAGTGCATGCACCAGCGCAGGGCGCGGCGGGGCTGTGCGGTGCAGTGCGGGACGAGAACGTCACGAGAGCACGTCGAGCCTGGGCGCTGGTGCAATTGCATCGCCGGTCCGCCCGCCGCCTGCCGCGCGTGGGCCGGACGTGCCACCCGGAAGCGTCCAGTCGAGGAGATCGCGTCATGACATCGAACCCGCGGAGGCTTCCTGCGCCACCCGCTCCCTCAGAACCGGCGAACTCGGCGCCCGTCCGCCTGCGGTCACGGCGGGGGAGGGCGGCGCGCGCCGGCGCGGCCGTGGCGATGGGCGTGCTGGCGACGGTCGCCGTGCTGCCCGCCGCGGACGCCACCGCGCAGCGCAGCGGTGTCCTGGGCGGCCAGACGTCCGGGCCGGTGATCATCGCGCATCGCGGCGCCTCGGCGTACCGGCCCGAACACACCCTCGCGGGGTACGAACTGGCGGTGCGCATGGGGGCGGACTACATCGAGCCGGACCTGGTGCTGACCAAGGACGGCGTCCTGGTGGCCTCGCACTCGCCCGAGATCGGCTCGACGACGGACGTCGCGAACCACCCCGAGTTCGCCGGGCGCATGAAGACCAGGAGCCTCGACGGCTGGGAGATGACCGGCTGGTTCGCCGAGGACTTCACGCTGGCCGAGCTGAAGACCCTGCGCTGCAGGGAGGACGAGCCGTCGATCCGCCAGCACACCACCATCTACGACGGCCGCTACCAGATCCCGACGTTCCAGGAGATCATCGACCTGACCCGGCGGCTCTCGCGGGAGCTCGGCCGGGACGTGGGCATGTATCCGGAGACGAAGAACCCCACCTACTACCGCAAGCTCGGCATGCCCATCGAACCCAAGCTCGTCCGCGCGCTGGAGGCCAACGGGCTGAACACGCCGCGGGCCAAGGTGATCGTGCAGTCCTTCGAGGTGGGAAATCTCAAGGAACTCCACAAGCGGCTGCGGGTGCCGTTGATCCAGTTGCTCTACAAGGACGGCGCACCGCCCGACTTCGCCGAGTCCGGTGATCCGCGCACCTACGCCGACCTGGTCACTCCGGCCGGACTGCGGGAGATCGCCACCTACGCCGCCGGCATCGGCCCGGACAAGGACATGGTCATCGGACGGAACCCGGACGGCACGCTGGGCCAGGCCACGAACCTGGTCCGGGACGCCCACCGCGCGGGCCTCGTGGTGCACGCGTACACGTTCCGCGCCGAGAACGACACCCTGCCGAAGAACTTCCGGTCGTCGGACCGGGACGGCGACTACGGCGACCTGTTCGGCGAGCTGAAGAGGTTCTTCGCGGCGGGCGTCGACGGGGTGTTCACCGACAACACCGACATCGGCGTCGCGGCACGCGCCGAACGCTGACCCGCCGCCCATCCCTGCCGCCCGTCCCCGCCGTACGGCGCCGCGCGAACAGCGCCGTACGGATCGGGGGCGGACCTCTCGTGACGTGCCGGGATGCCGGTAACCCGGACGGAGCCCCGCGCGGATCGGGGAATCTACGGGCGGAGCGTCAGGAAAGGGGCACCGCGGCAGTGCGGCGCTTCTCGGGTCGCAGGGAGAAATGCCGGGTCGGGGAAACGGCGTGGCGGTCCGCGGGCGACGATGAACCGGGTGAGGCGTCAGGGCGGTTGTCCGCGCCGCACGTGAATTGAGGTGCCGAACACGCGGTGGGTCGCGTGGGCCGGGAGGGTCGATGCGGTGTCCTGCCCAGATTCGCGAACAAGGCGCGTGGCGTGGGGAGAACCGCGAGGAGTGAGGGAGAGGTTTTGGGGGAATCCTGGACGGACTTCAGCCGATCACGCGTGCGCGGTGCCGTTCGAGCCGGCGAAGGCGAGATCCCGCCGCCGCGGCGCGCTCACCGTCACTTCGAGCAGCATGTGCTCTATGTCGAGTTCTCCTTCCCGCACCGTCCGGTCGGCCAGCAGGCGCAGGCTGCGGTCGCCGTCCCCGGCGCCCCGCAGGAGGGCCACCAGATCGCCGCGGGTGCTGAAATGAATGAGCGCGACGCCGTCCGGGGTGAGCCAGTTCGGCACTTCCTCGAGAAAGCGGCGGTGCGCTTGGTAACCCGCGTCGACGTACGCCCGATCGTGCATGTTGGCGTATTCGAATCCGGGTGGCGCCAGCACGTAATTCGAACTCCAGAAAACGAGGTCGAAGCGCTCGCCTTCCCCGAGTGACGTGAACAGGTCGCTGCATCGGGCGTCCACCCGGTCGGCCACGCCGTGGCGCGTGGCGTTCATCGCCGTGTTGCGTGCCGCCTCCGGGTTGATGTCGAGCGCCACCACGTGCGCGCACCCCGCCAGCGCGGCCGACACGGAGATCAGTCCGGTGCCCGATCCCATTTCGAGAAGGGAGCCCCAGCGGGGAACGTCCGGGTCTTCCACGAGTCCCAGGAATCCCATCGCGATCTGAGTCGAAGGAGAATAGATCGGAGCGAAAACCTCAGGCAGGAGGTCCCATTCCCGGTCGTACATGCTGAACACGCTCGGACGGTCGGTTCGTGTTCGCGAGCGCCGACTTCGTTCTAGTGAACGTAAGTAACTCTTTGCCTCCAGGGTCACGTTGTTTCTCTCCCTCCTTGTCGGCAATACGGCTTATGCTAACTTTCACCCGGTGAGGGGAGGCCGGGAAAGGTTGTGGCACAACACACTTTCCGGTCTCGGATGGTGACGGAGTCACCGCGTCGCCCGATGACGGGAACCCGGGAGACGGGCGAGGCGGCGGCGCCGAACAGGAGGCAGGCAGGGGTGTTCGCCGGGGTCACGAGGCGGCCGGCGGCGGTTATGATCACCTCAACCGGACCTGGCGGCGGCGATGGAAGCGCCATCCGCCAGTCGATCCGACGCGTGGTTAAGGTCCGTGTCAACTTGACATCTAGTTGACATGTAGGACCGTAAGGACGGACATTTCGCCTATCGAGTGACCAGCCTGCACCCTCGTGCCCGGCCTCCATCACCCCCAGGAAAGGGCCCTGCTGTGACGACGAGTCAACGGGTTATACTCGCCGTTTCGTCCCCGTGTCCGCCACACGGGCTCCTCCGCCACCCCCGCACGGACGGTCGCGAGCCCCGCCAGTTTCCCGATTGCGAGGCGATGTATGGCTGACACGCTGTCCTTTCTCGAACTCCTGGCGCGGGAGGGGTCGCCGGACGAGTTCGAGATGGTCGTGGCCGTGGCACGGAGAAACGGGGTGACCGGGGAAGGGCTCGAGGAACTGGAGCGGGCCAAGCGCCTGAGCCTCGCGGTGCACGCCCAGCTCGAACGGCACCAGCAGCGTGAGGGGACCTTCGCGACGCTCGTCGACACGGCCAGGGAGCTCGCCAAGCCGCCGGATCTCGACGTCCTGCTCAACGTGACGACGAGGCGGGCGCGGCTGCTGCTGCGCGTGGACATGGCCTACATCGGCATGCCGGACGACGACCTGAAGGAGGTGTGCATCCGCGCGGCGGACGGCCACACCTCGATGCTCAGCGTCGGACTGCGGCTGCCGAACACCGGGGGCGTCGGGCGCAAGGTGCTCACCGACAGCCTGCCGTTCTGGACCCCCGACTACCTGGTGGACCAGCGTTTCGTGCACAGCGAGCGGACCGACGAGGTCGTGCGGGCGGAGGGGCTGCACGCGATCATGGCCGCGCCGCTGGTGTACGAGAAGGCGCCGTTCGGCATCCTGTACGTCGGCGACCGGAACGTCCGCCACTTCAAGGTGGACGAGATCTCACTGCTGAGCTCGCTGGCGAGCCTCGCCAGCGCCATGATCGAGAAAGCCCGGTGGCTGGAGGTGGCCACCGGCCGGGCGGAGTCGCTGCGCATCCGGGTGGAGGAGGCGGAGAGCCAGCTCGGCAGCCTGGCGGACCTCGCCGAGGTGCACCAGGGGCTCATGGACATGGCCCTCTCCGGAGGGAACTTCCAGACGCTGGCCGAGGAGGCCGGGCACCGCCTGCGGGCCTCGGTCCAGTTGCGGGCCGCGGACGGCGCGGTCCTGGCCACGGCGGGACGGCTGCCGGAACGCGAGGACCTCGTCCTGCTGGCCCGGATGAACGCGCACGCCGCGCGGGAGCCGTTCCACCTGGAGGGCATGTGGGCGGCGCCCGTCCTCGCCGGCGACGGACACCTCGGCACCCTCCTGGTGTTCCCCACGGAGCCGCTGGACGAATGGGCGCGGCGGCTGCTCGGCATCGTCGCGCAGGTCGCCGCGGTGCTCGTGCTGCTGGACCGCAAACCGGGCATGCTCGAGGCGGGCGACCGTGGCGAACTGCTCGACGACCTCCTCGCCAACCCCCCGCGTCCGGCCCAGCGGCTGCGCAAGCGGGCCCGGTGGCTCGGCATGGACCTCGACACCGACCACGTCGTCGTGCTGAGCCGTACGGACGGCGCCGCCAGGGGGAAGGCCGCGGTGTGGGCCGCGTCGTACGCCCACAGCATGGGCGGCCTGCACACGGTCAAGAACGGGTGCAACGTGCTGCTGCTCATGGGGTCGGACCCGGGGGAGGCCGCGCGGGCCGTGTCCGCCAAGCTGTCCCCTCTGCTGGACACTCCGGTGACGGTCGCGGCGGCGGGTCCGGTCTCCGACCCCGCGTCGGTCCGGTCCGGGTTCGCCGAGGCGCTGCGCTGTCTGGAGGCCATGACGACCCTCGGGGCCGGCGGCTCCGCGGCCTCGGTCGGCGATCTCGGCTTCCTGGGCGTCCTGCTGGCCGACAGCCCTGACATCGACGGATTCATCGCCGCGGCGATCGGGCCCGTGCTGGAGTACGACCGGCAGCGGTCGACCGAACTGGTCCAGACTCTCGGGGCGTACTTCGAGTCGGGGAGCAGTCCCACGTACGCCGCCGAGAAGCTGCACGTCCACCCCAACACCGTGTCCCGTCGTCTGGAACGCATCGGCGAGCTGCTCGGCCCCGGCTGGCAGGACACCGAGCGTTCCCTGGACATCCAGCTGGCGCTCCGGCTCGTGCGCCTACGCCACCTGCTCGGTGGTTCCATCACACCCGGCACCGGGAGGGAAGGCGGGTGAGCCGCGCGCCGCGGTCCTGTCCCGCTCGGTGAGGATCGAGACGGCGCAGGCGGCCGAGGCCAGCGTGGTGTGGCGGTGCCATCCGGAGAACGACCGGCCGGTGAAGTCCCTCATTCCCACGTCGTCGGATACGTCGGCGAAGTCCTCGTCGACGAGCCGAAGCAGCCGGGTCAGCCTGACCAGCGTGGTGAGATCCGGTGTGTTCAGGTTGGTGAGCCACAGCTCGCCCGGCCGTGCCTCGCCGATTCCGGAGATCCCCAGGAGGAGCAGCTCGCGGTCGTGGCCGCCCGTGTCGGCGGTCCCGCCGGCCCTGCGCACCGGAACTCCTCCCGCCCGCGCGGCGCGGGGCCGTACAACCCCCGACTGTACGGCCCCGGCCGGTAAGGCCCCCGAATTCAGGGCCCCGGCATTCGAGGCCCCCGGATTCGGCACATGGGGGGCGGTGCCTCCGTCGTGGCGGTGCGGCGCCACGACGGAGGCCGTGGCCACCAGGCGGGTGTGCCGCCCGGGGTCGGTGTCCGGCATCTCGACGCGGCGCCGGGTGTGCCGCGCCGCCGACATGATCTGCCGGGCGGAGAGGGCACGCGCCCGGCCGGGAAGGCAGAGCTGCTGATCGCCGTCGATCCTGGCGAGCAGCGGGACGCCGGCGTCGCCGAGCCCCCGCGCGAGAACGTGGACGTCGAGCTCCCGCGCGTCGAGCACGACCGGCCGCATGGGCAGGTCCCACGCCGACAGGTCCAGGAAGGCGTTCACCGCGCAGCCGGACGGCGTGTCGGCGGCGGCGCCCTCGGGAATGGCGGCCCGGCTGCGCCGCCGCTTGTCGTCCAGCCACGCCTCCGGCAGGTGCAGTCTCCAGTTCACCGGGCTGCACAGCTGCTCGGACGCCAGCCACACGCCCATGGCCAGCTGGGCCGTGCCCACCTGGCCGAGACCGGGGAAGAAGCGCCGGTCCACGCCCACCGAGTGCTCGCCCGCCTTGGGGATGAGCACCGGCCGCACGACCCAGGCCTGTGGCGGGGCGACACCGATCACGTATTCGGCCAGCGCCTGCCGCACCGGCATCCAGTCCCAGGTCGAGTCGCAGACGAAGTGGTGCAGGCTCTGCTCGGTGGCCGGGCCGCCGATCACGCCGGCGATGTTCCTGATCGACTTTCGTCCGGTCGCGGTGAGGAGTCCGTACAGGTAGTCCATTCCCCTGCTGCGCTGGTCGCGGCGGCGAAGAGGCGCGAAGAGCGCCGCGCAGAGCTCGGCGGGCAGGATCTCGTCGGGCAGGATGCGGTCCGGATCTGCGCTGCGCGTGTCGCGCATGGTGGGTCACCCCGGGCGAATGGCGGGCGGACGTGTCGCCTCCACCATCGGCCGCGGGCGCGGCGCGCGCCTAGATGCGCTCGCCCTCATGTGGCCGTCCGCGGTGGTGACGCCGTCACCCCGCGCCCTTTTCGCGCCTCCAGGCCCGAGATCTTCTCGCTCCGGTCACTCGTCCGGGGTGTGGCCGGGCCACCACGGGCCGACACCGGGCGGGTGTGCGCGTGTGGCATGGTCACCCCGGTGTGTTCCGTACGGCCCGCGGCGGTGGGAGCGGCGCGGCGGCGTGGCCCGTGGTCCGGTGCCGGCCGGTCGGCGGAGGGCCTGGCGGAGACAGTCCCTGGTCACTGTGTGCGGTGGGCCCCAAAGTTGGCTGAAATGGCGATAATCTTGAGAAATCTGCCTTACCACAGACATGACGGATTTTGAGGATATCCGTTGACGACCCCCCAGGCCTCCCGGACGATCCTCCACATACCGGGAAGTTGCCGCACACCAGGACTAAGGGGGGAACACCGTGATACCGCCCTAAGAGATCCAACACCTAACTTTGCCGAGTGCGCGCCTCATCCTGTTGCGCCGTCGGCGCATCCGTTGGTTCGAAGGGACGTTTCCCGTGGCGAAACTCAACGTACTCAGAGCGCAAATAGACGGCCTCGACCGGAAATTGGCGGAAATTATCGCCGAACGTCTCGGGCTGTGTGCTCAGGTGGCTCACGTGAAGTTGGCCGAGGGAATTTCCATGATGCAGCCGGACCGCGTCACCGCAGTTCGTGAAGCCTACGCCGGCCGGGCGCGGGAGCTGGGCGTGTCACCGGACCTTCTGGTCCAGGTGGCCGTTCTCCTCATCGACGAGGCCTGCCGGCTGGAGGCGGGAATCATGGGAACGTCGATCGGACCCCACACCTCTGAACATACCCGGGCAGGCGGAGCTGGAGGCGTAGCCGATGGGACCCGAGTGTAATACCGAGACAGATGAGGGCGAAGTATTCTTTCGAATACTGGGCCCTTTTCAAGTGAGTGTGGGAAATACGGTCGTCAAGCTCGCCAAGAACAGGCAGCTGACCGTTCTCGCGCTTCTGGCGACCGAGGCAAACAAGATCGTGTCGGTGGGGAGAATCATCGACGCGGTCTGGGGGGACGCTTCGCCGATCACGGCGGACAAGCAGATTCAAACCTGTGTGTGGCGGCTGCGTTCGGTCTTCGAAGCGGCCGGCGCGCCCGCGAACATCATCGAGACCACCCAGGGGGGATACCGGCTGCGCCTGGGCGAGTCGGGCCTGGACGCGTGGCTGTTCGAGCGGGCCGTGGCCCGTGGTCGGAGCAGGGTGGAAGACGGTGATCTCGGCGGTGCGGCGGAGGAGTACCGCGCGGCCCTGTCGCTGTTCCGCGGCCAGCCGCTCGCGGAACTCGACAGCGCGGTGATCGAGGCGGTCGCCACCTACTGGGCCGAGCGAAGGCTGTCGGTGCTGGAGGAGTGCCTCGACCTCGAACTCGCCATGGGCAGGCACCGCGAACTGGTGGGCGAGCTCAGGCTGCTCGTGGAGGAGCACCCGCTGCGCGAGCATCTGCGCGCCAAGCTCATGACGGCGCTGTACCTGTCCGACCGGCGCGCAGACGCGCTGGCGGTGTACCGCGCCGGCCGGACCGCGCTGGTCAACAACCTCGGCCTCGATCCCTGCGCGCGCCTGCAGGACCTGCACCGCCGGATCATCTCCGGGCACCCCGTCCCCTCGCCGTTCCCGCAGCGTGCCCGGCACGCGGCGAAGATCCCCGCGCAGCTGCCCGCCGGCGTCGGCGACTTCACCGGCAGGCTCGACCAGGTCGACTGGCTGTGCCGGGAGCTCAACCACGACCGGGCCGACCGGCCGCGGGTCATCGCCCTGGTGGGCCGCGGCGGCGTGGGCAAGACGGCGCTGGCCGTCCACGCGGCACACAAGGTGCGCGACCACTACCCGGACGGGCAGATCCACGCCAACCTGCGCGGCAGCACCGAACCCCGGCAGCCGGCCGACGTGCTCGCCGAGTTCCTGCACGCGCTGGGGGTGCCGCAGCGGAGCGTCCCGCCGGACCTGTCCGGCCGCGCGACGCTGTTCCGCAGCGTCAGCGCCGGCCGCCGCCTGCTCATCCTGCTGGACGACGTGGCGGACTACGAGCAGATCGAGCCGCTGCTGCCCGGTGACCGGGGGAGCGTGGTGCTGTGCACGAGCCAGCCCAGCATGATCCAGGCGCCCGGTGTCGCGATGCGCCGCGTCGAAGGGCTCACCACCGCCGAGGGCGTGCAACTGCTCGCCCAGCTCGTGGGGGCGGAGCGCGTCGCCCAGGAGCCGGAGAGCGCCCGGCTGGTCGTGGAGCGTTGCGGGCACCTGCCGCTGGCGATCCGCGCCGCCGGCGCCCGCCTCAACGCTCGCCCGGCCTACCGGCTCGACCGGTTCGTCGACCGCCTGTCGGACGAGGACCGCAGGATCACCGAGCTGACCTACGGTTCCCTGGACACCGGCGCGCGGCTCGTCGCCTCGGCGGAGCGGCTGCCCGACGTGGCCCGCACGCTGTGGCTGCTGCTGAGCGTCATGAACCTGTCGCACGTGTCGGCCTGGGCGGCGGCCGCGGTCGCCGACCTGTCGGAGGACGAGGCGCAGCGGCTGCTCGACGTCCTGGTCGACCACCAGATGCTCGACGTGGTGAGCGAGGACGGCCTGGGCGGTTCCCGCTACGAGTTCCATTCGCTGGTGCGGATCCGGGCCCGTGCGCTCGCGACCGCGGAGCTCGACGCGACGACCCGCGCCAAGGCCCGTGACCGGCTCCTCGACGTGTTCCTGTGGCTGGAGGAGCACGCGCGGGTGGCCCTCCGCTCACCCCGCAACGGGCTGTCGCGTCCCGCGCCGGCCTCCGTGCTGCGCATCGGCCGGACCATCATCCGCGACATCGCCCAGTACGCCGACGTGTGGCTCGCCCAGGAGCGGCCCAACCTCGCCGAACTCCGCGAGCCGCTCGTCGCCACGAGCGTGTGACGATGCCACGGCCGGCGACGACGGTACGGGCGACGACGACCCCGGCCCCCAGGGCGGCCGAGCCGCCGGGGCCGGGGAGGTTCAGCGCTCCGGCGGCGGGTCCAGTTGTCCGGCCAGCCTCCTGGGCGCCAGGTGGCGGTAGCTCTCGGCGAGCAGCTCCGCCACCTCGGACCAGTCCACGTCCTCCTCGACGACCATGCCGACGATGTCGCGGAACCAGGGCGGCCGGAAGAACGGATGGCCGAGGCCGCCCAGGGCGGCCAGTTCCTCCCCGGACGACCGGAACGTCAGCACGACCGCCGGCCCGGACGTGCCGGCCGCCCGCGCGTACGCGGGAGGCCGGCCGTCCTGGACCACGAGCACGTGGGCGAAGGTCTTCCTGCCCACCCGCCACCGCGTGCCCACCCACGCCTGCTCCTCGTACGCCTCGGGCAGGCGCAGGCAGGCCTCCCGGAGGCGGGCCACGATCTCGCCGGGAACCTCCGCCGTCAACGCCACTCCGCCTGGGCGAGGATCCCGAGCGCCTCACGCAGGACCTCCACGGCCCTGCCGTACTCGATCATGTCGATGTGCTCCCGATCGGTGTGGTCGAGGCTGGAGTCACCGGGACCGTAGACCGCCATGGGCACCTGCCAGCGGGGCTCCACGATGTTCAGGTCGGCGGTCCCGGTCTTCAGCTTGAGCTTCGGCCGCTCCCCCCGGCGCCGGATGCCGGCGCACAGCGCCCGTACGGCGGGCCCCGCGGGGTCCACCCGCACCGGCGGCGTCCGGTCGTCGACGTACAGCGTCCCGTCCCTCGCGGCGTCGGTGACGAAGCGCTCGAAGGCCGCCAGGTCGAACCCCGGCGGAGTGCGTACGGACACGGTCATCAGCGCCTGCTCGATCGTGCCGGTGATGTCGTTCAGCGTGGGGATCGGACGGTCGAAGGCCCGGTCGCCCGCCCCCACCACCTCGCAGTAGGAGTCGCAGTAGGACCGGACCCGGTCCCAGAAGAGGGCCGCGGCCTCGGTGGCCTTCTCCTCCGGGCTGGCCGTGTGCACCGCCGGCCGGCTGACGTCGTAGCGCATCATGACGCGGCCCTTGTAGCCGATGCCGACGCCGGCCCAGCCGTTGGGCTCGCCGACGACGGCCACGTCCGGCCGGAAGGTCTCGGCGAGGTGCTGCGCGCCCTTGCCGAAGGTCTCCTCCTCGACGACCCCGGCCACCACCACCTGCATGCCGCGCAGGTCCGCCGCGGCGGCGGCCGCGATCATCGTGGCGAGCGGCCCCTTGGCGTCCACGGTGCCCCGCCCGTACAGGAGGGAGCCCTCCTGCCGGACCGGGATGTCGCCGGGCACGGTGTCCATGTGACCCATCAACATGATCATAGGCGCGTCGGGGTCGCCCCGCCTGCCGATCACGTTGCCCACCTCGTCGATGTGACTGCGGAATCCCCACTCGGGCAGTTCGCGCGCGAGCAGGGCGGCCAGTTCGGCCTCCTCACCCGTCGTCGACGGCACCTCCACCATGCGGCGCAGCAGGGTCTCGGCCCTGCTCGTCGTACCGCCGCTCACGCTGCTGGTCATCGCGCTCCTTTGACGAGGGTGGTTCCTGCTCCGGCCCGTGCGGCGAGCACCGGCGAGGGACCGCGTCCGTCGCCGAGGACGACATGCGGCACGCCCGCCAGGCACGCCTCGCCCGCGGTCCGCAGTTTGACCTTCATGCGCCCGCCGGCCAGGTCGAGGTACTCGGCGAGGTCCTCGCACGGGATCTCGGCCACCAGGCTGGCGGGGTCGCCGGCGTCCCGCAGGAGCCCCGGCACGTTGGACAGGATGATGAGCCAGTCGGCCTCCAGCGCGACCGCGAGATGCGCGGCGAACCGGTCGGCGTCCACGTTGAGCAGCCCGGACCCACCGGACCCGGCGTCGGACTCCGGGTCGTACGCGGGCGGCGAGATCACCGGCACGTACCCCGCCGCGAGCAGGGTCCGCGGCAGGTGGGCGTCCACCGCCGAGATCCGCCCCGACAGGTCGTCGCGGACCACCCGCCGGACGCCGTCCACGACGACGTTCGCCGGAGGTGTCCGCCGGGCGGTGACCATCCCGCCGTCGGCTCCCGACAGGCCCACCGCGCGGACGCCGAGCCGGAGCAGCTCGGTCACCAGCGGGGGCTTCAGGCGGCCGAGCATGCCGAGGACGAGCACGTCGAGCGCCGCCGCGTCGGTGTACCGGCTGCGGCGCCCGCCGGGCGCGGTCAGGTACCGCCTCGGGCGGCCGAGCTCGTCCGCGAGCCGGTCGGCCTCGGCGCCGCCGCCGTGGACCACGACCACACTGTCGCCGCGGTCCACCAGCGCGCGGATGTCGGCGCACGCCCGGGACATGTCCGCGCCGAGCGACCCGCCGACCTTGATCACATACCGTTCAGATCGGGTGGAGTCCGACGAAGTCGAGTCCCGCGGTCTCCTCCCAGTCAGCGGCGATGTTGAGGCACTGGACGGCATTTCCGGCACCTCCCTTCACCAGGTTGTCCAGTGCGGCCACGACCACCAGGTGGTCGCCGCCGGGGGCGAGGGCCAGCCCGATGTCGCAGAAGTTGCTGCCGGCCAGGATCTTCGGTTCCGGCATGCGGTGCAGCGCCGAGCGTTCCCTGATCACACGGACGAACGGCTCCTCGCCGTACGCCTTGCGGTAGACGGCCCACAGTTCCCGTTCGGTGACCGTACGGGAGGGGGTGACGTGGCAGGCGACCTGCACCCCGCGCACCGCCTCGACGGCGGTCACCGACATGTGCGCCGTGATCCCGCACGCCTGCTCGATCTCCGCGGTGTGGCGGTGCCCGTGGGGTTTGGCCATCCGCATCGCGCCGCTGCGCTCGGGATGGTGGCTGCCCTCGTCGGGCGTCCGCCCGCCGCCGCTGGATCCCGTACGGGCGTCGACGACCACGGGGCCGCCGATCAGCCCCTCGGCCGCCAGCGGGTGCAGCGCGAGGATCGCCGCGTTGGCCATGCAGCCGGCCACCGCGATGTGGGTGGCGCCGCGCAGCCCGTCCCGGTTGAGCTCGGGGATGCCGGGCTGGAAGCGGGCCAGCCAGGCGGGGTCGGGCGGCGGCCCGGGGTAGAAGCGCGCCCGCCTCTCCGGGTCGTGGATCCGGAAGTCCGCGCTGAGGTCCACGACCGTCGGCGCGAGCCCCGACCAGCGTTCGACGGAGCGCATCGACGTGCCGTGCGGGGTCGCGAGGAAGACGACGTCGCAGGGCGACAGGTCCTCCTCGCGGGTGAAGCACAGGTCGGTCTGGCCGCGCAGGTTCGGGTGGGAGACCCGCAGGGGACGCCCGGCCTGCCGTTCCGAGGTGACCTGTGCCAGTTCGATGTGCGGATGACGCAGCAGCAGCCGGACGATCTCCCCGCCGATGTAGCCGCTGCCGCCGACGACGGCGGCCCTCATGGCGCCAGCGCTCCGAGGACGTGGCCGACGACGAGGTCGGCCAGATCCACCTCGGTCGCCTGGATGAGCCCGTGGAACTCCATGGTGTGGTTCACCTCGGTGACCAGCAGTTCCCCGGTCGCGCGCTCGATCAGGTCCACCGCGAGCATGCCGCCGCCGACCGCCTGGGCCGCCCGCAGCGAGAGCTTCACCAGGTCGTCGGTGAGAGGGCACCGCTCCGTGGACGCGCCGCGGGCGGTGTTGGTGATCCAGTGGCCGGAGCGGCGGTAGACCGCGGCCACCACCTCGTCGCCGAGCACGATCACCCTGAGGTCGCGGCCCGGCTTGTCGATGTACTCCTGCACGTAGAAGACCGAGTGCACCGGCGAGCGCAGCGACTGCTTGTGCTCGATCAGCGCCTCGGCCGCGTCACGGTCGTTGACCTTGGCCAGCAGCCGGCCCCACGAGCCGACGGCCGGTTTGACCACGGCCGGGTAACCGACGCGTTCGATGGCCTCCAGGGCGGCGTCGGGAGTCAGCGCGACGACCGTCACCGGTGTCGGTATCCCGGCGCCGGCCAGCGCCAGCGAGGTGAGGATCTTGTCGCCGCACGTCTCGATCACGGCGCTCGGGTTGAAGACCGGCAGGTTGCCGGCCTCGAACAGGCGCGCCGCGTACAGGCTGCGCGTGTGGGACATGCTCCGGTTGAGCACGCCCCGGTAGCGGCCCGCCACGGGCGCGCCGAGGTCGCCGATCACCCGGCGTTCGTCGATCTGCTCGTACGGCACGCCGCGCCGTTCGAGGGCCTCGAAGATCAAGCGTTCCTCGAGGCGCGTGCGGGTGGTCAGGACGGCGAGCGGACCGTCCTGACCAGCGCTGATTGTCACGTTCTACTCCCCGAAGTCTTCCTCGATCTCCGGCGCGAGCGCGAACTCGGCGGGGTCGAGGGCGATGACCTCGAGCTCCGCCTGGCAGGCCGGGCATACGACGATCGAGGTCACCCGCAGGTCCGAGGACGTGGGTACGGCCTCGGTGCAGTCGGGACAGGTGCTCACTGCGACGGTCATGGAGACTCTCCTTGTTCGGTGCTGATGCGAACATCCGGACGACCACGCAGGACGGACTCGGCCGCGCGGACCACGTGGTCCCGCGACACGCCGCACTGCGCGAGCTGTTCCTCGTGACTGCCGGGCCGGGAGCAGAACGCGTCGCCGACGCCCACGCGCACCACCCGCGCCGGCCGGTGTTCGGCCAGGGCCTCGGCGACCGCGCCGCCGAGCCCGCCGAGCACGGAGTGGTCCTCGACGGTTACGACGCCCGCGGTCGTCTCCGCCGCCTCCACCAGGGCGGCGACGTCCAGCGGCTTGATCGTGTGCATGTTCAGCACGCACGCCTCGACCCCCGCCGCGGCGAGCCTGCGCGCCGCGTCGAGCGCGAACCGTACGGGGAGGGCCCCCGCGGCCACGATCGTCACGTCGCCGCCCGCGCGCAGCCGTTCCGCCCGGCCAACGGTGAAGTCGGCGTCGTCGGTGTAGACCGGAGGGGTCGGGTTGCGGCCGAGCCTGATGTAGACCGGTCCCGGCAGGTAGGCGGAGGCCCGGACCATGCGGACGGTTTCCGCGGGGTCCGCGGGCGTCATCACGGTCATGTTCGGCAGGCCCCGCATGATCGCGAGGTCCTGCTGGGCGTGGTGCGTGGGGCCGAGGTGGGCGGCGGACAGCCCGGAGTGGGTGCCGACGATCCGCACCGGAAGCGCGTGGTAGGCGACGTCGATCTTGACTTGTTCCAGGGCCCGCGCCGAGGCGAAGGCCGCCATCGTGTTGACGAACGGCAGGACGCCGGTGCTCGCCACGGCCGCCGCCACGGTGATCAGGTTGGCCTCGGCGATGCCCAGGTCGACGTACTGGCCCGGCAGTTCGGCCTCGAACTGCCGCTCCAGCCCGCCCATGTCGGAGTCCAGGCACCAGACACGGCCGTCCGCCCGGGCCAGCTCCAGCAGCGTGGCCCGGTAGGCGGCGCGGTCGGAGTCGGGCGCCGGCGCCCGGGCCGGGGCGCCGCGCTCGCGCGTGGTGGTCATGCCGCGGCTCGCAGCGCGGCCAGGGCCCGCTCGTACGCGTCGGGGCCGAGCTTGGCGAAGTGACTCTGCTTGCGGTGCTCCAGGTGACGCACCCCCCGGCCCTTCACGGTGTCGGCGATGAGCACGGCCGGGCCTCCCGGCGCGGGCGGGGTGCGCAGGGCCGGCACCAGTTCGGCGAAGTCGTGCCCGTCGGCGTGCGACACCTGCCAGCCGAACGCGCGCCACCGGTCGGCCAGGGGCTCCAGCCGCATCCGGTCCTCCGTCGAGCCGTTGATCTGCAGCCGGTTCCGGTCGATCACCGCGGTGAGGTTGTCCAGCCGGTAGTGCGCCGCCGACATCGCGGCCTCCCACACCGTGCCCTCCTGCAGTTCGCCATCGCCGAGCAGGACGAACACGCGGTTGGCGCGCCCGGCCCGCTTGGCCGCGAGCGCCAGGCCGACGGCGAGGGACAGGCCGTGGCCGAGCGACCCGGTGGCGAACTCCACCCCCGGGACCGCGGGGGTGGGGTGGGCCATGAGCCTGCCGTCGGGGTGGCCGTAGGTCGCCAGCTCCGAGCGCGGGAAGAAGCCGCGCTCGGCGAGCGTGGAGTACAGCGCGGCGCTGGCGTGCCCCTTGCTCAGCACGAAGTAGTCGCGCCCGGACCAGCGGGGCTCCTGCGGGCGTACCCGCAGGACCTCGAAGTACAGCGCGACGAGGATGTCCGCGGCCGACAGCGACCCCCCTATGTGGGTGCCGACGGCCCCGGCGCCGATGGCCAGCACGTGCTCCCGCACCGCCAGGGCGGTGCGGGACAACGCGGCCGGGTCGACGGCGCCCTCGGGGCTCCGCGCGACGGTCTCGACGGTCATGCGGCCGCTCCGGCGTGCGCGTGACCGACGCCCTTCACCGCCGCCCACGGCGGGGCGTACGGCGCGGACCGCGCGAAGCGGCCGATCACGTCGAGGTTCTCCCAGACCCGCTGGAAGGCGTCGGCGTACTCCTCCAGCGCCGGCCCGGCGTCCGGGTTGAGGTGCATGCGCCGCAGGCACAGGGAGTCCTCGATGACCGCGCAGGTCACCGGGTAGTCGGCCAGGTCGTAACGCTGGGGGTTGACCCCCGGCAGCGACCAGGGGTAGCCCCGGCCGTACGCGTCCTGCTCCTGGAACACCGGCTGACCGGGCAACGGGATGATCTGGTAATGCGTCAGCGGCACGCCCTCGGCCAGCAGCGCGCGGCGCAGCGCCTGCCGGAACTGGCCGGGCGTGATGCCGTCCAGCCCCGCGGCCTCCGGGTCGAAGCGGAAGCGCAGCATGTGCCACATGTGGGTGCGGTCGTCCGGCACGGAGGGCAGGACGATGCCGGGCAGCTCGGCGAGCCGGTTCAGGAACACCGGGATGTTCTGCTCACGCCGCACCTGGTAGTCCCAGAAGCGGTCGAGCTGGGCCCGGGTGAAGGCGGCGAGGACCGCGCTGAGCTTGAGGTTCGACCCCCGCGTGGCGGAGACGTAGAGGCGCTCCTCCGTGCTCAGGTCCTCGCCCAGGATGCGCAGGCTGCGGCAGCGCTCGGCGACCCGCTCGTCGTCGGTGACGATCAGCCCGCCCTCCCCGCAGGTCGGGATGCTCTTCTCCACGTTGAGGCTGAAGCAGCCGACGTCACCGATCGAGCCCGCCGTGCGGCCGCGGTACTTGCCTCCCTGGGCCTGGACCGCGTCCTCGATGACGTAGAGGTCGTACTTGCGCGCCAGCGCCAGGATCTCGTCCATGTCGGCCGGCAGGCCGCCGAGATGCACCGGGATGATCGCGCGCGTACGGTTGGTGATCTTCGCCTCGATCTGCGTGACGTCGATGTTGAACGACAGGGGATCGATGTCGACGAACACGGGGACGGCGAGCTGATAGAGGGGAGCCATCGCGGTCGCGACATAGCTCAGGGCCGGCACGATCACCTCGTCGCCGGGGCCGATGCCGAGCGCGGTCAGCGCCAGCTCCAGCGCCACCGTGCCGCTGTTGACCGACACCGCGTGACGGGTGTCGCAGAATGCGGCCCATTCGCTTTCCAGCCCGCTGATCTCGGGCTCTTCCTTCGCGCCCACGGTGAATTTTCCGTGGTCGAGCACGCGTAGTACGGCGTCCCGATCGGCCTGCGTCACCACCGGCCATTCCAGTCTGCGGTATTCCGGCCGGACCGCGGGCTTGCCGCCGAACATCGCCAGATCGGCCTTCATTTCTCTCCTTCTGCCGCACCATTTCCCTTATTCGGGCGTCAGGCGGAGACCACGCTAGGCGTTTGTTCTCTCGCCGTGGTATTGAAATGGCACGCCTTTTCTCTCGCCGTGGTATTGATTCGAGCTGATATTTCTCTCGGCAATAGAAATGGCGATGCGGACGGCTTCGCCCGGCGCGGGCGGCGCAGGGGAGAATGGCATGCGGTACGCGCCGTCCGTGTGGCCACGGCCGTCCGGATGGCGCACTTGTGGTGGTCCGGAAAGGCGATTGAAGACCTCGGCCGAGATGCGCCGGTCGACATAGAATTACGGGGGATACCGGAATCGCGCTCGACGATGGCCTGACGACTCAGGCGGGTCCAGGAGGTGCCGTGGTCCGCGAGAGCGATCGACAGTTGGCGACGGTGCTGGCGCGTCATGCGGTCGCCCACGCCGCTCCTGGCGAACTGCCGTTGTTCGAGGTCACATCGGATGCCTTCTTCGCGGCGCCCGGGCGGGCCGGGCGGGCGTTCAGGCGGAGCGAACCACTCGGCTTCGGTCTGGAGACCGCGGTCACCGTCGTCAGCACCATCGCGCTCACCGTGACCGTCGACGTGCTGAAGGAGATCACCACGCGCCATGCCGAACGACTGGTGAGCTCGTCGGCATCGCGGGTCGGTCGCGTGCTCAGGCGCAGGTTCGCACGCAGGTCGCGGCAGTCCGCCGAGCCGTTGCCGAGCCTCGATCAGGAGCAGCTCGCGGCGCTCCGCGAGCTGGCATACCGGCGGGCGCTGGAACTGCGCGCGTCCGACGAGCAGGCGGCACGGATAGCCGACGGCATCGTCTCAGCGTTGGCCGGGCCGACCAGCGACCCGTGAGGCCGGCCGCGGAGTCCGCGGCGGCGACGGAGGACGCCCGGCCCAGTCCGTTCGCCGTCCCTTCCGCCACCACCTCGCGATTCGCCCTGCTCGTCGTCGCGATCTCATTGATCACATTGACGTACGGCCCGTCGACGGTTCCGGGGATGGGCGAGAGGCCGACGGGCGACTACGCGGGCGTGACCTGCTTCCGGAACCTGGTGAACGAGGCCACCCGGCGAGCCGGCACACCGGTGAACCTGTTCGACGCGGACACGTACCGGTTGCACGGGAGCTGCCCGGAAGGGGCGGCGGCGAATCCGGCACCGGGCCTTCGGGTGCTCGCGGTGTACTGGCTGGTCGTGCTGGCCATGTGGTGGGCGACACCGCTCTGGCGGCTGCGGCGCCGGCGCCTCCGCCCGCTGCCCGTCGCCGAGATGCCGGAACTCCCCGGATACCTCGCCGAGTTGCGGCGCGTCGCCGGAGTCGGCACCCGTGTCACGTTCGTGGTCGACTACCTCGACCCGCGGATCTCCGGCCTCGCCTTCGGACGACCGGGGCGGCGGCACATCCTGCTCAGCGGCGGACTGCTGGCCACGTTCGTCTCCGACAGACCGGTCTTCCGGGCGGTCGTCCTGCACGAACTCGCCCATCTCCGCAATCGTGACGTGGACCTTGGATTCATCACGATCGCGGCGTGGCGGGTCTTCCTGGTCCTGATCCTCGCTCCCGACCTGTTCTCTTTTCTGAGATTGCCGGCCGAGGCCCGGCTCCGCCCCTCATACGGCTTCGCCGCGACGTTGGCCGGGCAACTGGTCGTGCTGGCGGTCTATCTGCTGCTGGCCGGCAACGCCGTGCTGCGCAGCCGCGAGCTGCACGCGGACGCTCGCGCGGCGCAGTGGAGCGGCGGCCCCGACGACCTGGCCCGACTGTTCGCTCCGCACGCGGGCGTCCGGATCGGACGGCTACGTCACTCGCTGGGGTCGCATCCCGCGACCCGCGACCGGCTTCTGGCTCTGGCCGACACATCCGCGCTGCTGAGGATGGGTTTCGGTGAGTCGCTGACCATGGGACTGGCCATCAGCCTCGTTCAGGACATCGGCGAGACGGTGTTCGAGGGGAAAACGGCCTTCTGGGTCTTCGCCGTTCTGCTCGCGACCGGAGTCGGGCTCGGGATCTGGCGCATGGAGATCGCCGCGTACGTGCTGGGTGATCCGACGCGCGTCAACCGGGTGGGCCTGGGGCTCGGCCTCGGTCTCGCGGTGGGCGGGACAGTCTCTCCGACCTGGCCCGCGTCCGAGGATCTGCTCGGGCGATCGTCGATCGGCGCCATCCTCCCCTGGTGCGTGCTGTTGTTCCTCGGGGGCTGGCTGTTCGTCCGCTGGATGGCGGTGGTGGCTCGGGCCTGGATGCCGGTGGCCGCCGCCGCGCGCCGCCCCGCCCTCGTCGTCGTGACGACCCTGGCCGTCGCGGCGGTCCTACTGGGCATCGGGTTCGTCTACGCTCTGCCGCTGGCGTTGATCGCGGGGCAGGCACAGGCGCTTCTGTTCCCGGGGCTTCCGCAGACATCGGTGTTCTTCATCGAGGCCGTGGTCGTCCTCATCACCGCACCGGAGGCTCTCAGGATTCTCACTTTGCTGACCATCGCGGTGTATCCGCTCGTCGGAACCGTCCTCGCGCGTCGTCTCCCGTCGCGGCCCGCCCCGTCATGGCTCACGCTCGATCCGTTGCCGCCCGGCTGGCGGAGCGCCTCTCAGCTGCCGGGGGAGGGAGGAACCGCGATCAGGAGTGGTCTTGTCGTCGCGTGCTTCGCGCTCCTGCTCGCGTCCGCCGGCTATTTCGTGAGCTTTCTGACGGCCCGCGATCTGGCCGTTTCCTTCGTCCGTTTCTACGGCGAGGAGGCGTTCGACATGGCGGCGATGGCGCTGACGTCAGTGATCGCCACGGCTCGCGCCAGGGACTCCTCCGTGCTCTGGGGTATCGTGGGCGCCTCTGTCGCGGGCCTGGTCGTGGTCATAGGTGAGCGCGTCGTCTTCTTTACGGTGGTGGCCATCGTCACGGTCGCGTACGGCCGTTCCGCCATGCCCGCGCTCGGCTCAGCGGTGCGACTTGCGCCGATTGAATTCGATTCCATGCTGCGCGTACTCGCCATGGGCATCGAGCTCGCCTCTCTGGTGGCACTGGTGACAGCGGCCGTCGACCCCCGCCGCCTCCGCCGCACCCCGGCACCCTAGGCCACCGGGGGTGGTGTGACCTGCCCAGAGATGGTCCCCGGGCCCTCCCGATTGCCAAAAACATGCATATTTGGTAGGAAATACCTGTGTCTCTGGCATCGGGGCCGGCCCCGAGCGGCCCGACGTGCCCCGACCTTCGGAGCGACCACCGTGACGTCTTCCACCTCAACATCGCTTTCTCCCGCTCCCGCGGGCGGGCCTCCCGTGGCGGGAGGGCCCGCTGACGGGGCGGCCGCCACCGCGCCGCCGTTCCGGCGGGGTCGCGGGACCCGCCGGATCGGCGTGCGGGTCCTTTCGCTCCTGGCGCTGCTCGTGCTCTGGCAGCTCGCGGCCGCCGCCGCGGGCAACCCGTCGTTCGTGCCCGCGCCCCGGGCGGTGTGGGACCAGCTCGTCCTGCTGTCCACCACCCACGACGGCGTCCGCGGCTACAGCGGTCACCTGCTCGCCGAGCACCTGGGCATCAGCCTCCGCCGCATCCTCGTCGGCTCGGCGCTCGGCGTGGCGGCGGGGCTCGTCATCGGCGTCGTCCTGGGCGCCGTGCCGTGGATCCGTCTCGTGGCCGAGCCGGTCGTGACCTTCGTACGGGCGCTGCCTCCGCTGGCCTACTTCAGCCTGCTGATCATCTGGTTCGGCATCGACGAGACGCCCAAGCTGTGGCTGCTCGCCATCGCCGCGCTCCCGCCGGTCGCCGTGGCCACCGCCGCGGCCGTCCACGGCGCCCCGACCGGCCTGGTCGAGGCGGCCAGGGCGCTGGGCGCCTCGCGGTGGAACGTGATCAGGGACGTGGTGCTGCCCAGCGCGCTACCCGAGATCTTCACCGGTGTCCGGCTGGCCGTCGGGGTCGCGTACTCCTCGGTCGTCGCGGCGGAGACGGTCAACGGCGTGCCCGGCATCGGGGGGATGGTCCGCGACGCCCAGCGTTACCTGCAGACCGACGTCGTGGTGCTCGGGCTGCTCGCCATCGGCCTGTCCGGACTGCTGATCGACGGCCTGCTGCGCGCCGCCGAGACCCGGCTCATCCCCTGGCGCGGCCGGACCTGACCACCGCGTCCACCCGAACTCCCATGAAGCCCCCCAACCTGCAAGAAGGAACCTTTCGCCATGCCACGACCACGCCCCGCGCGCCTGTCCACCATCGTCCTGGCCGCCGCGACGGCCGCAGTGACGGCCGCCGTCCTGACCGCGTGCGGCAACGGCACCGCGTCCGGCGGAGGTGGCGGCGGCGGTACGACGGAGCGCACCATCCGCATCGCCTACCAGGCGTTTCCCAGCGGGGACCTCATCGTGAAGAACAAGGGGTGGCTGGAGCAGGCGCTGCCCGGCTACACGATCAAGTGGACCAAGTTCGACTCGGGCGCCAGCATCAACACCGCCTTCGTGGCCAAGAGCGTGGACATCGCGGCCATCGGGTCGAGCCCGGTCGCCCGCGGGCTGTCCCAGCCGCTGAACATCCCCTATCAGGTGGCGTTCGTGCTCGACGTGGCGGGCGACAACGAGGCCCTGGTCGCCCGCGACGGCAGCGGCGTCTCCTCGGTGGCGGACCTGCGCGGCAAGAAGGTGGCCACGCCGTTCGCCTCGACGGCTCACTACAGTCTGCTCGCCGCCCTCGATAAGGCGGGGGTGCCGGAGTCGGCGGTGAACCTCGTCGACCTGGAGCCGCAGGACATCGTGGCGTCCTGGACGCGCGGGGACATCGACGCCGCCTACGTGTGGCTGCCGACGCTGGACGAGATCAAGAAGACCGGTAAGACGCTCGTCACCAGCCGCGAGCTGGCGACGGCGGGCAAGCCGACCCT
This sequence comes from Microbispora sp. H10885, assembly GCF_014161415.1. NCBI lineage: Bacteria > Bacillati > Actinomycetota > Actinomycetes > Streptosporangiales > Streptosporangiaceae > Microbispora > Microbispora sp. H10885. The sequence continues at coordinate 114,313 of NZ_JABBWY010000016.1, read as the reverse complement.
CGACCTCGGCGTGGTGTCGACGGCGTTCGTCAAGGCGCACCCCGAAGCCGTCGACGCCTGGCGCAAGGCCGAGGCCAGGGCGCTCGACCTCATCGCGAACGACCCCGACACCGCCGCCCAGGCGGTGGGCGCGGAGCTCAACCTCGGCAAGGACGACGCCAAGGCGCAGCTCAGCCAGGGCGTGTTCCTCAAGCCGGCCGACCTGTCCTCGCCGGAGTGGCTCGGCACGCCCGGCCAGGTCGGCGGCCTGGCCAAGAACCTGGTGAGCGCGGCGCAGTTCCTCAAGGACCAGCAGAAGATCGACTCGGTGCCCGACCTCGCCACGGTCGAGAAGGCCGTCTACACCGAAGGGCTTCCCGGTGTCCTCGCGCCCTGACCCGGCCGCCGCCTCCACTGCCGCCCCCACTGTGGCGGACGAGGACGCCGCCGCCGTCCGCCTGCACGAGGTCGGGCACGTCTACGACGGCTCGGGAGGTCCCGTCGCCGCCCTGGGACCGATCTCCCTCACCGTCCCGTCCGGGACCTTCCTCGTGCTCGTCGGCGCCTCCGGATGCGGCAAGAGCACGCTGCTGCGCCTCGTCGCGGGCTTCGAGAAGCCCACCTCCGGCACCGTGCTCACCGGGGGCGCCGAACCCGTCCCCGGCAGAGGCGCCGGGATCGTCTTCCAGCAGCCCCGGCTGTTCCCGTGGAAGACCGTGGGCGGCAACGTCGAACTGGCCCTGCGGTACGCCGGGGTGCCGCGTGCGGAGCGCGCCCGCCGCGTGCCGGAACTGCTGGAACGGGTGGGCCTGCACGACGTGGCGGACCGCCGGATCTGGCAGATCTCGGGAGGGCAGCAGCAGCGGGTTGCGATCGCCAGGGCGCTCGCCGGCGACGACCCGCTGCTGCTGCTCGACGAGCCGTTCGCCGCCCTCGACGCGCTCACCCGCGAGCGCCTCCAGGAGGACCTGCGCCGGGTGAGCGCGCAGACCGGCCGCACGTCGGTGTTCGTCACCCACAGCGTCGAGGAGGCCGTGTTCCTCGGCAGCCGGGTCGTCGTGCTCACCCGCCGGCCGGGCCGGATCGCGCTCGACCTGGAGGTCGGCCTTCCGCGCACCGGGATCGAACCCGACGAACTGCGCGCCCTGCCCGAATACGCCGCGCTCCGCGCCGAGGTCGGCCACGCCGTACGCGCCGCCGCCGCCTGAAGCACAGCCGCCACCCGAGGAGAACGAGATGACCACATCGACCGCCGTCAAGCTGGACCTGCGACCGCTCGGCCCCCACTTCGGGTCGGAGGTCGAGGGGCTGGACCTGGCACACGCCACCGACGAGGAGCTGGCCGCGGTGCGCGCCGCCCTCGTGGAACGCAAGGTGCTGTTCTTCGGCGGCCAGAGCCTGGACGAGGACGGGCAGGTGGCGCTCGGCCGCCGTCTCGGCGAGCTGACCGCCTCCCACCCGGTCGTCGGGGGAGTCGACGAGGCGCATCCCGAGATCTACGCACTCGACAGCGCCGACAACGGCTTCGCCGACGTCTGGCACACCGACGTCACGTTCATGCCCCGCCCGCCGCTCGGCTCGATCCTGCGCGCGGTGGTCCTCCCGCCCACGGGAGGCGACACCAGCTGGGCCGACAGCCAGCTCGCCTACGACTCGCTGTCCGCCCCGGTGCGGGAGCTGGCCGACCAGCTCACCGCGGTGCACGACGGCAACCGCGAGTTCGGCTACTACCTCGCCCAGCGCCGGTCCGGCAGGGGCAGTGTCTGGGACGGCGAGGTCGTCACCCGCCTCGACCCGGTGGAGCACCCGGTGGTCCGCGTCCACCCCGAGACCGGCCGCAGGGGCATCTTCGTCAACCCCGGTTTCACCTCCCACATCGTCGGCGTGTCCGAGGCGGAGAGCCGGGCCATCCTGGATCTGCTCTACGCCCACCTCACCAAGCCCGAGCACATCGTCCGGCACCGCTGGAGGCTCGGCGACGTCGCCATGTGGGACAACCGGAGCACGGCCCACTACGCCAACCGGGACTACGGCGACGCCCACCGGGTGATGCACCGGATCACCCTGCGCGGCGACCGTCCCTTCGGCCCCGGACGACGTTCCTGAGCTCAGTACATGCGCGGCGGCGCGGGGTCGGTGCGCACGTGCAGCAGATGCGGCCGGTCGTCGGCGAGCGCGGCGGCGAGGGCGCTCTTCACCTCGGCGGGCTCGGACACGTACCGGGCCGCGCAGCCCATTCCCTGGGCCAGTGCGACGAAGTCGAGCCCGCCCAGGTCGACACCGGGGATGCCCGTGCCGCCGGACGCCTCGCCGAGCAGCCGCACCGCCGCGTACCGCGTGTTGTCCAGGATCACGAAGGTAACCGGCGTCCGCTCGCGCGCCGCGGTCCACAGGGCCTGGATGCCGAACATGGCCGACCCGTCGCCGAGCACCGCGACCACCCTGCGGCCCGGCCTGGCCAGTGCGGCGCCGACCGCGGCCGGGAGCCCGTAGCCGAGCGCGCCGCTCGCGGTGGTGAGGAACCCCGTGTCGGTCGCGGTGATCGGCAGGTGGTCGTGCAGCACGCTGCGGTGGCTGGGCGTCTCCTCCACCACGATCGCGTCGGGGGGCAGCAGTTCGGCGAGCGTGGCGTAGACCTCCGCCGCGGTGATCATCCCTTCCGCCGGTCCCGCCGGCCGGGCGAGGACGGGCGGGGCCGCCCTGCCGGTGACGCGCGCCCGGCGGACCGGCGCACCGTTCGCGGCGCTGCCGAGAGCCTCGTCCAGCGCCCGGAGGGCGAGCAGCGGCGTCGCCCTGATGCCGGGCCCCGTGTCCGCCCTGGCCAGCACCTGTTCGTCGTCGCTGACCACGAAGAGCGGGGGCAGCGGGACCTCGGCCTCGCCACGGTAGACGTGGTAGGTGAAGGCCGGGGCGCCGATCACCACGACCAGGTCGTGCCGGGCCAGCGCCGCGGCGGTGGCGCGCTTCTCCGCGTCGAGGAAGCCCAGGAAGAGGGGATGGTCCTCGGGGAAGGAGCACCGGGGCGAGACCGGCGCGGCCCAGACGCCCGCCCCGACGCGTTCCGCGAGGGCGACGAGGTCCGCGACCGCGCCGTCCGCGTCCACGCCGGGCCCGGCCACGATGCCCGGCCGCGCGCTGCCGTGCAGGGCCCGGGCCAGCGCCGCGAGGGCGGCGGGGTCGGGGCCGAAGCCGGGGATCGCCGGACGCGCGGCGACCGGCGCGCCCGCCTCCGCGTCCCAGTCGTCCGCCGGAACGGAGATGAAGACCGGGCCCCGCGGGGCCTGGGACGCCACGTGGTAGGCGCGGGCGATCGCCGCGGGCACGTCCTGCGCCCGGGCGGGCTCGCAACTCCACTTGACGTACGGCCGGGGGAAGGCGGTGGCGTCGGTGGCGCCGAGGAAGGGGTCGCCGCGCAGCAGCGTCCTGCTCTGCTGGCCGGCCATCACGATCAGCGGGGCGTGGCCGCGCGCGGCGTTGAACACCTGCCCGAGGCCGTGGCCGAGGCCGCCCGCGCTGTGCAGGTTCACCAGCACCGGCCGCCTGGTGGCCTGGGCGTAACCGTCGGCCATGGCGACGACCACCGATTCGTGCAGCCCGAGCACGTAGCGGAAATCGTCCGGCCAGTCGGTGAGAAAAGCGACCTCGGTGGTTCCGGGATTTCCGAAAACGGTGGTCAGGCCGAGTTGCCGGAGCAGCCGGCGGGTGGCGTCCCGGACCGTCCTGTCGCTCGCGATCGAATTCACGGGAAACGCCTCCCAAAATCTCAGGAACGGGCGGAAAGCCGCATGGTGAAAAGCCGGGCGCAAAATCCCCGGAGTAGCGGCGCCCGGTCGCCGAGATGTTTCTCGACACCGTGCAGCAGCGTGTCGAATCCGTCGCGGTCGCCCGTGGAGGCGAGCGTGTCGATCGTGGCGACGGCCTCGCGCAGCGCCGCCCTCGCCGCGGCGGCGTGCGGGTTGGCCACCTGGATGTCCCAGTAGACCTCGGGGTTGCCGCCGGTGATCCGGGCCAGGACGGCGAGCATGGTCAGGTGCGGGGGCGGGGCCAGGGCGAGCAGCGCCTCGGCGTCCGCGCCGCCCGCGACGACCGCCTGCCCGAAGGCCAGCACGGCGGCGTGCGTGGCCGCCTGGAGGACCGCCGTGACGCGGTCGTGCTCCCCGGCGGTCAGCTCGACGACGCGGGCTCCGGCGGCGGTGATCGAGCCGAGCAGCGCGGCGGTGCGCGGGCCGTCCGCCACGCGTACGGCGGCCACGGCGTTGTCCTGCCAGCCCAGCGCGGGCGCGAACATCGGGTTGAGCCCGCACGCCTCCGCACCCCGGGAGGCCGCCGCACGGGCGAGAGCGGGCGTGACGGCCTCCTTGACCGACAGGGTCTCGACCAGCAGCGCCCCCGGCCGTACGGCCGGCGCGCAGGCGGCGACGGCCGGGACGGCGACGTGCTCGGGCAGCGCGAAGACCACCGTGTCGGCCCGCCGCAGCACGCCGAGCAGGTCCGCCGACGGGCGGCACGCGTCCGCGACGATGACCGCCGTGCCGGGGATCTCCGCCGCCCGCACGTCCGCGCACACCACCGGGCCGTCCGGGAGCCGCAGGCGGGCGAGCAGCCCGCCCACCTCGCCCGCGCCGCCGACCACGACCGTCGTCATCGGGACTCCACCGGCTCACCGGCGCGCAGCGCGGCCACGTCGATCTTCCCGTTCCGGTTGCGCGGCAGTTCGGCGAGGACGACGTACCGGTCGGGCCGCATGTACGCGGGGAGCGTGGCCGCCGCGACCGCGCGGAGTTCGTCCTCGGTGGGCGGGGCGCCGCTCGCGGCGACGAAGGCGATCACCTGCTCCGCCCCGCCGGGTGGCGTCCGCAGGGTGACGAAGCAGCCGGTGACGGACGGATGCCCCGCCACGGCCGCCTCGATCTCCCCGAGTTCCACCCGGAAGCCCCTGATCTTCACCTGGCTGTCGGTGCGGCCGGCGATGTGCAGCTCACCGCCGGGTGACCAGAACCCGCGGTCGCCGGTGCGGTAGATCCGCCCGCCGCCCCTGGGGTCGGGCAGGAACCGCGCCGCGGTGAGGCCGGGACGCCGGTGGTACCCCCGCGCCAGGGCCGGGCCCGAGACGCAGATCTCGCCGATCACCCCCGGGGGCGCCGGCCGGAGCCCGGCGTCCAGGACCTCGACCCGGTAGTTGGGCAGCGGCCCGCCGATCGGGATCCGCCCGTCCGCGGCGTCGGCGATGCCGCAGTGGTGGGCGGTGGCCCACACCGCGCACTCGGTCGGCCCATAGTCGTTGAGCAGCACGGCGTCCGGGCAGGTGAGCAGATGGCGCGCGACCAGCCGGGGCGGCATCGGCTCGCCGCCCACCGAGACCAGCCGCAGCCGGCTCAGGCACTCCTCCCCGGCCGCCTCCAGGACGAGCCCGTAGTGCGACGGGACGGAGTGGATGTGGGTGATCGGCACCCGCCGCAGCAGGGCGCGCAGGGCCAGCGGGTCACGCGCCTCGGTCTCGGTCGGCAGCACCGCCGTCCCGCCGCCGGTGAGCGTCCAGTAGAGGCCGCCCGCGGCGCCGTCGAAGCACAGCGGCATGGTGACCAGGTCGCACTCGGGCGGCGGGCCGCCCACGCCGCGGGCGTGCGTGGACACCACGATCGCCCGGTGGCTGACCGCCACGCCCTTCGGCACGCCGGTGGACCCGGACGTGTAGATGACGTAGGCCAGGTCGGCCGTCCGCACCGGCACATCCAGGTCGTCTCCCCGATCGGGGCCGGTGCCCGCGCCCGGCCCGTCCGGGTCCAGCAGGCGTACGCCCGGGAACCCGGCCGGGAAGCCGAGGGGGGCTTCGGCAGGGGAGCCGCCGGGGGACTCGCCCGGGGAATCCTCAAGGGACTCGCCGGGGGAGGCGGCTGCGCCATCGCCGGTCGGCCGGCCCACCGCGAGCCGCACGCCGGAGTCGGCGAGGATGCGGCGGATGCGGTCGGCGGGCTGGGACGGCTCGATCGGCACGTAGGCCGCGCCGGACTTGAGCACGGCGAGCATCGCGACGACCGACTCGGCGGCGCGGCCGGCGAAGACCGCGACGAGGTCGCCGGGGCCGGCGCCGGCCGCGCGCAGGCGCCGCCCGAGCCGGTTGGCCCGGGCGTTCAACTCGCCGTAGGTCAGCGTGACGTCGCCGCAGACGAGCGCCGTACGCGCGGGCTCGGCCGCGGCCCGGCGCTCGATCAGCGTGTGCAGGCAGACGTCCTCCACCGGCTGCGGCTCGCCGCCGGACCAGGTGGCGATCGCCGCGCGCTCGGCGGTGGTGAGCGCGGCGACGTCGCGTACCGGGCGGTCCTCGGCGATCTCCCCGAGGACCGCGAGCAGCCGGTCGGCCAGGGCGGCGACCACCTCGGGGTCGAACAGGCCGGTGTCGTGGTCGAGGCACAGCCCGCCGTCCGACCACCGCACGACCAGTTCGTGCGGCACGGACGCGACGGCGCCGGGCTCCGCCGCCTCCCGGCCTCCTCCCGCGACGGCGACGCGGGCGACCACGCCGGCCGGGAGGGGCGGCGCGGCGCGGAGGTCCTCCGCCACCCGGCCGACCAGGTCGGCGGCCCGTTCGCGCTCGTCCACGAGCACGGTCAGCGCGACCGGGCGGGGGGTGACGACGGCCAGGCGCACCTCGGGCTCGCCCGTGTGGCGGGCGAGCAGGATCGCCGCGGCCGCCGCCAGGACGGCCTCCGGCGCCGCGCCTTCAGACACCCTGCCTTCAAACACCCTGCCTTCAGACACCGTGCCTTCAGACACCACGCCTTCAGACACCAAGCCGTCCGGCAGGGTGCTCTCCGGCGTCGCGCCTGCTGTGCCCGCGCTGCCCGGCCGTGCGGTTTCCGGTGCCGCGGCTTCCGGCTGCGGGTGTTCCGGGGTCGCGCCGCCGGGGGCGGGCCACGGCCGGAACACCGTGTCGGTCGTGCCGGACGGCACGCTGCCGCAGCGGAGCCACGCCGGCAGCTCGCCGCCGTGGCGGACCCCGCCGTCGGGGTGCGGATCTCCCGGGAAGGCCGTACGGCCGGGCAGCCGGTTCACAGCAGCACGCGTTCGTGCGGCGCGGACCGGTGTGCCCGGGACTTGCGCAGGTCCCGGGTGACCAGCACCTTCTTCAGCCACCGGTCGGTGCCGTCGAACCTGGCGCGGAACGCGCTCCTGCCGTGCACGGCCCGGTAGTTGTCGACGATGAGCAGGTCGCCGGGGCCGAGCGCGACCCCGCACAGGTTGGCCTCCAGCGACCCGACCAGGGCGGCCAGCGCCTCCTCGGCCTCCCCGTCGCCCGGCAGCGCGGACATGAACACCGGGTCGATGCGCAGGTACGGCGCGTCGGGGTGGCCGAACAGGACCGCGCTCGGCTCGGGCTCGTCCTGCATCCGCTGGATGCTGTGCATCGCCATGCCCATCCCCGCCGCCTCCTCGGCCCGCGCCCGCAGCCGGTTGAGGTGCTCGTTGTCGGGGCGGATGAGGAAGCGCGGCTGGGCGAGCACCGCGCGGTGTGCGGGGTCGATCCGCACCTCGTCGACGCCGGCCACGGTGGTCGGCACCGCGTCGTGGTTGCGCAACCCGAGCAGGAGCAGGTAGTCGCAACGGAGGGGGTGGAAGCCGTCCTCCGTGTGCCACTCCAGCTGCACGGTGCCGTGCCCGCTCTGCTCGCGCTCCTCGGTCGGCATCGGCACCACGTCGTGCACGAGCTTGCCGTTCTGCAGGGACGACCAGCCGAAGACGTCGCCGAGCAGGCTCGCGACCAGCACCAGGTAGACCTCGTGGGCCGTGCGCGCGGGCACGGTCGAGGGCCTCGCCTGCTCCCGCCAGTCGAGCGGGGTGGGGCCGATCTCGTCGTCGGAGACCGGCAGTCCCCGGACGACCAGCGCCGGGCTGCTCTCGAACAGGCGGAGGGAGAGCAGTTCGCCGACCAGGCGCTCCGGCAGGCGATGGGCGTACGTCGCGGCGCCGTCGAGCAGCGCCGGGGCGGTGCTCGAACCGTGGCGGGCGGCGAGGGTGCGGGTGTAGGTGTCGATCTGGGCCGCGTCGGCCGGGTCGAGGTCGATGTAACGGATGCTTCCCGTCCCGGTGCTTCCCGTTGCGGCCTCGCCGTCCGGCCGCGGCATCGTTGAGACGTCCTCCATGGTGGTCCTTTCTCGCCTCACGCCCGCTACGCCGCGGCCCGCGCGGCAACCTCTTCGGGGGCCGGGAGGTAGCCGTTCTCCACGAGGAAGCGGAAGCAGGAGTGGGCCCACTCCTCGTTGACCGGCGGGCACTCGATGCCGGACCCGTCCAGGGCCGCGGTCAGCACCCGGCACTCGTCCATAGGGTCGACCCGCTGCTGCAGGTCGGGGTCGAGGGCGGCGTGCCGCATGGACGCCACGCGCAGGATCGGGGTCAGCGGGTAGAGGATGTGGTCCTCGTCGACCGCGAGGGCCTGCCGCCTGGCCTCCTCCTCCTCGACGACGTTGAGGGCGTAGCCGAACGACCGCAGCCACTCGTAGCACTGCTGCATCGTGGTCGGTTCCCGGTTGGTGATGTTGAAGTTCCGGCCGAGGTTCTCCTCCCGCAGGGAGGTGTAGACGATCGCCTTGGCCGTGTAGTCGACGGGCACCGCGTTGATCACGTCGTTGTAGAGCGGCAGCACGCCGAGGTCCAGGAAGCCCTTGAGGTAGACGTACAGGTAGTCGGTCTCGTGGGAGGCGCCGGTCTGGGTGTGACCGGTGATCATCCACGGGCGCTGCACGGTGACCGGGACGCCGCGGTCGCGGGCGAGGGTCACGATCCGCTCGGACACCCACTTCGTACGGGGGTAGCCGGTGGGGATCTTGGTGGGCCGGTCGGTGAGGTCCTGCTCGGTGAAGGGGCGCTCCGCGCCTGTGCCCATGAAGACGTCCACGCTGGAGATCAGGTGGAACGCCTTGAGCCGGGTGGTCGTCGCCAGCCGCAGCAGTTCCTCGGTGCCGAGGACGTTCGCGGCCTTCATCGCCTCGTAGGGGTAGGTGAAGTTGACGATCGCGCCGCTGTGGTAGATCGCGTCCAGCGACCCGGCCAGCTCGTCGTACGCCTCCTTCGACAGGCCGAGGGCCGGCTTCGCGAGGTCGCCGGTGACCACCCGCAGCCTGGACCGGTACGACTCGTCCCACGCCCGGTACTTGCGCAGGACCTCCTCCAGGCGGTCCCACGCCTCGTCCCGGCTCTGGCCGCGCACCAGGCAGTGCACGATCGCGTCGGTGCGCTCGATCAGCTCGACCGCGACGAAGGCGCCGAGGTAGCCGGTGGCGCCGGTGACCAGCACGTGCTCCGGCTCGAACCACCGGGCGTGCGGCAGGCCGTCGGGCCGTACGGCGGGGTCGAGCGTGACGTCGGCCTGCAGGTCGGCGAGCTGCTGCAGGTAGAGGGCGGCGTTGTCCTGCGCGCTGCGCTCGCGCTGCTGAAGCTCGACGACCCGGGCGATGCCCTCGACGGTCGGCACCCGGAAGATGTCGTCGATCGGCAGTTCGATCGTGTGCTGCCGGGACAGCTGCGCGGCGAGCCGGGCCACCAGCAGCGAGTTGCCGCCGAGGGAGAAGAAGTCGGCCGTGACGCTGAGCCGCGGCAGGCCGAGCACCGAGGCGAAGGTCTCGGCGATCTCCGCCTCCAGCGTGGTGCGCGGCTCGACGAAGTCGCCGGCGGCCACCTCCTGCGGCGTGGGCAGCGCGGCGAGGTCGATCTTGCCGTGCCGGGTCAGCGGCATGCGCTCCAGCGTGACGAAGGCGCTCGGCACCATGTAGTCGGGCACCTGCCCGAGCACGTGGTTGACCAGCGTCTCCTGGGTCAGGATGCGGCCGGACACCGGGACCACGTACGCGACCAGGCGCGGCATGCCGGGCTGGTCCTCGCGTACGGTGACCACGGCCTCGGAGACGAGGGGGTGGCGCAGCACCACGTTCTCGACCTCGGCCGGCTCGACCCGGAACCCGCGGATCTTGACCTGGGTGTCGGCCCGGCCGAGGAACTCGATGGTGCCGTCGGGCCGGTAGCGGGCCAGGTCGCCGGTCCGGTAGAGCCGGGCCCCCGGGGTGAACGGGTCGGGCAGGAAGCGGTCCGCGGTCATCGCGGAGCGGTTCACGTAGCCGCGGGCCGTGCCCTCGCCGCCGATGTACAGCTCGCCCGGCACGCCCGGGGGCACCGGGTTGAGCCGCCGGTCCAGCAGGTGGATCCGCGCGCCCGGGATCGGGCGGCCGATCGGCACGCGGGGCGCGTCGGCGTCCGCCGGCGACACCGGGTGCACCGAGGCCCACACCGTGGCCTCCGTCGGGCCGTACTCGTTGAACAGCACGGCGTCCGGCGAGTGGCGGTAGTGCTCGGCGACCAGGCTCGGCGGCAGCGCCTCGCCCGCGACGACGGTCGCGCGGACCGACGGGCGCGGCTCCGGGTCGGTCTCCAGCAGCAGGGCGTACTGCGACGGCACGCCGTCGACGTGGGTGACCTGGCGGTTCCGGATGAGCCGGCCCAGCAGGCGGGGGTCGAGCACCTCCGTCTCGGTCGGCAGCACGACCGTGCCGCCGCGGCTGAGCGTCCAGTACAGGCCGCCGCCGGCCGCGTCGAAGGTGAGCGGCGCCAGCACCAGGTAGCGCTCGGGCAGGCCCGGCCCCTCGCAGGCCGTACGCGCCTCGGTGGCGTGCACGATCTGCCGGTGCTCGACCGCGACGCCCTTGGGCCGGCCGGTCGATCCGGAGGTGTAGATGATGTAGGCCAGGTTCGCGGGACCCGCCGGGACGACCGCCCGGTCCCCCGTGTGCTCGGGGTCGGTGATGGAGACGCTGACCCGGGTCCGCCCGGCCAGCGTCACGGGCAGGGCGGCCAGGGCCTCCGCGCGGCCGACGAGCAGGCCGATCCCGGCGTCGTCGGCGATGAACGTCAGCCGGTCGGCCGGGTAGGACGGGTCGAGCGGCACGTACGCCGCCCCGGCCTTGAGCACGCCGAGCAGGGCCACCACGCTGTGCGGCGACCGGTCGACGACGACGCCCACCCGCGACTCGGGTCCGGCGCCCCGGGCGACGAGTTCGGCGGCCAGCGCGTCCGCGCGGCCGTCGAGGGAGGCGTAGCTGATCTCGACGCCGCCGCCGGAGACCGCCGTACGCTCCGGGTGCGCCTGGGCCGCCCGCTCGACGAGCGCGTGCAGGGTGAGCGACCGGTCGCGCTCGGTCCGCGTGTCGTTCCACCCGGCCACGATCCGCTCGTGCTCCTCCGGGGTGAGCAGCGGGATGTCGGCCAGCGGGTGGTCGGGGCGGGCCAGCCCCTCGGTCAGCACCACCAGGACGTGGCCGAGGAACCGCTCGACCGTGCCCCGGTCGAACAGGTCGGTGTTGTACTGCGCGCGCAGGTGCAGGCCGTCGCTCCGCCGCACCGCGAACAGGTCGATGTCGTGCGGGGTCCAGGTCACCGGCAGGTCGAGGGGCCGCGCCACCGCGCCGGGCAGGACGCGGTCGTCGGTGTCCTCCTCGAAGGCGAAGGTGGTCTGGAACAGCGGCGTGCGGCTCAGGTCGCGCTGGGGCTGCGCCGCGTCCACGATCCGGTCGAACGGGAGCCGCGCGTGCGCCAGAGCCTGCGCGCGGGCGGCGGTGACGCGCCCGGTCAGCGCGCCGAGGCCGTCGCCGGCCCGCAGCTCGACCCGCAGCGGCACGATGTTCTCCAGCGGGCCGACCGTGCTGTCCTGCGCGGCGCTTCCGGTGGCGGTCCACGATCCCGCCGCCGGGACGCCGATCGCCAGGTCGTGCTGCTGCGAGTAGCGCGAGAGCACGGCGGCGTACGCGGCCAGCAGCGTCGGCCCCGGGTCCTCGCGCCAGGCGGTCAGCGCGGCGGCCAGGGAGGCGGGCACCGGGACCGTGACCGCGTCGCCGTGGATGGTCTTCAGCGGCGGGCGCGGGCGGTCGGTCGGCAGCTCCAGCGGGCTGAGGGCGGCCAGCCCGCCGCGCCAGTAGTCGACGGCCTCGCCCGCGTCGTCGCTCTCGCTCCAGGCGCGCTGGGCGTCCACGAGGGAACGGAAGTCGGCGGGCGTGCCGGCGGGCGCGGCCTCGGCGCCGCCGGACAGGGCCGCGTAGCGCGACAGCACCTCGTCGACGATCAGCCTGACCGAGCGCCGGTCGGCGACCATCTGGTGCGCGGTGAGCAGGAAGACGTGGTCGTCCGGGGCGGCGCGCAGCAGCGACGCGCGGACCAGCGGCCCCCTGCCGAGGTCGAAACGGGTCCCGGTCTCGGCCGCCGCCACCCGGGCGAGCTCACCGTCGAGGTCGCCGGGGTCGATGTCCTGGACGGGCAGCCGCAGCGTCACCGCCGCCGCGGTGGTGGCGATGGCCTGGCCGTTGACCTCGCGGAACGTGGCCCGCAGCACCTCGTGCCGCTGCACGACGGCGACGAGCGCCTGCTGCATCGCCGCCGGGTCGATCGGGCCGGACAGCCGCACCGCGGCGCTGACCTGCCAGGGTTTGGCGGAGTCCAGTTGGTGCAGCAGCCACAGGCGGCGCTGCTCGAGGAGAAGGGTGCTGGGTGTCGTCTCGACCGATCCGTCCAGGAGCTTGGCGAGCAGCGCACGCTTCTCCTCCGGGGTCATCGACTCCAATTCCGGCCGCTGGCTCATGTGTCGCACTCCTGTCGGTGGATGTGAATCGGGGGGTCAGGCGGCGTGCTCGCGCAGCGACCGGGGGCGCATGTCGACCCAGACCTTCTCGATGTGGTCCAGGCACTCCTGCTTGCGGCCCGTGACGCCGACGCCGGACCAGCCGGGCGGTACGGGCCGGTCGGCGAACCAGATGGAGTACTGCTCCTCGTCGTTGAGGACGACCTGGAAGACGGTCTCGGGGTCATCGATGCCCATGAGGGACTCCTTGGGTTGAGTGGTCGTTCGGTGGCGGCCCGGGTCATCCGAGCCGGCGGAGCAACTGGTCGATCTCGGCGTCGGACAGTTCGGCGAGCCCGCCGTACGCGGCGGACGAGGCGTCGGCGGCCGCGCGGGCACGCTCCTCCTCCACCGCCGCGACGGCCTCCGCGAGACCGGCCACGGTCGCCCTGCGGAAGAAGTCGCGCACCGGGACGAGCACGCCGAGCTGGTCCCGTACGCGGCCGATGACCTTGGCGGCGAGCACGGAGTGCCCGCCCAGGGCGAAGAAGTCGGCGTGGACGCCGAACTCCGGCACCGGCAGCACGTCCCGGAAGATGGAGATGATCGCGCGCTCCAGGCGGTTGCGCGGCGGGGTCTCGTCGATGCCCTCCCGCAGCGCCTCCCCGCACATCGCGGTGAGCGCCGCCCGGTCGACCCCGCCGTCCGGCAGCCGGGGCAGCTCGCGCAGCACGCCGAAAGCGGCGGGCGTCCCGGGCTCCTCCGATCCCGTACGGACCCGGTCGCGCGCGTTCGCCAGGGCCTCCCGCACCGTGGCCACCAGGGCCTCGCGCGACCGGGGCGAGGCGGCCGCCTGCGGGTCGGCGGGCACCAGCCAGCCGACGAGCCGCGGCCCGGCTCCGGTCTCCCCGGGCACGACGGCGGCCTCGCGCACCCCCTCGACCTCGGTCAGCCGCCGTTCGATCCGGTCCGGCCGCACGACGTGGTCGCCCAGGGTCAGGCGGCCGTCGGCGTAGCCCGCGAAGCGCAGCTCACCGGAGGGGGTGCACCGATAGCGCTCGCCGGTCGCCACCGCGCCCGAACCCGCCGTGTCCGGGCCCACGACGGCGGGACCCGACAGCCACAGCTCGCCGACGACGCCCGGGGGCACCGGCTCGCCCGTCTCGTCGAGCAGCCGCCGGATGGTCCCGGCGAGCGGCGGGCCGGACCCCTCTCCCAGGCGGGACAGGCTCACCGGGGCCGCCGACAGCGGCGTCCGCCTGCCCAGGAAGACGGTGTTCCCGGTGCGTCCGAGCGCCTCGGCCAGGTCGTCGGCGACGAAGGGGCCGACGCAGACCAGCCGGGCGTCCGGCGACGGCGCGTACCCCTCGGTCAGCAGCCGGCGCCAGACCTGCGGCGCGGCGACCACCACGGTCCCGCCGGTGGGTGTGTCCGTGAGGACCAGGCGGGCTCCGGCGCTCAGCGGCGCGAGCAGGGCGGCCAGGTCCACCGGCCCTCCGTCGTGCCCGAGGACGACCTCGTCGTCCGGGCCGAGCCCCAGCCTCGCGGCCACCGCCGTCGCCGCGGCGGCCAGCGCGCGGTGGGAGAACACGACCGTGTGGCCGTCGCGATCGCCGTCGTCCACCTGCCAGGCGGGCGATCCGGCCCGTGCCGAGCCGGAGGGCACCGGGTCGAAGCGAGGGCCGGTGGTCACCAGCCAGTCGTCCGCCGTGAACGTGACGAACGCCCCGGCGCGCGGGTGGCGCGAGCCGTACGTGAGGACCGCGCCCGTCTCGAAGACGGCCAGCGCCGCGACGAGGAGCGCCGCCGACGGCAGCGGCGGCGTCGCGACGACGACGCCCGGCCCGACGCCCTCGGCCCGGAGCCGTGCCGCCAGTCCGGCGGCGGCCGTACGCAGGTCGGCGTGGCTCATCTCGGCGCCGGCGGCGCGGACCGCGTGACTCTGGCTGGAGGAGCGGCCGGCGAGCACGTCGAGGATGGTGCCGTCAGGCGGCGCGGGGGCCTCCTCGCGCGACCGGCGGTCGGCGAGCGCGCGCTCCCCGGCGTCCGCGCGCGGCAGCGCGCCCCAGCGCACGCCGGGGTCGCGGCGGATCTCGGCCAGCACGGCGCGGTAGACGTCCAGCAGCAGCCGCGCCGTGCCCGGGTCGTACAGGTCGCGGTCGTAGTCGAGCCGCAGCCGCAGTCCGTCGCCGTCCGGCAGGACCGTCAGCCACAGGTCGAACTTGGCCGACGTCACGGCGAGGTCGACCGGGACCATGGTCAGCTCGGGCAGCCGCGCGAGGACGCCGGGCGTGTTCTGCATGGAGAACATCACGTCGAACAGCGGGTTGCGGTCCACCACCCGCGGCAGGCGCAGCTCCTCCACCAGCCGGTCGAACGGCATCTCCTGGTGGGAGAAGGCCTCCAGGCAGGTGTTCCGTACGGCCCGCACGGCGTCGGCGAACCCGGCGCCCTCCGGCAGGCGGGTGCGCAGCACGAGCGGGTTGGCGAAGAAGCCGATGACGTCCTCGGCGTCGGGGTGGTGCCGCCCGGCCACCGGGGTGCCGACCGCGACGTCCGGCTGCCCGGTGACGCGGGCGAGGGTCACCTTGAACGCGGCGAGCAGGAGCATGAACGGGGTCGCCTCCCAGCCTCTGCCGAGGGCGTCGAGCGCCGCCGCCTCGTCGGCGGGCAGCGTCTCCTCCAGCCGGCCCGCGGCCATGCGCCGCTGCGCCTGGCGGGAGTGGTCGACGGGCAGGGGAAGCGGCTGGACGCCCGACAGCGTTCCGCACCAGTGCGCAACCAGGTCGCGCAGCGGCTCGCCGGCGAGGGACTCCTCCCGCCAGGCGACGTAGTCGGCGTACTGGATGGGCAGCTCGGGAGCCGGGCCCTCGCCGCCGAGCAGGCGGCGGTAGCTCTCGGCCAGGTCGCGGTAGAAGACCTCGATCGACCAGCCGTCGCAGCAGATGTGGTGGATGACCACGATCAGGGTGTGCCGGTCGGCGGCCTCCCGCACCAGGAGCACCCGCAGCAGCGGCGGCTCGTCCAGGACGAACGGCAGGCTCGCCTGCTCCTCGGCCGCGCGCTGCACGTACTCCTCGGCGGCCTCGGGAGACAGGTGCGAGCAGTCGACCGTGGGCAGCGCCACCAGCGTCTCGACCGCGACGACCTGCCGGGGGTCGCCGTCGACCACCCCGACCCCGGCGCGGAGGCTCTCGTGCCGGGCGACCACCTGGTTCAGCGCGCGCTGGAGCAGCACCGGGTCGAGCCGCCCGGTGAGCCGCACCGCGCTGGTGACGTTGTACGCGGCGTTGGCGGCGGGGTCCCACTGGCACAGGAACCACAGCTGCCGCTGGGACGGCGCGGCGGGCAGGATGATCATGTTGCCGTAGTCGCGTTCGGGGCCGCTGCCGACCGCGCCGACGTAGGACGAGCTGGTCATCGTTCGATTCCCCCGATGTCACCGGTTTCCCTGGCAGGCGTCGTCGTGGTCAGGGCCGCCTCGATGAGGCGGACGATCCGGCCCTCGTGCTCCCGGACGAAGAAGTGGCCACCGTCGAACGTCGTCACGCGGCACTCCTCGGATGTCAGCTCCGCCCACGCACCGCTCGCGGCGATGTCCACTTCGTCGTCGCGGCCGTGCAGGACGTGGACCGGCACCGGCAGCGGCGCGAGAGGCTGGAAGCGGTAGTTCTCGACCACCGCCAGGTCGGCACGGATCGTCGGCAGCATCAGGTCGATCAGCTCCGGGTAGGCCAGCACCTCGGCGTCGAGGCCCTGGCCCTGGTAGAGCCACGCCACGAGCTCGTCGCGCGGCAGGTCGTGCGCTGGGTCGAACCGCACCAGGTGGGGCGCCTCCAGGCCCGCGACGAACAGCCCGGCGGGCAGCGGCAGGCCGGCGTCGCGGATCCGCCGGGTCAGCTCGAAGGCCACCAGCGCGCCCATGCTGTGGCCGAAGAACGCGTAGCGCCGATCGGTCAGCGGGGTGACCGCGGTGAGCAGGGCGTCGGTCAGCCGGTCGATGTCCGGGATCGCCGGTTCGCTGAGGCGCACCTCCCGGCCCGGCAGGCACGCGGCGGTGACGCGCAGGCTCCGGGTGTGGCGCTGCCACCCCCGGAACACCGACCCGCTGCCGCCGGCGTACGGAAAGCACACGAGCTCGCACGCCGGATCCGGCACATCGGCGAACGAGGCCAACCAGCATGATCTCATGCGGGCCATGCACACCTCCGTGGGAATATCGGAACCCGCCGCGGGTAATTCGCGAATTCATCGCACAGCTTTGCCGTGGGGTCCGTCAAGAATTCGTTCGGAAACTGAGAGAACGCCGGTAGACGCCTGAGAACCGGGCGAGAGCGGGCCTTCTTACATTCTGATCGCCGCCTCGTCGGTAATGCCGCGCCGGGCTTCGCCCGCCGTAGTCACCACGCGAAGGAGCCCCAGCGATGCCAACTCCGGCCGATCGCACGCTCGCCCACGTCCTGGCCGACCACGTCGCGGCGCAGCCCGGCCAGGTGGCGTACGAGTACCTGCACGAGAACGGCCGCATCGACTCGATCACGTACGGCGAGCTGTGGCGGCGGGCCTGCGGCCTGGCGGGGCAGCTGCCCAAGGAGGGGCCGGCGCTGCTGCTGTACCCGCCCGGCCTGGACCTCGTGGCCGCCGTCTGGGCCTGCTTCCTGGCCGGGGTGCCCGCGGTGCCGACGTACCCGCCGCTGATGGGCGCCGCCGACCGGATCGCGCAGCGCTTCGCCCGGATCCTCGCCGACTCCGGCGCGACGTCGCTGCTGGCCGACCCGGCGATCCTGGCGCTCATCCCCGTGGGCGACGTGCCGCTGCCGCCGGTGATCTCCGAGGCCGGCGAGCCGGTGGAGCCGAAGGTCCTGCCGCGGCGGCACGACGTGGCGCTGGTGCAGTACACCTCCGGCAGCACCGGGCAGCCGAAGGGCGTCGTCCTCGACCACTCCAATCTCATCGCGAATATCCGGGCGATCAGCGACGTATTTCGCGTCGATCGGGACATCCGGGTTATCTCATGGCTTCCGCCGTACCACGACATGGGTCTGATCGGTTGCATTCTGACGCCCGGGTACGGCGGATTTCCGGTCCGGCTGATGTCGCCCGTGCATTTCCTCCGGCAACCGCTCGACTGGTTGCGGCAGATCTCGGAAATGGGTGTCACGCACACCGGCGGGCCGAATTTCGCCTACGACCTGTGCGTGCGCCGCGCCCGGGGCGCGGACCTGTCCGGGCTGGACCTCAGCCAGTGGCGGCTGGCGTTCAACGGCGCGGAGCCGATCCGCCCGGGCACGCTCCGGGCCTTCGCCGAGCGCTTCGCCGGCAACGGGTTCCGGCCGGAGGCGTTCCTGCCCTGCTACGGCCTGGCGGAGGCCACCCTGATCGTCACCGGGCGGCACTTCTCGCCCGAGGACGGCGTCGCCGAGGACGGACGGGTGGACTGCGGCCCGGCCGTCGACGGGCACTCCGTGGTGGTCGTGGACGACGGCACCCCGGCGGCGGACGGGGAGAACGGCGAGATCTGGGTCCGGGGGCCGAGCGTCTGCCGCGGCTACTGGAACGACTCCGACGACCGTTCGTTCGGCGAACTCGACGGCGAGCGCTACCTGCGCACCGGCGACCTGGGCTACCTGCGCGACGGGCACCTGTTCGTCACCGGCCGGTCCAAGGACGTGCTCATCCAGAGCGGCGTGAACTTCCACGCCCACGACCTGGAGTCAGCGGCGGTCGACGGGCATCCTGCGTTGCGGCCGACGGCGGCGGCGTTCATGGTGGAGCGCGCCGGGGGCGAGGAGATCGTGCTGGCCGTCGAGCTCGCCAGGGCCGGCGCGGACGTCGACCGGGCCGAGATCGCCGCTGACCTCAAGACCAGGGTGCTGGCCGCCACCGGCGCCCGGGTGGACATCGTCGTGGTCTGCCCGCCCGGCGCCATCCCCCGTACGACCAGCGGCAAGGTCCAGCGCTCGCTGGCACGCACCCGCTATGCGGCCGGTGAGCTCAGGGGAGAGGTGATCGGCGACCGCGCGGTGCCCGTGGAGCGGTTCCTCGCCGGCGTGTTCGCGGCGGTGTGCGAGGTGAGCGAGTGCGCGCCGACGCAGAACCTGAGCAGCATCGGCGGTGACTCCGTCCGCGTCGCCGAGATCGCGGCGATCCTGGAGGACGCGCTCGCGCTGCCCGTGCCGATCGAGGTCGTGCTGGCGGCCCAGTCGCCCCGCGCGGTCACGGCCCGGCTCATGGCCGACTGGAGCGAGCGGGGCGTCTCCGGCGCCCAGGTCGCGGCCCGCATCGCTGCGCTGACCGCCGAGGCCGGTGAGTCGCGGTGAGCGAACACGCGGGCCGGGACCTGGTCAGGCGCTGGCGGGACCGGGTGTCCGCGGCCCCGTCCGCCGCTGCCGCCGACGCCGGGGATCCGGCCGTCAGCCCCGCGCAGACGGGGCTGCTGCTCTTCGAGCAGCTTCACCCGGGCACCGCGGTGAACATCCTGTCGTTCGTGGCGTCCGTGGCCGGGCCGGTGGACCGCGGCCGCCTGCGGTCGGCGCTCGCCCGGATGGCCGAGCGCCACCCGCTGCTGCGTGCCCGGTTCCCGCGCGAGGAGCCGCCGAGGTGCGTCGTCGCCCCTGTCGAGCCCGCCGTCGGGCCTGCCGCCGATCCGGCCGTCGAATCCGTCACCGGGCCGTACGCCGTGCCGGAGCCCGAGTACGCCGACCTCGCACACCTGCCGGAAGGCGATCGGCGCGAGGCGGCGCTGGCCCGCGCCGAGGACTTCGCCACCCGGCCCATGGACCCGGCCACCGGCCCGCTGTGGCGGGTCGCCGTCTGGTCGCTCGGCCCCGATGAGACGCTCCTGCAGGTCGTGGCCCACCATCTCATCTGCGACGGCTGGTCGCTGGGCGTCTTCCTCGCCGAACTGACCACCCTCTACTCCGGTGGAGCCCTGCCCGGCGCGGCCTCCCCGCCCACCGGGGGCACGCCGGTCACCGAGGCGGACCTCGCCTACTGGCGTGAGCGGCTGTGCGACGCTCCTCCGCTCGACCTCCCGGCCGACCTGCCGCGACCCGTCAGGCCGCGCTTCCGCTCGGCCGCGGTCCCGGTGTCGCTGGACGCGGCCGCCGTACGGCACGCCCTGGAGGTCGCCGAGCGCGAGCGGGTCACCCCGTTCATGATGCTGCTCGCCGCCCTGCACCTGACGCTGGCGAGGACGACCGGGGAGCCCGACGTGACGATCGGGGCGCCGATCGCGACCGTCGAGCGGCACCGCGCACCGGGAGCCATCGCCCCGCTGGTCAACATGCTCGCGCTGCGCACCGACAGCGCCGCCGCCGCGACCGGCCGCGATCTCCTGACCGCCGTACGCGACACCTGCCTCGGCGCGTACGCGCACGCGCACGTCCCCCTGGAGACGGTCGCCGCGGCGGCGGGGACCGGCGGAGACCGGCTGTTCCGGGTGATGTGCGTCCTCCAGGACGGCCTGCCCGAGTTCCACCTGGACGGACGGCCCGTACGGCCGCTGACGATGGCGCCCGCCGCGATCCAGTACGACGTCGAGGTGTACCTGTGGCTGACGGGCGACCGCGTCACCGGGTTCCTCGGCTACGACGCCGACCTGTTCGACGCGGAGACCGCCCGGCTCCTCGCCGGCCGCTTCGGCGTGGCGCTGCGCGTGCTCACCGAAGGCCTGGACGGGCCCCTCGCGGAACTCGACGTGCTGGACGAGGCCGAGAAGTCGGTCCTCGGTGCGTTGGGTGACGGTGGCTTGCTGACCGGTCCGGCTGCTGTGCCGGCTGGTGGGTGTGTGCATGGGTTGGTCGAGGCGGTGGTGGATCGGTGTCCGGATGCGGTGGCGGTGCGGGCGGTTGACGGGGTGGTGCGGTATCGGGAGTTGGATGAGCGGGCTGAGTGGTTGGCTCGTCATCTGGTGGGGTTGGGTGCGGGGGCTGGGGTGTTGGTGGGGGTGTGCCTGCCGCGGACCAGTGATCTGATCGTGGCGTTGCTGGCGGTGTTGAAGACCGGTGCGGCCTATGTGCCGATCGATCCGGGGTATCCGCCGGAGCGGGTGGCCTATCTGCTGGCTGACAGCGAGGCGGCCGTGCTGGTGACCACACCCGACCACAACCCTCTGGCCGGTTCCGCGGGCTCGGCCGGTGCGGCCGGGGTGCAGGTCGTCGACGTCGGTGCCGTGCTCGGCACGGCCGGGGACGGGTTCCATGGCCGGTTGAGCGTGGAAGTGCAGCCTTCGGATGCGGCGTATGTGATTTACACGTCGGGGTCGACGGGGCGGCCGAAGGGTGTGGTGATCGAGCATCGGCAGACGGTGGCGATGCTGACCTGGGCGGGCAGTGTGTTCGGGGTGGGGGTGCTGGCGGAGACGCTGGCGTCGACGAGTGTGTGTTTCGACTTGTCGGTGTTTGAGATCTTCGCGCCGTTGTCGGTGGGTGCCACCGTCACGCTGGCGGCGGGTAACGCGCTGGATCTGATCGAGGATCGGGCCGGGTTCGGGCATGTGACGCTGGTGAACACGGTGCCGTCGGCGGCGGCGGAGTTGCTGGCGGCCGGGGCGATCCCGCCACGGGCGGCGACGATCAACCTGGCCGGGGAGCCGTTGCCGGTGGAGCTGGTGCGCGGGTTGTACCGGGATCCGGCGGTCGGGGTGGTCAACAACCTGTACGGGCCGACCGAGGACACCACGTACTCCACCCACGCGGTGACCGATCCCGGTGCTGAGCGGACCCCGCTGGGCCGCGCCCTGCCCGGGTCCCGCGTACACCTGCTGGACAGCGAGCTGCGTCCGGTACCGCTGGGCGCGATCGGCGAGGTGTATCTGTCGGGCCAGGGCGTGACGCGGGGGTACCACCAGCGGCCCGCCCTGACGGCCGAACGCTACCTGCCCCTCCCCGGCAGCCGCGGGGACGACGATGGCGATGCCCTCCCCGATGACGACGCTCAAGGTGAGGGTGGGCGGTTGTATCGGACGGGGGATCTGGCCCGATGGCGCCCGCGCACCAGCGTGGACGGCGGGGTGGAGTTCTTCCTGGACTACCACGGCCGGGTGGATCACCAGGTGAAGCTGCGGGGGTTCCGGATCGAGCCGGGCGAGGTGGAACATGCCCTGCTCCAGCATCCGGCCGTGTCCGAGGCGGTCGTCACCGTCCACGGCGACCACCTGATCGCCCACATCGCCACCAGAGCCCTCAGCCATGTTCACCACGACGACGCCGGCGCGCACGATGTGCATGGTGGTCGTCCTGCCGTTGCGGCGGATCACGGTGATCTCGCCCTGTGCGATGCGGATTGCGAGCAGATTCTGCTGCGGTATCTGCGGGGGTGTCTGCAGCAGCATCTGGTGCCTGCCCGCATCGTGGTGATGGAGGCGCTGCCGCGTACGCCGAACGGGAAGATCGACCGTAAGGCGCTGCCCGAGCCGACATCGGTGTCCAGCAACAGTGAGGCCGAGGCTCCCGGCACCGAGGCGCAGCGTCTGGTGGCCGGGTTGTTCGCCGGTCTGCTGGGCCGGCCGGTGACGAACATCCATGACGATTTCTTCAGTCTGGGTGGGCATTCGTTGCTGGCCACGCGGTTGGTGCATCGGTTGTCGGAGGCGCTGGGTGTGGTGGTGCCGCTTCGGCTGGTGTTCGATCACCCGACGGTCGCCGGCCTGGCCGAGCGGTTGCCGGGTGTGGGTGCCGGTGAGGTGGTCGCGATCCCGGTGGGTCGTCATCCGGCTGGTGAGCATGTGCATCCAGCGACGGCGAATCAGCAGCGGTTGTGGTTCTTGTGTCATCTGCACCCGGATACGAATCTGGCGTACCACATCACGGGTGCGGCGACCGTGCGCGGGCCGCTCGACCGGGACGTGCTGCGCACCGCCCTCGCCCAGACCGCCCGGCGCCACGAAAGCCTGCGCACCACCCTCCGGATGGCGGAGGGGGAACTCGTACAGGTCGTTCACGAGGAGTGGGATTGGGAGCCGCCGCTCACCGCCGTGCCCGACCTGGCGGAAACCCTGGAGCAGTGGCGGACCTCGACGGTCGACCTCGAACAGGGCCCGCTGTTCCGCGCGCGGGTGGTGCGTGTCTCGGACGACGAACACGTGCTGCTGCTGTCGCTCCACCATGTCATCGCGGACGGCTGGTCCCTCACCGTGCTGTTCCGCGAGATCGCCGATCATTATCAGGCGGCCCGTACGGGTGAACCGCGCGCGCAGGGCGCCCCTCTTCAGTACGGCGACTACGCCCAGTGGAAGCTCGACACACCGGCCGATGACTCCGAACTCGGGTTCTGGCGTGAATACCTCGCCGGCGCGCAGACGCTCGACCTGCCCACGGACAAGCCACGCCCGCCGTACGAGACGCACCGTGGGGACGCCGTTCCGCTCTCCCTGCCCGCGCGGACCGTCGAGCGCCTCGCACGGGAGAGCGGTACGACGACCTTCACGGTGATCACCACGGCGTTGACGCTGCTGCTCGCCAAACTCGCCGGTCAGGACGACGTCACCATCGGCATCCCGTCCTCCGGCCGTACGCACCCCGGCACCGCCGAGATGATCGGCTTCCTGGCGAACTCCCTTCCCCTGCGCTCCGTGACCCGGCCCGGCATGACGCTCGCGGAGGCGCTGAGCGCGACGCACGCGAACCTTCTGGAGGTCCAGCTTCACAGCGACACCCCGTTCGAGCGGATCGTCCAGCACGTGCGGCCGGAACGCGACTTCAGCCGCAGCCCGTTCTTCCAGGTCATGCTCGCGCTGGACAGCGCACCCCAGCGGACGCTGGAACTGCCCGGCCTCCGCTTCACCCGAGTCGACATGGCGCCCGCCGGTACGCAGTTCGAGTTGTCGGTGCATTTGGAGCAGTCGGTGGAGGGGTTGGGTGGGTTCCTGACCTACAACACGGATCTGTTCGATGCGCGGTCGGCGGGTTTGCTGGCGGAGCGGTTGGCGGTGGTGGTGGAGGCGCTGGCCGCCGATCCCGGCGCGCGGGTGGTGGATCTCGATGTCCGTACGGCGGGGGAGAAGACCGTCCTCGGTGCGTTGGGTGACGGTGGTCCGCTGACCGGTCCGGCTGGTGTGCCGGCTGGTGGGTGTGTGCATGGGTTGGTCGAGGCGGTGGTGGATCGGTGTCCGGATGCGGTGGCGGTGCGGGCGGTCGACGGGGTGGTGCGGTATCGGGAGTTGGATGAGCGGGCTGAGTGGTTGGCTCGTCATCTGGTGGGGTTGGGTGCGGGGGCTGGGGTGTTGGTGGGGGTGTGCCTGCCGCGGACCAGTGATCTGATCGTGGCGTTGCTGGCGGTGTTGAAGACCGGTGCGGCCTATGTGCCGATCGATCCGGGGTATCCGCCGGAGCGGGTGGCCTACCTCCTCGCCGACAGCGACGCGGCCGTGCTGGTGACCACACCCGACCACAACCCCCTGGCCGGTACCGCGGGCTCGGCCGGGGTGCAGGTCGTCGACGTTCGCGCGGTGCTCGGCCCGGTCGGGGGGAGCTCCGATTCCGGCCGTCCTGGCCGGTTGGGTGTCTCCGTCGGTGCGGGGGATGCGGCGTATGTGATCTATACGTCGGGGTCGACGGGGCGGCCGAAGGGTGTGGTGATCGAGCATCGGCAGACGGTGGCGATGCTCGCCTGGGCGGGGCAGGCGTTCGGGGTGGGGGTGCTGGCGGAGACGCTGGCGTCGACGAGTGTGTGTTTCGACTTGTCGGTGTTTGAGATCTTCGCGCCGTTGTCGGTGGGGGCCACCGTCACCTTGGCGGCGGGTAACGCGCTGGATCTGATCGAGGATCGGGCCGGGTTCGGGCATGTGACGCTGGTGAACACAGTGCCGTCGGCGGCGGCGGAGTTGCTGGCGGCCGGCGCGATCCCGCCACAGGCGGCGACGATCAACCTGGCCGGGGAGCCGTTGCCGGTGGAGCTCGTGCGCGGGTTGTACCGGGATCCGGCGGTGCGGGTGGTCAACAACCTGTACGGCCCGACCGAGGACACCACGTACTCCACCCACGCGGTGACCGACCCCGGTGCTGAGCGCACCCCGCTGGGCCGCGCCCTGCCCGGGTCACGCGTACACCTGCTGGACAGCGAGCTGCGTCCGGTGCCACTCGGCGCGATCGGCGAGGTGTACCTGTCGGGCCAGGGCGTGACGCGGGGCTACCACCAGCGGCCCGCCCTGACCGCCGAACGCTACCTCCCCCTCCCCGACAACGACGCCCACGGTGAGGGTGGGCGGTTGTACCGGACGGGGGACCTGGCCCGCTGGCGCCCCAGCACCACCGCGGACGGCGGGGTGGAGTTCTTCCTGGACTACCACGGCCGGGTGGACCACCAGGTGAAGCTGCGGGGGTTCCGGATCGAGCCGGGCGAGGTGGAACACGCCCTGCTCCAGCACCCGGCCGTGTCCGAGGCCGTGGTCACCGTCCACGGCGACCACCTGATCGCCCACATCGCCAGCAAGAACACTCCCACCCGCGACCACGGCAACCATGCGCAGGGCGACGAGCGAGCCCACGACGAGCACAGTGACCACGCGGGCACCCATGACATGCACGGTGGTCGTCCTGCCGTTGCGGCGGATCACGGTGACCTTGCCCTGTGCGATGCGGATTGCGAGCAGATTCTTCTGCGGTATCTGCGGGGGTGTCTGCCGCAGCATCTGGTGCCTGCCCGCATCGTGGTGATGGAGGCGCTGCCGCGTACGCCGAACGGGAAGATCGACCGAAGGGCGCTGCCCGAGCCGACATCGGTGTCCAGCAACAGTGAGGCCGAGGCTCCTGGCACCGAGGCGCAGCGTCTGGTGGCTGAGTTGTTCGCCGGTCTGCTGGGCCGGCCGGTGACGAACATCCATGACGATTTCTTCAGTCTGGGTGGGCATTCGTTGCTGGCCACGCGGTTGGTGCATCGGTTGTCGGAGGCGCTGGGTGTGGTGGTGCCGCTTCGGCTGGTGTTCGATCATCCGACGGTGGCCGGTCTGGCTGAGCGGTTGCCGGGTGTGGGTGCCGGTGAGGTGGTCGCGATTCCGGTGGGTCGTCATCCGGTTGGTGAGCATGTGCATCCGGCGACGGCGAATCAGCAGCGGTTGTGGTTCTTGTGTCATCTGCACCCGGACACGAATCTGGCGTACCACATCACCGGCGCGGCGACCGTACGCGGGCCGCTCGACCGGGATGTGTTGCGCACCGCCCTCGCCCACACCGCCCGGCGCCACGAAAGCCTGCGCACCACCCTTCGTGAGGAGAACGAGGAGCTCGTACAGGTGGTGTCCGCGGAACCGGTCGCCGACCTGGAGGAAGTGACCGCGTCCGACTGGGCCGCGGTGCTCGACGAGGAGGCGTCCCGGCCGCTCGACCTCGCCGCCGGGCCGCTGATGCGTACGGTCCTGGTGAGGGTGTCGGACGAGGAACACGTGCTGCTCCTGAGCCTCCACCACCTCATCTGCGACGGCTGGTCGCTCGACCTGCTGCTCCGTGAGATCACCGGCCACTACGCCAGGCTGGCCGAAGGTCCGGCGGGAAACGAGGCCCCTTCACCCGCGTCTGTGCAGTTCGCGGACGTCGAGCTGTGGGAGCGGCCTGTCACCGACGAGGACATGGATTTCTGGCGCGAGCACCTCGCCGGCGCGCAGACGCTCGACCTGCCCACGGACAAGCCACGCCCGCCGTACCAGACACACCGTGGGGACGCCGTTCCGCTGTCCCTGTCGGCCGCGACCGTGGCCGCCGTGACCCGGGCGACCGGGGCGAGTACGTTCTCCGTCGTGGCGACGGCGCTGGGTGTGCTCCTGGCCAAGCTCAGCGGCCAGGACGACGTCACGATCGGGTTCGCCGCCTCAGGGCGTACCCGGCCCGAGTTCACGGATGTCATCGGCATGCTCGTCACGACGCTGCCCCTGCGCATGCGCCCGGCGCCGGAGACGACACTCCGTGACGTGCTGCGCGCCACGCACGACGCCGCGCTCGCCACCCAGCAGCACCAGCACGTCGGCTTCGATCGGCTGATCAACGAGTGCGTACGGGAACGCGACCTCAGCCGCAGTCCTCTCTTCCAGGTCATGCTGTCGATCAACGGCACGCCACCGCAGTACGAGCTCCCCGGGCTCGCGGTCGACCCGGTGCCGGTGCGTCCCCGAGCCAGCCAGTTCGAGTTGTCGGTGCATCTGGAGCAGTCGGTGGAGGGGTTGGGTGGGTTCCTGACCTACAACACGGATCTGTTCGATGCGCGGTCGGCGGGTTTGCTGGCGGAGCGGTTGGCGGTGGTGGTGGAGGCGCTGGCCGCCGATCGCGGCGCGCGGGTGATGGATCTCGATGTCCGTACGGCGGGGGAGAAGACCGTCCTCGGTGCGTTGGGTGACGGTGGTCCGCTGACCGGTCCGGCTGGTGTGCCGGCTGGTGGGTGTGTGCATGGGTTGGTCGAGGCGGTGGTGGATCGGTGTCCGGATGCGGTGGCGGTGCGTGCGGTTGACGGGGTGGTGCGGTATCGGGAGTTGGATGAGCGGGCTGAGTGGTTGGCTCGTCATCTGGTGGGGTTGGGTGCGGGGGCTGGGGTGTTGGTGGGGGTGTGCCTGCCGCGGACCAGTGATCTGATCGTGGCGTTGCTGGCGGTGTTGAAGACCGGTGCGGCTTATGTGCCGATCGATCCGGGGTATCCGCCGGAGCGGGTGGCCTACCTCCTTGCCGACAGCGAGGCGGCCGTGCTGGTGACCACACCCGACCACAACCCCACAGCGGGCACGGCCGGTGCGGCCGGGGTACAGGTCGTCGACGTTCGCGCGGTGCTGGGTTCGGCCGGCGAGGACCCGTGGGAGAGCGCGGTGGAGGGTCTTCGGACGGGCCCCGATTCCGGTCGTGCCGGTGGTGCGGGCCGGTTGGGTGTCTCCGTCGGTGCGGGGGATGCGGCGTATGTGATTTATACGTCGGGGTCGACGGGGCGGCCGAAGGGTGTGGTGATCGAGCATCGGCAGACGGTGGCGATGCTCGCCTGGGCGGGGCAGGCGTTCGGGGTGGGGGTGCTGGCGGAGACGCTGGCGTCGACGAGTGTGTGTTTCGACTTGTCGGTGTTTGAGATCTTCGCGCCGTTGTCGGTGGGGGCCACCGTCACCTTGGCGGCGGGTAACGCGCTGGATCTGATCGAGGATCGGGCCGGGTTCGGGCATGTGACGCTGGTGAACACGGTGCCGTCGGCGGCGGCGGAGTTGCTGGCGGCCGGCGCGATCCCGCCACAGGCGGCGACGATCAACCTGGCCGGGGAGCCGTTGCCGGTGGAGCTGGTGCGCGGGTTGTACCGGGATCCGGCGGTCGGGGTGGTCAACAACCTGTACGGCCCGACCGAGGACACCACGTACTCCACGCACGCGGTGACCGACCCCGGTGCTGAGCGCACGCCGCTGGGCCGCGCGCTGCCCGGGTCACGCGTGCATTTGCTGGACGGCGAGTTGCGTCCGGTGCCGCTCGGCGCGATCGGCGAGGTGTACCTGTCGGGCCAGGGCGTGACGCGGGGCTACCACCAGCGGCCCGCCCTGACGGCCGAACGCTACCTCCCCCTCCCTGAGGGTGAGAGCGGGGGTGGCCGGCTGTATCGGACGGGGGACCTGGCCCGCTGGCGCCCCAGCACCACCGCGGACGGCGGGGTGGAGTTCTTCCTGGACTACCACGGCCGGGTGGACCACCAGGTGAAGCTGCGGGGGTTCCGGATCGAGCCGGGCGAGGTGGAACACGCCCTGCTCCAGCACCCGGCCGTGTCCGAGGCGGTCGTCACCGTCCACGGCGACCACCTGATCGCCCACATCGCCACCAGAACCCCCTCCCAGGACGACCCCGTCGTGCCGGAGGAGCGTGGGGAGGACGACGAGCAGATCCTCCTTCGGTATCTGCGGGGCTGTCTGCCGCAGCATCTGGTCCCTGCCCGCATCGTGGTGATGGACGCGCTGCCGCGCACCCCCAACGGGAAGATCGACCGAAAGGCGCTGCCCGAGCCGACATCGGTGTCCGGCACCGGCGAGGCCGAGCCTCCCGGCACCGAGGCGCAGCATCTGGTGGCCGAGTTGTTCACCGGCCTGTTGGGCCGGCCGGTCACGAACATCCACGACGACTTCTTCAGCCTGGGCGGGCATTCCCTGCTGGCCACGCGGCTGGTCAGCCGCCTCAACGCGCTCACCGGAGCGTCGCTCCCGCTGCGGGTGGTCTTCGAGCATCCCACCATCGCCGGATTGGCGGAGTTTCTGCCCGAGCGCGCGAGCGGGCCGGTGCGGCCGGCGGCCATCCCCAGGCTGCGCCGGACACTCGGCCGTGCCGGGGCGGCGAGCGGCGTCCCGAGCGACTGACACGGCGATGAGGACCAGGTGACCCGGGCGAGCGTGGGGCCGGACGCCGGAGACGCGCGCCTGGGGAGCCGGGAGAGTCGGGGGAGCGGGCGATCAGGCCCGGTCAGGCCCGATTCAGGCCAAGGCGTGGGTCAGGACCACAGGATCGTGCACGCCCAGTGCATTCCGCGGCCGTTCGTGGCCAGCGCCACGTAGTCACCCAGGCCCAGCTCCCCTGAGGCGTGCAGGTTGCCCAGCTCGAACAGGTGGTCGGCGGCACCGAAATGCCCGTGCTGCCGGGCGCCGCGGATGTTCGTACGGGACGTCGGCACACCGATCAGATCGGCCTGGGCGGCGATGACACGAGGATTGTCGTTGAGCAGGAGGAGCCACGCGAGGTCGTCCTCCGTGATGCCGGCCTGCTTGCAGGCGCGGTGGACGGCACGGGCCGTACGGTCGTTGATCTCGTCCGCGAAGGCGGCCATGCGGTCGGAGTCGTACTGGAAGTGCTCCATGATCTGCCAGGCGTCCCGGACCTTGGGAGGCGGCGTGCCGGGCCCGAAGGGCTTCGCCCCGCCGCCGTCGTCGAGGCGGAAGAAGTCGGCGTAGCGTCCGTCAGTCTCGGCGTACGACGTGCGCCAGCGCAGTGACGCGGCGTTGCGGCTGGCCACGGCCGCCGCCGCGCCGTCGGAGAACAGCAGTGAGTGGGTGTCCAGGCGGTTCCAGTACGCCTCGGTGGTGCGGTTGGCGCCGATGACCAGGGCGGTGTCGTAGGACAGGTGGGTGGCGAACCGGCCGGCCAGGGTGTCGAAGGCGGTGACGCCGCCCGCGCAGCCCTGGTCCACCAGTACGGCCTCCGCCCAGGAGAGGCCGAGCCGGTGGGCGACCGCGGCCGCCGCGTCCCAGTACAGGTACTCCGCGATGTCTGTTATCGCTAACACCAGCAGGTCGACGTCGCGGGCGGCGACGCCCGCCGCGGCGAGGGCCTGCCCGCCCGCTTCGACGGCGAGATCGGTCAGCCCCATCCCGGGAGCCGCGCGGTGCACGTAGTCGTAGCCGTACGCGAGCACCCGC
The DNA here is from genome assembly GCF_014161415.1 of Microbispora sp. H10885. Lineage (NCBI taxonomy): Bacteria > Bacillati > Actinomycetota > Actinomycetes > Streptosporangiales > Streptosporangiaceae > Microbispora > Microbispora sp. H10885. The sequence goes on along the minus strand of NZ_JABBWY010000016.1, from coordinate 84,389 downwards.
GCGACGTCCTCGGTGTAATCCGCGACCACATCCTTGACGGGCACTGGCTCGCCCACTTCCGCGGCGAAGGCGATCAGCCCGAACGTCATCAGTCCTCCATCACGCCGTCAGGCGACCAGCTGGTCGAGCCGGTCCGGCTCGCGGAGGTTGTCCGCGACCGCTCGCAGGAAGGCCACCGCTTCGGCGCCGTTCACGACCCGGTGGTCATAGGCGAGGCCGAGGACGACGACCGTGGTTGTCGCGAGGACTCCGTCGTGGAGCGCGAGCTGCCGACGTAGCCCGCCGACGGAGAGCATGCACAACTGCGGCCACATGACGATCGGTTGTACGAACACCACATCAGCCTCAGTGTTGATCGAGATGGTGATCGTACCGCCATCGAGCTCGGATGTGGTGAAATCGCCTCCCCGCCACGCTTTCATCCGGAAATCCATCAGGTCGTCGGCGATATCGGTGATCGATCGGCTCGCGCAGTCCCGGATCACGGGCGTGTAGAGGCCGCGTCCCGCGTCGATCGTCACCGCGACGTGGGGCGCCTCGGAGACGGCGACCGTCCGGTCGTCCACGAGGCTGCCGAAGAGGTGGCCGAAGCGGTCGTGGGCGGCGGCGACCGCCTTCACCACGGCCTCGGGTACGCCGACCTCGGCGCCGGACTCCTCCGACAGCAGGCGCAGTCTGGCGAGGAGGGCGTCGACCCCCACCTCGACGGCGGTGAAGGCCGCCGGCACCTCCTTGTGGGCCCGGGTCACGACGGCGGCGGTGCCCCGCTGCACCCGGTCGAGCACGTAGGTCCGCCGGTCGGCCGGGGACGACTGGGCGGCCGGGGACGACTGAGCGGGCCGGGAAGCCTCGGCGGCCGGAGCGGCCTGCGCGGGCGCCGCCGATCCCGCACCACGACCGGCGGTCGTGGCCGCCTCGCCGCCCGCTCCGCTCCTCGCCGCCGCATGCGCCGGGGGCGCGAGTTCGTGCAGTTCCGCGATGATGGCGCCGACCTCCACCTCGGTGCCGGCCTCGGCCGAGATCCGCAGATATCCGGCCGCCGGGGCCTCGATCTCCTCGACCGCCTTGGATGTCTCCAGTTCGACCAGGGGAGCGCCCGCCTCGACCCTGGCCCCGTCCTCGGCGAGCCAGCAGGTCACCAGGTAGTGCGTGTCGTTGTTGTTCAGCTTCGGCACGACGAAAGGTACGGCGAGCGGTGGGGCGGCATCGACGGGCTCGACAACGGACTCGGCGACCGGCGTCACGACGGACCCGGCGACGACCGCGGCGCCCGTCGCGATCGTGCCGAGGCGCTCCGCGACGGCCTCGGCGATGTGCCGCTCGCCCAGCAGCACCCGGTCCTCCAGGTGGCGAGCGGCCGGGATGATCGAGTCGGCGGACGACAGCCGCAGCACCGGGGCGCGCAGGCGCGGCCACAGCCGCTCGTACACCAGCGCCGCGATGTCGGAGCCCCAGGTGCCGCCCGCCGTGCTCTCCTCGGCGACGGCCACCAGCGCGGGCCGTTCCAGGACCGGCAGGACGGGCTCGATGTCCACCGGGTACAGGCGCCCGGGGACCAGAAGGTGCGCGGTGACGCCCTGGTCCCGCAGGAGGTGGGCGGCGGCGAGCGCCCGGTGGGCGACGCCGCCCGGGCAGATCAGCACGACGTCGGGGGCCGTGCCGTCCACGGGGGTCACGTGCGCCCAGCCGGACGCGTCCCCGACGAGCGAGTGGCGGAAGTGCTCGTCCACGACCCCGTCGGGGTACGCCCGCCGGGTGTAGAGCACCTTGTCCTCGAAGAGCAGCGCGGGCCCGTGGTCCAGGGCGTGCGCGAGCAGCCCGTACGGGTCGTGGAACGGGCTGAGCTCGTACAACGCCAGGTTCGGCATGCCGATGAAGTGCTTCTGCACGCTCTGGCTGTGGGTGGGCCCGTAGCCGCGACGGCCGCCGACCGGGCAGCGGAGCACGACCGGCATGGGCAGCCGCCGGCCGTACATCGTCACCGACTTCGAGATCAGGTTGAGCACCGGGTCGAAGACGAGCGCGGCGAAGTCGCCGAACATGACCTCGGCCACGACCTCGTCACCGGCGAGGGCGAGACCGGCCGCGACGCCCGCGAGGCCGTTCTCGCTGATCGGGGTGGACAGCACGCGGCCGGGATGCCGGTCCGACAGCCCCTTGGTGACCTTGAAGGCGCCGCCGTAGGGATCGGCGACGTCCTCGCCGAGGAGGTGCAGGCCGGGGCGTTCGGCGAACAGCCGGTGCAGCGCGCCGTTCAGGCTCTCGGCGAGCCGGGGCGCGAGCGGTGTCATACCGCGACTCCGCGCGTCCGCAGGGTGTCCCGCAGCGCCCCCACGGAGCGGCACGCGCGGGCCTCGCGCGGGCTCAGCCGCACGCCGTACGCCCGTTCGACGGTGCCGATGATCTGCACGTGGCGCAGGCTGCTCCACTCGGCGGCCGTGGCCGTGCCGGTGTTCTCGTCGACCGTCTCGGCGGGCACGTCGAGGACGCCCGCGACCAGGGTGATCAGTTCGTTCACTGTACGGCTCCCGCCTCGGCCACGTCGGCCCACCGCGACGGCGGGCGTGCCGCCACCTCGGCGGCGATCCGGTCCACCTCGGCGCGGACCCGCTCGTCGATCTCCCGGAAGCGGGGACCGAGGCGCGCCTCCAGCCCCGCCTGCCAGTCGCCCTCCCACAGGGCCGCGACCTCCTCGGCGGGGCGGGTGTCGTCGCCCTTGCTGTGCGGGCCGAGCCGCCGGGTCAGGAACCGTACGACCGCCGGCCCGCCGCCGTCGCGGACCCGCGCGATCACCGGTCCGGCTGCGGCGCGGACGGCCGGGATGTCATGGGTGGCGATCTCGGCGTACTCGACGCCGAAGGCGCGCGCCCGGCCGGCGATGGTCCCGGAGAGGTGCGCGCCGGTGGGGGTGGACTGGGCGATCCCGTTGTCCTCCACGACGACCAGCACCGGCAGCCGCCACAGCGCCGCCATGTTGAGCGCCTCGTACACCGCGCCCTCGCCCCAGGTGCCGTCGCCGACGTAGACGGCGGCGATCCGGCCGGTGCCGGTGCGCCGGTGCCGCAGCGCGACGCCCGTCGCGAGCGCCAGGCCCTCGCCCTGCACGCCGGTGGACAGGAAGCCGGGCCGGTAGAGGTGCTGGCTGCCGCCGACGCCGGCGCAGACCCCGCCCTCCCGGCCCATGATCTCGGCGAGCAGCCCGGCGGCGTCGCCGACGTGGGCCAGGTAGTGGCCGTGGCCGCGGTGGTTGCTGACCACGAAGTCGCCGTCGAGCAGCGGGGCCAGCGCCACCGGCACGTACTCCTGCCCGATGCACGTGTGCGTGGTCCCGCTCAGCGCGCCGGCCTCGAACATCCGCAGCAGGGTCCGCTCGAAGTGGCGGATGCGGACCAGTTGCGCCACGTCGTCATCTGACAGACCGGGCACGGCGTCCGGCAGGCCGGGGACGGCGGCGCCCGCCGCGCGGGCCCGGGGGCCTTGGGCCTCGCGCGACGGGCCGAGGGTGCCGGACACGACCTACGTCGCCTTACGCATCCGCATGCCGCCCAGCGAGATCACGTAGTCGTTGGTGGCGGCGTCGTACTTGATGCCGTAGAAGGTCGGGTAGTAGCCGCTGCGCTGGTACTCCTGCGGCTGCCGGATGTCCGACTTGAAGGTGGGCTTGGTCAGCAGCCACTTCCTGGTCGCGAGCGGCTCCTGGAAGATGAGCCTGCCGTCGTGGGAGCCGTAGACGAAGACCTCGCGGAACTCCTCGGCGCTGCCGACCGGCCCGAAGTGCCGCGTCGTGTCGATCCAGTGCAGTCCCATCTGGGGCTTGGTCATCTCCACCGGGTTGCCCGGCTCGGAGATGTAGTCGGGCGCGATGTACTTCTTCTCCGGCACCTTCCCGGCACGGTCGGGGTGGAGCTTGGGGTCGATGTCCATGACCGAGTGGTGGTCGGGCGTGTAGAAGTGGAAGGCGAAGTGCGGCTCGCCGAAGATCTCGGCCGGCTTCCGTCCGTGGCTGTACCAGTTGAGCATCACGTGGTTGAAGACGGTGGCCTTCGCCTGCTTGGGGAACTCCAGGATGGTCTCCGTCGGCGGGACGGTGTCCTCGGTGGGCAGCCCGTCCAGCGCCGTCGCCGACAGGCGCACCCCGACCTCCGTGGGGTTGCCGTCCTGGTCGATGATGACGTACGGCCGCGCGGTGCCGTGGCCCACGGTCTGCGCCTCGCCCGAGTAGGTGGTGGTGTACCACTTGGCGTTGGCGAGGTTCAGGGCGCAACCGCTGGTGAGGGATACCGCGGCGCCGAGCGCCGCGACCACGACGGTGTAGCGCCGCGGCGTCCTGGGGGGTGAGATGTTCATCGGCGAGTCGCCTTCCAGACGGTGACGGGTCGTTCAGTCCTGGGTGCCGTAGACCGAGACGTGCCGGAGGCAGCCCGGCGCGTAGTCGGCTTCGGTCCAGTCGGAGTAGCGTTCGAGCAGCCGCAGTCCCGCGTCACCCGCCATCTCGTCGAGCTGCCCGGCGGTGTAGTACCGGAACTTCACGGGGTAGAGCTGGATGCCGTGCGCGGTGAGCAGCACGTTCTGGATGCTCAGCACCTGGTGCCCGGGGTCGCGGAGCGCCGCGCTGAGCACCACGTGGTCGACGTCGAGCAGTGACGTGGCGACGTACTGGTCGTGGGTGAAGCGGGAGTCGTCCACCTCCATCGTCTCCACGACGAGCCGGCCGTCCTCGGTGAGGATCTCCGGGACACGCCGCAGGTACGCGCGCTGCGCCGGTTCCGACAGCAGCGCGCCGAAGGTGCCCTGCGCGAGGACGACGAGCGAGAACTTCCGCCCGAAGTCGATTTCATTCATGTCGCCGACTTCGACGGTCACCTTTTCCGCGCCCGGCTTCGTGCGAAGCTGGTTGGCCATTTCCCGGCTGACTTCCACGCCGAACACCTCGACGCCGGTCCCCGCCAGCGGGATGCCGATCCTTCCCGTCCCGATGCCCGCTTCCAGCACCGGGCCGGTCCCCGCACGACTACGCAGGAACTCCACGATGGCGGCCACTTCCGCCGGGTCGTCGTTCACGACGTCGAACACGGAGGCGATGGCATCGCCATACGATTCGGCTGAATAATTTCGCATGGCCCGCCTCCGGCAGTTTTCCGACGCTTTTTATGTGCAATTCATTGTCGGAAAAGCGGCTCTCACGTTTCTCTCCGCGTGATACCGGCGGTCTCGTTCTGGCCGGAGCCGCTCGCCGCGCGGCGCGGCTCGCCGCACCAGCGGCGGAGCACCCCCGCGAGTTCGCCGGAGTCGGCCCGCCCGCCCCACGCCACGTGACCGTCGGGCCGGACGAGAACCACGGGCGGGCATCCCCGGCCGATCGGCTCCGCGAGGGTCGCGGTGACGACCCGGTCGGCCCAGCCGTCCAGCTCGACGGCGACGCCCGGAGGGCCGGCCAGCACGAACCGGCCGTCCCGGAACCGCTCGAACAGCCGCGAGCCGTCGGTCAGCGGCCGGTCGGGGACCCGCCGCCCGGCCCAGGGCCCGCCGTCGCCCGGCGGGTAGCGCAGCGTGAGCCCGGACAGGTGCTCCAGGTTCACCCGCTGGATCGCGCGGATGCGTACGAGCTTCGTGACGATCCCGCGGACCAGCCGTGCGGCCACGCCGTTCGAGGTCTCGAAGCGGAAGGAGAGGTCGGTCTTGCGCAGGGTCGCCGCGGCGATCGGGTAGCGCTCGTCCTCGTAGCTGTCCAGGAGGCCCGGCGGGGCCCAGCCGTCGAGCTCCGCGCGGAGCTTCCAGCCGAGGTTGAACGCGTCCTGGATGCCCGTCTGCAGGCCCTGGCCGCCGGAGGGGATGTGCGTGTGGGCGGCGTCCCCGGCCAGCAGCACCCGGCCGACGCGGTAGCGCCGGGCGTGGCGCTGCGAGCTGCGGAACCGCGACAGCCAGATCGGGTCGTACGGCTCGACGTCGATGCCGAGGATGCCCGCGCAGCTCTCCCGCAGGTCCGCCGGGGTCACCGGCAGCGAGGCCGGGACGTGCATCTTCTCGTGGTCGAACACGATGACCCGGTAGGTGTCGTCCCTGAAGGGGAACAGCGCCACCATGCCCCGGCGGGTGATGCGGGCGTAGGCGGGCGGCGACGGCGGGTTGCGCAGCCGCATGTCGCCCATCATGACCGACACGTCGTAGTTCCAGCCCTCGAAGTCGACGCCGATCGCCTCGCGCACGCTGCTGTTCACGCCGTCGCAGCCGACGACGTAGTCGGCGCGCTCGGTCGTCACCACGCCGTCCGGGCCGCGTACGTCGACCTCGGCGGACTCCGCGTCCTGACGCAGGCCGACCACCTCGGCGCCGGTGCGGACCACCGCGCCGGCCTGCTCGGCGGCGGCCTGCAGCGCGGCCTCGGTGCGGTGCTGCGGCACGACCAGGCTGTACGGGAACGGCGTGTCGAGCAGGCCGTAGTCGAGGTAGCCGTTCCGGTCGCCCACCGGGGGGTGCGGGCAGGGGCGGCCGTCGGCCAGCAGCCCGGCGACCCGGCCGCGCATGTCGAGCAACTCCATCGTGCGGGGTTCCACGGTGAAGGCCCGGGACAGGGCGGCGCGGCTCGACCGCTTCTCCACCACGAGGCAGTCGACACCGCCCGCCGCCAGCTCGCCGGCCAGCGCCAGCCCGGAGGGGCCGGCGCCGACGATGATCACACGTGACACTGTCGACTCCTCGTTGGCGGGGCGGGGCGGTAGTGCGTCCGCATGTCCGGGGACGTCCGCAGCAGCTCGGCCAGCGGGCCCGCGGCGACGACCCGGCCGTCCTTCAGCAGCAGCACCTGGTCGGCCCGCTCCAGCAGGGCGGGCCGGTGGGAGACGGCGAGGCAGGTCGCCGACGTGGCGAAGATGCGCCGCCACAGCTCCTGCTCGGTCTCCACGTCGAGGGCGCTGGACAGGTCGTCCATGACCAGCAGCGCGCTGTCGCGGGCGAACATCCGGGCGGCAGCCGTGCGCTGCGCCTGCCCGCCGGAGAGGCGTACGCCGCGTACGCCGATCTCCGTGTCGAGCCCGCCGCCGAGCCGCTCCAGGTCCGGGCCGAGCACCGCGAGGGCCGCCGCCCGTTCGACCCGGCCGTCGTCCGGCAGGCCGAGCAGCACGTTCTCCCTGATCGTGCCGGACAGCAGGGAGGGGTTCTGCGGGGTGTAGGCGACGCGCGGCGGCACCATGAAGTCGTCCGGGGCGTCGACCCGCTCGCCGTTCCAGTGGATCTCGCCGTCCTGCGGCGCGTAGAGGCCGAGCACGGTGCGCAGCAGCGTCGTCTTGCCCGACCCCACCGCGCCGGTCACGACGGTGACGGTCCCCGGCCGGATCGTGAAGGACGCCTCGCGCACGCCCCGCCCGGATCCGGGGAAGACGTGCGTCAGCGACCGCACCTCCAGCTCGCGCAGCGGCTCCGGTTCCGGCGGCGCCGTGGTGAGGGACGCGTCCTCGCGCAGGTGCAGCGGGTGGTGCTCGACCAGCGTCCGCGAGGGCGTGCCGGGCAGCATGGCGGCCGCCCGTACGAACGAGACCCGGGCCTGCTGGTAGGTGCGCACGAGGTAGCCCATGAAGGACGTGTAGTCGGCCACCTGCATCAGATAGGTGGAGAACAGCACGAAGTCGCCGGTGGTGAACTCGCCGGAGCGCATCCGGCCCGCCGCCAGCAGCAGGATCAGGCCGGAGCCGATGCTCGCGGTGCTGTTGAAGACGGAGTCGATGGCGAGGCTCTGCACCTTGTCGCGGATCATCGCGGTCTTGCGCGCCTCGTTGTCGCGGCGCAGCCGGGCGACGACCTCGCGTTCCCGGCCCGCCGCCTTGATCGCGCGGACCGCGGCCACGATCTCCTGGATGGTCCCGGTGACCTGGGCGGTGGCCGCCCTGCTGCGCACCCGGATGCGGTACGCCCGGGCGCGCGCCAGCTGCGCGAGGACCAGGACGACCGCGAGCGGCGCCATGACGACGAGGGTCACCTGGACGTCGACGCTGAGCAGGATCGCCAGCCCGCCGCCCGCGAAGATGAGCCCGGACATCATGTCGAAGCCCCAGCCGCCCATCATCGCGATGGCGTCGCTGTCGTCCCGCAGGGTGGAGATGTTCTCGCCCGCGGCGGCCGGCAGCGGCTGCGCGCCCGGCTTGCGGAACACCAGGGCGAGCAGGTTGCGCTGGATCAGCCCCCGGGCGCGCAGGTACCAGCCCGCCCAGGCCACGGTCGCGCCGACGATCGCGACGCACCGGGCCAGGCCCGCGCCCACCGCGATCGCCACCACCGTCCACACGGTGATCCCGGCGGGCGCCCGGCCCTCCAGGACGTCGAACAGCAGCTTGCCCAGCACGCCGGGCAGCAGCGGCCACAGGTGGAAGATGGCCCACGCGGAGGCGGCCAGCAGGTAGCGCCAGGGGCTGTAGGTGATCAGCCGCCAGAGGAACCCCAGCGGGGACGGCTCGGCCGGTCCGTTCATGTGAGCACCTTCCCGACCTGGTAGAGCCGCGCCAGCCGGGAGCCCGGGTCGGCCAGCAGGCCGGCGGTGGCGCCCCGCTCGGCGATCGCGCCGGTGTCCAGCACGATCACCTGGTCCGTACGGCGGATCGTGTCGAGCCGATGGGCGATCACGATCGCGGTGCGCCCGGCGAGCATCCGGTCGAGCGCGCGTTCCACCTGGGCCTCGGTGACCGGGTCGAGCCTGCTGGACGGCTCGTCGAGCACGACCAGCCCCGGATCGGTCAGGAACACCCGGGCCAGCGCGATGAGCTGCGCCTGGCCGGCCGACAGGGTGCCGGGGGAGATCCGCGAGGACAGCCCGTCGGGCAGCCCCTCCAGCCAGGGCCGCAGCTCCAGCACGTCGAGGATCTCCAGCAGCCGCCGGTCGTCGGCCCGCTCGTCGAAGAAGGTCAGGTTCTCCCGCAGGGTGGCGTCGAAGATCTGCACGTCCTGCGGCACGAAACCGATCCGCGACCGCAGCGACGCCAGGGAGGCCTCGCGGACGTCGACCCCGCCGACCAGCACCCGTCCCCGGCTCGCGTCGTACAGGCGGAACAGCAGGGAGGCGATGGTGGTCTTGCCCGCGCCGGTCCGCCCGACGAGCCCGAGCGTGGTCCCCGCCGGGACGTCGAACGACACCTCGCGCATGACCATGCCGTCCCCGGAGCCGTCCCCGGAGCCGTCCCCGGACTCGTCCCCGGAGTCGTCCCGGCCGTAGCCGAAGCTGACGTGGTCGAACCGGACGGACAGCGGGCCGGAGGGGATGGCCGCGGTCCCGTCGGCGAGGGAGGACCGGTGGGCGAACAGCTCGGCGATGCGCCGCGTCGCGGCCATCGCCTGCTGGAGCGTCTGCACCTGGTGGCGCAGCACCTCCATGGGGGTGTTCAGCATCGCCGCGTACGCGACGATCAGGTAGACGCCGGCCAGGGACACCACGCCGTCGCGGTAGAAGACGCCACCGTACCCGAAGGCGATCGCCGTGCCGGCGGTGAACGCGATCGAGAGCACGACCCAGATGGCGCTGCCCCAGCCCTCGGCCCTGACCTTCACCGGCAGCCAGGCGCGCAGGTGCCGGTGGAAGCGCGCCATGGCGTAGCCGGTGGCGCCGGACGAGCGCAGGTCCTCGGTGGCGAGGGTCGCCTCGCCGACGTAGCCGAAGAACCGGGCGCTCTGCTCCCGGTCGTCCTCCCATTTGAGCCCGGCGATCCCGGCGATCCTCGACAGCGCCAGATAGCTGAGGATCGTGACCGCGGTGAAGGTGAGCCCGACCCGCCAGTCCAGGGTGGCCAGGGCGATCAGGATGCCCAGCACCAGCAGGACGTTGCCGGCGATGTGCACGATCAGGCTGGAGAAGAACTCCGCGACCTGGTTGACGTCGCCGTCGATGCGCTCGATCAGCTCGCCGGGCGGGCGGGACTCGTGGAAGGTCAGGTCCAGCGACAGCACGTGCGCGGTCAGGTCCTCGCGGGCGGCGTTGGTGGCGGTCCACGAGACCCGCTCACTGGCGTACGCCGACACGATGCGGGCGGCCTGCCGCGTCACGGCCACGGCCAGGAACACCCCGGCGATCCCGACGAGCACGCTCTCGGCCCGGCCGAGCTGGACCGACTCGATGAAGTGCGCGGCGATGCGCGGCTCCGCGATCTCCAGGCCGATGGAGAAGACCAGCAGACCGGCCATCACCGCGACGGCCGCCGGCTGCGACCCCACGTAGGCGCGCAGGAGGGAGACGGCGGTCATCGGCGGCCGGGCGGTGCTCACCCGTCCTCCAGTTCGTAGCCGTCGAGGCACCGGTCGGCCAGCGCGGCGTACCGGCCGGGGTCGCCCTCGCGCACGAGGGCGGGCAGGTACACGTGCGGCGCCCCGTGGTAGAAGCGCTCGTACTGGTCGTGCCGCCCGGCGAACTCGCTGCCCACGGCGTCCCAGGCCAGCTTGAACAGCTTGATCCGCGCCTCGGCGTCGTACCCGGGGGACTTCACGTACTTGCCGAGGAGCGCGGCGACCTCCGGGCGCAGCAGGTCGCGGTAGGAGGACGGCAGCTGGATCAGCCCGCCGCCCGCCAGCAACTTGATCTCGTTGATCACCTTGGGGTAGAGGTCCGGCCCCACGGCGAGCTGGGCGTACGCCGTCTCACGGTGCGGCATGACCGCGTCGGCGCCGGGCACCGGCTCGCACAGCTCCTCGGCGGCGACGACCAGCGCCTTGGCGGTGTTCACCCACGACAGCAGCTTGCCGATCTGCATCCGCACCGGCGGCATGTCGTAGACGTTGTTGGCCTTGGCGACGAGGATGGCGATGCCGGTGAGGAACTCCAGCTTGGTCCAGAACCGGGTGGCGCCGTGGTGGACGAAGCTGACGAACGCCGGGGTCTTCCAGAACTGCGCGTGGCAGGCCTCCGGGTCGCGGTAGGCGAACACCCGCTCCCACGGCACGAACACGTCGTCGTAGACCACGAGCGCGTCGTTCTCGTCCAGCCGGCTGGCGAGCGGGTAGTCGAAGACGCTGGTGGCGCGGGCCTCGTAGGAGGTCCGGCTGACGAAGGAGATGCCGGGCGCCGCGACCGGCACCGAGAAGCTCACCGCGTAGTCGGCCTCGCTGGGCGGCATCCGCTGGGTGACGCCGACCAGGATCTCGTCGGCGAGGGCCGCCGCGGTGCCGATCATCTTGGCGCCGCGCACGACGATCCCGTCGTCGCGCTCGGCGACGACCCGCAGGCACAGGTCGTCCTCCATCTGCTCCGACGGCGCCTTCGTGCGGTCGATCTGCGGGTTGACCAGCGTGTGCGCCTGGTAGAGGTCGCCCTCGGCCATCCGCCGCCAGTGCGCGACCAGGTTGGCCGAGCCGTCGAACCCGTCGCGGGCCAGCACGCCCGGCACGGTCGCCATCCCGGCGACCGCCGAGGCCATGTAGTCGGGGGAGCGGCCGAGGAACCCGAACGTCGCCTCCGACCACAGCTTGAACGCCCGGCCCTTGGCCTTGAGCTCGTCCTTCGTACGCGGGATCTGGTAGGCGCGCGACACCGGCCCGTCGACGCCGGGCACCGACGCCGTCAGCGTCTCGGGGTGCTCCGCCGTCAGGTCGTAGAGGTCGGCGATCGAGCGGACCGAACGCCGGAAGGCGGGATGGGTGGTCAGGTCGTCCACCCGCTCGCCGTCCAGCCAGATCGTCCTGCCGTCGCGCAGCGCGTCGAGGTAGTCCTTGCCGGTCCTGGTCATCGTGCCGCCTCCGCCCAGCGCAGCCCTGGTTCCGACGCCGACAGCGGGGGCCCGGCCACGCGGAGGGGCGCCCGCGCCTTCAGCAGCATCTCCTCGAACTCCTCGGCGGGATCGGAGTCGAGCACGATCGCGCCGCCCGCCCCCACCGTCAGGCCCTCGGCGGTGGCCACCGCGGTGCGGATGACGATGTTGAGGTCGGCCGTGCCGTTGTGGCCGAGGAAGCCGATGGCGCCGGAGTAGACGCCGCGCGCCGTCTGCTCCATCTCGTCGAGGATCTCCATCGTGCGCAGCTTGGGCGCGCCGGTCATCGACCCGCCGGGGAAGCACGCCGTGACGCAGCCGATGGCGTCGACGTCCGGGCGGAGTGTGCCCTGGATCGTGGACACGAGCTGGTGGACGGTCGCGTACGTCTCGACCGCCATGTAGCTGGGCACGTGGACGGAGCCGACCTCGCAGACCCGCCCGAGGTCGTTGCGCAGCAGGTCCACGATCATCAGGTTCTCGGCCCTGACCTTGGGATCGGTCGTCAGCCGGGCCCGCAGCCGCAGGTCCTCCCGGCGCCCGCGACCCCGGGCCGCGGTGCCCTTGATCGGTTTCGTCTCCACGGTCCGGTCCGGCCGGATCCGCAGGAACCGCTCGGGGGACGAGCAGAGGACGGCGAAGCCGCCCAGCCGCAGGAAGGCCGCGTACGGCGCGGGGTTGGACGCGCGCTGCGCGAGGTACAGCTCCAGCGGGTCGCCGGTCACGGGCAGCCGGGTCTGCGTGGTCAGGCAGATCTCGTAGCTCTCGCCCTCGCGCAGCTTGCCCCGGCACGCCTCGACGTCGTCCAGGTAGCCGTCCCGGGCGCGGAGCAGGCCGGGCTCGGGGTCGTGGCCGTCTGCGGCGGGCGCGTCCGCTCCCGGTGGCGGCCGCCACCGGGCGAGCCGCCGTTCGGCGCGGGCCAGCCACGACGACGCGGCGGGGTCGTCCGGCGACCGGGTCAGCGCGATGAGATGGGTGGTCCGCTGCTCGTGGTCGACCACCACCAGGCGGGTGGCGGACAGCCACACCGCGTCGGGCGTGGTGGCGCGGTGCCGGCACGGCGAGCCCAGCTCGGCCCTCAGCTCGTAGCCGAAGTAGCCCACGTATCCGCTGGTGAGGTCGAAGGGCACGTCGGGGACGTCGAGGATCGGCTCGGCGAGCCGGGTCCGGAGGGCATCGAAGATCGAATCCGGCCAGGTGACGGTCTCCGGGGCCGGCCCGCTCCGGATCGTGAGCCCCTCGCCGACGGAGTAGCTCAGGATCTCGCCGTCGCGGCCCTCCGGCGCGCCGAGGAAGGAGAACCGCGACAGGCCGGGCTCCACCCGGCTGCTGTCCAGCCAGAACGCGTGCTCCAGGCCGCCGAACAGGTCCGTGAACGCCGCCGCCGTGTCCACCTCGTACGGCACCACGCGGTGCAGCAGCCGCCACGGGCGCACGGCGGCGGGCGGCGCCTGGGGCGCGAGGGGCGCCGGCTGGGCGGACGCCCGTCGCGGCGCCCGCGCCGGGCGCAGTGACCTGCCCTGTTCCGCCAGCGCCTTCGCCGCGAGACGGCCGAAGTTCTCGACCAGTTGCGCGCCGTGCTCGGTCGCGATCGACTCGGGGTGGAACTGCACCCCCCACAGCGGCCGCTCCCGGTGCCGCAGCCCCATGAGCACGCCGTCCTCCGCCCACGCCGTCGGCGTGAGGGTGGCGGGCAGTCCCTCCTCCGGCACGCACAGCGAGTGGTAGCGCACCGCCTGGAAGTCCTGGGGCAGTCCCTGGAAGAGGTCCTCGCCGGTGTGCCGCACACGGGTCAGGTGACCGTGCCGGGGCCGGGGCGCGGGCACCACGTCGGCTCCCGAGAGCAACGCGATCGCCTGGTGACCCAGGCAGACCCCGAGAAGCGGGACCCTGGTGCGCGCCACCACCTGCCGGACCGCGCCGAGGTCGCGGTCCCGGCCCGGATGGCCGGGGCCGGGGGAGACGACGATCGCGTCGAACTCCTCGATGTCCAGACCGGGCCACGCGGCGTCGTCGTTCGTCACCACCGTCGGCTCCGTGCCGTACACCCGGGCCATCAGTTGAAAGAGGTTGTAGGTGTACGAATCATGGTTGTCGATCAGTAGCGTACGCATACGGTCCCTCATCTCGACCAGTAAAGCTACGACTTGCATAAACCGCGGCCTGGTCGTGGACAATGCGAAAAGAGCAGGTTGAGAGCGGTCTGAGAGGCGGGCCCGGCGGGCGAGAGCGGATTGATACGGCACTGGATATCCACCGCGAATACGTTCACGACGCCAGAATCCCGGCGACCGGAGAGTCCTATGACCGCCACCGAAATCCCCGTACTCCCCGACCTCAACCACTCGACGGAGCGGGCCAGCGCCGGAAAGCAGCCGGCGACCGCCGACCCGGGTCTCCTCGGGTACCCCGCCTTCGCCACCGCGGCGTTCGCGCTGGCCCTGTTCCTGACCGGTTTCAACCAGGTCACCATCCCCAGCACGCTCGCCGCCCCGCTGCCGATCATGTCCCTCTGCGGCGTGCTCCTCATCGGCGCCACGGTCTGGGCGGCCCGCCGCGGCGACGGCTGGCAGGCGACCATGTTCGGCCTGTTCGGTGCTTTTTGGCTGAGCTTCTCGATGCTCGTGTTCGGCCTCGTCAACAGCTGGTTCGGTCAGCTCCCCGAGCCCGCGCAGCGCGGCGCCCAGGCCAACTTCATCCTGGTCTGGCTCGGGCTCATGACCGTGGTGACCCTCACCACGCTCCGGCTTCCGAAGATCTTCGGGCTGCTGTTCCTCGTCATCGACTTCTCGCTGCTGACGCTGTTCATCGCCGTCAGCGTGGCGCGGCCCGGTGCCGCGGGTGACCCGTGGATCCTCCCCTTCGGCATCATCGCGATTTTCTCGATGCCGCTGATCGGCATGTACCTGTTCGCCAGCACACTGAACAGCTTCCTCGGCGGCAGGCAGTTCCCGGTGGGCAAGCCGTTCAAGAGCTGAAACCGGCTCGAAGTAGTACGGTCTGGAAAAAACGAAACCACTCGATCTGGCGGGCGTCGGAGAAGGCGCCCGCCGAGGTCGGGTAATTCGCTGATTGAGGAGTGGAAAGCGTGACCGTATACAACCGCCGGGGATTCCTGGCCGGCGCGGCGGCGGCCGGGGCCGGCCTGGCCTCGGGGGTCGCCCTGGGCAGCACACCGGCGTCCGCGGGAACCACCGGCACCCGGTGCGTGCCCGAGTTCGGCCCCTTCGTCGTCAAGCCCGGCGATCCCCGCTTCGACAGCATGCGCAGCGGGCACAACATGCGCTTCACCGGCGCCCCCGACCAGGTGACGGTGGTGGGCTCGGCGGAGCAGGTCGTGGACGCGGTCGGCGCGGCCGTGGCGGCGGGCAAGCGGCTGGTCGCCCGCTCCGGCGGCCACTGCATGGAGGACTTCACCACCACCTCCGACATCAAGGCGGTCGTCGACCTGTCCCAGATGACGGCGGTCTACCACGACGCGCGTCGCGGGGCCTTCGCAGTGGAGCCCGGCGCCCTCGTCGGCGAGGTGGCCGAGACCCTCTTCAAGGGCTGGGGCGTGATGATCCCCTTCACCGGTTGCGCGACCGTCGGCATCGGAGGGCACATCCCCGGCGGCGGCTACGGCTTCTTCTCCCGCAAGCACGGCCTCAGCGTCGACCACCTGAACGCGGTCGAGGTCGTCACCGTCGACGCCTCGGGCAGGCCCCGCGTCATCGTCGCCACGGACAGCCCGTCCGACCCCAACCGCGACCTGTTCTGGGCGCACACCGGCGGCGGCGCGGGCAACTTCGGCATCGTCACCCGCTACTGGTTCAGGACGCCGGGCGTGACGTCCACCGACCCCACCAGGCTCCTGCCCCGGATCGGCAACCAGCGGGCCCGCCTGCTGATGTGGTCGTGGGACGCGATGACCGAGCAGGCCTTCACCACCCTGGTCGGCAACTACTGCACCTGGTACCAGAACAACAGCGCACCGGGCAGCCCGGCGGTCAACCTGTGGGGCACGCTCACCACCAACCACCGTTCGGCCGGGACGCTGATGCTGCTGGCGGGCGTGGACGAGTCGGTGTCGGGCGGCCAGGCCCTGCTGGACGCCCACTTCGCCGCCGTCACCTCCGGGGTCGGCGTCGAACCGATGGTCGACGTCCAGGAGACCACCCCCTGGCTCGACCCCCGCAACTGGGTCAGCGACCCCGCGGGCCGCCAGAAGAACAAGACCGCCGACCTGCGCCGCAGCTACACCCCCGCGCAGATCGCGACGCTCTACCGGCATCTCAGCGACGACTCCTACTACAACCCCAACGCCCTGGTGAACATCACCGGCTTCGGCGGGCGGATCAACAGCGTGGCGTCCGGCGCGACCGCCGCCGTCCACCGCGACTCCGTCCTGCGGGTCTACTTCACCGCGGGCGGCTGGAGCAGCTCGTACGAGGACGAGGCCAACATGGCCTGGATCCGGAACCTCTACCGGGAGCTCTACCAGGACACCGGCGGGGTGCCCGTGCCGAACGCCGTCAACGGCGGGGCGTTCATCAACTACCCCGACAGGGACCTGGCCGACCCGGCGTGGAACACCTCCGGCACTCCCTGGCACGCGCTCTACTACCGCGACAACTACCCAAGACTGCAGCGGATCAAGAGGCAGTACGACCCGCGCAACGTCTTCCGGCACGGCCTGTCCATCGGCCTGCCCTCCTAGCACAAAGCACACCACGCGCCCGCGGCGCGAATCCGGAGCCGGAGGATCTCCATGCTCACTCATCCGTCAACCCGGACCGTCCCCGACGGAATCAGGGGCAAGAGCCTGATCGCCCTGTCCGTCGTGGTGGCCTTCTGGGCGCTCATCATGGTCGACGAGATGGTGATCAGCATCTCGCTGGCCGGTATCGGCCAGGCACTCGAGATGTCCCAGACCCAGCTCTCCTGGGTCGTGAACGCCTACCTCCTCCCGTACGGAGGCCTGCTGCTGCTCGGCGGCAGGGCCGGCGACATCCTCGGCAAGCGCCGGGTGTTCGTCGCCGGCGTGGCCTTCTACACCGCGGGCTGCCTGGTGCGCGCGATCGCTCCGGACGCCTGGTTGGTCATCGCCGCCCGGGGGGCCCAGGGCGTGGGCGCGGCGCTGGCCACACCGTGCGTGCTGGCCCTGATCGTCAGCATGTTCGAGGAGGGCCCGCTGCGCCGCCGGGCCATCAGCGCGTACACGATCGCGGGCGGCGCGGGCGCCGCCGTCGGACTGATGCTGGTGGGGCTGCTCGGCACGATCAGTTCCTGGCGCGTGGTGCTGCTGCCCAGCGCGGTCTTCGGCCTCGTCCTCCTGGTGCTGGGCCCGATGGTGATCGAGGAGACCCCGCGCCGCCCCGGGCGGTTCGACTTCGCGGGTGCGCTGAGCGCCACCCTGGGCGTCGTCGCGATCGTCTACGGGCTCACCACCTCGCAGGGTGGTGACTGGCTCAACGGCTGGGTCATCGGCTCCGTCGTGGCCGGCCTGGTGCTCCTCGCGCTGTTCGTGCTGATCAGCCGCCGGGCCAGGCAGCCGCTGCTCGACCTTGGGCTGTTCACCGACCGGAGCCGCGTCGGGGCCTATCTGGTGCTCATGATCACGCCGGGCGCGCAGATCGGCCTGTTCTTCTACCTGAGCCAGTACTTCCAGATCGTCCTCGGCTACGACACCCTGACCACCGCGTTCGCCTTCCTGGCCGTCTCCGTCGGCATGACCGGCGCGGCGAGCCTCGCCGTCCGCCTCGAACCCAGGATCGGCGGACGGATGGTCGTGCTGATCGGCGCGGTGCTGCTGCTGATCTCCAACGCCTGGCTGCTGCGGATGGACATCGGCGACGGCTACTGGACCGGTGTGCTGCCCTCGCTGGTGCTCGTCGGGGCCGGGGTCGCCATGGCGATCATCCCCGCGTTCAGCCGCGCCACCTCGGGCGTGGAGAGCGAGGACGCCGGCGCGGCCTCCAGCGTGGTGAGCATGGTCCAGAACGTCGGGTCCTCCCTCGCCCTCGCCGTGATCGTGGTCATCGCCACCGCGGCGAGCACCCGCGCCACCGAGCACCCGCCGGCCGGTCTGTCCAAGGCCGCCCTCGACGGGTACGTGTTCAGCCAGGGCATGCAGGCGACCTTCCTGACAGGTGCGGGCTTCGCCGTGGCGGCGCTGCTCGCCGCCCTGCTCATCGGCAGGTCCCGGACCTCCTGAGAGCCCGAGATGAGCTACCGGGAACCGCTTGAGGAGACCAGGCTCCTGGAGTCGTTCGCGAACACGATCGACGTCGAACGCGGCGCCGACCTCCTGGAGAGCGTGGAGGGCATGCGCGCCTGGCTGGCCGCGCAGGGGCTGCCCGCCCACGTCACGCCGCACGACCTGGCCCGCGCCCGCACCCTGCGGCAGGGCCTGCGGGCCCGGCTGCTCGCCGACGGCGAGCAGCCGGACCGCCGGTCGATGGCCGCGGCGCACGCCGTCCTGGACGGCCTCGCGCTCCGCTCCGACGACCCGCTCGCCGCCATCGCCCGGGCCTGGCTCGCCACCACCGCCGGCGGGGAGTGGCCGCGCCTGAAACGCTGCCCCGACCGGCGGTGCGGCTGGGTCTTCTGGGACGGCTCACGCGACGGCACCCGCACCCGGTGCTCCCGCCCGCCGGCCGCATCCCCGGGCGCTTCCCCGGGCCCATCCGCGGGCGCGGTGCTCACGGTGCTGAGAGGCAGCCCATGAGACGCCCGAAAGCCGTCACGACCACGACCACAACCAGGACCACGACCAGGATCACGGCCAAGCGACGCCGCCCCAGGCCCGCCGACCTGGATCTGCGCACCCCCTCCGGCCGCGTCCTACCCTACTGACGAAGACCCGCATGCTTATAGGACTACAGTTATATAAACTGTAGTCCTATAAGCGCGGGGGTGGATGTGGACAAGCCGGCCGAGATGTTCGACCGTGACTACGAGTGGTCGGCGCTGCGGCGGTTCATCACCGACGAGCAGCCCGGCGCCACCCTAGGCGTGGTCTCCGGGCGGCGCCGCCAGGGCAAGACCTTCCTGCTGGACGCCGCCTGCCGTGCCGCGGGCGGCTTCTACTTCGCCGCGACCGAGGCGGCGAACGCCGAGTCCCTGCGCTGGTTGAGCGCCGCGCTCACCGCCCACGTCCGGCCCGCCGTCCCCTATCACTTCGCCGACTGGTCGGAGGCTTTGGACGCGCTGCTCGCCCTCGGCGCCGAGCGGCCGATCCCCGTCGTCATCGACGAGTTCCCCTACCTCGCGCGGGCCAACCCGGAACTGCCGTCCCTTCTCCAGGAGGCGTTCCGGCCCATGCGGGGCCAGCGGACCCGGTCACGCACCCGGTTGCTGCTGTGTGGTTCGGCCCTTTCCTTCATGGGCCGGTTGCTGTCCGGCAACGCCCCGCTGCGCGGGCGGGCGGGGCTGGAGATGCTCGTCCGCCCACTGGACCACCGCCTCGCCGCCGAGTTCTGGGAGATCTCCGATCCCGCGCTGGCTCTGAAGGTCAACGCGGTCGTCGGCGGCACCCCCGCCTATCGTCGCGAGTTCGCGCGCGGTGACACGCCGTCGGGACCGGAGGACTTCGACGACTGGGTGATCCGCACGGTGCTCAACCCAGAGACGCCTCTCTTCCGGGAGGCCCGCTACCTCCTCGCCGAGGAGCCCGACCTGCGCGACAGCGCCCTGTACCTGTCCGTCCTGGCGGCCGTCGCCGACGGCAACGCGACGCGCGGGGGAGTGGCCGGCTATCTGGAGCGCAGGGCGACGGACATCGCGCATCCGATCAACGTGCTGGAGAACGCCGGCCTGCTGCACCGCGACGCGGACGCGTTCCGGGACAACCGCGCCACCTACCGCATCTCCGAGCCGTTGATCCGCTTCTACCATGCCATCATGCGCCCGGTCTGGGACCAGCTGGAGCGGCCCGGCAGCGCCGGGCGGGTCTGGCAGGCCAGCCGCCGCCGCTTCGTCAGCAACGTCCTCGGCCCCCACTTCGAGCAGATCTGCCGCGACTGGTCGCTGCACCACGCCGATCCCGACCTCTTCGGCGGCCTGCCCGCCCGCGTCGGCCACGGGGTGGTCCACGACCCCAAGGCCAGGACCGGCCACGAGGTCGACGTGGCCGTGGTCGGCATCGCCGACGGCGGCAAGGCGCCGCTGCTGGCCATCGGCGAAGCCAAGTGGAACGACACGATGGGAGCCGCCCACATCGAACGGCTCCGGCACCTTCGCGACCTGATCGCCCGGACGGGCCGCTACGACACCACGGACACCCGTCTGCTCTGCTTCAGCGGCAGTGGATTCAACGACAAGGCGCATGCCGAGGCGGCCACGTCGTCCGACGTCCACCTCGTCGACCTGCCGGCCCTGTACGGCCGGAGCTGACCCGGCTCGGCCCGGCGTGACCGGGTCTGGGCGCGCCCACCGCGAGTTCCTACGTCGGTAGGGTCCCGTGGGTAGGACGCCGGTGAGAGGAAGCGTGAGTGTGGTGGAGCGGGCCGACGGGGCGGGGCTGCACGAGGTGGGGCCGGGGATCTTCGCCTGGGTGCAGCCGGACGGCACCTGGTGGGTGAACAACGCCGGAGCCGTGGCAGGCGACGGCGGCGTGCTGATCGTCGACACCTGCGCGACCGAGGCGCGCACCCGGCGGTTCCTCGGCGCGGTCGCCGAGGCGACCGGCGACGCCCCGGTCCGGATGGCGGTGAACACCCACCAGCACGGGGACCACTGCTACGGAAACAGCCTGCTCCCGGACGACACGGTCGTCTTCGGGCACGCGGCGATGCGAGAGGCGTTGCTGGCCGATCCGATCATCGACGGCTGCCCGCCGGCCTGGACGCCGGTGCCCGACTGGGGACACGTGACGCGCCGCCCGCCGTCGGTGGTGTTCACCTCCGAGCTGACCGTCCATCTCGGGGCGCGCCGCGTCGAGTTGCGGCACCCCGGCCACGCCGCCCACACCCCCGGGGACGTGGTGGCGTGGCTTCCCGGAGAACGGGTGCTGTTCGCCGGGGACCTGCTGTTCAACGGGCTCACGCCGCTGGTGCTGATGGGCTCGCTTGAGGGCGCGTTGCGGTCGCTGGACTGGCTGGCGGCCTTCGAGCCCGAGCACGTCGTGCCGGGACACGGGCCGCTCGCCACCGCCTCCGAGCTGC
The DNA here is from genome assembly GCF_014161415.1 of Microbispora sp. H10885. Classification (NCBI taxonomy): domain Bacteria; kingdom Bacillati; phylum Actinomycetota; class Actinomycetes; order Streptosporangiales; family Streptosporangiaceae; genus Microbispora; species Microbispora sp. H10885. The sequence continues at coordinate 63,526 of NZ_JABBWY010000016.1, read as the reverse complement.
CGGAGGTCCTGGCCGCGCACGAGCGGTACTACCGGTTCGTCCTCGACGTCGCCCGGACGGGACGTGAGAACGGGCTCACCCCGCTGGCCGCCGCGCAGGCGGCGGACCTGGGCGAGTTCGCCGGATGGGCGGACGCCGAGCGCCTGGTGCTCAACCTGCACCGTGCCTACGCCGAGGCCGAAGGCGGCGAGGTGGATCTCCTCGCCGCCATGGGCGACGCCGTGACCTGGCACGGCGGGCCGCTGCCCACGTCAGTCTGACGCGGGCGTCACGACCAGCCCTGCAAACCGGCGCCGTACGGATAGAGGGGGTTGCCGTAGGTGGTGGGGACGGTCTGGCCCGCGTCGATGCGGGCCCGGATCTCCGACCGCTGGGCGGCGGTCGCGCCCAGGTCGTAGGGGAGGTTCCAGTCCTCGACGGCGTCGGCGAGCACGTCGCCGCCGCCCGGCTTGAGGATCTGGTCGAGGCCGCGTGGGAGCTGCCACGGCAGGCGTCCGCGCGGTGTGTAGTCGCCGAACAGGAGGCTCGCCGTGGCCGGGCCGACCTCCTCACCGCCCCGGTACGTCACCACGATGGCGTCGGCCAGGCCGTTCCACTCGCTGATGACGATGGGCCGGGGGAGGGTCAGCACGACGACCACCGGAACGCCCTGGTTCTTGAAGTTCTGGATGACGGCCAGCTGGTCGGCGGGCAACTGGGGTTGCTCCTTCACCCAGGCGGTGGCGTGCGTGTAGGTCGGCTCGCCGACCGCCACGATCGCGAGCTTGGGCGAAGGCCCGGTGTCCTGGTAGACGTTGACGCCCGCGGTGGCCGCCCGCGCCTTGACCGCGTCCAGCAACGTCTGCGAGCCGTACTCCTGGTGGAAGAAGCTCGTCCAGATGCAGCAGGCCGATCCGTCGGTGGCCCGCGGACCGGCGACCACGACGTTGTCGCCCGCCTTGAGCTTCACCGGCAGCACGCCGTTGTTCTTGAGCAGCGTGATGGACTCCCGGGCGGCCTGGTTGGCGAGCGCGACGTACGACGGCTGGTGGAAGCGGTAGGGACCGTTCACCGGGTCGCCGTACGGGTGCTCGAACACGCCGAGCGTGAACTTCAGGCGCAGGATCCGGGTCACCGCGTCGTTGATCCGCGCGATCGGGACACCTGCCAGGAAGGTCGCCATCGTGAACCCGGTGGCTCCGGGGTCGGCCCCGCCCATCACGTCGGAGCCGGCGTTCGCGGCCTTCACCCAGACCGAGGATGGCAGCCAGTCGGTGGTGATGAGGCCGGTGTAGCCGAGGTTGCCCCGCAGGTAGTCGAGGATCGGCTTGCTGTCGCCCGCGCCCGAGCCGCCCGGGTCGAGGTAGGAGCTCCCGGCGTAGCCCGGCATGATGTTGACCGCGCCGGCCTCCATCGCGGCCCTGAACGGGATCATGTGGTACTTGATCGTCACCGCGTCGTAGGTGATCCCGGCCTCGCCGCCCGCGCCCTCGCCCGGCCAGTGCTTGACGGTCGCCAGCACGGACGCGGGGTTGAGCTCGGGGCCGCCCTGGAGCCCGGCCACCAGCGCGCGGACCTGGGCGGCCGCGACGTCGGCGTTCTCGCCGTTGCCCTCCTGGATGCGGGGGTAGAGGACCTTGGTGCCGACCTCGGCGAGCGGGCCGAGCACGCCACGCGCCCCGACCTCCAGCTCCTCGCGGCGCTGCGTGTCGCCGAGCTTGTAGTCGAGCGCGTAGTCCTTGCCCGCCGCGAGCGCGCTCTGCAGGGGATAGGTGGTCTGGTATCCGGCGATGGTGTCGCCCGCCGAGACCGGCGGGATGCCGAGCCGGGTCCCGGACGCGCCCAGCAGGACGGCGTGCAGGTCGTTCGGCAACGCCGGGCCGAAGTGCCAGCCCGAGAGCGGGTAGGTCTGGGCGTTGTAGAACATCTGGTACGCCTTCTCCTCGGGGGTCATCCTGCCGAGAAGGTCGTTGACGCGGGTTTCGACGGGCAGCCGCCAGTTCTCGTACGGCTCGATCGTGCCGTTCTTGTTGAGGTCGCGGGCGCCGTTGACGATCGGGACGCCGTCGGCGACCTGCTCGATGTCGGGCAGGTAGAGGCTGAAGGCGCGGATGTTCGACGTCGTCCTCGCGCCCGACCCGCTCACCGCGACGACGTACCACCTGTACGTCCACCGGTCGGGGATGTCCCAGGTGGGCGTGTAGCTCGTGCCGGTCGGCTCGGCGACCTTGGTGTAGAGGTCGATCAGGTTGCCCGAGGCGGTGAAGTCGTAGTCGGTGCGGCTGACGTTCAGCCAGACCTCGTAGCGCACCGCGCCGGAGACGGCCGCCCAGGAGAGCGCGGGCCGCCGGGTATCGGTGATCATGGCCTTGTCGGCGGGGGCGGACAGCGCGAACTGGCCGGTGGTCGCCGGGGCCTTGGTGGGCGGGGACAGCAGGGGAGCGGTCGTGGCCGCCGTGTCCACGGTGCCGAAGACCTGGAACTCCCACAGCGAGTATCCGTAGCCCGTCGCGCGGGCCGTGCCGACGAAGCGGACGTAGCGGCCGTCGCCGGTGACGTTCAGGTTCTCGACGCCGCCCCTGCCGCTGGTCGTGGTGTGGATCGGCGTCCACGAGGTGCCGTTGGCGGACACCTCGATCCGGTAAGCCGTGGCGTACGCCGACTCCCAGTTGAGCGTGACACCGGTGACGTGCCCGGCGCCGCCGAGGTCGACCCGCAGCCACTGGTCGTCGGAGTACTGGCTCGACCAGCGGGTCGTCGTCCGCCCGTCGAGCGCCGCCGCCGGAGCGTTGCCGCCCTCCCAGGACGAGGCCGTCACCTGCTTGTACGCCGAGATCGGCGTCCCGCTCGGCGGCGGGTCGGTGGTGCCGCCGCTGGTGTGGACGCCGAACTCCCACAGGGAGTAGCCGTAGCCGGTGGCGCGGGCGGTGCCGTAGAGGCGGACGTAGCGGCCCGAGCCGGTGACGTCGAGGGTCTGCGTGCCGCCGGTGCCGGTGGTCGTGCTGTAGACGTCGGTCCAGGTGGTGGCGTTGTCGGACACCTGGACCTTGAAGGCCGTGGCGTAGGCCGCCTCCCACGTCAGGACGACCTTGCAGATCGTCCTGGCCGAGCCGAGGTCCACCTGGAGCCACTGCGGGTCGGCGGCGGCGCTCGACCAGCGGGTGCCGGGGTCGCCGTCCACGGCCGCGGACGCGGGCGTCCCGGCGTTCTCGGTGGACGAAGCGGTCGCGGGCCGGTTCAGCGCGCTGTTGGGGCCGGTGCAGCCCGAGGACGTACCGGTGGTGCCGTAGACCTGGAACTCCCACAGTGAGTAGCCGTAGCCGGTGGCGCGGGCGGTGCCGTAGACCCGGACGTACCGGCCGGAGCCGGTCACGTTGAGGTTCTGTACGCCGCCGGCGCCGGTGGTCGTGGAGTAGACGTCGGTCCAGGTGGCGGCGTCGGCCGACACCTGGATCTTGAACGAGGTGGCGTAGGCGGCCTCCCAGTTGAGGGTGACCTGGCTCAGCGTCGCCGTTGTGCCGAGGTCCACCTGGAGCCACTGCGGGTCGCCGAACGCGCTGGACCAGCGGGTGCCGGTGTTCCCGTCGACGGCGGCCGACGCCGGTGTGCCGGCGTTCTCCGTGGACGAGGCCGTCGCGGTCCTGCCCTGCGACAGCAGGACGGGCGCGGCGTGGGCGGGCCCGGCGACGACGCTCGCGAGCAGCGCCAGCGCCACCGCCAGGACGAGAGGGAGCCCGCGCCGGAGCGGAATGGTGTGCTTCATGGCGTCTCCTCCCTGCGCTACCAGCCGACCGCGACCAGCAGCCACTGCGGGTCGCCGTGCGAGATGAACGAGGACCGGCCCGCGTAGTCGTCGTAGGGGAAGCCGTAGGCGAGCTTGCCGATGGCGTGGTCGTGCCAGAACTTCGCGTAGTAGTTCGCCGGGGCGGCCTTGTAGTAGTTCGCCGCGTCCGACTGCTGGGCGTCGGACAGCCCGGCGACGTGCCGGTTCAGCGCCGCGCACATCTTCGGGGCCTCGGCGAGCGGTCCGGCGCACCCGGTGACCTGCGAGGTCGTCGCCGTCACGCCCTGCTGGGCGGCATAGCCGGTGAAGTAGTTCGCGTACGCCCCGCCGGGCTGGAAGATCGACGCGCTGCCCGGGGCCGGGATGCGGTACGGCGCCTGCACCTGGGCCAGTTGCTTGAACTCGGCGGGCACCTCGTCGATGAACCGCTGGAAGGTCGCCGCGCGGGACTCCGCGAAGGTGGCGTAGTCCTCGCCGACCGCCACGTCGTAGCCGTCGCGGGCGTGCAGGCGCATCGCGAGCTTCAGGCCGAACGCGTCCACCCGGGTCGTGTTGCCGTTGAACACCGACGGCCCGACGGTGAACTCGATGAAGTCGTAGTACTGGCTGTTGGGGGAGCCGAGGTAGAAGTACATCCGGCCCGCCGTGTTGGCCGGCATGTCGAAGTAGGGCTGCTCGGCGATGGAGTGGACCTGGCCGTTGTAGCTCCAGTAGACCTGCGAGTCGGGGTACTGGCCGTTGGTCCGGTTGAGAATCTTGACCATGACGACGTTCCTGGCCGCCGGGATGCTCGCGGTGTCGCCCCAGAAGGCGTCGGGCGGCGGTGTCGTCGGGTCGGTCGAGCCGCCCGTGGTGTTCACGGTGAAGCTCCACAGCGAGTAGCCGTACGCGGTGGCGCGGGCGGTGCCGTAGAGGCGGACGTAGCGGCCCGAGCCGGTGACGTCGAGAGTCTGCGTGCCGCCGGTGCCGGTGGTCGTGCTGTAGACGTCGGTCCAGGTGGTGGCGTTGTCGGACACCTGGATCCTGAAGGCCGTGGCGTAGGCCGCCTCCCACGTCAGGACGACCTTGCAGATCGTCCTGGCCGACCCGAGGTCCACCTGGAGCCACTGCGGGTCGCCGAACGCGCTGGACCACCGGGTGCCGGTGTTCCCGTCGACGGCGGCCGACGCCGGGGTGGACGCGTTCTCGGTGGACGAGGCGGTCGCGGGCCTGCCCTGGGCCGCGTCGGCCGTGCCGCACCCGCTGCTCGACGTGGTGCCGTAGACCTGGAACTCCCACAGAGAGTAGCCGTACGCGGTGGCGCGGGCGGTGCCGTAGAGGCGGACGTACCGCCCCGAGCCGGTCACGGCGAGGGTCTGTGTGCCGCCCGCACCGCTCGTGGTGGAGTAGACGTCGGTCCAGGCCGAACCGTCGGCCGACACCTGGATCTTGAACGACCTGGCGTAGGCGGCCTCCCAGTTCAGGGTGACCTGGCTCAGCGTCGCGGTGGTCCCGAGGTCCACCTGGAGCCACTGCGGGTCGCCGAACGCGCTGGACCACCGGGTGCCGGTGTTCCCGTCGACGGCGGCCGACGCCGGTGTGCCGGCGTTCTCCGTGGACGAGGCCGTCGCGGCCTTGCCCTGCGACAGCAGGACGGGCGCGGCGTGCGCCGGCCCGGACCCGGCCGTCGCTGCGACGACGCAGGCCACGACCAGGACCAGCGCGCTGAGCACGGCCGTCAGAGCGCGGCGCGTGCGATGGATCGTCGAACGCTTTCGCATGATGGCGATCTCTCTTCGGGGGGTGAACGGGGAGAGCTCTGACCAGAGAATGATCGCCTTCGAAACTTAGGTCAATACTTGAATTTAGTATGCGATGGAATGATCTTGACTCCCTTGGAAAGCAGCGGGTAAACCACCGGGTCGTACGAGGCCGGGGCCGGCCGGCTGGTCGGCCGGCCGGCCCCGGGTTGTGCTCAGCGGCAGCCGGCCGCGGTGTAGGCCGCGTCGTAGGACGTGGCGACCTGCTCGCCGCCGATCGTCGCGGTGCCCTTGACGGTCACCGTGCCGGCGTCGATCTGGGCGGCCCGGGTGTTGAAGGACTGGTAGGCCTGCTTGCCCGGGGCCACGCCGGCCACGGTCTTGGAACCGTACGGAGTGGTCAGCTCCACGGTCGCCGGCACATCACCGTTGTTGACGGCCGTGACCGCCAGGTACGCCGAGGCGCCGATGCAGCGGGAGGAGGCGGTGACGGTCAGCTCGACCTTCGGAGAGTCGTCCTTGCCGCGGACGAGGGTGAAGTCGTCCACGTCGAAGTCGGCCCCGGTGAACACCAGGTAGAGCTTCACGCTCCCGGAGGGCACGTTCGTGAGCTCCGTGGAGACGTCCGCGTACGACTCCCAGCCACCGGTGTTCGGCACGGTGACGCTGCCGAGCACCGGGCCGGTCGGAGAGTCGGTCCGGATCTCGAAGCCGCCGCTCGGGGTGGGCGAGGCCACCCGGGCGGTGAACCGGGTGACGCCGGTGAGGTCCACGCCGTCGTACGCCGCCCAGTCGCCGGGGTTGACGTACCCGAGCACGGTGCCGCCGTGCGCGGGGGCGTGGGGGTAGGTGTCGACGCCGTTCGCCTCGGTCCAGCTCTCGGCCTGGACGGTGACGTCGCCCTCCGCCGGGTCGAGCTCCTTGACGCGGATGTTCCGGAACGCCACCTCGTCGCCGTCGCCGTGGTTCTGGATGCCCACGTAGCCCTGCTGGAGGGACCGCTTCGGGTCGGTGTTGACGAAGTCGTTGATCTTCACGCCGTTGAGGAAGATCTGCAGGCGCTCACCCTCCACCCGGAGTTCGTAGGTGTTCCACTGCCCCGGCGGGTTGAGCGCGGCGTCCCTGGCCTTGAGGTCCGCCGACTGGAAGCCGTAGACCGACCCGGTCGTCTTCTCCGGGGCGTCCGTGGCGTCGATCTGGATCTCGTAGCCGTTGTCGACCGCCGACCACGGGTCGTCCGAGGCGGGGAAGCCCACGAAGACGCCCGCGTTGTCGTCGCCGCGCATCTTCCAGTCGAGCTTGAGCGAGTAGGAGTGGAACTCCTTCGCCTTGTACCAGAACAGCCCCAGGCCGCCGTGCGAGGTCAGGGTGCCGTCGGCGTTCGTGAATCCGCCGGGCCCGGCCTGCTGCCAGCCGGTGGTGTCGCCGTCGTAGAGCGTCGTGTAGCCGGTCTCGGGACGGCAGTCGGCCTTGAGGTCGCCCATGGCGTACCTGATGCCGCCGAGCAGGTGCTGCCGGAACTCCGGCTCGGAGAACGAGGACGCCGTGTGCCCGCCGCCCGTGTAGAACGACCGGCCGCCCTGATACTCCTTGCACCAGGCGATCGGGTGGTCCTCGCCCATCTTGCCGCCCGAGTACGACTTCTCGTCGAGCGAGGCCAGCACGTGGGCGGTGGTGCGGGCGTTGGAGCGGTAGTCGTACCACTCGTCGGTGCGGGTCCACGTCGGCCCGAGGTGGGCGGTCGCCGGGTGGGCCCGGTCCTCCACCTTCACGGTCGCCTGCTGGACGGCGGGGTGCGAGGCGAACCACGCCCCGACCAGGCCGCCGTAGAACGGCCAGTCATACTCGGTGTCGGCCGCCGCGTGGATGCCCACGTAGCCGCCGCCCGCCTTGACGTACGACTCGAAGGCCGCCTGCTGGGCGTCGTTCAGCACGTCGCCCGTCGTGCTGAGGAACACCACGGCCTTGTACTTGGCCAGGTTCTGGGCGGTGAAGACGGCCGGGTCCTCGGTCGCGGTGACCTTGAAGCCCAGGTCCTTGATGGCCTGGATGCCGGCCGGGATCGAGTCGTGCCGGAAGCCGGCCGTACGCGAGAAGACCAGGACCTCGCCCTCGGCGCCGTCGCCCGAGGTCGTCGAGGTCGTCCACTTCTGCGCGTTGCCGCCGTCACAGGTCTTGATGACCATCTGTCCGGTGTTCGAGCCGTCGAGGCACTTGCCGGACTGCGGGTTCTTGATCGTGCCGTCCGTCCCGATGGTCCAGACCTGCGCGCCGACATTGGCGACGCAGTCCCAGATCTGCACCCGCGTGCCGTCGGCGGTGCCGCCGTTGGACACGTCGAGGCACTTGCCGAGCGATCGGAGCGTGGAGCCGTCGACGCTCCAGACCTGGGCTCCGGTGCCGTTGCACTGGTAGAGCTGCACGTTGGTGCCGTTGGCCGGGTCGGCGTTCGCAACGTCGAGGCACAGGCCGCCGGCGTTGACGATCGGTCCCGGGCTTCCGCCCGCGGGCGGCTCGGCCGTCAGCGTGAAGTCGTCCACGTCGAACAGCGCGCCGTCGTTGCCCTTGAAGAGCAGGAAGAGCTCGGTCGTCCCCGCCGGGGCGTTCGACAGCGGCGCGGAGACGTCGGTGAACGTCTCCCAGCCTCCGGTGACGGGCACGCTCACCTTGCCCAGCAGGGTGCCGGTCGGCGATCCCGTGCGGACCTCGATGGTGCCGCCCTTCCCGCCGGACGAGACGCGGGCGGCGATTCCCTTGGCCTTGCTCAGCTCGTAGGGCTTGAAGGAGATCCAGTCGCCGTTGTTGACGTCGCCTACGGTCTTGCCGCCGTGCGCCTGCGACTTGCTGATCGGGTTGACGCCGGAGGACGCCCCGTAGTGCTCGGCCTGGCGGTGCCGCGGCTGCAGGATGTGCTGGGTGTGGGTGGTCAGCCCGCCCTTGTCGGTGTACTCGGCGTCGAACACCGCGAAGATGTTCGCCGCGTCGTCGTGCTCGCCGTCGACCGGGATGGTCAGCTCGCCGGAGCAGCCGTTCTTCGAGCTGATCTGGTGGCCGTGGCTGTCGTGGCCCAGCACGTAGGTCATCTTGACCTTCGTGCAGTCGACGTCGCCGTCCTCAGGGTCGGTGACCTTGATCGTGAAGGGGACCGAGTCGCCCCACTGGAACAGGCTGCCCGCCGTGGGAGTCTCGATGGTCACGGTCGGCGCGGTGTTGCCCGCCGTGACGACCACGCTGGCGCTGCCGCTGTTGCCCGCGGGGTCGCGCACCGTGAGCGTCGCGGTGTACGTGCCGTCCTTGTCGTACGTCTTGACCGGATTCGCCTCGGTGGAGGTGGTGCCGTCGCCGAAGTCCCAGGAGTACGTGAGCGTCGCGCCCTCGGGGTCGGCGGAGCCGGCCGAGGAGAATGTGACTGTGAGCGGCGTCCTGCCCGAGGTCTTGTCGGCCTTGGCCACCGCGACCGGGGAACGGTCACGGCCCTTGACGTACTCGAAGCGATACAACGCCGAGTTGGCGTCGCCGTTGAAGTAGCCGGTGCCGTAGTCGAGCACGTACAGCGCGCCGTCCGGGCCGAACGCCAGGTCCATCACCTGCGTGCCGGTCCACGGGAAGTCGGTGATGTCGCCGCGCGTCCCGTCGGCCTGCACGTCGATCGCCTTGATCCACCTGCGGCCGAACTCGCCGGCGAACAGGTGGCCGTCCAGGTCCTGCGGGAACTTGACCGCGGAGTTGAGCGCGGCGTCGTAGTGGTAGACCGGCCCGCCCATGGGGGACTCGGAGCCGCCGCCGAACTCGGGCGGGGAGCCGGCGTCGCCGCCGTACCTGATCCACGCGGGCTGGGCGGGCGGCAGCGTGCGCCGGCCGGTGTTGCGTGGAGAGGCGTTGACCGGGCCGCCGGCACAGTCGTACTTCGCCCCGGAGGGTCCGGAGGGGAAGGTGAACGCGTTGTAGGTCTCGACCGGCGTGTTGGTGCCCGTGCAGTAGGGCCAGCCGTAGTTGCCGGGGCGGGCGACCCGGTTGAACTCGACCTGGCCGCTCGGCCCGCGGTTGGGGTCGGTGCTGCCAGCGTCGGGGCCGTAGTCGCCGACGTAGACGACGCCGGTGGCCTTGTCGACGCTCAGCCGGAACGGGTTGCGGAAGCCCATCGCGTAGATCTCGGGCCGGGCGTTCGGGGTGCCCGCAGGGAACAGGTTGCCCTCGGGAATGTCGTAGGTCCCGTCCGGCTTGACCTTGATGCGAAGGATCTTGCCGCGCAGGTCGTCGGTGTTGCCCGCGCTGCGCTGGGCGTCGTACGCCGGGTTGCGGTCGGGCCGCTCGTCGATCGGGGCGTAGCCCGACGAGTCGAAGGGGTTGCTGTCGTCGCCGGTCGACAGGTAGAGGTTGCCGGCGGCGTCGAAGTCCATGTCGCCGCCCACATGGCAGCAGATGCCGCGGTCGGCCGGCACATCGAGGATCTTGACCTCGCTGGCCTTGTCCAGCGTCCAGTCGGGCTTGACGGTGAACCTCGACAGCCGGTTCACGCCCTTCCAGGCCGAGAAGTCGGACGCGGTGGCCGGGGCGTCTCCGTCGGGGGTGTCGAGACGGGGAGCGTAGTAGAGGTAGATGAACCGGTTCGTCGCGAAGCCCGGGTCGGCGGCGACTCCCTGAAGCCCTTCTTCGTCGTGGGAGTAGACGTTCAGCGTGCCGACCACGGTGGTGTCGCCGCGCGCGTCGGTGCGCCGCAGCACGCCCTCGCGAGCGGTGTGCAGCACCGACAGGTCGGGCAGCACGGTCATCGTCATCGGCTCGCCCATCTCGGCGACGCCCCTGGCCAGCTCCACGCGCTGGTAGTCGGCGGCGTCGACGGGCGCCGCCTGCGCTGGCGCGGCCGGGGCGAGCACGGTCAGGCCCGTGAAGGCCAGGAGTAGGGCGCAGGTCTGCGCGATCCGTTTTCTGGCGCGATCGGTCGGCCACCTGGGGGGCATGGCGGACCTCCCTTTCCTTGGTGCGGTGCGGGCCGGCTGCACGGTCGTGGGCACGCGTTCGCTTCACAAACCGGCCGCGTAGCGGTGATTCGCCCCGAAGGTAAGCCCCTTTTGGGGAATTGTGAAGATAGTTTTGGCAAAACTGCTGAGCTTTCGTTACCTTGTGACGAAAGTTCCGTGGATGGCGGACGAGATCATCACGACCGGCCTGTGGCGTCCTGGGTAGATGCCGGGGCATGGTCTTCATGCCGTCGGGACGGGTCGAGCAGCCGGTGATGCACCACCGCTGGGCCGACATCACCTTCATCCACTGGCGGTATCCGCCCGAGGTCGTGCAGGGGTTCCTGCCGGACGGGCTCACCGTGGACACCTTCGAGGGGTCCGCGTACGTCGGGATCACGCCGTTCCTCATGCGGGACGTGCGGGCGCCCGGCCTGCCGCCGCTGCCGTGGCTGTCGCGGTTCCCCGAGACCAACGTGCGGACGTACGCGCGGGACGCGCGGGGGCGCGGCGGCCTGTGGTTCCTGTCGCTGGACGCCGGGAGGCTCCCGGCCGTGCTGGGCGCCCGGGCCGGTTACGGGCTGCCGTACTACTGGTCCCGCATGTCCGTGAGCGGCGCGGGGGCGCGGCGCAGCTACCGCTGCCGGCGCCTCTGGCCAGGCCACGCGGGCGTGCGGTGCGACGCGGACGTCGACCTCGGCGCGCCGGTGACGGAGGCCGGGCGGAGCGGGCTCGCCGACTTCCTGGTCGAGCGGTACCGGCTCTTCACGGTCGTCGCCGGGCGGCTGGCCACCGCCGAGGTCGAGCACCCGCGCTGGCCCCTGCACCACGCCCGGACGGCCGGGCTGGAGCAGGGGCTGCTGCGGGCGGCCGGCCTGCCCGACCCGGGGCACGACCCGATCGTCCACGCGTCGCCCGGCGTGTCCGTACGGATCGGCATGTGGCGGCCGGTGCCGGCGGCCTGACCCGCGGGCGCCGTCAGCGGCGGAGCCGGTCGATCCGCTCCGCGACGAGGGACGCCATGACACGCTGTCCCTGCTGGTTGGGGTGCGCGGGCGCGACCCCGGCGGCCACGACGAGCGGTTCGACGAAACGCGCGTCGCCCGCGCACATGTCGTGCCCGATCGTCGGCGTGTACGTGTCGACGTAGACCGCGCCGCCCCGCCGGGCCTGCTGCCGGAGCATCCCGTTGAGCCGTTTCACCGTGTCCCGCAGGTAGGGGAAGTCGCCCCTGGCGAAGGGGACGACCGAGGGGCACGCGGCCCCGCTCTCGGGAAGCAGGGCGGGGTAGCCGACCAGCATGACCGTCGCCCGGGGGCTGCGCCGCCTGACGTCGGCCAGCATCGCGGCGATCCGGGGCGACAGGGCCCTGATGCGGCGGGCGAGTTCGTCGTGTCCGCTCTTCGCGTACTCCGCCCGGCACGGGCTGCCGGCGGGGTCGGACCGCGCGGCGGAGACACAGGTGCCGATGATGCCGGAGAAGCCGATGTCGTTGCCGCCGATGGTCACCGTGACCAGGGTCGTGTTCCTCGACAGGGCGCGTAACTGCGGGGCCTTGGCGCCCTGCCGGTGCCACAGGTCGCGGGTGGTCGCGCCGCCGCAGGTGGCGTCCCGGAAGGTGCGGGAGCCGTACGACCGGGCGAGCACCGACGGATAGTTGAGGCCGGAGCGCGCGCACTGCGGGTCCGTGGGGTCCGGCAGCCCCGCCCCGGACGCGTACGAGTCGCCGAGGGCGACGTAACGCGCGGTGACGGCGGTGCCGGCCGTGGAAGCGGTGGAGGCGGCGGCGACGGTGGCGGTGGCGACGGTGGCGGGCAGGAGTGGGGAGACCGAGGCGGCGAGCAGCGCGGCCGTCGCCGCGGTACGCCGGACGGAGCGTGGGGTGATGCCGAGGGCCACTGGGGAGCTCCATGGTCGGTTGCCGGTTGTGGGGTCGCTGTTGGACGCCCAGCTGGAGCCCCGGGTTCGCCTCGTCCGTCACCGCGACACCGCGCGCGGCCGGGCTGTGGTTCCGGCTGCGGTCAGGCGCGCGGCTCCTCGAACCGGTCGAGATAGGCGGTGTACCAGGCGCGTTCCTCCTCCAGCTGCGCGTGGCGGCCGGTGTAGACGTGGTCGAACAAGGCGTCCACCGGCGGATCCGGCATGGCGATGACGCCCTCGCGCAGTTCCATGGCGAGCCGGTCGCCCTCCTCGTCGACCTCCCGGAAGAACGCGTCGTCGGCCAGGCCCTCACGCAGGAGGAACGCCCGCATCCGCGCGATCGGGTCCTTCTTCCGCCACTCCTCCACCTCCTCGGCCGGGCGGTACCGCCCCGGGTCGTCGGAGGTGGTGTGCGGGCCCATCCGGTAGGTGTGGGCCTCGATGAGGAACGGCCCGTCGCCCCGGCGTACGTGCTCCAGGGCGGCCCTCGTCACGGCGAGGCAGGCCAGCACGTCGTTGCCGTCCACGCGCACGCCGGGGAAGCCGTAGCCCTGCGCCCGGCGGTGGATCGGCGTCCGGCTCTGCCGGTCCACGGGGTGGGAGATGGCCCACTGGTTGTTCTGGCAGAAGAAGACGACCGGCGCGTCGTAGACGGCGGCGAAGTTGAACGCCTCGCTCACGTCCCCCTCGCTCGCGGCGCCGTCCCCGAAGTACGCCACGACGGCCGAGGAGTCGCCGTCCCTGCGCATCCCCATCGCGTAACCCACGGCGTGCAGGGTCTGCGCGCCGAGGACGATCGTGTAGAGGTGGAAGCCGGTGTGGCGGGGGTCCCAGCCGCCGTTTGTCGTGCCGCGCAGCATCCCCATGAGCGTGAGCGGAGGGATGTCCCGGCACCAGGCGACGCCGTGCTCCCGGTAGGAGGGGAACACGTGGTCGTCCGGCTCAAGCGCGCGGCCCGAGCCGATCTGCGCGGCCTCCTGCCCCAGGCAGGGGATCCACATGCCCAGCTCACCCAGGCGCTGGAGGGCGAAGGCCTCCCGGTCCAGCCGCCGTACCAGCGTCATGTCGCGGTACAGCCCTCGGTACTGGCTCTTCGACAGGTCCAGGTCGTACCCGGGGTGCACGACACGTTCGCCTTCCGGCGTGAGCAACTGGACCAGATCTTCGGCCTCGTCCTGGCGCCGCACGTCGTCTCCTCTCTGAGAACGGTGAAGAACGCGAAGGACAATCATCGCGGGTGCCGGGCCTCTCGGCTCACCCGACATGGCCGACGTCCGCTTTCCACCTATTGGCCCCCCTATTGACACCGGACGCGGGTGACCTCAGTGTGTTGCGCATAGCGCTAGGAGTTTCGGCTTACACAACTGTGCCGACCTACAACCAAGGACGCCGATGATTCCTGTGTGTCCCCTCCGGTCCCTGCCGCGGGGAGAGGCGTTCCGCCTGGACGCCGAGCCGCCGATCGCGGTCTTCCACACGGAGGACGGGGAGATCTACGCCGTCGACGACACCTGCACGCATCAGGACGCCTCACTGGCGGACGGCTGGCTGGAGGGGTGCGAGGTCGAGTGCCCCCTGCACGCCTCGCGCTTCGACCTGCGGACGGGCAAGGTGGACAGTCCTCCCGCCAAGCTGCCGGTGCGGACGCACACGGTGGTCGTGGAGGACGACACGATCTACGTGATCCCGTCGCGGGAGCCGCAGCCGTGAGCCTGCCGCCCAGTCTGCCGCCCAGTCTGATCGCCACGCTGCCGGGCGCGTCCTACACCGACCCGGAAGTCTTCGCGCGGGAGTGCGAGCGCGTCTTCGAGGCGATGTGGTTCTGCGCCGTACGGGCCTCGGACCTGCCGAAGCCCGGGGCGTTCCGGACCGTGCAGGTCGGCGCCGAGAGCATCCTGGTCACCCGGGCGCGGGACGGCTCGATCCGCGCCTTCTACAACGTCTGCCGTCACCGCGGCGCGCGGCTGCGCACGGAGGAGTCCGGCGAGGCCAGGCGGGCCTTCCAGTGCCCGTACCACGCGTGGACGTACGACTTCGACGGCAGGCTGATCGCGGCCCCCAACCTCACCAAGATGCCCGACCTCGACCGGGTCGAGTACGGCCTGGTGAACGTGGCGGTGCGGGAGTGGCTGGGCTACGTGTGGGTCTGCCTGGCCGACGAGCCGCCCTCGTTCGAGGAGGACGTGCTCGGCGAGGTGCGCACCCGGCTCGGCGACGTGGCCTCCCTCGACAACTACGACGTCGCCAACCTGGCGCTCGGCCGCAGGATCCGGTACGACGTCGCGGCGAACTGGAAGCTCATCGTCGAGAACTTCATGGAGTGCTACCACTGCGCGACCATCCACCCGGAGCTGACCGAGGTGCTGCCGGAGTTCGCCGGCGGCTACGCGGCGCAGTACTACGTGGGCCACGGCGCGTCGTTCGGCGAGGAGATCCGGGGGTTCACGGTCGACGGCTCCGAGGGGCTCGACCGGATCCCGGGCATCCGGGAGGACCAGGACCGGCGCTACTACGCGATCACCATCAAGCCGCAGGTCTTCGTCAACATGGTGCCCGACCACGTGATCGTGCACCGGATGTTCCCGCTCGCGGCGGACCGGACGGTCGTGGAGTGCGACTGGCTGTACCTGCCGGAGGTCGTGGCGGCAGGCAAGGACGTCAGCCGCTCGGTGGAGCTGTTCCACCGGGTCAACGAGCAGGACTTCGAGGCCTGCGAGCGCACGCAGCCGTCGATGAGCTCCCGCACGTACGCCCGGGGCGGGGTGCTGGTGCCGAGCGAGCACCACATCGGCCTGTTCCATGATTGGGTACGCGGCAGGCTGAGTGAGGTCGGAGGAGATGCAGGGTGACGCGTAAGGCGCCTCGGGAGGACGTCGGAGACGAGCGGCTGGAGATCGGCTCGCCCAAGACATGGGCGGGCGGGGTCCCGGCGGTCGGCCACGCGCTGGGCACGGCATACCGCCAGATGGGCGCGGGGCGGACGCTGCTGACTCTGCTCCGGGTCAACCAGAAGACCGGCTTCGACTGCCCGGGGTGCGCCTGGCCGGAGGGCGACGGACACCGCAGCCCCGCCGAGTTCTGCGAGAACGGCGCCAAGGCGGTGGCCGAGGAGGCGACGGTCCGCCGGGTCACCCGGGACTTCTTCGCCGAGCATCCGGTGGACGAGCTGGCCCGGCGCAGCGACTACTGGCTGGGCCAGCAGGGCCGGCTCACCGAGCCGATGTACAAGCCGGCCGGTTCGGACCGTTACGAACCCATCTCGTGGCAGGACGCCTTCGGCGTCGTCGCGCGCGAGCTGCGCGCGCTCGACCACCCCGATCAGGCGGTCTTCTACACCTCCGGCCGCACGTCCAACGAGGCCGCCTTCGCCTACCAGCTCCTCGTCCGCCGGTTCGGCACCAACAACCTGCCCGACTGCTCCAACATGTGCCACGAGTCGAGCGGCTCGGCGCTGACCGAGACGCTCGGCATCGGCAAGGGCACGGTGCTGCTCGACGACCTGCACCGGGCCGACCTGATCTTCGTGGTGGGGCAGAACCCCGGCACCAACCATCCGCGCATGCTCACCGCGCTGGAACGGGCGAAGCGGGCCGGCGCGCGGATCGTGTCGGTCAACCCGCTGCCGGAGGCCGGGCTGCTGCGGTTCAGGAACCCGCAGAAGGCCTCCGGCCTCGCCGGGACCGGGACGGCGTTGTCCGACCGGTTCCTGCAGATCCGCCTCGGGGGCGATCTGGCGCTGTTCCAGGCGCTGTCGCTGCTCCTGCTGGAGGCCGAGGACGCCGCGCCCGGCACGGTGGTGGACCGCGAGTTCGTCGAGGCGCACACGCACGGCTTCGAGGACTGGGAGAAGCACCTGCGCGGGCGCGACGGTGGCGGTCCGGACTGGGCCGAGGTGATCGAGGCGACCGGGCTGACCCGCGCCGAGATCGAGGAGACGGCCCGCGACGTGCTCGCCGCCCGCTCGGTCGTGGTCTGCTGGGCGATGGGCCTCACCCAGCACCGCAAATCGGTCCCGACGATCAGGGAGGTCGTCAACTTCCTGCTGCTGCGCGGCAACGTCGGGCGTCCCGGCGCGGGCGTGTGTCCCGTACGCGGGCACTCCAACGTGCAGGGCGACCGGACGATGGGCATCTACGAGAAGCCCAAGCCGGAGTTCCTCGACGCGTTGGAGGCGGAGTTCGGCTTCCCGCCGCCGCGCGAGCACGGCCACGACACCGTGGAGGCCATCCGGGCCATGCGGGACGGGGACGCCCGGGTGTTCTTCGCCATGGGCGGCAACTTCGTCTCGGCGACGCCGGACACCGCCGCGACCGAAGCGGCCCTGCGCCGCTGCCGGCTCACCGTGCAGGTGTCGACCAAGCTGAACCGGTCGCACGCCGTGTGCGGCGAGCAGGCGCTGATCCTGCCCACGCTCGGCCGTACCGAGCGGGACGTCCAGGCCGGTGGCGAGCAGTTCGTCACGGTCGAGGACTCGATGGGCATGGTGCACGCCTCGCGCGGCCGGCTCCGCCCCGCGTCGGACGTGCTGCTGTCGGAGGTGGCGATCGTGTGCCGGCTGGCCCGCGAGCTGTTCGGCGACGACCCGCACGTGCCGTGGGCCGAGTTCGAGGCCGGCTACGACGCGATCAGGGAGCGCATCGAGCGGGTCGTGCCCGGGTTCGACGACTTCAACGCGAGGGTGCGCGGGCCGGGCGGCTTCGCGTTGCCGAACGCGCCGCGCGACGAGCGCCGCTTCCCCACGGCCACGGGAAAGGCGAACTTCACGGTGAACGCCCTGGAGGTGCTGCGGGTGCCGCCGGGCCGCCTCCTGCTGCAGACGATCCGCAGCCACGACCAGTACAACACCACGATCTACGGCCTGGACGACCGCTACCGCGGCATCAGGAACGGGCGGCGGGTGGTCTTCGTCCACGCCGACGACCTCGCCGAGCGCGGGCTAGCGGACGGCGACATGCTGGACATCATCAGCGAGTGGGCGGACGGCGAGCGGGTGGCCGAGGGGTTCCGCGCGGTCGCCTATCCGACGGCGCGGGGCTGCTGCGCGGCGTACTTCCCGGAGACGAACGTGCTGGTGCCCCTGGACTCGGTGGCGGAGACGTCGAACACGCCCACCTCCAAGAGCGTCGTCGTACGGCTGCGCCGTGCGGCGGAAGACACGGCGGGAGGCCCGGCGGGGGAGACGGCTATCCGCCGAGGCGGTGGCTGATCTCCTCGGCGCCCCGCAGCAGGACGGGGGCCGTCTCACGCATGCGCTCCTCGCTGAAGCGGTAGGCGGGCCCGGACGCGCTGACCGCCGCCACGACCTCGCCCCGGAAGGAGCGCACCGGGGCGGCGATCGCGTTCAGGCCCACCTCCAGCTCCTCCAGCGAAAGGGCGTAGCCGTGCTCGCGCACCCAGGCCAGTTCGCGTTCGAGGGCCTCCACGGAGGTCACCGTGCCGGGCGTGTATCGCTCCAGGCCGGCCGCGCGCAGCAGGTCCTCGCGGTGCCGCCGGTCGAGATGGGCCAGCAGGACCTTCCCGCTCGACGTCGCGTGCAGGGGCGTGAGCTGGCCCACCCAGTTGTGCGCGGTGACGGCGGCGGGGCCGCGCACCTGGTCGAGGTTGACCGCGTAGTGCGACCTCAGGACGGCGATGTTCACCGTCTCGCCGATCTCCTCGGCGAGCCGCCGGCAGACGGGCCTGCTCCGCTGCGTCACGTCCATCCGCATGGAGACGCTCCCGGCGAGGCGGACGAGGCCGAAGCCGAGGCGGTACTTGCCGCGGTCCTCGGCCTGCTCGACCAGCCCGCGTGCCTCCAGCGCGCCCAGCAGCCGGAACGCGGTCGACTTGTGCACCTCGATCTCGGCCGCGAGTTCGGTGACCCCGGCCTCCCCGCGCCTGGCGAGGATCTCCATGATGCTGACCGCCCGGTCCACGGACTGCACGCCGCCACCGGAGGCCTCGGACCTGGCGGCGGAAGCGTCGTTGCTCACAGCCGAGACTGTAGCGCTTCACCCGGAACGGCCAGCGATCATGACGATACGATTTGCACTAAACCTCCCCTTTTAGGCGGTCCCCGTACGGACGCGAGTGAGACGAGGGCAGATTGACCGCTCAGCAGTACGACTTCGTCATCGTCGGTGGCGGTTCCGCGGGCAGCGCGCTGGCGAACCGGCTGTCGGCCGACCCGTCCACCCGGGTGCTGGTCCTGGAGGCGGGCCGTCCCGACTACCTGTGGGACGTGTTCATCCACATGCCGGCCGCGCTGACCTTCCCGATCGGCAGCCGCTTCTACGACTGGAAGTACGAGTCGGAGCCCGAGCCGTTCATGCACGGCCGCCGGATCTACCACGCCAGGGGGAAGGTGCTCGGCGGGTCGAGCAGCATCAACGGGATGATCTTCCAGCGGGGCAACCCGATGGACTACGAGCGCTGGGGCGCCGATCCCGGGATGAAGAACTGGGACTACGCGCACTGCCTGCCGTACTTCAGGCGGATGGAGAACTGCCTGGCGGCGGACCCGGACGATCCCCGGCGCGGGCACGACGGGCCGCTCGTGCTGGAGCGGGGCCCGGCGGCGAGCCCGCTGTTCCCGGCCTTCTTCGAGGCCGTGCAGCAGGCGGGCTACCCGCTCACGGACGACGTGAACGGCTACCGCCAGGAGGGCTTCGCCCGCTTCGACCGCAACATCCGGCGCGGCCGCCGCCTGTCGGCCGCCCGCGCCTACCTCCACCCGGTGCGGAAGCGGCCGAACCTGGAGATCAGGACCAGGGCGTACGTCACGAGGATCGTGTTCGAGGGGAGACGGGCGGTCGGGGTCGAGTGCGACGGGCAGGTCATCCGGGCGGGCGAGGTCGTGCTGTGCGGCGGCGCGATCAACACCCCGCAACTGCTCCAGCTCTCGGGCGTGGGCAACGCCGCCGAACTGCGGGCCCTCGGCGTGGAGGTGGTCCACGACCTGCCCGGCGTGGGGGAGAACCTCCAGGACCACCTGGAGGTCTACGTCCAGCACGCCTGTAAGCGGCCGGTGTCCATGCAGCCGTACCTCAAGTGGCGGCACCGGCCGTGGATCGGTGCGCAGTGGCTGTTCCTGCGCTCCGGGCCGGGCGCGACCAACCACTTCGAGGCGGGCGGCTTCGTGCGGAGCAACGAGGACGTGGCCTACCCGAACCTGATGTTCCACTTCCTGCCCATCGCGGTGCGCTACGACGGCAGCTCCCCGGCCGGCGGGCACGGCTACCAGGTGCACGTCGGGCCGATGTACTCCGACGCCCGCGGCAGCGTGAAGATCAAGAGCGCCGACCCGGGGGTGAAGCCCGCCCTGCGGTTCAACTACCTGTCCACCGAGCAGGACCGGCGGGAGTGGGTCGAGGCCATCAGGGTCACCCGCGCGATCCTGGGCCAGCCGGCCCTCCAGGAGTTCAGCGCCGGCGAGATCTCCCCCGGGCCGTCGGTCGCGACGGACGAGCAGATCCTCGACTGGGTCGCCAGGGACGGCGAGACGGCCCTCCACCCGTCCTGCACCGCCAGGATGGGCGTGGACGAGATGTCGGTGGTGGACCCCGACAGCATGCGCGTGCACGGCCTGGAGGGCCTGCGGGTGGTGGACGCCTCGGTCATGCCGTACGTCACGAACGGCAACATCTACGCCCCGGTGATGATGGTCGCCGAGAAGGCGGCCGACCTGATCCTCGGCAACACCCCCCTCCCGCCCGCCGAGGCCGGCTTCTACCGTCACACGCCAGGGATCACGCCTTGACGGAGCCCGTGTCTGGGATCGATTCTGTTCCTCGATAAGCAAACAGGTGCGTATTACGCAACGACTGTGATCGGAAGGCGCTGCCCGTGGCGGACCTCTTCATCGGTGGCGCCTGGACCGACGCCGTCGCAGGCGGACGCCGTACGATCCGATGCCCCGCCGACGGCTCGGTCGTCGCGACCGTCGCGGAGGCCGGCCGCGCCGACACCGAGGCCGCGATCGCGGCGGCGCGGCACGCGTTCGACGCGGGCCCCTGGCCGCGTACGCCCGCGGGTGAACGGGGACGGCTGCTCCTGCGGACGGCCGATCTGATCGAGCGCGACAGGGCGTCGATCGCGCGGGCCGAGTCGCTGGACACGGGCAAGCGGCTCGCCGAGAGCGAGTACGACGTGGACGACGTCGTCCGGTGCTTCCGCTACTTCGGCGGCATCGCCGGCACCGACGCGGGCCGGGTGATCGACACCGGCAGGGCCGACGCGGTCAGCCGGGTGGTCCACGAGCCGCTCGGCGTGTGCGGGCTCATCACCCCCTGGAACTACCCCCTGCTGCAGACCTCCTGGAAGGTCGCGCCCGCGCTCGCCGCGGGCGACACCTTCGTGCTGAAGCCGAGCGAGCTCACCCCCAGTACGGCCGTCCTGCTGATGCGGCTGCTGGAGGAGGCGGGCCTGCCCCCGGGCGTGGCCAACCTCGTGCTCGGCGCGGGCCCGGAGGCCGGAGCGCCGCTCGCCGAGCACCCGGACGTCGACATGGTGTCGTTCACCGGCGGCCTCGCGACCGGGCGGCGGGTGATGGCCTCGGCGGCGGCGACCGTGAAACGGGTCGCGCTGGAACTCGGCGGCAAGAACCCCAACATCGTCTTCGCCGACGCCGACTTCGAGACCGCGGTCGACTTCGCGCTGACCGCGGTCTTTCTGCACTCGGGCCAGGTCTGCTCGGCCGGCGCCCGCCTGCTGGTGGAGGACCCGATCCACGACGCCTTCGTGGCCGAGGTCGCCCGCCGGGCCGAGGACATCCGGCTGGGCGGGCCGTTCGACCCCGAGGCGGAGACCGGTCCGCTGATCTCCGCCGCGCACCTGGCCAAGGTGGAGGCGTACGTCGAGGCCGGTCTCGCCGAGGGTGCGAAGCTCCGCTGCGGCGGGCGGCGGCCGGACGAGCCGGAGCTGGCCGGCGGGTTCTACTACCGCCCCACCGTGCTCGACGGATGCCACCGGGAGATGCGCGTGGTCAGGGAGGAGTCGTTCGGGCCGGTCCTCACCGTGGAGCGCTTCTCCGGCGAGGACGAGGCGGTCGCCCTGGGCAACGACACCGACTACGGCCTCGCGGGCGCCGTCTGGACGCGGGACGCGGGCAAGGCGCAGCGGGTGGCCGCCCGGCTGCGGCACGGGACGGTGTGGATCAACGACTACCACCCGTACGTGCCGCAGGCGGAGTGGGGCGGCTTCAAGCAGTCCGGGGTGGGCCGCGAGCTCGGCCCCACGGGCCTGGACGAGTACCGCGAGATCAAGCACGTGTGGCAGAACACCGATCCCCGTCCCCAGCACTGGTTCAGGCCGCGCGACGCCGGCCGAGGAGCGTGAACATGGAACACGTGACCACGACGGGCCCGCGCGTCGTCGTCATCGGGGCCGGCGTCGTCGGCGCGGCGCTCGCCGACGAACTGTCGGCCCGCGGCTGGACGGACGTCACGGTGGTCGACCAGGGCCCGGTGCCCGCGACCGGCGGCTCCTCCTCGCACGCGCCCGGCCTGGTCTTCCAGATCAACGGGTCGAAGACCATGACCCGGATGGCGCGCTACACCGTCGAGAAGCTCAGCTCGCTCGACCTCGACGGCGAGCCCTGCTTCCTCCAGGTCGGCGGCCTGGAGGTGGCCACCACCCCCGAGCGGCTCGCCGAGCTGCACCGGCGGCACGGCTGGGCCACCTCCTGGGGTGTCGAATCGCGCCTGCTCACCCCCGCCGAAAGCGCGGAGCTCTTTCCCCTGCTCGACCCCGGCGTCGTGCTCGGCGGTCTCCACATCCCCACCGACGGGATCGCCAAGGCCGTACGCGCGGTCGAGGCGCAGCTGCGCCGGGCCAGGTCGCGCGGCGTACGGGTGCTGGAGCGGCGCGAGGTGCTGGACATCCGCACCGAGGACGGCCGGGTGGCCGCGGTCGTGACCGGCCAGGGCGAGATCGCCGCGGACGTCGTGGTGTGCTGCGCCGGCATCTGGGGGCCGAAGGTCGCCGCGATGGCGGGCATGCCGCTGCCGCTCACCCCCCTCGCGCACCAGCTCGCCTGGACCGGGCCGGTGCCCGGGCTGGAAGGGCACACCGAGGAGGC
The DNA here is from genome assembly GCF_014161415.1 of Microbispora sp. H10885. Classification (NCBI taxonomy): domain Bacteria; kingdom Bacillati; phylum Actinomycetota; class Actinomycetes; order Streptosporangiales; family Streptosporangiaceae; genus Microbispora; species Microbispora sp. H10885. The sequence continues at coordinate 41,086 of NZ_JABBWY010000016.1, read as the reverse complement.
GACGCTGCCGATCCTGCGGCACCAGGACGCCGACCTCTACTACCGACAGCGCTCCGGCGGCGTCGGCGTCGGCTACTACGGCCACCGGCCGATGCCGGTCCGGCCCGAGGACCTGCTGCCGGTGGACGAGGCCGAGGTGATGCCGTCGGTGCTCGCCTTCACTCCCGAGGACTTCGAGGACGCCTGGACCGAGACCCGGCGGCTGCTGCCCGGCACCCGCGCGGCGGAGATCGACGAGGGCATCAACGGGATCTTCTCTTTCACTCAAGATCACCTGCCCCTTATGGGCGAGTCGCCCGACGTGAAGGGCTTCTGGGTCGCCGAGGCGGTGTGGGTGACCCACTCCGCCGGGGTCGCCAGGGCGATGGCCGAGTGGCTGGTCGACGGCCACTGCTCGTCGTTCGACCTGCACGAGTGCGACGTCAACCGGTTCGAGCCGCACCAGCTCGCGCCCGACTACGTGCTGGCGCGCGGCTGCCGGAACTTCGTCGAGGTCTACGACATCATCCACCCGCTCCAGCCGATGGAGGAGCCGCGGCCGCTGCGCCTCAGCCCCTTCCACGCCCGGCAGCGCGAGCTGGACGCGTACTTCCTCGAGGCGTCCGGCTGGGAACGGCCGCAGTGGTACGGCGCCAACGCCCGCCTGCTGGAGGGCGGGGACATCCCGGCGCCCGGCGACTGGGCCGCCCGCTACTGGTCGCCGATCGTCGGCGCGGAGGCCCGGGCGTCCCGCGAGACCGTCGCGTTGTACGACATGACCGCGCTGAAACGCCTGGAGGTCGCCGGCCCCGGCGCCCTCGCCTTCCTCCAGCGGCTGACGACCGGCCAGATGGACAAGTCCGTCGGCTCGGTGACCTACTGCCTGCTGCTCGACGTGGACGGCGGCATCCGCAGCGACGTCACCGTCGCCCGGCTGGGCCGCGACACGTTCCAGGTCGGCGCGAACGGCAACCTCGACCTGGACTGGCTCCACCGCCACCTGCCGGAGGACGGGTCGGTCGTGGTCCGCGACATCACCGCCGGCACCTGCTGCCTCGGCGTCTGGGGGCCGCGCGCCCGCGACCTCGTGCAGCCGCTGACCGGCGCCGACTTCTCCAACCAGGGCTTCCGCTACTTCAGGGCCAAGAAGGCGTACGTCGGCGCCGTGCCGGTCACCGCGCTGCGGCTGTCGTACATCGGCGAGCTGGGCTGGGAGCTCTACACGACGGCCGACCTCGGCGCGAAGCTGTGGGACACGCTGTGGGAGGCCGGACGGGAGCACGGGATCATCGCCGGCGGGCGCGGCGCGTTCGCGAGCCTCCGGCTGGAGAAGGGCTACCGGTCCTTCGGCACCGACATGACCTTCGAGCACGACCCGTACGAGGCCGGGCTCGGATTCGCCGTCAGGATGGACAAGGGCGACTTCGTCGGCCGCGCGGCGCTGGAGCGGCGCAGGGAGAACGTGCGCCGCCGCCTCACCTGCCTGACCATCGACGACCCCGCCCAGGTGGTCATGGGCAGGGAGCCGGTGTACGACGGCGACACGGGCGTCGGCTACGTCACCAGCGCGGCCTTCGGTTACACGATCGGCAAGGGCATCGCCTACGCCTGGCTGCCCGCCGCGCTGGCCACGCCCGGCCGGACGCTGGAGATCGGCTACTTCGACCGCCGGGTGACCGCCGTGGTCGCCGAGGAGCCCCTGTTCGACCCCGCGATGGAACGACTGCGCGGGACCGGGGAGGCCCGATGAACCCCCTGCCCGATTCCCTGCCTGACCACCCCGACCGGCTGTGGCGCTCCGCCGAGCCCAAGCGGTCGTACGACGTGGTGATCGTCGGCGGCGGCGGCCACGGCCTCGCCACGGCGTACTACCTGGCCAAGAACCACGGGATCACCGACGTCGCGGTGCTGGAGCGCGGCTGGCTCGCGGGCGGCAACATGGCCCGCAACACCACCATCATCCGGTCGAACTACCTGTGGGACGAGAGCGCGGGCATCTACGAGCACGCGCTGAAGCTGTGGGAGGGCCTGGAGGAGGACCTCGGTTATCCGCTGCTGTTCAGCCAGCGCGGCGTGCTCAACCTCGCGCACAGCCTTCAGGACGTCCGCGAGAGCGTGCGCCGGGTCAACGCCAACCGGCTCAACGGCGTCGACGCCGAGTGGCTGACGCCGGAGCAGGTCAAGGAAATCTGCCCGATCGTCGAGATCTCTCCGGACGTGCGCTACCCGGTGCTCGGCGCCACCTTCCAGCCGAGGGCCGGGATCGCCAAGCACGACTACGTCGCCTGGGGCTTCGCCAGGGCGGCGGCGGACCTCGGGGTCGACCTGGTCGAGCACTGCGAGGTGACCGGCCTCGACGTGCGCGACGGCCGGGTGACCGGGGTGCGGACCACCCGCGGCCCGATCGCCGCGAAGAAGGTCGCGCTGGCCGCCGCCGGACACTCCTCGGTGGTCGCCGGGTTCGCGGGCGTGCCGCTGCCGCTGCAGAGCCACCCGTTGCAGGCGCTGGTGTCGGAACTGCTCGAACCGGTGCACCCCACCGTGGTCATGTCGAACGCCGTCCACGTGTACGTCAGCCAGGCGCACAAGGGCGAACTGGTCATGGGCGCCGGAATCGACACGGCCAACTCCTACCGGCAGCGCGGGGCGTTCCACATCATCGAGCGGCAGATGGCGGCCGCGCTGGAGCTGTTCCCGGTCTTCGCCCGCGCGCACGTGCTGCGCACCTGGGGCGGCGTCGTGGACGTCACCCCCGACGCCTCACCCGTCGTCGGGCTCACCCCGGTCGAGGACCTCTACGTGAACTGCGGATGGGGCACCGGCGGGTTCAAGGCCACGCCTGGTGTCGGCTGGTGCTACGCGCACACCGTGGCGACCGGCGAGCCGCACCCGCTCAACGCCCCCTTCTCGCTCGACCGGTTCACCACCGGCAGGCTCGTCGACGAGCACGGCGCCGCCGCCGTCGCCCACTGACTTTCGGAGTGCTGATGCTGCTGATCGCCTGCCCGTGGTGCGGGCCGCGGGACGAGGCCGAGTTCCACTACGGAGGGCAGGCGCACGTCGCCCATCCGGAGGACCCGGCCGCCCTCTCCGACGAGGAGTGGGCCCGCTACCTGTTCTTCCGTGACAACCCCAAGGGCCTGTTCGCGGAGCGGTGGAGCCACGCGGCCGGGTGCCGTCGCTGGTTCAACGCCGTACGGGACACCGCCACCAACGAGATCCACGCCGTCTACCGGGCCGGCGAGCCGCGGCCGGTGATCACATGAGCGGCCGGCCGTACCGCCGCGAGGGTGTGACCGGGCGGGTCCTGCGCTTCCGGTTCGACGGCCGCGACCTCGAAGGCCTGGCGGGCGACACGCTGGCTTCGGCGCTGCTGGCCAACGGCGTGCGCACGGTCGCGAGCAGCGTCAGGCTCGGCCGCCCGCGCGGCGTCTACGCCGCGGGCTGCGAGGAGCCCAACGCGGTCGTCCAGATCGAGGAGCCGTTCCCCGAGCCGATGCTCACGGCCACGACCGTCGAGTTGTACGACGGCCTGGTCGCCACCAGGCTCCCGGGGCGGGGAAGGCTGGCCGACCGGCCCGACCCGGCGCGGTACGACGCCGTCCACGCGCACTGCGACGTGCTCGTGGTGGGCGCGGGACCGGCCGGCATCACCGCCGCGAGTGTGGCCGCGCGGGCCGGTGCGCGGGTCGTTCTCGCCGACGAGCGGCCCGAGCCGGGCGGCGGCCTGCTCGGCACGACCGAGACGGTGGACGGCCGGCCGGGCCGCGCGTGGGCGTCCGCCGAGATCGCCGCGCTGGCCGCCCTGCCGGAGACGCGCGTGCTGCGCCGCACCACCGTCATCGGCCACTACGACGACAACTACGTCGTCGCGGTCGAGCGGCGGACCAACCACCTCGGCGCGGCGGCCCCGCCCGGCATGGCGCGCGAACGCGTCTGGCGGATCCGCGCGAAGCGTGTGGTGCTGGCCACCGGCGGGCACGAGCGGTTCGTCGCCTTCGCCGGGAACGACCTGCCCGGCGTCATGCTGGCCGGCGCCGCCCGCACCTACGTCAACCAGTACGGCGTGCTGCCCGGCCGCCGTGCGGTCGTGTTCACCACCAACGACACGGCCTACGCGGCGGCGCTCGACCTCGCCGACGCCGGGATCGAGATCGCCGCCGTGGCCGACGTACGGCGGGAACCGGGCGGTATGGGGGCGGACCGGGTGTGGGCGGACCGGTGCGCGGAACGCGGCATCGAGGTCCTCACCGGGCACGTGGTGACGGCGGCGCAGGGCGAGGGCGAGGTCACCGGGGCCGAGATCGCCCCCCGCTCCGGCCACGGGACCAGGGAGGTCGCCGCCGACCTGCTGCTCGTGTCCGGCGGCTGGACGCCGGTGGCACACCTGTTCAGCCAGGCCGGGGGCACCCTGCGGTACGACGAGGGGCTGGGCGCGTTCGTCCCCGGCGAGACCCGTCAGGCGGCCGAGGCCGCCGGGTTCGCCGCCGGCGTGACGACGCTGCGCGACTGCCTGGCGGACGGCGCCGAGGCGGGCCGCCGCGCGCTGGCCGCCCTCGGGTTCGGTGCGCCTGGGGTTGCCGTGCCGGTGGTGGAGGAGGAGCCCGCCGCCGCGCCCGCCGAGCATCTGTGGCTGGTGGAGTCGGGCGACTACGGCACCCACTTCGTGGACCTGCAGCGTGACGTGACGGTGGCGGAGGTGCTGCGCGCGACCGGCGCGGGCCTCACCTCGGTCGAGCACGTCAAGCGCTACACAACCTCGGGCACGGCCCACGACCAGGGCAAGACCTCCGGCCTGCTGACCAGCGGCGTCGTAGCGCACGCCCTCGGCGTCGACGTCGCCGGGCTCGGGACCACGACGTTCCGCGCGCCGTACACGCCGGTCTCGTTCGCCGCGCTGGCGGGCCGCGACCGAGGGCCCCTGCACGACCCGGTGCGCGTCACCGCCGTGCACGAGTGGCACGTGGCGCGCGGCGCGCTGTTCGAGAACGTCGGGCAGTGGAAGCGGCCCTGGTACTACCCCCGGCCCGGTGAGGACATGGGCGCCGCGGTGCTGCGCGAGTGCGCCGCCGTACGGGAGGGCGTGGGCGCGATGGACGCCTCCACACTCGGCAAGATCGACGTGGTCGGCCCCGACGCGGGGGTGTTCCTGGACCGGCTCTACACGAACATGATGAGCACCCTCAAGGTCGGCTCCATCCGCTACGGCGTCATGTGCCGCCCCGACGGCATGGTCTTCGACGACGGCACCGCCATCCGCCTGGCGGACGACCGCTACCTCGTCACCACGACCACCGGCAACGCGGCGGCGGTGCTCGACTGGATGGAGGAGTGGCTGCAGACCGAGTGGCCGGACCTGCGGGTCCGCTGCACCTCGGTCACCGAGCAGTGGGCGACGGTCGCGCTCGCCGGGCCGCGCTCCCGCGAGGTGCTCGCGGCCCTCGCCCCCGGCCTCGCCGTCGGCAACGCCGACTTCCCCTTCATGACCTGGCGGGACGCCGAGGTCGCCGGGATCGAGGCGCGGGTCTGCCGGATCAGCTTCTCCGGCGAACTGGCCTACGAGATCAACGTCTCGTCCTGGTACGGGCTCGCCCTGTGGGAGGCGGTCATGGCGTCCGGCGAGGTCACGCCGTACGGCACCGAGACCATGCACGTGCTGCGGGCGGAGAAGGGATACCCCATCGTCGGCCAGGACACCGACGGCACGGTCACCCCGCAGGACCTCGGCATGGAGTGGATCGTCTCGAAGAAGAAGGCCGACTTCGTCGGCAGGCGGTCGTACGCGCGGGCGGACACGTCCCGGCCCGACCGCAGGCACCTGGTGGGCCTGCTGCCGGAGGACCCCGGCGTGCTGCTGCCCGAGGGCGCGCACCTCGTGTCGTCCCCGGCTCTGCCCGCGCCGCCGGTGCGGGCGCTCGGCTTCGTCACCTCCAGCTACCGCAGCGCCGCGCTCGGCCGGACGTTCGCGCTCGCGCTGGTCAGCGGCGGGCGCGGGCGCGTCGGCGAGCGGTTGTACGCGCCGGTCGGGGACGACCTGGTGCCCGTGACCGTGACCTCCCACGTCCTGTACGACCCGGAAGGAGCCCGCCGTGACGGCTGAGTCTGTGGCTGGGTCTGTGGCTGAATCCGCGATCGGGCGCAGGAGCCCGGCGGCGGCGTACGCCGCCAGGTTCGCGGCGGCGAGCGCGGGCGGCGCGATCCGCCTGGCGGAGATCCCCTTCCTCACGCACCTGAACGTGCGGGCCGACCCCGGGAGCCCGGCGGCGGAGCGGATCGGGGCGGCTCTAGGCGTGCCGCTGCCGGTGGAGCCGGGCACGGTGACGGAGGGAGGCGGCCTGAGCGTGCTGTGGCTCGGGCCGGACGAGTGGCTGGTCGTCGGCCCCGACGGCGCCGCGCGGGAACTGACCGCGCGGATCCGGGACGCGGCGGCCGGCGAGCACGTCTCGGTCGTGGACGTGTCGGCGCAGCGCACGACCCTGGTGGTCGCCGGGGAGCGGGCGCGGGACGTGCTGGCGCACGGCTGCGCGCTCGACCTGCACCCCCGGGTGTTCGGCCCCGGCCGGTGCGCGCAGACCCCGCTGGCCAGGACCGGGGTCGTCCTGGTCGCCGTGGAGGACGGCTTTCACGTGCTCGTCCGCTCCTCCTTCGCGGCGTACGCGGCGGAGTGGCTGCTCGACGCGTCCGTCGAGTACGCGGCCGCCGAGTACAGGGGATGAAAGGCGGCTTCGCGGCGTGACGTACCATCGAGGGCGCTCGTGAGGAGGCCGCTTTCGAACCCCGGTGGGAGACCATGTTCCGCACGCTGATGAAGTCGAAGATCCACCGCGCCACCGTCACGCAGGCCGATCTGCACTACGTCGGCTCGGTGACGATCAGCGCGGACCTCATGGCCGAGGCGAACCTCGTCGAGGGCGAGAAGGTCGACATCGTCGACATCGACAACGGCAACCGCCTGTCGACGTACGTCATCGAGGGCCCGGCGGGCTCCGGGACGATCGGCATCAACGGCGCCGCCGCCCGGCTCATCTCGGTCGGCGACCTCGTGATCATCATCGCGTACGCGCTGGTCGCCGAGGAGGAGGTCAAGGCGCTCAGGCCGCGCGTCGTCTTCGTCGACCGGGACAACAAGCCGGTCCACGTGGGCTCCGACCCCGCCGCCGTGCCCGACGGCATGGGCCTGATCCCCGGCGACCGGGTGAGGCAGGCGATCGGCATTCCGGAAGAATAAAAGCCATATGTGCGGCGGAATAGACAAATGGTCATTGTATCGACACCGTGACCGGGGAAAGATCTGAATATCGCGGCGAATTCCGCCTTGACATGTGTGCGGCCGTCGGTTCTGATGAAATAAGAATCGACGGAAGAGAGGGCACGGCATGGCTGGGGAAGACGACAAAGTCAGCATCGAACTCTCCGGTGAGGAGCTCCGCACTCTTTCCATGGACAATCTCCGGGAGCTGCAGGAGCGGTTCGGGATGGAAATCTCCATCCACTCCACGCGTACGGCGATCGACACCATTCTGCGGGACATCGGCCGCGAGGGCGGTGGGCTGACGGCGGAGTTCACCCGCGGGTTCGACCGCACGTCCCCCGGCTACGACCGCTACTACAACCGCGACATCCCCACCTCGCTGCCCGGCGAGGAAATCGTCCTGCCGCCCGTGCAACCCTGAGCGCGATGCCTGCGGAGACGGCCGACGGCCGGATCATCCCGGATTACTTGCTGCTCAAGCTGGCCAGCCGGTGCAACATCAATTGCGATTACTGCTACTGGTTCCGCGACTCGTCGGTGTACGAACGACCGCCGCTCCTCACTGAGGAAGCGGAGCGGGCGTTACTGCGCCGGCTGGCCGAGCACATCGCCGAGCACGATCTCCGGCGTTTCTCGATCCTTTTTCACGGAGGTGAGCCGCTGCTCCTCGGAAAGCGGCGTTCCCGGGCGTTGTTCGAGGCGTTGCGGGAATTGGAATACGACACGGGAACCAAGCTCAAGCTCAGCATGACCACCAACGGCCTGCTGCTCGACGACGAATGGGCGCGGATCCTGTGCGCCAACGAGATCCACGTCACGATCAGCATCGACGGCCCGCCGCAGGTGCACGACCTGCGGCGCAGGGACTTCCGCGGGTTCGGCACGCACAAGGCGGTGCTGCGCGCCTTCGAGGTGATGCGCCGGCATGGCGTCTCTCCAGGCGCCCTGGCGGTCTGCGATCCGGCCGCCGACCCGGTGGCCGTCCTGCGGTACTTCCTCGACGACCTCAAGGCCGACGTGGACATCCTGGTCCCCGACGCCACCCATGAGGACACCCCCGCCTCGATCGCGCCGTTCTACTGCGGCCTGTTCGACGTCTGGTACGACGAGTACGCCGACCGTGGGGTCACCGTGCGCTTCCTGTCCAGCCTGGTCAAGGGCCTGCTCGGAATGCCCAGCAGGTCCGAGTCCATCGGGTACGGCCAGATCACGACGATGACGATGTTGACCGACGGCAGCCTGGAGGCCCTGGACGTGCTGCGCACCTCGCGCCAGGCGATCACCAGGAGCACGCTGAACGTGATCGACGACCCGCTGGTCGCCATCAACGAGGACCCCACCTGGCAGGAGATCCGCCACGCCTCGACCAACCTGGCCGACGTGTGCCGGCGGTGCGTCTACCGCTACGCCTGCGGAGGCGGTCACGTCGCCTCGCGCTGGTCGCCCGAGCGGCGGTACGACAACCCCAGCGTCTACTGCGAGGACTACAAGGTGATCCTCGGCCATATCTGGAGCCGCGTCGGCCCCGACCTCCAGTTGGAGTTCGAGGACCACAGCCGGGTGCCGTTGCTGGAGGTGATCAGATGACCGGGCTGCTGCTGGCCGGCACCGAGGTGCGGACCGACCCCTTCCTCCACGCCACCGTCTCCCAGGTCTTCGCCGACGATCTCGCGGGGGCCCTCACCGAAGAACTGTCCGGCATCGAGGGGTGGAATCTGCATCGCGGCCGGTTCTTCGAGCAGTACGAATGCGACCTGCTGCGGCATGCTCCCATGGGCGGCCTGCTCGGCCCGGAACTGATCGACCGGCTGCGCACGTGGGCGGCCGACCTGCTGATGGTGGAACTGGCCGAGCGTGTGCAGGTCGTCGCCCACCGGCTCATACCGGGCCAGGGCATCGGGCTCCACAACGACGCGCCCGACGCCGACGACGAGACCCACCGCCTGGTGGTCCACCTCGGCACCGGATATCGGGACGACCACGGTGGCCATCTGGTGCTCTTCAGCGAGCCGAGCATCGAGGCGGTCGACCGGGTGCTGCGCCCGCTGCCCAACACCGGGCTGGTCTTCGCCGCCTCCGACGACTCCTTCCACGCGGTCACACCGGTACGCGCGGGCGTCCGCCACTCGGTCGTCTTCTCCTTCTGGCAGCGCCACCGGGACCGCCTGCACGCGGGCGCCGACCGGATCGCGCACTCCGGGGGCACCCTGGCACAGCACCTGAAAGGCGTCCACGACCTGCTGCGGCGGTGGGGGGCGCCGGAACCCGTCTGCGTCGCCGGTCACCTGCACAGCGTCTACGGGACGGAGTACTTCTCGACGGGCGCGCACGGCGACCCGCCCGATCGCGAGCGGTTATGCGCCGAGGTCGGGGCCGAGGCCGAGCGGCTCGTCTGGCTGTTCTCCGTCTGCGCACGCGCGTCGCTGCCACACGCCGCGCTCGGCGCGGACCTGAACGACCACCGCGATGGCGGCGTGGTGCCCGCGACCGAGGACGAACGGCGCGCTCTCCTGCTCATCGACCTGGCCGACACCGTCGAGCAGCTTCCCAGAGTGCCGATCGACGAGGACGGCCTGCACTGGGAACGGGCGCGCTTCGAACCCGTCGCCCACCTGCTCCCTCCGCAGGGCATGGCCGCTCTCGATCAGGCGATCGCCGCTCGCAGGTCGGGACGGCCATGAGAAGAGCCCTGATCGACGTCCTGGGCAGCACTCCGGCCGACGCCGCGGTGCGTGCGCTGGCGACCGTCCACGAAGACCGGGTGCCCCTCCTGGAGAGTGCCTGGGACAGCAGAGCCACCGCGCATCTGCTGCCGGCGCTCCCGCCCGGCGCCGCCCGAGACCCGGATCTCTCCGCGGTGAGCCGGGAGCTTCTGGGCTGTCCGGTGAGGCGGCTGCCGCTCGTCAGCGCCTGGCGCCCGCCCGCACCGGACCGGCCCGCGTGCATGGTCGCCGCGAGCCACTCCTGGGCGGCCGTGGCCTTCGCCCGGGCGGCGCGCCACGATCCCAGGCCGGCTCATCTCGTGCACATGGACGCGCACGACGACTTCGCGCCGCCCCCGCCCGGGCGGTTGCCGCCCTTGGGCGACCCCGCCGCCGTCGCCGCGTGGGTGATCGCAGGTCGGTTCGGCATCGGCAGCTTCATCAGGCCGTTCGCCGACGCCGGGATCATCCACACCGTCTGGCAGGTGCAGCGCCCGTCGCTGCGCACCCCGCCCACCCGGACCGTCACCGAGCCCGCCTGGCTCGACATCGACCTCGACTGCCTCTGCAACGCCCTGGACGACCGCAACCCGGAGCCGCTGATCGGGGAGGCCGAGCTCCGGACACGGCTCGCGCACATGGCGGACCACATCCGCGCCGCCTTTCCCGTACGGCCGGCTCTGGTGACCGTCGCCCTTTCCCCGGGCTTCTTCCCGGCGGCGCTGTGGCGACCGGCGCTGACCGGGCTGCAGGACCTGCTCGGCCGGCAGTGGCCGGCTCTGCGCCTGCCGTTCGCGCAGCCATGACGCGGTGACCTGCGTCGGCCCGCCTCAAGCCGGGTGAACCGCCACCTCCTCCATCGGTTCCCCGCCGGGCGAGAGCACAGCCCCGGCGGGGTGTCGGCGTGCCGGGCGTCTCGCGCTGCCGAGCGCCCCTCGGGATTCGGTTTTCCGGCTCATCGGTAATCCTGGGGTCTCCGGAGGGACTACTGGGTGTGGACGATCCCGAAGAACGATTCACCGCCCTCTACGACCGGCACTACCGGGCCGTGCTGGGCTACGCGTTGCTGCGGGCCGAGCACGGCGTCGCCGAGGACGTGTGCAGCGAGACGTTCCTGGTCGCCTGGAGGCGCCTGGGCGAGCTGCCCGAGCCCGTGCTGCCGTGGTTGCTGGGCGTGGCCCGCAACCTGCTGGCCAAGCAGCGTGACTCACGCGGACGGCGGCAGGCGCTGGTCGACCGCATCGCCGCGCTGAGCACCGAACGCGACGCCGTGGCCTGGGACGTGGCCGACCACGTCGTGGACCGGACGACCGCGCTGGCCGCGCTCGCGACCCTGCCGGAGCAGGACGTGGAGGCGATGGCGCTGGCGAGCTGGCACGGCCTGCCGCCCGAGCAGGCCGCCACCGTGATGGGCTGCTCCACCCGCACCTACAACGTGCGGTTGCACCGTGCCCGCAAACGGTTGAGCCGGGCGCTGCGCGCCGAACCGGCCGGGAGTGCCAAGCGCCCGCGAGCGGTCGAACACGGACAGCGGTTCGCGGAGGAGGCGTGATGGACACCGGGCAATCTCGTAACACTCCCCAGGAGGAGCACATGACCGAGCGCATGTTCGCCCAGCTCAAGCCTGAGCGGCTGGACGAGCTGACCGAGGTGGCCCATCGCCGCCGCCGTACGGACGATCTCGCCCGGGCCTTCCGGACCCCGGCCGCGCCGCCGCGGCGCGTCCCTTCGCTCGGACGCCGCCCGTGGTTCCTGGGGGGTGTGCTGGCGGCGGGGCTGGCCGCCGCCGTGATCGTCGTGCCCGGGGTGACCCCCGATTCGGGCCCGGCCGTCCCCGGCGCCGTCGGGCCGCCCGGGGGGAACTCGCACGACGTCGCCGCCGCGCCCGGTACTGACGCACCTACCACCGGCGCACCCACCACCGAGGTCCTTGACGCGCGTACCGTGCTGCTGGCCGCCGCCGAGAGCGCGTCCAGAGCCGAGGCCGGCACCGGGCACTACTGGTACACACGCGACCGCACCTTCAGCCGCCACGTCGTCGACGACGACGCGTACGCCACGAGGCTGAAGGCCCTCGTCGCCGAGCGGGACAAGAGGGCGGCGTCGGGCTCCCGGCAGGCCGCCGACCGGTGGTTCGAGGACAAGGTGACCGAGCTCAAGAAGAACCCCGCGCCGCTGCCTTACGTCGTCTTCTCCGCGAGCACGGACGAGACCTGGCGGGCCCGCCGGAAGGGGGACGCCAACCGCAACGTCAGCAGGTCGGACGGCAGGCTGACGTTCGGGTCGCCCGAGGACGAGCGGAAGTGGCGCGCGTCAGGTGCGCCCCGGCTCGTCAAGGGCGGCGAGAGGAGTTACGAGGACCGGCTCGACCGGGTCCTCTCGATCGACAACCCCGGCATCACCATCCGCAACGTCGACCGGCTGCCGACGGACGAGAAGGTGCTGGAGCGGCGGCTGCACGACCTGTACCGGGCACGCCCCGGCGGCGGCGCGAACGAGGAGGACTTCTCCGTGTACCTGTGGCAGACGGCCGTCGACCTGCTGAACGCCCCGATCACGCCGGGCACCCGCGCGGCGCTGTTCCGGGTGCTGGCCGGTGAGCGAGGGCTGACCGCCCTCGGCGATCGCGCCGACGCGCTGGGGCGTACGGGGGCGGCCCTGGCGGCGAAGGGCCCCGGCGACGACGGCGGATCGATCGAGTACCGGATCATCATCGATCCCGACTCGGCCAGGCTCCTGCAGTACGAGGTGGTCGGCGACGGCGAATCCGCGCCGAACCTCCGGGTCAGCCTGGAGGAGGCCGGCTGGGTGGACGATCTCCGCGAACGTCCCTGAACGGCATATAAGGGCGGCCGGGGCCAGATCCGTTCTGATCGAATGGGTCGCACGCCCCGGCCGTTTCCGTCTCTCACGTTGCGATGCGCACGAGGGAAATATCGGTTATCGCCCCAAAAAGAGAGCGCACCTGTAACTCCAACAAATGGCTTGCGCGGGCGTGCCTGCGTCGGGTTGGTGTGGAAGAATTAATACAGGCATTCGAATTGGATGGGGAGGTGTGATGGATCTGTTCGATAGCGATCCTGTGCCCCTCCCTCACTCGAACGATAATGGTGATGGCGACTGGTGGGATCAGCTCATCGCCGGCTCGCCCCTTTGGTCGTCCGAGGGCGCACTTGCCCGTGAGTACGTGCCGATCGTCGCTCCTGATGCGCCAGAGCATGCGAGCCGATTCGGCACCCCGGCAACTTTTCCCTTCATTCGAGCATTTGCGACTCATGCCGGTACCGCTGCCGTTGACGACTCCAGCACTGACGACTCCATCGATGACGAAACCGCGAATGGCCCCGCCTCTGATGGCGCTCCTGACCACCATGCCGACATCCCCGGCCCTGGAGTCGGTTCCGCCGCCGCTGCCCCTCACGCAGGAGATGCCGACAGCGGCGCCCCTGCCGGTGCCGATGCCGCGCGCACTGATGCCGCGCGCACGGATGCAGGGCGCACCGATGGCGGTGCCGCCGACGGTGCTTTTCCTGACGGTGATTCTCCTGGTTGTGCTTCTCATGACGCGGCTTCTCCGGGATGGCGCTGGGGATACCCGGGTACCTGCAGCGGCGCTTCCGGCGGCGTTTCCGCTGGTGCTTCTGGTGGTGATGCCGGTGGTGCGTCTGGCGGTGCCGAGGGCGCCGGCCGAAGCGATGTGGGCCCGGATCGGGATGCTTCTGGTGCTGGTGGGTCGTCGTCGTGGGTGGCGGTGGCGGCTGTTGGTGAGGCGGCGCGGGTGGTGGCGCTGGTGGCGGTGCCTGAGTCGGCGGAGGTGTGTCTGGCTGAGGCCGAGGAGTTGCTGGCGGCCCGGGACCGGATCACTTCGGCGTTGGCTGCCCGGGTAGGGCGGGTTCATCGGGCTGGGGAGGCGAGGAACCATGGGCATGCCTCCACCAGGTTGTGGCTGCGATCCGTTGGCGGGATGACGGTCCCCGGGGCTGGTCGGTTGGTGACGATGGGCATGGAGTTGGGTCGTCTGTCGCGGGTGCGTGAGCGGTTCGCCGAGGGCAGCCTGGCCGAAGGCATTGTGGAGGCGATCTGCACCGCCACCTCCGGGTTGACCGATGAGCAGGCGACGACGGCTGAGGGGATTTTGCTGGAGTTGGCGGGTTCGGCGGGTGCGGCGGAGGTGGCCAAGGCGGGGCGGTATCTGCGGGCGGTGCTGGACCCCGACGGCCACGAAAGCGATGAGCAGGCCGACTTCGACCGCCGGTTCTTTCGGGTGCGGCGGCGCCGGAACGGCGGGCTGGAGGGAGAGTTCTACCTCCCGGTCGAGGCCGCGGCGCGGTTGCAGCACCTGCTGGATGTCTATGCAAAGCCGAAGGCCGAGGGCGATGACCGGACGCTGAGTGTGCGGAACGCGGATGCGGTCATCGCGTTCCTGGAGAACAAGATCGCGGCCGAGCTTCTGGTGCTGGTCACCGCCGAATCCCTCCCCGCCGACCCCCCAGCCGACAAACCCGGAGCCGACAACCCCGCAGGCACCACCCCCTCAGGCGATCCCACAGCCGGCCCCTCAGACGACCCTACTGCCGGTCCCCCAGATGACCCCACTACCGACGGTCCCGCAGGCACCGACCCCTCAGCTGGACACCCCACCACCGACTCGGTAGACACCGACCCAGGCCCTGGTCCCGACCCTGATCCCGCCCCTTCGGGCACCGGCCCCTCAGACCCAGACCTCTCAGACCCAGCCCAGAACGATGACCCTGGCCCCGGGCCTGACGCCTGGACTGCTGAGGACTTCGACATCGACGCCTGCGCGACCTGCGACGACGCCACCGACGCCGACGCAATGGACGCCGACAGCGAGCGCTCCGCCGCCGACCTCGACGAGCAGTGGAGTGATTGCCCGGCCCGTGACTGCCCGGCGGAGGGTTACCGGCATGCCTCCGGAACCGGCGAGGCGCAGCGTGGGATGCCGAGGGCGGCTTGCAACGGCGCGCCGGAGGCGGGGGCCGATGCCCCGCCGTGGGCGGAAGGCAGCGCCCGGCTGGGAGGCAGCGCCCGGCCGGGGGGAGATGCTCGGGTGGGGCGCGAGACCTGGCCGGGAGGCCGGGCGTGGCTGGGAGGCAGCGTCCGGCGGGAAGGTGATGCCTGGGAGGGGGTGGGGGTGAACAGTCCGCCGCCGGGGGTGTGGTTGCGGGGGTTGCCGGGGTTGATCCTGGCGACCGGGCATCTGCTGCCCGTCTCCAGTGTGCACCGGTTGGCCCGTACCAGCACTTTGGTGCGGATCGTGATGGACGCCGGTGGGCAGGTGCTGGACATGGGCCGCAAGGTGAGGTTGGCCACCCCGGCGCAGCGGCGGGCGGTCTTCGCGCGGTATGCGACCTGCTGGGTGGACGGCTGCCCGCTGCCGGCCACGATGTGCCAGATCGACCACGCCGAGGACTGGTGCAGCGGCGGGCTGACCGACCTCAAGCTGCTGGGACCGGCGTGCCAGTTCCACAACCGCGACCGCTACCGCCACCCCACCCGCTACACCCGCCGCAAGATCGGAGCCGACCGCTGGGCCTTCACCTACCGCAACCCCCGCACCACTCGGCGGGTGAGGACATGAGGGGGGTCAGAGAAGGGTCGTCTGACCGGAGCCGGCGAGGGGGTCACGGTGCTTGCGCAGGTGCCTCCAGCGCGGCAGGTCGTCGAGGTAGGACCACGACAGCCGGTGGTGCGGGGTCGGGCCGCTTTCGGCGAGAGCGCGTTGGTGGACCGGCGACGGATAGCCCGCGTTCGCGGCGAAGCAATAGGCCGGATGCTCCTCGCCGATCTCGGCCATCAGCCGGTCGCGGTGGACCTTGGCCAGCACCGACGCGGCGGCCACGGAGACCGAGCGCTGATCGGCTTTCACCTCGCACCGCACCCGCCACGGGCGTCCGAGGAAGTCGTGCGCGCCGTCGAGGAGCACTACGTCGGGCCGCAGCGGCAGGACCTCCAGGGCCCGGCACACGGCCCGGCGCAGCGCCTCCGTCATCCCGACCTCGTCGATCTCCTCCGCACTTGACTCGCCGTACGCGTGACAGGTGAGCCAGCCCGGCAGGACCTCCGCGAACGCCTCCCGCTGCGCCGGGCCGAGCAGCTTGGAGTCGGTCAGGCGGACCGTGCGCTCCCCGCGACTCGGCAACTCGGGCGGCGGGCCGAAAGCGGTGACGGCCGCGCAGACCACGACCGGCCCGGCCCAGGCGCCGCGGCCTACTTCGTCCACCCCGGCGACATGGACCGCCCCGGCCGCCCGCAACTCGTCCTCGATCTCGTATCCGGCGACGCGTCGGCGTGGGGTGGCAGGCGGGGACCCCCGGCTCGGTTCGGGCTCCAGGCCGGGCAGCGCATCGGTCATCCCGGCATCATCGCATGCACCACCGGCCTCAGGAGCGCACTCGTTACGCGCCGCCGTCGATCCAGGCATACGCGTCGTAGCCGGAGACTCCGGCGTCGTCCGTGGACTTCGTCCAGGTCAGGCTGGCCGCACCGCGGCCCGGCGCATCCGGGTGCGCCGGGCCGGGAAGGGAGGGTCAGGAACAGGTGGTGCCGTTGAGGGTGAAGGCGGCCGGTTTGGGGTTCTCGCCGGTGTAGGTGCCGTTGAAGCCGAGGTACAGCGACTGGCCCGGCTTGAGCGTCTTGTTCCACGCGTAGTTCTCGGCCGTGACGGCGGTGCCGGTCTGGGTCCAGACGGCCGACCAACCGTTGGTAAGCCGCTGGGAGGCGAGCGGGAAGGAGAAGGCCAGCTTCCACCCGTCGACGATGGCGGTGCCGGTGTTGGTGATCGTGACGGTGGTGGTGAACCCGCCGTCCCAGGTGGTGGCGGCGTATGTCACCCTGCATCCGGAACCGGACGACGCCGACTGGCTGGGGGACACCGACGGGCTGGGCGAGGACGTTCCCCCAGGCTGCGCGATGGCCGTGTACGGCGCCGAGGGGTTGCTCAGGTTCCCGGCCGTGTCGCGGGCCACGACCTGGAAGGTGTACGGCTTGCCACCTTCGAGCCCGGTGACGATGTCGCGGGGAGTGCCGTTCTCGCCCTCGTACGCGTAGCCGTGGTCGGTCCGCCGGAACAGGTCGTAGCGGGGCGGGATGCCACTGTCGTCGCTGACGGTGTACCAGGCGAGGAAGATGCCGCCGGGGATGTCCATCCCGGTCACGGTCGCCATTCCGGTCGGCGTGCCGGGAGGTGTGGTGTCCGTCCCCGGGCTCGGACTGGCGACGGGCGGCTCGACCATGGCCCGCTGGCGGACCAGGTCGGAGGGCGCGCTGAGATTGCCTGCGGCGTCCTTGGCGACGACGTAGAACAGGTAGTCGCGCCCGGGAGTGAGGTTGTACACGACCCCGACGACCCTGTCGCCGGACGAGGAGAGCTGGGCGGTCACGGGGGTGAAGGCACCGTCGATCCAGGCATACACGGTGTAGCCGGTGACCGCGACGTCGTCCGTGGACTTCGTCCAGGTCAGGCCGGCCGCGCCGTTGACGTACGCGGCGTACGGCTCCGGGCCCTCGGGACGGGTGGGCGGGGTCCGGTCGATCGGGCTGGGGCTGGGCGGGGGACTGGAGGGAGGCATGCCGCTGAGGTAGCCGGCGCTGGCCGTCAGTTCGTTGGACGGCGGGCCCGCGTTCCCCGCCGCGTCTTTCGCGACGACCCGGAACGTGTACGACTGTCCCAGGGTGAGGCCGCTGACGATGGACCCCGGGCCGGTCGTGGTCCGGATGGCGGTGAAGACGCCGTCCTGCTTGACCTGGACGTCGTAGGCGGTGACGCCGACGTCGTCGGTCGCGGCGCCCCAGCACAGCGACACGCCGATGCCGAGGCCCGATCCGGGAGCCGCGGGCAACGGACAGTGCCACAGGGCTCCCGGAGCGCTGGGCGGGGTGGTGTCTCCGGCCGCCGCGGAGGCCGGGAGACCGGCGGCGCCCACGAGTCCGGCGCCCATGAGTCCGGCGCTAATGAGAACAGCGGCGGTGTGCAGACCTTTGACGGGCAACTGTTCACCTCTAGTTCGGGCGGCCCGGCACGTCAGGCGGGACGGCCGGGCCACGGGTCGAAGTCACGAGCAGGTGGTGCCGTTGAGAGTGAAGGCGGTGGGTTTGGGGTTGGAACCGCTGTAGGTGCCGTTGAAGCCGGCCTGGACGGACTGTCCGGGGGCGATGGTCTTGTTCCAGTCGAGGTTGACGGCCGTCACGTTCGCGCCGTTCTGGGTCCAGGTGGCCGACCAGCCGGGCGGGCTGATCTTCTGGGTGCCGGGGAAGGCGAACCTCAGCGTCCAGCCGTCGACCGCGGTCGTGCCGGTGTTGGCGATCGTGACGGTCGCGGTGAACCCGCCGCCCCAGTCGCTCGTGCCGTACGTCACCCGGCATCCGCCACCCGGCGACGGTGAGGGGGACGGCGACGGGCTGGGCGACGGCGAGGGGCTGGACAGGCCGTGCTGCGCGGTCGCGGTGAGCGTGGCCGAGGGCTGGCTGGAGTTGCCCGCGGCGTCCCGCGCCACGACGTAGAAGGTGTAGCTCGTGCCGGCGACCAGCCTCTCCGCGACGTAGAGGAGAGTGGTCGATGAACCGATCTTGCTGAAGCCGGTGCCCTGCCTCATGTACACGTCGTAGCCCGTGACCCCGGTGTCGTCGGTCGAGGCCGTCCAGCACATCGGCACCGCGTTGGTGAAGTCCGCGCCGCAGACCCGCAGTCCGGTGGGCGCGCTCGGCGGCGTGGTGTCCACCGGAGACGGCGAGACGGACGGCGAGGGGCTGGGGGACGGCGACGGACTGGGGGAGGGTGAGGGGCTGGGGGACGGCGACGGGCTCACCGTGCCCTCCGGCGGGGTGCCCCACACCAGCGTGTTCCCGTCGTACACCGGCACGTGGGAGGCGGCCGAGGCCGACCAGTCGTTGGCCGGGTCCCAGGTCGCGCCGTTCGGCACGGAGATGCGCAGCTGGGCGCTGCGCCGGTAGAGCTGGGCGTCGCCGGGGTAGATCGGCTTGCCGGTGCAGTCCACCTCCGCGTAGTAGGTGCGGTCCCGGGCGAGGACGGGCCCGGTCACGGCGCAGCCGCTGCTGTCGCCGCCGGTCACCTTCACCTGCGAGGCCGAGGTGGAGCCGTCGAGCGTGAAGTAGTAACGCGCCTTCCCCGACTGGAGGACGCGCGGAGGCCAGTTCGACGTGTTGGTGATGGTGACGGCCAGCGAAGTGCCGTCCACACCGGTGTAGACGTTGTCGACACCCGCGGTGATCTCGTCGTACTTCCTCTCCGGCGCGGGGAAGTCCGCCAGGGGCGTGCCGCCGTACTCCTTGGCGAACCGCGCGAGCACGTTGGTGATGCCGGAGTTGTAGTCGATCGCCACCTCGTTGCGGACATAGTCCGTACGGCTGTCGGTGTAGGCGTCGGCGGCGTCCGGTCCTCCGGCGAGCGCGCCGTACAGGACGTGCAGGTTCGGGCCGGTGGTGTCGCTCATGTATCCGAGGTACTGGCCGCTGGCCGCCCGATGGTGGACGTGCGTCGGCGGGTTGGTCCCGAAGCCGACCATGTAGCTGGAGTGGCGGGGATTGTCGCCGAGTGCGTAGTCGACCTGCCGCTTGGCGAAGTCGTGGTAGCGGGAGTAGAGCGGGTCGCCGGTGCCGAGGTGGTCGGCGTAGACGAGGGCGACCCACGCGGTGTTCAGCGCCATGCGCAGGGAGGCCCAGTTGAAGACGTACGCCAGGCCGCCGGGGGTGATCGTGCCCTTCTTGCCCTTGTAGCCCACGGTCCAGTAGTCGAGGTAGCGCTGGACGTCGTCGATGTACTTCTGCTCGCCGGTCAGCGTGGCCATCAGCGCGTAGACGCCGTATTCCTTGTCGTTCCACCCCAGGCCGAAGGTGTAGGCGGGCACCGTGGTCCCGCCCGCGCCCTGGCCCGCGTCGGGCTCGCTGCCCATCTTCGGGTAGAACTCGCGGGCCTTGTCCAGGTAGCTCCCCGTGCCCGTGGCCCGGTAGAGCCACACGGCCGCCCAGGCCAGCTCGTCCCAGTACATCTTGGTCGCGCCGGGGTGGTCGGAGCCGCCCTCCCAGGTCGAGTTGTAGTAGCCGGAGATGCCCGGCACGCAGCTCGTGTACGCGGTGTCCTGGCCGTTCGTCCCCTTGGTCGTGTCGGCGAACGTGAACAGCTGCCTGGCGTGCGTCAGCAGCGTGTCGGCGTACGACGGGTCGCTCTGGCGGAAGGCCATCGAGGAGGCCGCCATGGCCGCGGCCGTCTCGGCGACGACGTCGGTGCCCTTGCACGACGGGGTGATCTTGTAGACCGGCCGCGACATGCCCTTGATGTCGATCACCTCGGGCGGACCCCAGTACGCGTGGTCCACGCTGCCGTCGCCCACCTGGACGTACAACGTCTCCGGCTCGGGGTGGGCGGCGATCAGGTAGTCGGTGGCCCATTTGAGGTTGTTCAGCATCGGCGTGAGCTGGGTCCCGTAGCCGGACCGGTTCTCGACCAGCCCCCAGGCCAGCATCGTGGTGGTGAACGCCATCGGGAAGCCGAACTTGACGTGGTCGCCCGCGTCGTACCAGCCGCCGGACAGGTCCACCCCGGCCGGCTTGCCGTCGTTCAGCGTGCGGTCGCCGCGCCACTCCACCCGGCTCCAGGCGGGCTTCCTACCCGACTGCTGCGCCTCGTAGAAGTAGATCGACTTCTGCAGGGCCTCGGTGTAGTTGTACGACGCCGCGGCCTGGGCCCGCGTCGGCCCGGGGACGAGCGGGGCGGCCAGCACGGCGGCCAGCGCGGTGACCAGCACAGTGGCCAGCGCAGTGGCCGGCCGGCCCAGCGACAGGGGTCTCATCGATGCCTCGTCTCAGGAACAGGTGGTGCCGTTGAGGGTGAAGGCGGTGGGTTTGGCGTTGGCGCCGGTGTAGGTGCCCTGGAAGCCGATCTGGACGGACTGGCCGGCACCGATGGTCTTGTTCCAGTCGAGGTTCACCGCGGTGACGGCGGTCCCGGTCTGCGTCCAGGTGGCCGACCAGCCGGGCGGGGAGATCTTCTGGTTGCCCGGGAAGGCGAACTTCAGGGTCCAGCCGTTGATCGTCGCGGCACCGGCGTTGGTGATCGTGACGGTCGCGGTGAACCCGCCTCCCCAGTCGTTGGTCGCGTACGCGACCTTGCACGTGCCCCCGGACGAAGGCGACGCAGAGGGCGAGGCAGAGGGGGACGCAGAAGGCGACACAGAGGGAGATGCAGAGGGAGATGCAGAGGGAGACGCCGACGGGGATGCGGACGGTGATGCCGACGGGGACGCAGAGGGAGACGCCGAGGGCGAGGCCGACGGGGATACCGACGGGGAGGGTCCGGTTCCCGGCGGGGTGCCCCAGAGCAGCCTGCCGTCGTTGCCGTACAGCGTCATGCGGTCGGCGCCCTTCGCCGACCAGTCGTTGGACGGGTCCCAGGTCGCGCCGTCGGCCACGCCGATCCTGAGCTGCACCTCGCGGCGGAACTCCGACTGGCCGCCCGGGAAGATGAGCGTGCCGGTGCAGTCGACCTCGGCGTAGTACGTCCGGCCTTCCAGCAGGTGCGGCCCGGTGGGCTGCTTGCACTGGGTGTAGGACGTGCTTACGGTGACCTGGCTCGCCGTCGTCGAGCCGTCGAGCGTGAAGTAGTAGCGGAACTTCGCCCGGTCGAGCACGGTCGCGGGCCAGGCCGACTTGTTGATGACGAAGGTCTTGGCCGCCGTCTCCCGGGTGGTGTGGGTGATCGTCGGCTCCAGGGAGAACTCCGGGCCGTCGGGCGTCTCGCGCGGCAGCGTCGCGAGGGGCGACCCGCCGTACGCGCCGTAGAGGACGGCGAGCGAGCTGGTGATGCCGGAGTTGAAGTCGAGCGCGACCTCGTTCTTGACGTAGTCGCCCCGGCTGTCGGTGTAGGCGTCGGCGCCGTCCGGGCCGCCGACCAGCGCGCCGTACAGGATGTGCCTGCTCACGGTGGGTTCGCCGTCGGGACCGGCGTTGGTCCAGGAGCCGTGCGCGCCGCGGTGGTGTGGGTTGCGCGGCGGGTTGGTCCCGAACCCGATCATGTAGCTGGAGTGGCGCGGGTTGTCGCCGAGCGCGTAGTCGATCTGGCGCTTGCCGAAGTCGTGGTAGCGGGCGCGGAGCGAGCTGGACGAGCCGAGATAGTCCGCGTACCTCAGGGCGACGAACGCGGTGTTGGCCGCCATGCGCAGCGAGGCCCAGTAGAAGATGTACGCCAGGCCGCCGGGGGTGATCGTGCCCTTCTTGCCCTTGTAGCCCACGGTCCAGTAGTCGAGGTAGCGCTGGACGTCGTCCTTGTACTTCTGCTCGCCGGTCAGCTCGGCCATCTGCTCGTAGACGGCGTACTGCTTGTCGTTCCAGCCGAAGCCGAAGTTGAAGACGGGGACCTGGACGCCGTTGCTCCCGGGGTCTTCCTGGGTGCCCATCTTGGGATAGAACTCGCGGGCCCGGTCGAGGTAGCTCGCGGTGCCCGTGGCCCGGTAGAGCCAGACGGACGCCCAGGCCAGCTCGTCCCAGTACATCTTCGTGGCGCCCTCGACCTGGCCGCCCTCGCCGGTGGAGTTGTAGAAGCCCTGCGCGGCGCTGACGCAGTTCACGTACGCCGTGTCGCGGCCGTTCGTCCCCTTGGTCGTGTCGGCGAACGTGAACAGCTGCCTGGCGTGCGTCAGCAGCGTGTCGGCGTACGACGGGTCGGTCGGCCGGAAGACGATCGACGACGCGGCCATCGCGGCGGCGGTCTCGGCCGCCACGTCGGTGCCGGGGCACGACGCGGTGATCTTGTAGACCGGCCGCTTGTGGCCCTTGGCCTCGACGGTCTCGGGCGCGCCCCAGTAGGAGTGGTCCTCACCGCCGTCGCCGACCTGGACGTAGAGGACGTTCGGCTCGGGATGGGCGTTGATGAAGTAGTCGCCCGACTGCCGCAGCGTGTTCAGCAGGTACGGCAGCTGGCCCGACCTCTCGTAGGCCGACCGGTAGTCGACGCCGCCCCAGGCCAGGGTGGTGGTCATGGAGGCCATCGGGAAGCCGAACTTCACGTGGTCGCCGGCGTCGTAGAAGCCGCCCGACAGGTCGACTCCGGCGGACTTCCCGTCGTTCACGGTCGAGTCGGCCCGCCAGGTCACCCGGTTCGTGGACGGCAGATGGCCCGACTCCTGCGCCTCGTAGAACAGGAACGACTTCTGCAGCGCCTCGCCGTAGGCGAACGTGGCGGCGGAGGCGGGAGCCCCGCCGGAGGTGCCGGACAACACGGCGCCGGTCGACACTGTCACGGCCAGTGCCGCCGCAGTGCTCGCGCTCAGCAGCCGTCGCGGTAGTCGCATGGAAATCCCCCCAGGGATGACGTACGGGCGGGACGACCGGAAAGGGATCCCGCCCGGATCGTGCGTACGGGACCTGGCGCGCTCCAAGCGCGGCCCTGGACGCAGGGCCGTCCGTACAGGTCAGGGGCGTCACAGCGAGCCGGGGGAGTGAAACTTTCAGCACGGGCCCGGCCGCTGTGAGGGCATGGCGACCACGAATTAACCGTGCCGGACATTTCGAGAAACGCCGCGTACCTAGCGTCCGAGTCGTGGATGCAGGGCTGTATACAACACCGGACACGGGCCCGGGCGCGCGGACGAAACTCCGGCGGGAGCAGGTCTACGGCGAGTTGCGCCGGCGGCTGATGCTCGGCGAGTTCGCGATCCGGTCCCGGCTGGTGGAGGAGCGGATCGCCGCGCTGCTGGAGGTCTCCAGGACCCCGGTACGCGAGGCGCTGGTCCGCCTTCTCGCCGACGGCCTGGTGGAGCGGGGCCAGGACGGCGGTTACTACGTCGCCCAGCCCGACCTGCACGACCTCAGAGACCTCTACGAACTGCGGGTGACTCTGGAACTGCGCGGGATCAGCCGCGCGCTGGAGCCGGCCGTACGCGGGCACGACCCGGCGGTGCTGGAACCCCTGCGCGACCAGTGGCGCGCGCTGCGGGACGACCAGCCGGAGCCCGACCCGCAGTTCGTGGTGATGGACGAGGACTTCCACGTCACGATGAGCCGCGCCTCGGGGAACGCGGCGCTCACGAGCACCCTCGCGTCCGTCAACGCGCGGATCAGAGCGGTGCGCATGTACGACTTCCTGACCGCCGACCGCATCACCCTCACGATCCTGCAGCACCTGGAGATCGTCGAGGAGGTCCTCGCCGGGCGTCTCGAGGACGCCCTGACCGCGATGCGCCGGCACGTCGGGGAGTCGATGGACGTCGTCGAGCGCAGGGCCGCTCGCGCGATCACCCAGATGGCCCTCAACCGAGGCAGGCGCCATGACGTTGACCGAGGCTCCCACTGACCATCCCCTGCTCGCGGCTCGCGGCCTGACCCGGGCGTTCGGCGACGTCGTCGCCAACGACGGGGTCGACTTCGACGTACGGCCCGGCGAGGTGCACGCCCTCGTCGGGGAGAACGGCGCGGGCAAGAGCACCCTTCTCAAGCTCATCTACGGCGTGCACCGGCCCGACGCGGGCGACCTGGTGGTGGACGGCACGCCCGTGCGGGTAGGCAGCCCGGCCGCCGCCCGGTCCCTCGGGATCGGCATGGTCTTCCAGGACCTGCGGCTGGTCCCCGCGCTGACCGTGACGGAGAACGTCGCGCTCGCGATGCCCGGCAGGCTCAGGCCCGCCGCGCTCGCGCGGCGCATCGCGGCCGCCGCAGAGGAGTACGGCCTCGCCGTGGACCCGCACGCGAAGGTCGCCCACCTGTCGATCGGCGAGCGCCAGCGCGCCGAGATCCTGAAGGTCCTCCTCACCGGCAGCCGGGTGATCATCCTGGACGAGCCGACCAGCGTGCTGGCTCCCCAGGAGGTCTCCGCCCTCTTCCAGGTCGTCCGGCGGCTGCGCGGCCTCGGGTACGGCGTCGTCATCGTCACCCACAAGCTGGGTGAGGTCAGGGCCGTCGCCGACCGGGTCACCGTGCTGCGCGGCGGCCGGGTGATCACCGGCGGGGCGGACCCGGCCGCGTACGACGACGCCGAGCTCGTGGAGGCGATGGTGGGCCGGGCGGTGCCGCCGCTGCCCGCCGACCGCCCCGCGCCGCCGCCCGGCCGTACGGCCGCGCTCTCCCTCACGGGGGTGAGCGCGTACGGCGACAACGGGGTGCTCCGGCTGCGCGACGTCACGCTCGACGTGTTCCCCGGCGAGGTCGTCGGGGTCGCGGGCGTGGCGGGCAGCGGCCAGCGGGAGCTGTGCGAGGTCGCCTGCGGCCT
Source organism: Microbispora sp. H10885 (assembly GCF_014161415.1). Lineage (NCBI taxonomy): Bacteria > Bacillati > Actinomycetota > Actinomycetes > Streptosporangiales > Streptosporangiaceae > Microbispora > Microbispora sp. H10885. Next base: position 15,915 of record NZ_JABBWY010000016.1, on the reverse strand, counting down.
GCGCCCGGTCGCGACGGGTGTGGTCGCGGTCGCGGGCGAGGCGCTCGCCGGCCCGTCCGGGCGGGTCGCCGAGGTGCCGGAGGACCCGCTGGCCGACGCCGTCGTCCCCGGGCTCACGGTGGTCGAGCACGTCGCACTCGGCCTGCCGCGCAGGCCGCGGCGGCGGCTGAACGTCGACTGGCGGCGGGTGGCCGAGATCTCCCGCGACCTGGAAGGCCGCGCCGGGCTCGGGATGGCCGCGGCCCGCCGCAGGGTGGCCGAGCTGTCCGGCGGCAACGTCCAGCGGGTCATGCTCACCCGGGCCCTCGCCCGTGACGACGCCGCGCTGGTCGTCGCGGCCTACCCCAGCCGGGGCCTCGACATCGCGACCACCCGGCGTACGCAGGAACTGCTCCTGGAGCGGGCGGCGGCGGGCGCGGGCGTGCTCGTCGTCTCCGAGGACCTCGACGAGCTCATCGCGATCAGCGACCGCATCGCCGTCCTGCACGACGGCCGCCTGGCGGGCGTCGTGGCGGCGCGCGGCGCCGACCGGCAGGAGATCGGACGCCTCATGCTCGGCGGTGCGATCGGTGGTGCGGCATGACGGCCACGCTCACGCGGCCCGCGGTAGCCGACCGGACCGTCTCCCCGGTCAGGACGGCGCTGAGGACGGCGGCGCGGTGGATCGGGGCGCTCGCCGGGGCGGTGGCGCTGTTCGCCGTCCTCCTGCTGGCCAAGGGGGTCGACCCGGTCGCGGCGCTGACCGGCATGGTCGCGCAGGCGTTCACCGGGCCGAGCCTGGAGCAGATCGTCATCAAGGCGACCCCGCTGGTCCTCGGCGCGATGGCGGTCGTGCTGCCCGCCCGGGCCGGACTCACCAACGTCGGCGGCGAGGGGCAGATCCTCATCGGGGCCGTCGCGGGCGCGGGCGTGGGCCTGTCCGTCCCCGGGCCGGCCGCGCTGCCGCTCATGCTGCTCGCCGGGGCGGCCGGCGGCGCCCTGTGGGCGGGTGTGGCGGCGGCGATGCGGCTGGTGGTGGGGGTCAACGAGGCCGTCACCACGCTGCTGCTCAACTACGTGGCGCTCGACGTCATGCTCTACCTCATCTACGAGCCGTGGAAGGACCCGCACGGCTCCGGGCAGCCGGCCACCCGCCCGCTGGAGATCGTCCAGCGGATGCCGCTGGTCAGCGGCACCGCCGTCCACATGGGGATCGTCGTCGCCCTGCTCGTCGCCGTCGCCGTGTGGCTGGTGCTGCGCGGCACGTCGTTCGGCTTCCACCTGTCGGTCGTCGGCGGCAACCCCGAGGCGGCCCGCCGCGCCGGGCTGCCGGTGGCGCGGCTGATCCTCGCGGCGATGCTGCTCGGCGGGGCGTTCGCGGGGCTGGCCGGAGCCGTCCACCTGGCCGGGGTCGAGTTCAAACTCAGGCCGGGGCTCACCACGAACATCGGCTACATCGCGTTCCTCGCCGCCTGGCTCGCCCGGCACCGGCCGCTGCCGGCCGTGGGGGCGGCGCTGCTGCTCGCCGCGGTCACGGTGGCCGGCGACAGCCTCCAGCTCGACAGCGGGCTGCCGGCCGCGACCGTAAACGTCCTGATGGGCCTCGTCCTGCTCGCCGTACTCGGATGGAGTCGCCATGCTCGTCGTTGACGTGCTCGCCGGAGGGGTCAGGGGCGGGACCGCGATCATGTTCGCCGCGCTCGGCGAGACGCTGGCCGAGCGGGCCGGGGTGGTCAACCTCGGCACCGAGGGCTGCATGCTGGTCGGCGCGTTCGGCGGCTACGCCGTCGCGGCGGAGACCGGGAGCCCCTGGCTCGGCCTGCTGGCCGGAGCGCTCGCGGGCGCGCTGCTCGGACTGGTGCACGCCGCCGCCGTCCTGTGGCGGGGCGCGGACCAGTTCGCCACCGGCCTCACGCTCATGTTCCTCGGGCTCGGCCTGACCTCGCTGTTCGGCGCGGCGTACGTCGGCAGCCCCGCCCCCGGGTTCGACCCGGTGCCGGTGCCGGTGCTCGGCGATCTCCCGATCGTGGGGGAGATCCTGTTCCGGCACGACCCGGTGACCTACCTGTCGTTCGCCGTCGCGCCCCTGCTGTGGTTCCTCCTCGGCCGCACCAGGACCGGCCTGCTGGTGCGCACGGCCGGGGAGCGCGCCGACGTGCTGCACGCGCACGGGCACTCGCCCGCCCTGGTCCGCGCCGCCGCCGTGGTGGCCGGCGCGGGGCTGGCCGGGCTCGGCGGGGCCCAGCTCTCCACGGCGTACGCCCATGCCTGGTTCGAAGGCATGACGGCGGGCCGGGGCTTCATCGCGGTCGCGCTCGTCATCTTCGCCGCCTGGCGTCCCCTGTGGGTGATGGCCGGGTCGTACCTGTTCGGCGCCGCGCTCGCCGTGGCGCCGGCGCTGCAGGCCCGCGGGCAGGCGCTCAACCAGTTCGCCCTCGACGCCCTGCCCTTCGTCATCACCCTCGTCATCCTCGCGATCCTCGGCAGGCGCACGCTGCGCGCCGCCCCCGAGGAACTCCGCCGCGTCTTCGCTCGCTAGCCGGGAGACCCCATGCGCACGATCATCGCCGGGGCGGCCCTCACCGCCCTCGCCGTCCTCTCCACCCTCACGACCGCCTGCTCCGCCAACACCGCAGGGACCGCCGCGCCCGCCGCCCCGGGCGGCGCCGCGCCCGGCAAGGACTCACCCGCCGTCGGGTTCGTCTTCGTCGGCCCGAAGGACGACTACGGCTACAACCAGGCCGCCTACCAGGGCAGCCAGGAGGTGGCCAAGGTGTTCCCGCAACTGAAGGTGATCACCGCGGAGAACGTGCCCGAGGACGACAACGCCGCCCGCGTCATGAACAGCATGATCGCCAAGGGCGCCCGGATCATCTTCGCCACGTCGTACGGACACCTGGACGCCGCGCTCAAGGTCGCCGCCGAGCACCCCGACGTCGTGGTCGTCCAGCAGGGCAACCTCATCACCGGGACCACCCCGCCGAACGCGGGCACGTTCTTCGGCACCGTGTACGAGCCCGTGTACCTCGCGGGCATCGCGGCGGGCAAGGCGACGAAGACCGGCAAACTCGGATACGTCTACGCGTTCCCGATCAGCCAGACCATCGACAACATCGACGCCTTCGAACTCGGCGCCCGGTCGGTGAACCCCACCGTGAAGACGTACGCGGTGAGCACGTCGAGCTGGTGCGACCCGGCGAAGCAGGCCGAGGCGGCGGCGAACCTCCTCAAGCAGGGCGTCGACGTGATCAGCCAGCACCAGGACTGCACCGCGACCGTCATCAAGGCGACGGAGGCGGCCGGCGCGATGACCGTCGGCTACCACGCCGACGCCTCCGGCATCGCCCCGAAGGGCTGGCTGACCGGGTCACAGTGGAACTGGGGACCGCTCTACTCCGACATCGTCCGCACGGCCCTGGCCGGCACGTTCACCGGCTCGAAGTACAACGCGAACTTCCGGGTCGGCTACAAGACCGGCGACAACCCCTTCGTGCAGTCGCCGTACGGGCCGGGCGTGGACGAGGAGACGAAGAAGCTGGTCGACGCCGCGAAGGAGAGGCTCAGGAACTCCTCGCCCTTCGCCGGGCCGGTGCGCGACCAGGAGGGCAAGGTCCGCGTCCCGGAGGGCACCGTGCCCGACTACGAGACCATCGAGAAGATCGACTACTTCGTCGATGGCGTCGTCGGAAGCCTGCCGAAGTCGTGAGGTCCTCAGTCATGACCACCACTCCGTATCCCTGGCCCTGGCACGGGCGTCTGGACCCGTCCCGGCTCGCCCTGCTCGCCGTGGCCTGCCCGGATCGCAGTGCCAGAGGGGGGATGGCTGGGGGGACAGCCGGCCTGGAGGAAACGGTGCGCGGTGCGGGCGGCCTGGTGGTCCGGGTCGGGGTCCGTCCGCCGCTGCGCCCCGCCGGGCCTCCGGTGGCACCACCGAATAGGGCTCCGAGTAAGGCTACGGGTGCTGCTCCGGACTGCGACGTCGCGGCGGCGGGGTGGGACGGGTTCCACGGCAGCGGCCTCGACGACCTGCTCAGGGCCGCCGGGCGCGACCTGCTGGCGCTCACCGGCTGCTGCCTGGAACTCGGCGTCCACTCGACGATGCGGTCGGCCAACGACCGGGGGTACGAGTGCCTGCTGGTGGCGGACGCCTGCGCCGCCGCCGACCCCATGCTGGCCGGGGCCGCCCTCTCCATGATCGAAATGTCCGGCGGGATCTTCGGCGCGGTCGGATCGAGCGCCGCCCTCATCAGGGAGCTGTCATGATTTTTCCGGTTGTCGAGGCGGAGCCGTACGCCTGGCCGTACGACGGTGGGCTCGATCCCGCCACCACCGCCCTGATCTGCGTCGACTGGCAGGTCGACTTCTGCGGGCCGGGCGGCTACGTGGACATGATGGGCTACGACCTGTCGCTCACCCGGGCCGGCCTGGAGCCCACGGCGCGGGTGCTCGCCGCCTGCCGCGAACGCGGCCTCCTGGTCGTGCACACCCGTGAGGGACACCGGCCCGATCTCGCCGACTGCCCGCCCAACAAGCTGTGGCGGTCACGGCGGATCGGCGCGGGGATCGGCACGGCGGGGCCCTGCGGGCGGATCCTCGTGCGCGGCGAGCCCGGCTGGGAGATCGTCCCCGAGGTCGCGCCCGTCGGGGGTGAACTCGTGGTGGACAAGCCGGGGAAGGGCGCGTTCTACGCCACCGACCTCGACCTGCTGCTGCGGACGCGCGGGATCACCCATCTCGTGCTGACCGGGATCACCACCGACGTCTGCGTGCACACGACCATGCGCGAGGCCAACGACCGGGGATACGAGTGCCTGCTCCTCTCCGACTGCACGGGCGCGACCGACAAGGGCAACTACGAGGCGGCCCTGAAGATGGTCACCATGCAGGGCGGAGTCTTCGGCGCGGTCGCCCCGTCCGCGGCGCTCCTCGCCGCGCTCCTCGTCTCGCCTGCCGAGGCTCCGTGACTCCGGCCGAGGTCGTCGCGGGCACGTACCGGAGGATCCGCGAACGCGGGGACGACGGCGTCTGGATCAGCCTCCGCCGGGAGGCCGACGTGCTGCGCGACCTGGACGGGCTCGACCCCGCGCTCCCGCTGTACGGCGTGCCGTTCGCGGTCAAGGACAACGTCGACGTGGCCGGGTTGCCGACGACGGCGGCCTGCCCGGCCTTCGCCTACCGGCCCGCGCGTAGCGCCCCGCTGGTGGACCGCCTGGTGGCGGCGGGGGCGCTGCTCGTCGGCAAGACGAACCTCGACCAGTTCGCCACCGGCCTGTCCGGGACTCGCACGCCCTACGGCGCGTGCGAGTCGCCGCTGGTGCCGGGGCTCATCTCGGGCGGCTCGTCGTCCGGGTCGGCCGTGGCGGTCGCGGCGGGGCTCGTGCCGTTCGCGATCGGCACCGACACGGCGGGGTCGGGCCGGGTGCCGGCCGCGCTCACCGGGACGGTGGGGCTCAAGCCGTCCCGCGGCCTGGTGCCCACCCTCGGCGTCGTGCCCGCCTGCAGGTCGCTCGACTGCCCCAGCGTGTTCGCGCGCACGGTCGCGGACGCGACGGCGGTCCTGCGGGTGATCGCCGGGCCGCACCCCGGCGACCCGTGGTCGCGCACGCCGACACCCCGGAAGCCCGGCGGCGGCGCGTCCGCCCGGATCGGCGTCCCGCGTACGCCGGAGTTCTTCGGGGACGGCGCCGCGGCGGAGGCGTTCACCGCGGTGACCGAGCGGCTGGCGGGCCTGGGTCACGAGATCGTGCCGGTCGACCTGACGCCGTTCCTCGCGGCGGGGAGACTGCTCTACGAGGGGCCGTGGGTGGCCGAGCGGCTCGCGGGCGTGGGCGACTTCACCGCCCGGCACGCGCGTGACCTGCACCCGGTGACCCGGCGGGTGCTGGAGAGCGGCGGCGCGATCAGCGGGGCCGAGGTGTTCGGGGGGCTGCACCGCCTGCGGGAGCTGCGGTCCGTCACGGCGCCCGTGTGGACCCGGATCGACGCGCTGGCCGTGCCGACCGTGCCCACGACGTTCACGCTGGCGGAGATGGCCGAGGACCCCATCGGCCGCAACACGATCCTCGGCCACTACACCACGTTCGCGAACCTGCTGGACCTCGCCGCGGTCGCCGTGCCCGCCGGGCTCACCCTGGCGGGCCGGCCACACGGCGTGACCTTCCTGGCTCCGGCGGGGTCCGACGACTTCCTGGCCGCCCTGGGCGCGGGCTTCCTGGGTGAGAAGGCCGCGAAGGACGAGAAGGACGAGGCGGACCCGGCGCCCCGGGCGCCGGCGGCCCGGACCGTCCCGCTGGCGGTGGTCGGGGCCCACCGGGTGGGCCAGCCGCTGCACCCGCACCTGGTGGCGCTCGGCGCGAGGTTCGCCGCCGTCGCCCGGACGGCCCCCTGCTACCGGCTCTACGACCTCGGCGACAGGCCCGGCCTGGTCAGGGAGGAGGGCGGCTCCTCCGTCGAGGTCGAGTTGCACGAGATCACACCGGCCGCACTGGGGGAGCTGCTCGTGACCGTCCCCAGTCCGCTGGGCCTCGGCACGGTGGAGCTCTCCGACGGCCGCCGGGTCCAGGGCTTCCTGTGCGAGTCGTACGCGGTGGGGTCGGCCAGGGACATCACCGGGCTGGGCAGCTGGCCCGCCTACCTCGCGGCCGGACGCGCGTAGCGCCCGGCCGCGAGGCGGTCGCGCCTACGCCGCCGCGGGCGCGTACGCCTCGACATCGCGGCGCCGCATCCGGTGGATCAACGTGTCCAGCGCCCAGGAGCCGGGGCCGAAGACGGCGATGAGGAAGAACGACCAGCAGAACATGGCCGCGGCCTCGCCGCCGTTGAGAAGCGGGAAGAGATCCTGCGGGGCGTGGACGGTGAAGTAGGCGTAGGCCATCGAGCCGGAGCAGAGCACCGCGCTGACGCGGGTGAACAGCCCGAGGAGGACGAGCGTGCCGAAGACCAGCTGGATGGCCGCCCCCCACCAGCCCGGCCACGAGCCGGTCGGCAGGACCTGACCCTTCCCGTCGATGCCGCCCAGGACCCCGAAGATCGACGACACGCCGTGGCAGACGAACAGCAGCCCGGTCACGACCCGGAAGAGCGAGAGCACCGGCCCGCTGATCTGACCGATTTTCACGGAGACCACCTTCTTTGTGGTGAAAAATAAGAATGAGAGCACCGGCCGACGAAAGTTTGGCTCAGAACTGTATAAACCGTGCAGAATTCCGGCGTTCCGAGCTTCACATTGTCGGCGGATTCGACGCCCGGCTGTGGGAAGCCGCGCGCAGGTAGGGGTGCAGACCCCGAAAGTGCAGGTCAACACCTTTATCCCAGCAGCGTCGCTGGTGGTGTCGCTCATGCGTCCATGGACTGCGACGAGCCCGATGTCACTGTTCGGCGCCGAACGGACAGCGGACCGCGCTGGTCTTAGATTGCTGGTGCGGAGGCCGGTAGTCAAGTGTTCAAGTAATGCTTAGGGGTGCCGTGGCGGTGCTATGCGGGATAATGCCTGGTAGTGCTCCGTCCACCCATCGGATTTTGGTTTCAGTGACCATTCGGGCCGCGTGAAACTTTCCGATCGGGTCGTGCGCTATCGCGTCCAGAGACACTCCTGCACGGTCTGCACCAGTGCCATCAGGCCCGCCGACACTCGTTCGCCCCGCCATGCGAGGGCGTACGTCAGCCGTAGATCGCCCGCGTCGAGCGGGACGAAGGCGACGTCGTCCCTGCGGACGGACGCGACGAGCAGAGCGGGAGTCGGGAGCAGGCCGACGCCCGCCGCGACCAGGTCGAGCGCGGCGGCGAAGTCGTCGATCTCGCCGGCCACCACGTGCTGCCGGTGGGGCCCGACACGAGCGGCGAGCCGCGCCCACACGCCGCCGGGAGGGCGTTCACGGGGCACGAGCACCCGGTGCCGGGCGAGCCGTTCGGGCTGCAGCCGGGGCAGGTCCGCGAGCGGGTCCCCGGCGGGCACGGCCAGGTGGCTGACGGGCACATGGAACCGGGCGGCCGTGGTCAGGTCACGGGGAAAAGGGCTCGCCAGGATCGCGGCGGTCACCTCACCGGCGGAGACGGCCGCGAGGGAGGCGGCGCGCCCGGCGGGACGCAGTTCCACCTCGGCCGGGGGATCGCGGCGGGCCATCCGGAGGGCCACCCGCGCCGCGAGACCACCCACCAGCGGGGGATAGGCCAGCCGGACGCCGGCGCCCGCCGGTGCGGCCAGCCGCCGCGCCTCGGCCGAGAAGGCCGCCGCGGACTCCAGCAGCGTCTCGGCGTACGGCAGCAGCGTCTTCCCGGCGGGGGTCAGCCGCACCTCGCGGCTGGTCCGCTCGAACAGGCGGACCCCGAGCACACGCTCCAGCCGCCCGACGGCCTGACTCGCGGCGGGCTGGGAGACGCCCATCTCGGCGGCGGCGCGGGAGAAGCTGAGATGCCGGGCGACGAGGGCGAAGCAGCCGATGTCACGCAGTGGCGGGCCGGGGTCCACGGGTCAGGGCTTGCGGCCGACCCCGCACATCGCGTCGACCTCCGGCGCCTCGCCGAACTGGCTGGGCCCGGGCCGCCATCGGGACACCGACACCACCCCCGGCTCCAGCAGCGTGAGACCGTCGAAGAAACGGGTGATCTGCTCGGGCGTGCGCAGACGATAGGGGTCGCCCGCCTCGGCGCGGATGCGCTCGGCCTCGTCCGCCGCCTCGGGCGCGACGACCTTCGTGCCGTCCTCGAACACGAGATGGCTGCCGGACGGGAGGGCGTCCATCAGATAGCGCACGAGCCCGTACGCCTCCTCGTCGTCGAGGACCTGACCCATGACCCCGAGCAGCATGAGCCCCACCGGCTCGGCCAGGTCGAGCGTCTTCGCCGCCGCCTCCAGGATCGTGCCGGGGTCGCGCACGTCGGCCTCGATGTAGGCGGTCATCCCCGGCGGAGTGCTGGTCAGCAGGGCGTGGGCGTGCACCAGCACCAGCGGGTCGTTGTCGACGTACACGATCCGCGACTCCGGCGCCACCCGCTGGGCGACCTCGTGGGTGTTGGCGGCGGTCGGCAGGCCGGTGCCGATGTCGAGGAACTGCCGGACGCCCACCTCGCCCGCGAGATACCGCACGGCCCGGCCGAGGAAACTCCGCGACTGCCGGGCGATGTCCACGATGCCGGGATACGCCTGCATGAGCTGGTCGCCGAGTTCCCGGTCCGCCGGGAAGTGGTCCTTGCCCCCGAGGAAGTAGTTCCAGACGCGCGCCGCGTGCGGCACGCTCGTGTCGAGCCTGGGACGGCCCTCGTCGCCGGGACCGTCCACCAAGCCTGCGCTCATCCGACCTCCCGTGCACAACCCTAGTGCCGGTTCACGGCGAACCCGAGAGACGGACGGCTTGAGTTTCCAGTCGCTGTCAGGGTGACACTCGTCGCCATGGACGATGAAGGGCTGTTCACCGTCGGACGGCTCTCCCGCCGCACCGGCATGCCGGCGCGGACGATCCGCTACTGGTCGGACGTGGGAGTGCTGCCGCCGGCGGGACGGAGCGAGGGAGGCTACCGGCTCTACGACGCCGGCGCCGTGGCACGGCTGGAGCTCGTCCGGACCCTGCGGGACCTCGGCCTCGGCCTCGGCGACATTCGGCGGGTGCTGGAGCGGAAGGTCACCCTGGCGGATGTCGCCGCCGTCCATGTGGACGCACTGGACGCGCAGATCCGCACCCTGCGGATCCGGCGCGCGGTGCTCAGCACCGTCGCGAGACGACGGTCCGGCACGGAAGAGATGAACACGGAGGAGATGAAACTGTTGAACGACATGGCACGGCTGTCCGCGGAGGAGCGGCGGCGCATCGTCGAGGACTTCGTGGACGAGGTCTTCGGTGGCCTGGACGCCGATCCGGAGCTCAGGAACCGGATGGGGCACACCCGGGTCGACCTCCCCGACGACCCCACGCCCGAGCAGGTGGACGCCTGGGTGGAACTGGCCGAGCTCGTACGCGACCCGGACTTCCGGCGGCGCATGCGCGACATGGTGGAGCACAACAGCCGAGGGCGGGCCGGACAGGAGCCGGGGGCCTTCGCCTGGTTCGCCAAGAAGGTCGTCTGGCTCGCGGGGCAGGCCCGGGAGGACGGCGTGAGCCCCGATTCACCGGAGGCCGCGGAGGTCGTCACCCGCCTGCTCGGCGACATGGACGCCGCCGGCCGGGCGGCCGTACGGGAGCGGATCGAGGCCGGCCTGTACGCCGAGGCCGATCGGTACCGGCGCCTGATGGCGGTGATCAACGGCCGGGAGCCCAAGCCGTCCCACGCGGACGACTTCGCGTGGCTTCTGGACGCCCTCCGCGCGCACCCGGGGGCCTGACCATGATGTGAGCGCGAACATTACCGACAAAGTGGACGTCGGGGAGCCTTGACAGGACATGTTAGCGCAAACAATATTAACGGGCGCGTCATATCCATGACTGGAGACCCCCCATGTCCGTATCCCCCCGCCCTTCACCGCGCAGAACCGCGATCGCGACGGCCGGCGCGCTCCTCTGCGCCGGCCTCGTGTCCACGGGTGGCGTGGCCGCCGCCGACAACGCGTGGTCGCCCAAGCCGTCGTACACCTCGACCGACAAGGGCGACGGCACCTACACCGTGCCGATCACCAACGCCGACGTGCCGGACATCAGCGTGGAGCGCGTCCCGGCCGCCGAGAACAAGGAGCACCGGGACGTCTACTACATGATCAGCACCACGATGCACCTGAGCCCGGGTGCACCGATCATGAAGTCCTACGATCTGGTGAACTGGGAGATCGTCAACTACGTGTTCGACCGGGCGGACATCGGCGACGCGTTCTCGCTGCGCAACGGGCAGAACTCGTACGGCCAGGGCCAGTGGGCGTCGTCCCTCCGCTACCACGACGGCAGGTTCTACGCCGTCTTCAACACCAACAACCTCGGCGGCGCCTACCTCTACAGCACCGACGACGTCGAGAACGGGAAGTGGAAGCGCACGCCCCTCGGCCGCGGACTGCACGACCCCTCGCTGTTCTTCGACGACGACGGCACGGCGTACATCTTCTACGGCTCCGGCAGCACGAGTGCCGTGCGCCTCAAGTCCGATATGTCGGGCATTGACAAGGACTTTCCGAGCATCTTCGCGGCGAGCGACTACGCCGGCAAGCCGTTCATCGGCGGCCTGTTCGAGGGCGCCCAGGTCTTCCACATCAACGGCTACTACTACGTGGTGATCATCACCTGGCCGTCCGGCCAGGGACGCCAGGTCGTCATGTTCCGCTCCAAGGACCTGCTCGGGCGCTACACCTCGGCGGACGGCACGAACACCTACGAGGCCCGCGGGGTGCTCAACTCCAACGGCTTCGCGCAGGGCAGCCTCGTGCCGATCTCGCGCGACGGAGGCGGCACCGACTGGTACGGCATGTTCTTCCGCGACAACTTCCCGATCGGGCGCACCCCAGCGCTCATCCCCGCGACGTGGCAGGACGGCTGGCCGGTCTTCGGGAACAACGGGGTCGTGCCGGTGGGCGGCGCGTTCGCCAAGCCGATCGCGCTGAGCCCGGAGGAGGAGCGGCTGGAGCAGCAGAAGAGCATCGTCGCCTCCGACGACTTCGCCAACGACGCCCCGCACAAGGCGTACATGGACGAGGACTGGACGATCCCGCAGCCGCCGGCGTACGACCCCTCGCTCATCGGCGTCGAGCTGCTGCAGAACCCCGGGTTCGAGTCCGACGCGGTCTCGCCGTGGGGCACGCAGTACGGAGCGACGATCAGCCGCGACACGACCGGCCCGGCGGCGGGCTCGGCGGCGCTGAAGGTGAGCAACCGCACGCTCAACGGTTCCGGTCCGAACCAGTACCTGAACGGGAAGGTGCAGCGCGGTGTGACCTACACCGTGTCGGCGAAGGTCAGGTACACGTCGGGGCCGAGCAGCATCCGGTTCAACCTGGTGGCCGACTGGGGCGCCGGCGTCCAGACGATGGCGTCCGGGAACGTTCCGATGGGCCAGTGGACGACGGTGACGGGCCAGTACACCGTTCCCACGACGGCGAACGTGGACAACTTCAAGTTCGCGGTGGAGACGCCGTGGGGCAACCCGCAGCCGGCGTCGTCGAGCGTGGAGTACCTGATCGACGACGTCTCCGTCGTCGGGCAGCCGGTGACGACCGAGTACCCCGCCAAGGAGGAGATCACCCCCAACGGGTCGCGCCTGGCCCCGGTGTGGGAGTGGAACCACGCCCCCGACAACCGGTACTGGTCGCTCACCGATCGCGACGGATGGCTGCGGCTGACGACCGGCAAGGTGGTCACCGGCAAGTACGTCTACACCAAGCTCTCCAACCGGGACGAGCTGACCTGGTTCGAGGAGGCGCGGAACACGCTCTCGCAGCGGACGTTCGGGCCCCGGCAGTCCGTCGAGACCAGGATGGACGTCTCCGCCATGAAGAACGGCGACGTCGCCGGCCTGGCCGCCTACAACCGCGGGTTCTCCTACATCGCGGTCAAGCGCGCCGACGGCCAGAACACGCTCGGCGTCGTCAACCGGGGGCAGCCGTTCGCGGTCGACATCGATCAGGCGGCGATCGAGAACTTCGTGCCGGGCACGACGGTTCCGCTCGGAGACGCGAGCCAGGTGTACGTGAAGGCGGACCTCGACTTCGCCTCACCGGCCGGACAGCTGTGGACGACGTTCTACTACAGCCTGGACGGGCTGAAGTGGACCCAGCTGGGCGGCCGCGTCGGCCCGCAGGCGCTGGACGGCAGCCTCTCGCACTTCATGGGGCACCGGGTCGGCCTGTTCGACTACGCGACGAAGGAGACCGGCGGCCACGTCGACTTCGACTACTACAAGCTCAGCGACACGCTGACCGCGCAGAACAAGCCGCTCGACACGAGCGCCCTCGACGCGGCCGTCGCGTACGCGGAGACGCTCGACAAGCGCGACTACCCCGCGGACGCCTGGTCCGCGACGCAGGCCGCGCTCGCCGACGCCAAGGCGGCGCGGGCCGGGCAGTTCGGCACCCAGAACCAGATCGACGCGCCCGAGCGGGCGCTCAGCTACCAGCTCGCCCGGCTCGGCACGCTCAGGGCCGCCTCGCCGGAGGTCAAGCTGACCGTCACCGCCGCCTCCCGCTGCATCGGCTCCTCGGTGTACCTGGCGGTCACGGCCGTCAACGACTCCGATGTGCCGGCGACGGTGACGCTGACCACCCCGTACGGCTCCAAGACCGTGACCGGCGTGGCCCCGGGCAAGCAGGCCTACCAGTCCTTCAACACCCGGGCCGGGCAGATCGGCGCCGGCAAGGCGACCGTGGCCGGGACCGCGACGATCGGTGGCAAGCAGGTCACCACGTCCTACGACGCCGCCTACCCCGCGGCCGACTGCCGCTGACCCCACATCTCCCCGCAAAGTCCGAGGTCAAGGAGAATATTCGTGTTGAAGCGCGTCAGAAAGTCGGTCGTGCGACGGGTCGCCGCCGCGGCCGTGACCGGCGCCCTGCTGGCGACGGCGGTCGCCGCGACGACAGGGCCGGTGCAGGCCGCAGGCCAGAACATCATCGTGAACGGCGGGTTCGAGGACGGCCTCAGCAGCTGGTTCGTCAACAACGGGAACTCGACGGACGGCGCCACGCTGTCGCCCACGACGGACGCATACGCCGGTTCGAGCGCCGTGCTCGTCACGAACCGGAAGACGACCGGATCCGGCCCGATGCAGGACCTGTCCGGCAAGGTGCAGGCCGGGAAGACGTACGCGATCACGGCCCGGGTGAAGTACGAGAATCCCAACAGCCCGGCGACCAAGCAGTTCTTCGCCACCATGCACTACGGCGGCTCGACGTACACGAACGTCGGCACGGTGACCGTGGCCCGCGGGCAGTGGGGGCTCATCCAGGGCACGTTCACGATCCCGGCGGGGCAGAGCGTCACGACCGCGCGGCTCTTCCTCGAGACGCCCTGGACGTCGAATCCCTCGTCCGCTCCGGACACGCACCTCATGGACTTCAAGGTCGACGACGTGTCGGTCTCGGAGTTCACCCCCTCGACGACCATCGAGGCGCTCGGCAAGAACCCGGGCGAGGGCAACCCGCTCATCTCGCACAAGTTCGGGGCAGACGGCAACGCCTTCGTCCACGACGGCCGCGTGTACATCTACATGACCAACGACACGCAGGAGTACAAGCCGGGCCCCACCGGGGTCTCTTCGACGAACACCTACGCCAGCATCAACACGATCACGGTCATCTCGTCCGACGACCTCATGAACTGGGTCGACCACGGCGAGATCCCCGTCGCGGGCCCGAACGGGGTCGCCCGCTACGCGAACAACTCGTGGGCCCCGGCCATGGAGAGCAAGGTCGTCGGCGGCAAGGAGAAGTTCTTCCTCTACTTCGCCAACAACGGCGGCGGCTCCGGCGTCATCGTCGGCGACTCACCGGTGGGTCCGTGGCACGACGAGCGTGGCAACCTGCTCATCACGAGCGCGACGCCGGGGGCGTCCAACGGCATCAACTGGCTGTTCGACCCCGGCGTGTTCGTCGACGACGACGGCCAGGGCTACCTCGTCTTCGGCGGTGGCGGCGACGACGGGACGCGCAGCGCCGAGAACACCAACCACCCGAAGTCCACGCGTGTGATCAAGCTCGGCGACGACATGATCAGCACGAACGGCTCGGCGGAGGTCATCGACGCGCCGCTCGTGTTCGAGGCCGGCCACCTGTTCAAGCGCGACGGCAAGTACTACTACTCGTACTCGTCGAACTTCGGGTTCGGCGGCACGGTCGACCCCAACGGCCCGCCGACCGGGGCGATCGCCTATCTCATGGCCGACAGCCCGATGGGCCCCTGGACCCCCGAGACGTACAAGGGGATCATCTTCAAGAATCCCGGCACCTACTTCGGCGCCGGTGGCAACAACCACCAGTCGGTGTTCCAGCTCAACGGCCAGTACTACTTCACCTACCACGCCCAGACGCTCAACAGCCGCATCACGGGCGGCGCCACCCAGGGCTTCCGCAGCCCGCACCTCGCCAAGCTCGACTTCAACGCCGACGGCACGATCAAGGAGGTGAGGGGCGACTACAAGGGCGTCGAGCAGATCCGCAACCTCGATCCGTACCGGGTCATCGAGGCCGAGACGATCGCGTGGCAGCAGGGCATCGCGACCAAGAAGATCGACGGCGGGTCGGAGGAGTTCGGCGCGCAGGCGCCGAACCTCGCGGTGTACGACGTCGACAACGGCGACTGGACGTCGCTCGCCAAGGTCGACTTCGGCACGGCCGGCGCCACCGGCGTCACCGCGAAGGTGCGGCCGCTCGCCGCGGGCGGCAGGATCGAGGTCCGTCTCGACGGCCGCAACTCGCCCGTGGTGGCGACCATCCCCGTCGACGCTCCGCTCGGCGAGTGGACGAGGCTCTCCGCCAAGCTCGACGGTGTCAAGGGCGTGCACGACGTGTACTTCACCTACGCCGGGCCCGAGGGCGCGGACCTCTTCGAGATCGACTCCTGGGCCTTCGAGGCGGAGCAGTCCTCGCCGGAGGTCAAGCTGACCGTCACCGCCTCCTCCCGTTGCATCGGCTCCTCGGTGTACCTGGCGGTCACGGCCGTCAACGACGGCGACGCGCCGGCGACGGTGACGCTGACCACCCCGTACGGTTCCAAGACCGTGACCGGCGTGGCCCCGGGCAAGCAGGCCTACCAGTCCTTCAACACCCGGGCCGGGCAGATCGGCGCGGGCAAGGTGACCGTGGCCGGGACCGCGACGATCGGTGGCAAGCAGGTCACCACGTCCTACGACGCCGCCTACCCCGCGGCCGACTGCCGCTGACCGCACCGGCCCCGCCCCTCATGAATTCGGAGTGATCACCCCATGCGAATGACCCGCACCACCCAGATACTGGCCGCCTCCGTGCTCGGCCTCACCCTCACCGGCATCGGCGTCTCCCCCGCCCTCGCCGACGACCCCGGCGCCGGCATCGAC
>NZ_JABBWY010000015.1:0-167214 GCF_014161415.1 Microbispora sp. H10885 | reverse complement strand
GCGGCCGCGTCCGGTCGCGCCGCCGCGGGGAGCCGGGACGGCCTCGCGCGGGAGTGCGTCGCTCGCGGCGGCGGGCCGGGCCCGGCGCGGCTGGGCGTCCTCACGCCGGCGGCGCGCGCCGCCGAGGGGCCTGTCGGGAGTCGCGACGGTCTCGCCCGCCGATCCGGCGGCCTGGCCCGGCACCCGGCCGGGTACGCGGGACGGCGCGGCCACGCGTCCGGCCGCCCTCCTGCTCTCCTGCTCTGTCCTCATCCCTCGCGGATCCTCTCTGCCGCCCGCAAGCGGGCCGAGGCCGCCCGCGGGTTGCGGGCCACCTCTTCGTCGTCCGGGAGCTCCGCTCCCCTCGTCAGAAGGCGGAACCGAGGCTGGTGCGCCTCCAACGGGACCGGCAGCCCCGGAGGGCTGGTGTCCTTGGTTCGCGCCGCGAGGACCCGCTTGGTGAGCCGGTCCTCCAGGGAGTGGTAGGCGAGCACGACAACGCGCCCGCCCAGTGCGAGCGCGCCGAGCGCGGCCGGGAGCGCGCGCTCCAGCGCGGTCAGCTCTCCGTTCACCTCGATGCGCAGCGCCTGGAACGTTCTCTTGGCCGGGTTGCCCCCGGTCCGCCTCGTCGCGGCGGGTATCGCCGCGCGTACGAGGTCGGCGAGCCGTTTCGTGCTGGTGATGGGGTCCTTGGCACGCTCCTTGACGAGGAGGTTCGCCACGCGTGCCGCGAAGCGCTCCTCGCCGTAGTCGCGCAGGATGCGGATCAGGTCCGCGACCGGGTAGGTGTTCACCACGCGCTCGGCGGTGAGCTCCTGGTCGCGGTCCATCCGCATGTCGAGGGGGGCGTCGTAGGAGTAGGCGAAACCGCGCTCGGCCTCGTCGAGCTGAGGGGAGGACACGCCGAGGTCGAACAGCGCGGCGTCGATGCGGGGCCGTCCGGCGTCATGGAGCACGTCGGCCAGTTCGTCGGAGACGGCGCGCACCAGGGTGATCCGGTCCGCGTACGGCGCGAGCCGTGCGGTGGAGCGCGCGATGGCGGTGGGGTCGCGGTCGATTCCGACGAGGTGGAGGGAGGGGTGGGCGGCGAGAAGCGCCTCGGCATGCCCGCCGAGACCGAGGTTGGCGTCCACGGCCACCGGCTCCGGTCCGGTGAGCGCCGGAGCGAGCAACTCCAGCACGCGATCGAGCATGACCGGAACGTGACCACCCGGCTGACCGGGCTCGTACGACAACGCTTCCAACCCCCATTACGCCGCTGTACTCGCGGATTCGCGGCTGTGCCGCCGGTGACTACCCAACGGATCCCCACCCATGCCGGTTCCTTCAGGGGAACCGACCCGCCCGGCCAGGTCCCCATCCGCGTCGCCTGCCGTGGCGTCTGACACCGGGGAAGGTGCATCAGCTGCCATCTGGGAGCGGGTGGAGACCTCGCCGAACGTCACCGACGGGTCTTCTGATCGAACGAGAAAGGGAATCGAGCTACAGGATCCCGGGCAGCACCTCCTCCGACAGATCGGAGAATGCCTGCTCCTGGGCATCCAGGTAGGTGTCCCACGCCTGGGCGTCCCAGATCTCCAGACGCGTGTTGGCGCCGATGACGACGCAGTCGCGTTCCAGCCCGGCGTACCGCCTGAGCGTCTGGGGAATCGTGATGCGCCCCTGCTTGTCCGGCATCTCGTCGGACGCGCTGGCGAAGAAGACACGGCTGTAGTCGCGGACCGCCTTGGCCGTCACCGGTGCGGTGCGCAGGGCCTCGGTGATGCGCTGGAACTCCTCTACGGGGAAGACGTAGAGGCAGCGCTCCTGGCCTTTGGTGATCACCAGACCCTCCGCCAGCTCCTCGCGATACTTCGCCGGCAGGAACAGCCGTCCTTTGTCGTCGAGGCGCGGGTGGTGGGTGCCGAGAAACACCGGACCCACCTCCTGTGCCTTGCGGAGCGCTCAGCTCTGTAGCCTCTGCCCTCCACTGCGCACCACCATACTCCACTTCTCCCCACCGTCAACTGATTCCGGCCGTGTCCGCATTCGAAATCGGCGGCGTTTTCGCAGGTGAAATGGGGTGGGTCGGAGTGGGGCGCCGCGCCGCCCCCCGCCCGCGTGCGGGCGTGTCGGCCCACGGCGGGACCCTTGACGCGCAGGGGGTTCCGGCCGGGCGCGCGGCCCGGTGGGGGAAGGGGCGGGAAAGCGGGTGGGGGGAAGTGGAGCGGCCGGGGTCGCGTCCCGGGATTCGGCCGGTCGCGGTACGTGACCGCGAAAGGTCAGGACTCTACGCGCACTTCACCCTGATTTCTGGACAAAGTCGCCCGCGAACCACAGGGGACATAAGGTCGGTACACAGAATGGAAAAGGAACGTTTAACGCCCCATTCTCGGGGACGCACCCTCATGGAGGCCTGGTGGCTGTAACACCCGACGTCACCGACGCGGCAGCCCCGCTTGAGGATCTGGTGGACACCGCCCATCGGATCCGCAACGCGATCGAATCCGTGATCGAGGGCAAGAGCGACGTCGTCCGCCTGACTCTCACCGTGCTCCTGGCGGAGGGCCACCTGCTGATCGAGGACGTGCCCGGCGTCGGCAAGACCATGCTCGCCAAGGCCCTGGCCCGCTCCATCGACTGCCCGGTCAAGCGCGTGCAGTTCACGCCCGACCTGCTGCCGAGCGACATCACCGGGGTCAGCGCGTACAACCAGCAGACGCGGGAGTTCGAGTTCAAGCCGGGCCCGGTGTTCGCGAACATCGTCGTCGGCGACGAGATCAACCGCGCCTCCCCCAAGACGCAGTCGGCGCTGCTGGAGTGCATGGAGGAGCACCAGGTGACGGTCGACGGCGTCACCTACACGCTGGAGTCGCCGTTCATGGTCATCGCGACGCAGAACCCCATCGAGATGGAGGGCACCTACCCCCTCCCCGAGGCGCAGCGCGACCGGTTCACCGCCAAGATCGCCATGGGCTACCCCGAGCCGGCCGCCGAGCTGGAGATGCTCGACGTGCACGGCGCCTCCCAGCCGCTGGACAAGATGGAGCCGGTGGCGACCACGGCCGAGGTGGCCGCGCTGATCCGGGCCGTCCGCGCCGTCTACGTCTCCCAGCCGGTCAAGCGCTACGCCGTCGACATGGTCGCGGCCACCCGGAGCTCCGCCGACCTGCGGCTGGGCGCGTCCCCGCGGGCCACCCTCCATCTGGTGCGCAGCGCGCGGGCCCACGCGGCGCTGTCCGGCCGCGACTACGTGATTCCCGACGACCTTCAGGATCTGGCCGTTCCCGTGCTGGCGCACCGCCTCCTGCCCAGCCTCGAGGCGCAGGGGCAGCGCCGCCGGCCGGAGCAGTTCGTCGACGAGCTGCTGCGGCGCGTCCCCGTCCCGGACGCGCACTGACGAGAAAGTGACGGAGGGCTGATGCCCGGCCTGAAGGCTCTGACATCGCGGGGACGGTCGTTCCTCGCCTCCGGCGTGGCGGCCCTGGTGTGCGCCCTCGTCCTGGGCGAGCAGGACCTGCTGCGCGTGGCCGTACTGATCATCGCGATGCCGTTGATCGCGTCGCTGGTCGTGACGCGCACCCGCTACCGCCTGTCCTGCACCCGCCGGCTCGGCCCGGCGCGGGTGCAGGCCGGCGAGGAGAGCACGGTCACCCTGCGGCTGGAGAACGTCACGCGGTTGCCCACCGGGCTGCTGCTGGTGGAGGACACCGTGCAGTACGCGCTGGGCACCCGGCCGAGGTTCGTCCTGGACCGCATGGAGCCGCGCGGCGTCCGGGAGATCGACTACAAGGTCGGCTCGGACCTGCGCGGGCGTTTCCCGATCGGGCCGCTGTCCGTGCGGATCGCCGACCCGTTCGGGCTGGTGGAGCTGACCCGCTCGTTCACCGTCACCGACACGCTCGTGGTCACCCCCGAGGTGGTGCCGCTGCCGCAGGTACGCCTGTCGGGCGACCACACCGGCGGGGGCGACAGCCGTACGCGGTCGGTCGCGGCGGCGGGCGACGACGACGTGGCGCCACGTGAGTATCGCCAGGGGGACGACCTGCGCCGGGTCCACTGGCGGTCGACGGCGCGGCGCGGCGAGCTGATGGTCAGGCGCGAGGAGCAGGAGTGGCAGAGCCGCGGCGCGCTGCTGCTCGACACCCGCAGGTACGCCCACCGGGGCGAGGGGCCGCGCTCGTCGTTCGAGGTGGCGGTCTCCGCCGCCGCGTCCATCGGGGTCCACCTGTCCGCCGAGGGACTCGCCCTGCGCCTGGTCACCGACCAGGGCGCGCGGCAGACGGTGGACACCGGCCAGTCGTGGTCGCTGCTCGACACGCTCGCGGTCGTCCGGCAGAGCTCGGCGCGGTCCCTGGAGCACGGCGTCGGCGCGCTGCGTCAGGGCGGCGGGGAAGGCCTGATCATCGCGGTCCTCGGCGCGCTCGACCCCGAGGAGGCCCACGCCCTCGCGCGGCTCCGGCACCCGGGCGTGACCGCCGTGGCGGTGCTGCTCGATCTGGCCGGCTGGGACGGCTCCGGCGGCGAGCACGCGCAGGCCGCCCGATCGGTGCTGACCGGGGCCGGCTGGCGGGTGCTCGACCTGCCCGCCGGCGCCTCGCTCGCGACCGTGTGGCCCGAGGCCGGAAACAGCAGGAGCGCGGCCTGAGCCGGCCGGGCTGCCCGGAGAAGAGGTGGAACCCTTGAAACTGCCGATCACGGCGGGGCTCGCCACGGCGGCGGTCACGATCACGCTCTATCCGCTCTTCGAGGGCGGCGCGTGGTTCTGGTCCTGCATGGGGGTCATCCTGGTCGTCGCCGCCACCGGGACGGTGGCCTCGCGCCTGGGCGCCCGTCCCTGGGTGGCGCCCGCGGTGGCGCCCGTCGCGGTGCTCGTCTACCTGACGGCCGCCTTCACCGCGCAGGAGGCGTTCCTCCGGGTGATCCCCACCCGCGACTCGCTCGCCGGGCTCGTCGCGCTCCTCGGGGAGGGTTTCGACGACATCCAGCGCTACGCCGCCCCGGTGCCCGCCAACCCCGGCATCACCCTGCTCACCACGTCGGGCGTGGCGCTGATCGCCCTGGTGGTGGACGTGTTCGCGGTGCGGCTGCGCCGGGCCGCGCTGGCCGGGCTGCCGATGCTCGCCCTGTTCACCGTGCCGGCCGCCGTGCTCCCCGAGCCGATCGGGTGGCCGGCGTTCGTCGTCGCGGCGTTCGGATACGTCGGCCTGCTCGTCGCCGACGGCCGGGAGCGGCTGAAGGGCTGGGGCCGGGCCGTGGTGGTCCGCCGCTCCGGCCCCGCGTCCGGGGTCGCGCCGGACACCGAGCGGCTGGCCCTGTCGGGCAAGCGCATCGGCGTGACGGCCATCGTGTTCGCGGTGCTGGTGCCCGCGATCCTGCCGGCGCTGTCCCCCGACCCGCTGTTCGGTTTCGGCGTGGGCAACGGCCTGGGCGGGAGCGGCGGCAACATCGGCATCCCCGACGCCATCGCCAAGCTCGGCGGCCAGCTCAGGCAGGACCGCAACGCCACCGTCCTCAGCTACACCAGCAGCGACGACAAGCCGCACTATCTGCGGATCTACGCGCTCGACGTCTTCGACGGCGCCAAGTGGACCTTCAGCCCGCTGCGGGGACGCCCGGAGGACCGGGTGTCGGAGGGGCCGCTGCCGCCCGTGCCCGGCCTCGGCCCCGGGGTGCCGGTGAAGCGGGCCACGATGCGGGTCACGATCAGCGAGGACCTCGACCGGCTCCACTTCCTGCCCCTGCCGTACCCGGCCCGGCAGGTCGACGCCGACGGCGACTGGCGGGCCGACCGCGGGTCGCTCATGGTCTTCTCCACCCGCGACGAGGTGGCGGGGCTGGACTACCAGGTCGTCGCCGACGAGCCCGACCCCGGTGCCGGGGCGCTGAGGTCGGCGGTGACGCCGCCGGAGAGCGAGCCCTTCCTGCGGCTGCCGGAAGGGCTCGACCCGCGGGTGAACGCCCTCGCCCGCCGGGTCACCGCCGGGGCCGCCACGCCGTACGAGAAGGCGGTCAGGCTCCAGGAGTGGTTCACCCGGAAGGGCGGCTTCACCTACAGCCTCCGCGCGTCGGGGTCGGGGGCCGAGGCGCTGTCGCGCTTCGTGCTGCGCGACCGCACGGGCTACTGCGAGCAGTTCGCCGGGGCGATGGCCGCGATGGCCCGGATGGCCGGAATCCCGGCCCGGGTGTCGATCGGCTACACGGGCGGCAGCAAGATCGACGGTAAGTGGACGGTCCGCACGCACGACGCCCACGCCTGGCCGGAGCTGTACTTCGACGGCGTCGGCTGGCTGCGGTTCGAGCCCACCCCGGCCGGCGTCGGCGGGCAGGGCACCGCCGAGGTGCCGGAGTACACCCGCCCTGTCACACCGGAGGCCGAGCCCTCGGCCGGTCCCTCGGCGGGACAGTCGGACGATGACGAGGACACGACCGGCGTCGGCGGCCCGTCCCGGCCGAACCCCCGCCAGCTCGACCGCGAGCCGCAGGGCGCGGCCGTCGCCGCCGACCCGGGCACGCCCACGAGCGTCAAGGTCGGCCTCGGGGCCGCGGGCGCCCTGGTGCTGCTGTTGCTGCCCGCCGCGGCGCGCCTGCTGGTGCGGCGCGGCCGGAACCGCCGGCTGGCCCGTCCGTCCGGCGGGCCGCACGCGGCGTGGGCGGAGCTGCGCGACACGCTGATCGACTTCGGCATGGCCGGGGAGCCGGGCGAGACGCCGCGCGCGCTCGGCCGCCGGATCGGTGAGAGGTACGCGCTGGACCGGCGGGCCGCCGAGTCGCTCGCCCGCGTCGTCACGGCCGAGGAGCGGCTGCGGTACGCGCCGGCGCCCCCGGCGTCCGGACCGGTCCCCGCGGACCTGCACCGGATCAGGCGCGGGCTGGCCGCGCACCTGTCGCGGTGGCGGAGGCTGGGGGCCGCGCTGGCTCCGATGTCCACGCTGCTGCGGGTGCGGGCGTTCGGCGAGGGCGCGCTCGACGTGTTCGACCGGATGGAGAACCTGGCGCCCAGATTGAACAGGACACGGTTGAGCAGGACGCGGCTGACCGGGGCACGGCAGGACGGGGCACGGCAGGCCGGGACGCGTTCGGGCGGCCCGGACGGGCCGTTCCGCCGGCCGGCCACCGGGGACGACGGCGAGCCCGCGCGGGAGCCGACCCTCACCGGCACCCGCCGCTGAGCGGCGAGGCCGATCCGAGGGCGATTCGAGGCCGGAAGAAGAGGCCGGGCACAAGAGGCCGGGCACAAGAGACGGTGGGCCCGCACAGCGGGCCCACCGGGGGTGGTTCAGATCGTGTGCGCGAGCACGGGGATCAGTGCTCGTCGTGACGGCGGCGCCAGCGCTCCTCCATGCGCTCCATGAAGCTGCGGCGCTGGGGGCGGCGGCCTCGGGTGCGGGACGACGGGGAGTCACCGAACCCGTTCATGCGTTTCCAGCTCGACAGGCCCCAAAGACAGGTGGCCAGCATGACCACGAAGCCGGCGGCACCGAGCCAGATCAATGCCGCGACGACGCCGACCATCAGCAGGACCACGCCGAGTGCGAAGCCTATGGAGGCCTTCACCAGGCGGCGCTTGTAGTGGCTGCGCGGATCACTGATCCGTACGGTGTTCGCCCACTTCGGGTCCTCGGCGTAGAGGGCCTGCTCGATCTGGTCGAGCAAGCGCTGCTCGTGCTCAGACAGCGGCACGGCGCCTCCCAAGGACGGCCCCATTCAGGGGAAGACGGCAACGGACGACGCGGGGTGTCCGAACCTCGCGGTCGGTTATCCCCAGAATACGAGGCCTCAGACGTAGGCGAAAGAAAACGACCAACGCGGTCCAAACCGGAGGCGACGTCATGGACCTATTGGACCAAATGGACGACGAACAAGCGACGCCGGCTTCACCGCGTCCGGGCCGAAGCGGCGGGCGGCCCGGTCCATGGCCTGCTCCGCCTCCCGCCAGCCCGTCTCCCGTTCGCCCAGGCCGAGCTGGCGGGTCGCCGCAGCGGCCGGGCCGAGGTTCTCCACGCGCACCCCGACCAGCCGCAGTCGCACCCGTTCCAGTCCTGCCGCCTCGTAGAGCTCGCATGATGTGTCGTAGATCTCCTTCGCGACGTCCGTGGCCTCGCGCAGCGTACGCGACCGGGTGATGGTGGTGAAGTCCGAGCGGCGGAGTTTGACGCTGACGGTGCGGCCGACGTGCCCGGCGGCGCGCAGCCGCGCGGCGACCCGCTCCGACAGCCGGAGCAGCTCACGCCTGATCGTCTCGGGGTCGTCGACGTCGTGCGGGAACGTCTCCTCGTTGCCGATGCTCTTGTCGGGCGCGTGCGGCACCACCCGGCGTTCGTCGCGCCCCCAGGCGAGGGCCGCCAGGTGCGTGCCGGCGACGCCGAGCTCACGCCGGAGCGTCGCCACCGGCACCTGGGCCAGGTCGCCCACGGTCCGGATGCCGAGCCGTACGAGGGCCTGCTCGGTGCGCTCGCCCACCCCCCACAGGGCGGCGACCGGCAGCGGGTGCAGGAACTCCACCACCTTGCCGGCCGGGACCACGAGCAGGCCGTCCGGCTTGCACTGCCGTGAGGCGAGCTTGGCCACGAACTTCGTGCTCGCCACGCCCACCGAGCAGGTGATGCCGTACTGCTCGGCGACCTGGGTGCGGATCATCCGGGCGATCGCGGCGGGACTGCCGAGCCTGCGCCTCGCCCCGCCCACGTCGAGGAACGCCTCGTCGGAGGCGATCGGCTCGACCTCGGGTGTGATCGCCTTGAAGATCTCCATGACGCCGCGGGACACCTCGGAGTACTTGCCGTGGCTGGGCGGGATCACGGTCGCCTGCGGGCAGACGCGCCGGGCGCGGGTCATCGGCATCGCGGAGTGGACGCCGAACCGGCGGGCCTCGTAGGTCGCGCTCAGGACGACCCCGCGCGCGCCCGCCGCGCCCACGATGACCGGGGTGCCCCGGAGCTCCGGGTGGTCGAGCAGCTCGACGCTCGCGAAGAAGGCGTCCATGTCCACGTGCAGGATCGGGCAGCCGCTGTCGTCGACGGGCCCCTCCGGCGGCGGCGACGGATCCCGGGGCAGCAGCTGGTTCCGGGACATGACGTCACCTTACCCGACCGCTCCCCCACCAACCTCACCCCACCCGAACGTCTTTTCTATTCGCGTCCGACCGCGGTCGCCCGCGTCTGTTGGCGGGGTCTGTTCGCGCGTCTATTCGCGGTACGCGATGGCGTGGATCTGGGTGGCGATGTCCCGCAGCACGGGGTGGGTGGCCGCCGCCCGCTCCAGCGCGACCAGGCCGTCGGGGTCGCTCTCGGCCAGCATGCCCGGCACGAGGTCGGCGAAGATCCGCACGCCGTGCACCTCGCCGACGGCGAACCCCGCCGTGCCCAGCAGCGCGGCCAGCGTCTCCCGGGAGAAGCGGCGCGGCGTCGGGTCGCGGTCGCCCCAGCGGCCCCCCGGGTCCGACAGCACCTGGCGGGCCTCGTCGAAGTGCCCGGCCAGGGAGCGGTGGACGGCCGCGGCGACCGAGTTGGCGGCGAGCACGCTCACCACGCCGCCCGGCCGCAGGATGCCGGCGACGGCGCGCAGGGCGCCCGCCGGGTCCTCGACGTACTCCAGCACGCTGTGGCACAGGACCAGGTCGGCGCTGCCGGGCTCCAGCAGGTCGCCGAGGTCGGCGGCGTCGCCCTGCAGGCCCTTGACCCCGACGCCCGTCTCGGCGGCGCGGCGCTCCAGGGCGGCCAGCGAGTCGGGGGTCGGGTCGACCACGGTCACGACGTGGCCGAGCGTGGCCAGCGGCACGGCGAAGCCGCCGGTGCCGCCGCCCGCGTCCACGATGTCGAGGGTCTCGCGCCCGAGGGCGGCCGTCCGCTCGGCGAGGACCGCGCGCAGCGCCTCCCAGACGACGGCGCGGCGTGTGGCGTCACGCACTTGCGGCCTCCTCCCGGCTCAGAGCGACAGCGAGGGCTTGAGCTGCTTGAAGCGGGCCAGCAGGCCGTTGACGAACTGCGGCGACTCGTCGGTCGACAGCTCCGCCACCAGATGCACCCACTCGCTGATCACCACACCCTCGGGGACCTCCTCCGACCACAGCATCTCGTACGTGCCGCCGCGCAGGACGTTGCGGTCCACGGCGGGCATGCGCTCCAGGGTCCAGCCCTCGGCGTACGTCGAGATCAGCTCGTCGATGCGGTCCAGGTGCCGGACCACGCCCTCCACGAGGAAGGAGGTGTACTCGTTGACCGGCGGGTCCGCCCGCTCCACCCGCTCGGCGAGCACGTCGAGCGGGCTCACCTGCCGGGCCTCGGCTTCGAAGAGGACGTCCAGCGCGCGGCGGCGGGCCTTCCCCCGAGCCGACACGTCAGGCCCGACCGAGGTACTCGCCGGTGCGAGTGTCGACCTTGACCTTCTCGCCGGTGGTGATGAAGAGGGGGACCTTGATCTCGGCGCCGGTCTCCAGCGTGGCGGGCTTGGTGCCACCGGTCGAGCGGTCGCCCTGCAGGCCGGGATCGGTGTGGGCGATCGTCAGCTCGGCGGCCGCCGGGAGGTCGACGTACAGCGGGTTGCCCTCGTTGAAGGCGATGGTCGCGGTGGTGTTCTCCAGCATGTAGTTGGCGGCGGTGCCCACCACGGACCGCGCGACGTTGACCATGTCGTAGGTCTCGGTGTCCATGAACACGAAGTCGTCGCCGTCGAGGTAGGAGTACTGCATCTCCCGCTTGTCGACGTTCGCCACGTCGACCTTCACGCCGGCGTTGAAGGTCTTGTCGACGACCTTCCCGGACATGACGTTCTTCAGCTTGGTACGGACGAACGCGCCGCCCTTACCCGGCTTTACGTGCTGGAACTCGACAACGGCCCACAACTCTCCGCCGTCGAGCTTGAGCACGAGTCCGTTCTTCAGGTCGTTCGTCGTCGCCACGTGCGTCTCCCGCGTGCGGCTGCCCTAGAGGACGAGCAGCTCCTTGGTCGTCAGTGTGAGAAGCTCCGGCCCGTCAGCACGCGTGACCAGCGTGTCCTCGATGCGCACACCGCCCGCGCCCGGAAGATAGACCCCCGGCTCGACGGTGATCGGAACTCGATCCTCTAGTCTACCGGTCCTGCCAGGGCCCAGGAACGGCAGCTCGTGGATCTCCAGGCCGACCCCGTGCCCCAGCCCGTGGCCGAACCGTTCGGCGTGGCCCGCTCCGGCGATCACCTCGCGCGCCGCCGCGTCCACCTCGCCGGCCGTCGCCCCCGGCCGTACGGCGTGGCGGCCCGCGCGCTGCGCCCGCCGTACGAGGTCGTACAGGTCGCGCTGCCAGGCGGCGGGCGGGCCCACCGCGACCGTGCGGGTCATGTCGGCGTGGTAGCCGCCGTACCGCGCGCCGAAGTCCATCGTCACGAGGTCGCCGCGCTCGACACGCCGCTCCGAGGGCGAGTGGTGCGGGATCGAGCCGTTCGGGCCGCTCGCCACGATGGAGTCGAAGGCGGGCCGGTCCGCGCCGAGTTCGACCATGGCGACCTCCAGCCACCGGGCGATCTCCCGCTCCGTGACGCCGGGGGCGACGCGCTCCACGACGAGGGAGAACGCCTCGTCGGTGAGCGCGCACGCGCGGCGCAGCGCCTCGATCTCCGCCTCGTCCTTGACGGCGCGCAGGGTCTCCACCAGGCCGCCGGCCGGGGTGAGGGCGGGGCGGCGTCCGGGGTGACTGCCGGACGGCCGCTCGGAGAGCCGCTGGAACAGCCCCACCGGCATGTGGTCGCCCTCCACCAGGACCCGCTCCGCACCCGCGCAGCGGTCGAGCAGCGCCCCCGCCACGTCGCGGTCCTCGACGACCTCGATTCCCGCGCACACCGCCTCGGCCGTCTCCCGGTAGCGCGAGTCGGTGGCGAGCGCGGCCTCCCCCGCCGCGGTGACGAGCACGGCGGCGTTGGAGCTGGTCAGCCCGGTCAGGTAACGCACGTTGACCGGCCAGGTGACGAGGACCGCCCCGGCCCCGTGTTCCCCCAGCGCCTCGGCCAGCCGTGCGCGCCGCCTGGCGTGGGTCTCCTCGGCGGTCCTGTCGGAAGTCTTGTCGGAAGTCTTGTCGGCGGTCCTGTCGGCGGTCCTGTGGACATCGGTCACGAACGGACTTTACCGCCGTCCTCCGGGCATCCCCGCAGACCGCGCGTACCCTGCCTGGGACCGGCGACCGGGCCGCGGGTCAGGACGCCAGGTCCCTGATCTTCTCGACGAGCCCGACGCGCTCCTCGTGGGTGTGCGCGAACGGGGCGACGTTGAGCGTGGTGACCCCGGCCTCGCGCAGCGCCGCGATCCGCTCCCTGACGTGGCCATCCGAGCCGACCAGGGAGACGTGTTCCAGCAGTTCTCTCGGCACCAGCGCCTCGGCCTCCTTCTTCCTGCCCTCCAGGTAGAGGTTCTGGATCTGCTCGGCCTCCTTCTCGTACCCGTAGCGGCGGGCGAGGTCGTTGTAGAAGTTCCTGCCCTTGGCGCCCATGCCGCCGATGTAGAGGGCGGCCATCGAGCGGCCCAGGTCCAGCACGTCCTCGACGTCGTCGCCGATCGCCAGCACGGCCTGCGCGATCACGTCCAGTTCGCCGAGCGCGGGGTCCCGGCGCTCCCGCCCGGCGGCCAGCGACGCGCCCCACACCTCCCCGGCCTTCTCGGGCATGAAGAAGATCGGCTCCCAGCCCTCGGCGAGCTCGGCGGCCAGCTCGACGTTCTTCGGCCCGATCGCCGCGACGACGATCGGGATGCGCTCGCGCACCGGATGGTTGATCAGCTTGAGCGGCTTGCCGAGGCCGGTGCCGCCCTCCAGCGGAAGGGTGTAGTGCCGTCCCTCGTACTCCAGCCGCTCGCGCCGCCAGACCTTGCGGCAGATCTCGATGATCTCGCGGGTGCGGCCGAGCGGCGCGTCGTACGGCACGCCGTGGAAGCCCTCGATCACCTGCGGGCCCGAGGCGCCGAGGCCGAGGGTGAAACGCCCGTCGGAGACGTAGTCGAGGCCCGCGGCCGTCATCGCCAGCAGGGCCGGCGTTCTGGAGTAGATCGGCAGGATGCCCGAGGCGATCCGCAGCCGCTCGGTCCGCGCCGCGATGTAGCCGAGCTGGCTGACCGCGTCGAAGCTGTACGCCTCGGCGACGAACACGATGTCCAGCCCGGCCCTCTCGTAGTCGGCCAGCTCCGCGACCGTCTCCTTGAAGTCCCCTGAGTAGTTGAGGGCCATCCCGATCCGCATCCGCCTCGTCCTTCCGCGCGTAAACCGGTGAGTAACCGAATGATGTTCCGTCGGCGTGACCAAGGCTAACGACCCGGACCGGCCGCGGCCACCTCGCTCAGGGGCGGCACAGGGGGTCCGGTGGCGGCCCGGCGGCGGCTCAGGGGCGGCTCAGGGGCGGAGGGCGACACCGCCGAGCACCGGCAGGGCCACCCCGCGCAAGGGCAGCGCGTCGGGCTCGGGCCGCCACCGGTTCAACTCGACGACCCCGGGTTCCACCAGGTCGAACCCGTCGAAGAACCTGGCGATCTGCGTGGCGGGCCGGGCCTCGAACGGCGCGTTGGCCCTGCTGTACACACTGCCCATCGCGGCCATCTCATCCGGAAGGGGATCGGAGCTGACATGCGAGATCACGACGTGGCTGCCCGAGGGGAGCAACTCGCGGTAGGCGGCCATGAGCCCCTCCGGGTCCTCCTCGTCGCGCACGAAGTGGAGACACGACACCAGCAGCAGCGCCACGGGCCGGTCGAGGGCGAAGCCGTTCGCCTGCGCCGCGGCGACGACCTCCTCCGGCCGCCGCAGGTCGGCCAGCGCGAAGCGCACCCGGGGATCGCCTTCGAGCAGCGCCCGCGCGTGCGCCGCCACCACCGGGTCGTTGTCCACGTACGTCACCCGCACGTCGGGCGAGACGTCGAGGGCGATCTCGTGGACGTTGCCCTGGGTCGGCAGCCCCGCGCCGAGGTCGAGGAACGCGCGGATGCCACGCTCGCGGGCCAGGAAGCGCACGGCCCGGCCGAGGAAGGCGCGGTTCTCCTGTACGGCCTCCCGCACGTGGCCCTGCGACAGTTCGATGATCCGCTCGGCCGCCGCCCGGTCGGCGGGCAGGTGGTTCTTGCCGCCCAGGTAGTAGTCGTACATCCGGGCGACGTTGGGCCGCGTGACGTCGAACCCACCGGGCGCCTGCTCCGTCATGACACGCTCCCGCTCGGCCGGATGATTCCTCATGATCATAATGGTCGGCCCGGCAAACGGCGCCGATTCGGGCAAATCGTCCGGCCGAGGGTCTCGACTGCGGTCTCCCCCGTGGCCTTACCGGTGGCCTCACCGGCGATCTCCCCCGTTGGCTCCCCGGAGTCGCCGCAGGTCGTCCGGGGTGTCCACGTCCGCCGGGTCGCCCGCGTCGTCGCAGGCCACGGCCGTGACGAGTCCGGGATGGGCGCGCAGGAAGGGACGGGCGCCCACGTCGCCCACGGCGAGCGCCTCGACCTCCGCGAAGTGCTCGCGGGCGATCAGTACGGGGTTGCGCGGCACGCCTCCGTACGCGGCGACGGCGACCCGGGCGCCGTCCCGGAACGCCGCGACCAGCCGGCGCACCGCCTCGGGCCGTACGAGGGGCTGGTCGGCGAGGGCGATCACCACCGCGGCGGCGGACGGCGGAAGCGCGCGCAGCCCGGCCCGCAGCGACGAGCCCATGCCCGTCTCCCACAGGGGGTTCCGCACGACGACCGCGCCGACCTCCGCATCCTCGGTCGCGCCCTTGGCCATGCCCTTGAGTTCGGCCTCGACTGCGGCCTCGGCGGCACCGACCACGACCAGGACGGGCCGGCACCCGCCCTCAGTGAGCAGCCGGACGCCTCGCCCGGCGAGGCGCTCCCCCTCGAACTCCACCAGGGCCTTGGGCCCGCCGAACCTGCTGCCGCCCCCGGCCGCCAGCAGCAGCCCGGCGACGACCTCCTCGTCCGTCACGTCACCGCTCGCCGTGGATGCGACCGGAGGTCTCGGTGAGCGGCCTGCCGCTGCCGCCCCAGCGGAGCCGGATCAGCTCCGCCGCGATCGACACGGCGGTCTCCTCGGGCGTGCGCGCCCCGAGATCGAGCCCGATGGGCGAGCGCAGCCGGGACAGTTCCTCCTCCGACAGCCCGGCCTCGCGCAGCCGCGCCAGCCGGTCCTCGTGGGTGCGCCGCGACCCCATCGCCCCCACGTACGCCGCCGGGGTGCGCAGCGCCGCCTCCAGCAGCGGCACGTCGAACTTAGGGTCGTGGGTGAGCACGCAGATCACGGTGCGCCCGTCGACCTCGGTGGTGGTCAGGTAGTCGTGCGGCCAGGCCACCACGACCTCGTCGGCCTCGGGGAACCGCTTGGCGGTCGCGAAGACCGGCCGCGCGTCGCACACCACCACGTGGTAGCCGAGGAAGCGGCCGATCCGCGCGACGGCCGCGGCGAAGTCGATGGCGCCGAAGACCAGCATGCGCGGTGGCGGCGCGAAGGAGAGCACGAACACCGGCAGGTCGTCCAGCCGCCGCTCGCCGTCCGGGCCGTACCGCCGCACGCCCGTCAGGCCCTGCGCCAGCATGCCGCGCGCGTCGTCGTCCACCGCGTCGTCGAGCCGGGCGGAGCCGAGCGAGCCCGTCGCCCGGTCCGGCCACACCACGCGGCGGGCGCCCACCCGGCCGGGACCGCCGATGATCGTGGCCACCGCGACCGGCCGCCGCGTCGCGACGGCCGCGGCGATCTCCCCCAGCTCCGGGTAGTCGCGCCGCGACACCGGCTCCACGAACACGTCGATGATCCCGCCGCAGGTCAGCCCGACCGCGAACGCGTCGTCGTCGCTCACGCCGTACCGCTCCAGCACCGGCGTCCCGTCCTCGGCGACCCGTGTGGCGAGCTCGTACACCGCTCCCTCGACGCAGCCGCCCGACACGCTGCCGGCCGCCTCGCCGTCGAGCACGGCCATCGCCGCCCCCGGCGGGCGCGGCGCGCTGCGGAACGTGCCGACGACGGTGGCGAGCCCGAACCGCCGCCCCGACTCCCACCACTCCAGCACCTGGTCGAGCAGATCACGCATCGGCCCCTCCCCTCCGTACGGCCCCGCGCGGATCCGCGCGCCGGCCGGCCAGCAGCGCGGCCAGGTCCTCGAACGCGGCCAGGCTGTGCCCGGCCAGGAAGTCCGTGACGTACGGCAGCGCCGCGCGGATGCCCGCGGTCAGCGGACGGTAGGCGGGGTCGCCCTTGTGCGGGTTGACCCACACCACCCGGCGGGCGAGCCGCGAGAGCCGGGCCATCTGCGCGCCGAGGAGGTCGGCCGGTCCGCGTTCCCAGCCGTCGGAGGCGATCACGACGATCGCCCCCCGGGGGTCGGGCAGCCGCAGCAGGGCCCGCACCTCCTCGCCCAGCCTGGTGCCGCCGCTCCAGTCCGGGATGGCGGCCGAGCACTCGTCCATGGCGAGGCCGGGATCGTGGTGGCGCAGCGCGCCGGTGATCCTCGTCAGGCGCGTCCCCGCGCTGAACACCTCGGTCGCCCGGGGCTCCGCCCGCACCATCGCGTGCGCGAACCGCAGCAGGGTGTCGGCGTAGGCGGCCATCGAACCGCTGACGTCGACGACCAGGACGACCCGGTGCGGCCGGCGCCGGCGGGCGCGGCGGCGCGGCCGGGCCGGCTCCCCGCCGTCGCGCAGGATCTCCCTGATCGTGCGCCGTCTGTCGTACGCCGGACCGTGGGGCGACGGACGGTACCGCCGCGACCTGCGCGTCTGTCTCGTGCCGCGCAGCAGCGCGAGCAGGCGGTGGACCTCCCGCCGCTCCGCCTCGCTCATCCGCGCCACGTCCCGGTGCCGCAGCACCTCGATCTCGCTCGCCGTGGCCGGCGGCGCCCCCGGCTCGCCGGTGGTCCGCGGGTCGCCGGTGCCGTACGGCGCCGCCACCGGCCGGGTCACCGATACGGCCGTTCCGCGGACGCGGCGGGCCGGCCGGAGGGAGGCGGAGAAGTAGGCGGCGAAGCAGCGGTCGTACCGGGGCAGGTCGTCGGGGCCCGCGCACAGGGTGAGGCGGCCCGCCCAGTAGACGTCCCGTGCCACGGCGGCGTCGAGGTGGGCGAGTGCCGCCAGGAAGTTCTGCGTGCGCTGAGGGTCGGCCGGCACTCCGGCCGCCCGCAGCGTCCGGGCGAATCCGACCAGCCCGCCCGTGATCCGCTCGGCGTCGCCCGCCCGCCGTGGTCCGGCCCCCCGCGCTTCGGAAGTCCGCGCTTCGGAACTCCGCGGTCCGGGCGTGCGCTCGGCGGGGCGGCGGGCGCCGGGGTCAGTCACGTCCGCCGTCCGCGTGGAGCAGCCCTCCCGCGTGCACCGTCTCCTGGTCCTCACGGTGCTTGAGCAGGGCGCCGAGCGTGGCGGCGGCCAGGGCCGGGTCGAGCTCCGCCGCGCCGAGCGTGAGCAGGGCCTCCGCCCAGTCGAGCGTCTCCGCGACGCCGGGCGGCTTGAGCAGGCCGGCCGCGCGCATCCGCCCGGCGGCCCGCGCCACGTCCGCCGCGAGCCGTTCGGCGCAGCCGGGCAGGCGGCGCCGAACGATGGCCACCTCCCGGTCGAAACCCGGGTGCTCAAGCCAGTGGTAGAGGCAGCGCCGTTTGAGCGCGTCGTGCACCTCGCGGGTCCGGTTCGAGGTCAGGACGACGACGGGCGGGGTCGGTGCGCTGATCGTCCCGATCTCCGGCACCGAGATCGTGAAGTCCGACAGCACCTCCAGCAGGAACGCCTCGAACTCGTCGTCCGCCCGGTCGATCTCGTCCACCAGCAGCACGCTGGGCTGCGTCTCCAGGGCCCGCAGCAGCGGCCGGGCGATCAGGAACCGCCGGTCGTAGATCTCGCCCTCCAGCGCGGCCACGTCGGCGCTCCCCTCCGCCTCGGCCGCCTTGAGGTGGAGAAGCTGGCGGGGGAAGTCCCAGTCGTACATGGCCTGGGCCGCGTCCAGGCCCTCGTGGCACTGCAGCCTGATGAGCGGCGCGCCGAGGATCGCCGCCAGCGTCTTGGCCAGCTCGGTCTTGCCGACGCCCGCCTCGCCCTCCAGGAACAGCGGCCGCCCCATCTTGAGCGCGAGATAGGCCGCCGTCGTGAGCCCTTCGTCGGGCAGGTAGTCGTGGTGGTCGAGCAGCTCCGCCAGCCCCGCCGGCGAGTCGATGTCGGAGATGGTGGTGGTCCGCCGCAGCACACGGACAGGCTACGCGCAGGCCGTTCCGCCCCGCTCTGGCCGAATCCGCCAAAGCCGGGCGACCCGGAGACGCCGCCTTGGCACAATCCCACAGCGCTCCCCCACGCGGTCACCGGACCGGCGGGCGAGGCAGGCGCCCGGGTCTCCTGCCGGTCCCCCTCAGGCCGGTCGGCGTCCGGTGGCCGATCGGCGACGAGTCCAGGCTGTCGCGTCGCCCGACACTCCTTAGGGTCGGAGCATGACCGACGACCCGAGCCTGCCCCGGCCCGCCTGCCTCGCCGGCTCCCCCGCCGGGCGGGCGCTCGCCGCCGAACTCGCCGCCCGATGGGCGGAGCCACACCGCCGCTACCACACGACGGCTCACCTGCGGGCGGTCCTGGCCGCGGTCGAGCCGCTGGCCGCCCAGGCCGCGGACGCCGACGCCGTACGGCTGGCCGCGTGGTTCCACGACGCCGTCTACGACGGGCGGCCCGGCCGGGACGAGGAGCGCAGCGCCCAGCTCGCCCAGTCCCGGCTGCCCGCCTGCGGTCTGCCCCCGGCGCGGGTCGCCGAGGTCGCCCGGCTGGTGCGGCTCACAGCGGGCCATACGTACGAGCCCGGGGACGCGAACGCGGCCGTCCTGTGCGACGCCGACCTCGCGATCCTCGGAGCGCCGCCCGAGACGTACGAGGCGTACACGAGGGCCGTGCGCGAGGAGTACCGGCACGTGCCCGGCGACGCCTTCCGGGCCGGCCGCGCCGCGGTGCTGCGGGCGCTGCTCGGCAAGCCCCGCCTGTTCGGCACTCCCGTCGGCCGGGACCTGTGGGAGGACCGCGCCCGCGACAACATGACCCGTGAACTCGCCGATCTGGAAGAGCGCGCCTTTACAAAGTAGATCTGTTTCGCGTCTTCGGGAGGCGCAGGCCGGACGCGCGCAACCGCCGCACCAGCTCCTGGCTCCCGACCGGCTCGGCGCCCAGGAGGACGGCCCGGTCGTAGACCGTCTCCGGCACGTCGTAGTGGTCCCGGTCGAAGGCGCGTTCCGGCACGTCGAGCAGGCGGGCGAACTCGTGCAGTTCCCGCAGTGACGAGTCGCTGACCAGATGGGACCAGAGCAGCCCCCGGGGACCCGGCCAGTTCGGCCGGTCGATCAGCACCGCCATGCGCTCTCCCGTCGTCGCCGATCAGCATAGGCCGACGGCGCGGGCCGCCCACCGGCCGGGAGATCCGGCGTCGGCTTGACCAGCCGCGGCACAGCACGTGGTTCGCGCCGCCGCCTCCTGACGGCGGCGCCCCTCTCGACGAGTCCTCGCCGCGGTGGCGGCCGGCGATCGGCGCACCCGGCACACCACCCTGGCGGCCCCGCGACTCGGCTTATCGGCGGCTAGCACTTGCCCTTCACGCGCTTGCATTTCGGACAGCACTTGTACTTGCGATGGTTCGTGCAGCGATAAGAGCACTTGGGCGGCTTCGGTTTCGCGACGGACGCGCCGGGAGCCGCCTGCGAGACGGCGACGCCGCCGGAGATCGTGGACGCCCGCACCGGGGATCCCGCCGCCGGCCAGAGCGCGACCGTCGTGAGCAGCGCCGAGCCGATGGTCATGCCGAGTCGCCTTCCTCGCATGGCCGTTCTCCTCTCCGATCACGTCACACGTGGGTTCGGGTGTTCCTCTTCCATAGTCCGGACCGGTTCCGGAATGCGTCCAGACCATCGGCCGACACGCGACATGATCCGGGATGAATCAATTGCGATTCCCTATCTCCCAATCGCCGTGGAGCGGCCGGAGGCCGTTTGGATCGATCCTCGATGGGCGTTTTCCGGCATTCTCCCGGCACGGGATCTACGTTCTCCCGGAACGGCGACCGCCAAATGCGTGGACGACCATCGTGATGGAATTCTCCGGATACGGCAAAAGCCTGAATAGTCGGCATCTGGGCGGCAACCTCGTCCAGAACGTGCCCGCGGGAAACACCGCCGCGGAACCACAGGGTCACCAGGGGGAAACGATGGCCGCACGACATGCCCGATCCCTTGCCGCGCTCACCGCCGCGGTCACACTGACGCTGGCGCTGCTCACCGGCTGCGGAGGCACGACCACCAGGGCGGTGTCCGAAAAGGCGGCCGTCGCCGGTCCGGCGGCGGCCGCCACGCCGACCGCGACGGAGAGCGAGTACAACTCGCCGTGCCCGTCGGGCGGCAACGCCAGGCGGTTCGCCAAGACGCGCTTCGCGCTGCACGCGGGCCTCGCCCTCGGCGCCTTCCACCGCTACATCTACAAACCGCTGCGCAGCGGCGGCTTCGAGCAGGGAGCGGAGAAGCGCAAGCGGACGTTCGCGAAGGCGGCGGTGGCGGGACTGTTCGCCCTGCACGAACTGAAGGTCGCCAAGGGGTTCGCCGTGGCCAACCCGACGCTCTGCAAGGCCGTCGAGGGCGTCGGCACCAAGGTCAGGGCTCTCACCGACAGACTCAAGAGCGGCACCGCCACGGAGGCCGACCTGAACGCCGGCCAGGCCTCGCTGAGCGGCCTGCAGAGCGACGCCGCGAGGACCGGTTTCCCGTTCAAGGAGCGGAAGGTCACCGTCCCCGGAGCCTCGTGACCGGGTGCCCGGGTCCCGTCGGCCGTCGGCCGTCGGCGGAGAGACATAACCTATTGACTTGGTAGGAAATATGGACAACCCTTGTGGGGAATCTTCCGTCGTCCCTGCGAGGTGTGTCCATGTCCGTCGCCGGAATCGAAACCGGCACCGCCCCACACGCCGGCGGCGCCCCTGCCGTCCGCGCCGCCGCCGTAGGCGCCGCGGTCCGGTCCGCCGGGAGGCGGTCGTACCGGTGGGTGAGCCCCGTGGCCGTCGTGCTGGTGTGGCAGGCCGCGAGCGGCAGCGGGCTGCTGCCCGCCCGATTACTCGCCGCGCCGTCGCAGATCGCGGCGACCGCGCTCGACCTGGTGCGGTCCGGCACGCTGCCCACGGCGATCGCGGTGTCGCTCGAACGCGTCCTGCTCGGCTTCGCGGCGGGAGCGGCGGCCGGCATCGTCCTGGCGCTGGTGGCCGGGCTGAGCCGGGCCGGTGAGAACGCGGTCGACCCGATCATGCAGATGCTCCGGGCGCTGCCGTTCTTCGGGCTGATCCCGCTGTTCATCCTCTGGTTCGGCATCGGTGAGACGCCCAAGGTGCTGCTGGTCGCGCTCGCCGTCTCCTTCCCCCTCTACCTCAACACGTTCTCCGGCATCAGGGGCGTGGACGGCAAGCTCGCCGAACTCGCCCGTACGCTCCGGCTCGGCAGGGCCGCGCTGGTGCGGCACATCGTGCTCCCCGGCGCGCTGCCCCAGACCCTCGTCGGGCTGCGCCAGAGCCTCGGCGTGGCCTGGCTGGCGCTGATCGTGGCCGAGCAGATCAACGCGGACGCCGGGCTCGGCTACATGATCAACGACGCGCGGGAGTTCCTCCGCACCGACGTGATCGTGGTCGGCCTGCTGGTCTACAGCGCGCTCGGGCTGCTCACCGACGCCCTGGTCCGGCTCCTCGAAAGGAGGGCGCTCGGATGGCGGCGCGAGTTCCTGTCCCGCTGAGTGACTTGGCCCCCGCCGGCGGTTCGGGCCGTCCCGGCGAGGCACCGGCGGCCTCGGTACGGCGCCTCACCCGGCGCTTCGGCGACCGCGCGGTGCTGGACGGCCTCGACCTGACGATCGCGCCCGGCGAGTTCGTCGCACTGCTCGGCCGCAGCGGCTCGGGCAAGTCCACCCTGCTGCGCGCGCTCGCCGGGCTGGACGACGAGGTCGAGGGTGACATCGAGGTCGACGGCTCGGTGGCCGTGGCCTTCCAGGAGCCCCGGCTGGTGCCGTGGAAGCGGGTGCGCGACAACCTCACGCTCGGCCTGGACGCGCCCGGCCCCGCCGCCAGGGCGGACGCCGCGCTCGCGGAGGTCGGCCTGACCGAGCGTGCCGGGGCGTGGCCGCTGACGCTCTCCGGCGGCGAGGCGCAGCGGGCGAGCCTCGCCCGGGCCCTCGTCCGCGAGCCCCGCCTCCTGCTGCTCGACGAGCCGTTCAGCGCGCTCGACGCGCTGACCCGGATCACCGTGCACCGCCTCGTGCTCGACCTGTGGGCGGCGCACGGCCCGGCCGTACTGCTGGTGACCCACGACGTGGACGAGGCCCTGGCGCTCGCCGACCGGGTCCTGGTGCTCGACGGCGGGCGGGTCGCCCACTCCTGGACCGTCACCGCGCCGCGCCCCCGGCACCGCGACCACCACGACCTCCTCGCCCTGCGCGCGGCCCTGCTGGCGGCCCTGGGCGCGCCCCCGGAAGGAACGGAATGACCAGGAGACTCCTCGCCGTACTGCTGATCGCCCTGACGGCCGGCACGGCGGCCTGCGCCCCGGCCGGGCAGGACGCCGCCGCCGGAAAGCCGGGCGAGGCCCAGGGACGCGTCACGCTGCGGGTCGGCGACCAGAAGGCCGGCTCCGAGGCCATCCTCAAGGCCGCCGGGCTGCTCGGCGGCACCTCCTACACGATCGCGTGGTCGCAGTTCACCTCCGGCCCACCGCTGCTGGAGGCCGTGAACGCCGGCGCGGTCGACATCGGCGGCGTGGGCAACACCCCGCCCGTCTTCGCCGCCGCCTCCGGATCGAAGATCAAGGTCGTCTCGGCCTACCGGCAGAGCGCCAAGGGGTCGGCGATCCTCGTCCCCGGCGGGTCCGCCATCACCTCGACGGCGCAGCTCAAGGGCAGGAAGATCGCGGTGGCCAAGGGCAGCTCGGCCCACTACCACCTGCTCGCCGTGCTGAAGAAGGCCGGGCTGTCCTTCAAGGACATCCAGCCGCAGTATCTCCAGCCGGCCGACGCCCTGGCGGCGTTCTCCTCCGGCACGGTCGACGCCTGGGCCATCTGGGACCCCTTCTCCTCCCAGGCGAAGATCCAGCACGGGGCGCGGCTGCTGGTCGACGGCGCGGGCATCGTGAACGGCCTGGGCTTCCAGGTCGCCGCCCCGGCCGCGATCGAGGACACGGGCAAGCGGGCCGCGATCGCCGACTTCCTCACCCGCCTGGCCAAGGCCCGGGTCTGGGCCGCCGCCCACCTGGACGAGTGGGCGAAGGTCTGGGCGCAGGAGACCGGCCTGCCCGCCGAGGTGGCGAACGCCGCCGTCGCCAACGCCGTGGCCACCCCGGTCGAGATCGACGACTCGGTCGTCTCCTCGGAGCAGGAGATCGCCGACGCCTTCGGCGCCGAGGGCCTGATCCCCGGCACGGTCACGTTCTCCCAGTTCGTTGACGACCGATTCAACGAGGTCGTCGGAAAGGCCGCGCGATGAGATTCCACTGGTTCCTGCCCACATCCGGCGACGGCCGGGCGATCGTCGGCGGCGGGCACGGCCTGACGCGCAGTCACGGCCTGTCCGCGGCGGCCGTCCGCCGCCCGCCCTCGATCGACTATCTCGCCCAGGTGGCCCGCGCGGCCGAGCAGGCGGGGTTCGAGGCCGTGCTCACCCCGACCGGGACCTACTGCGAGGACGCGTGGCTGGTCACCGCCGCGCTGACCCAGGTCACGACGCGGCTGAAGTTCCTGGTCGCGTTCCGTCCCGGTGCGCTGTCGCCCACGCTGGCGGCCCAGATGGCCGCCACCTACCAGCGGATCTCCGGCGGGCGGCTGCTGCTCAACGTGGTCACCGGAGGTGAGACCGCCGAGCAGCGGCGCTTCGGCGACCATCTGGCCAAGGATGAGCGGTACGCCCGGACCGCGGAGTTCCTGACGATCGTCCGCGGCGCCTGGGACGGGCCGTTCGACTTCACCGGCCACTACTACGACGTCGAGGGCGCGACGGTCGCCGAGCGGCCCGACCCCGTGCCCGAGCTGTACTTCGGCGGCTCGTCGGCCGCCGCCGGCCCGGTCGCGGCCCGGCACGTGGACGTCTACCTCACCTGGGGCGAGCCGCCGTCGCAGGTCGCGGCCAAGCTCGACCGGATGCGCGAACTGGCCGCCGCCGAGGGCCGTACGCTGCGCTTCGGCATCCGTCTGCACGTGATCGCGAGGGACACGTCCAAGGAGGCGTGGGCGGAGGCGAAGCGGCTGCTCGACCAGATCTCCCCCGAGGACATCGACGCGGCGCGCGCCGTCCTCGGCCGCAGCGAGTCGGTCGGGCAGCAGCGGATGCTCGCGCTCCACGAGGGCTTCCGGGGCGGCAGGGTCAGGGACCTGGAGATCCACCCCGGCCTGTGGGCGGGGGTCGGCCTGGTGCGCGGCGGCGCCGGCACGGCTCTCGTCGGCAGCCACGCGGAGGTCGCCGACCTCGTCGAGGAGTACGCCTCGCTCGGCGTGGAGGAGTTCGTCCTGTCCGGCTACCCGCACCTGGAGGAGGCCTACTGGTTCGGGGAGGGCGTGCTGCCCGAACTGCGCCGCCGCGGCCTGCACGACACCCCCACGCCCGTACGGCTGACCGCCTGAGGCCCGCCGGGGCACCGTCCTCACCCGGACGGCGGATGGCGCGTCGCCCGCTGTGGTGACGCGCCGCTCCGGCGCGTCCGCCTGGTTTCTCGTGGTGATCAACGGGTGGAACGAGGAAAGGGTGAGGCGGCACTAGGCCGGCGGAACGGCCTCCCCGCGCTTCACGGCCTTGAGCGTGCGCATCGCCAGGTCGATCCGCTCCAGCGCCGTGCCGAGGTGCGAGTCGGGCTGGAACGGCAGGTCGGCGGCGAGGGCGCACGCCTCCAGCACCCGCTCGACCGATTCGTCGTCGAGCAGGTCCTCGTACACGAGCACCAGCGAACGGGTCTCCCTCGCACCGGTCGCGAGGCCGGACAGGAGATCGCCGGCCGCCCCGGCGGTGTGCTCGTGCGCCGACGCCCGCTGCTCGGCCAGCGAGAAGGCCCGCGCGGACATGCTCGACAACGCGAGCAGGATGGCGGTCGCCGCGCTCCGGATCTCGTCCTCCCTCCTGAGCCGGCGATCGAACTCGTGCTGGGCGACGACCTGCCGCATGACCGCGCCGTACGTGGCACGTGCCTGCACCAGCGAACCGGCCGTGCTGAACACCCCGCCGATGACCGCGCCGAGCAGCCCCAACCAGAATTCCGACATCGGCCACCCGTTGTTGAGACGTTCGATTCCCGCGAGGAGTCGTGCCGCTGTTCCTGCGGCCGCCTCGCCTCGTCAGATGGTAGAAGGAACGTTGTTTAGAATCCGGAAGAATTCGTCGATTGTTCGAGATTTCCGGCGATGAGCGCGGAGAACCGGAATGATCGGGGCCATCTCCCCCATCGCCCGGCCCGCTCCGGTCTCCTTCGCGATGCGAACGGCCCGCAGAGCCGCGCGGGCGGATTCCTCCATGTCGCCGGCAGCGGCATGGGCGACCGCCAGGCGGGCGGAGACCAGGCTTCCCTCGTGGTAGAAATCGCGCGGCCACTTCCGCATGCCCGCCTCCAGCACCTCGATGGCGGCTCGGGGACGCCCGGTGTCGGTCAGGACCTTTCCGCGTTGCAGGGCGAGATAGGCGTGCGTGACGTAATCCGCCTTGATCAGATTCCTCTCGCCCGAGTGATCCTGGGCCCGCGGGCCGTCGACCAGTTCGTCGGCCTCGTCGAGCAGCCGCAGGCCGATCTTCCGCACTCCCATGCCGCTGTAGGCGTGCGCCCGCTGCTGCAGCAGGAACGCCTTCATCGTCGGCGGGAGCCCGTCCTCGATCGTCGTCCGCGCCAGCGACAGAGCGAAGGGCCGGTCGTCCGCGTCGACGGCGATCTGGGAACGCCGGCCGAGGAAGTAGGCCTCCAGCTGGGCGTTGCCGCCGACCCGCGCCCAGGTGACGGCCAGGTCCTCGTAGGACGCGGCGACGGCCGGAGCGCCGGCGCTCTGATGGAGCCAACCGGCGAAGTCGGCCCACTGGGCGCCGGTCCTGAGCAGCTCGCGGCTCATGGAGCCGTGCGCTCCCTCCCGCAGCAGGCGCCGGATCAGCGACAGGTAACCCGCGGCGGAGGCGATCAGCTCGGCCGGGCCGAAGGCGCGCTCGCGCGCCACCAGGGCGAGCCGGGCCGCGTCCAGATCGTCGATCATCTCCCGGCCGAGCCGCGGCCGCAGGGCCGCGCCGGCGATGTCCCCGCGGCTCGCCGCGTAGTAGATCATCGCGCTCAGCGAACCGGTGAAGGCCCTCCTGCTGATCAGCCCCTCGGGGCCGGGTCCGGGCGGGGTCTCGGGCGGTGGGTCGAGATGCAGATCCAGCAGCGCCTCCACCCGGTCCGCCAGACCACTCGCCGGCCGGACCGGGAGCATTTCCAGCCAGACGACGAACGCCGGATCGCACCCCGCCCGCTTGGCCAGTTCTTTCGTGGTGAGTTCGGCGGCCAGCCGCCGCGCCTGCAGCGTTTTACCCCATGGAAGGGCAGATCTCGCAACGTCGCTCGAATCGGGCTTATTGCCCACTTGCGACTCCCGCCTGGCGGCCACGTCCAGAGTCTAGGAGGCAGGCGCTATTCGAGCCATGTCAATTATTTCAGGGCTGCTGATATTTCCTGATTTCGGTGACCATTCAGGAGCTAGAGGTGGTCGGGGGCCTCGCCGCGTTCCCGGATGAGGGCGGTGAGCTGGGCGACCGCCCGGCGCGAGCGCTCCCGCTCGGTGCTCTGGATGCCCATCGCGCCCAGGCTGAGGCCGTTCGCGAGGTCGAGCTTGGGCCAGGGGTCGCCCTCCACCATCGTGACGTCGAGCACCTCCGCCCACTCGAAACGGTGGACCCGCAGCGGGTTCACCACCGTGATCCCCCGCTCGTCCGCCCGCACCCGCAGGCGGCCGAGCAGGTGCAGCACGAACGCCACGAGCAGCCCGAAGCCGACCATGCCCAGCCGGTCGGGCAGCTTGAACTGCTCCGGCAGGCCGACCGCCAGCACGATCGCACCGCCCACCATCACCCCCGCCAGGCCGTACGCGATGATCGTCGTGCTCCGGGGCCGCCAGGTGACCGGCAACGACGGCACGCCCTCAGGCATGACGATCCCCCTCGGGACTGCGTACGGCGTGCCCGGCGGACGGACGGAACGTGATCACCAGTGACATCTTCCCGGCTCGGCGCTGCGGATGCGAGGATCGCGCGGGTGTCAGCCGGCGAGGCCGCGCAGGAGGACCGCGGTCTCCAGGGCGGCGATCGTCGCCTCGTACCCCTTGTCCTCCTTGCTGCCCGGCACGCCGGACCGCTCGACCGCTTGATCAAGGGTGTCACAGGTCAGCACCCCGTTGCCCACGGGGGTGGACTCGTCGAGGCTGACCCTGGTCAGCCCCGCGGTGACCGAGTCGCAGACGTAGTCGAAGTGAGCCGTGTCGCCCCGGATCACCGCGCCGAGCGCGACGACGGCGTCGCAGCGCCGCGCCAGTGCCTGGGCGACCACCGGGATCTCCAGCGACCCGGCCACCCGGACCGTGACCACGGCCGCGCCGCTGTCCTCGGCCGCCCGCTCCGCCCGGGCCAGGAGCTGGTCGGTGATCTTCTCGTGCCACCGGGCCGCGACGATGCCGACGGTGAGCCCGCCCGCGTCCACCGCCGCCGCGTCCGGCCGTCCCGCACCGCTCATGCGCCCTCCTCGCCTGACGGCTCGGAGCCGCATGCGCGGACCGCGCCGTGCCTGCTTGTTCGCTCGCTTCGCTCACTCATGAGGCCTCCCTGCCGAAGTGCTCGCCGTGGATGTCGCGGGGTATGCCGCCGGAGATC
Source organism: Microbispora sp. H10885 (assembly GCF_014161415.1). Lineage (NCBI taxonomy): Bacteria > Bacillati > Actinomycetota > Actinomycetes > Streptosporangiales > Streptosporangiaceae > Microbispora > Microbispora sp. H10885. The sequence goes on along the minus strand of NZ_JABBWY010000015.1, from coordinate 139,438 downwards.
TCGTGGCCGAGCCGGTCCCGCTTGGCCGTCAGGTACCGCTCGTTGTAGGGGTTCATCGCCACCGGCATGGGTTCGCGGCCGAGGACCTTGACGCCGTACCCGTCCATGCCCCGCGTCTTGGCGGGGTTGTTGGTCAGCAGCCGCACCGACTTCACGCCGAGGTCGGCCAGCATCTGCCCCGCGTTGGAGAACTCCCTGGCGTCCACCGGCAGCCCCAGTTCGAGGTTGGCGTCGACGGTGTCGCTGCCGTTGTCCTGAAGGCCGTAGGCCCGCAGCTTGGCCAGCAGCCCGATGCCCCGCCCCTCATGGCCGCGCAGGTACACGATCACGCCGCGGCCGCACTCGGCGATCATGCGCATCGCGGTGTCGAGCTGCACCCCGCAGTCGCAGCGCAGGGAGCCGAGCACGTCCCCGGTGAGGCACTCGGAGTGCGCCCGGACGAGCACGTTCTCACCGTCGCCGAGGTCGCCGTACACCAGCGCGAGATGCTCGCCGCCGTCGAGCGCGCTGGCGTAGCCGTACGCGCGCCACATGCCGTACCGGTTCGGGATGCCGGTCTCGGCGGCCCGGGTGACCATCGGCTCCGACCGGCGGCGGTGCTCGACGAGCTGCTCGATCGACACGAGCGCGAGGTCGTGCTCGTCGGCGAACTCGCGCAGCCTCGGCAGGCGCGCCATCGTGCCGTCGTCGTTGACGATCTCGGCGAGCGCGCCGGCCGGGGACAGCCCGGCCAGCCGGGCGAGGTCCACCGACGCCTCGGTGTGGCCGGGACGCGCCAGCACGCCGCCCTCGCGGTAGCGCAGCGGGAAGATGTGCCCCGGCCGCACCAGCTCGTACGGCTCGGTCGCCGAGTCGCACAGGGTCCTGATGGTCCTGGCCCGGTCGGCGGCGGAGATGCCGGTCGTCACGCCGTCCCTGGCGTCCACGCTGATCGTGTACGCCGTGCGCAGGCGCTCGCGGTTGTCCTGCACCATCAGCGGCAGGCCGAGCCGGTCGAGCGTGGCGCCCTCCATGCCCACGCAGATCACGCCACTGGTGTGCCGGATCGTGAAGGCGACCAGCTCGGGCGTCGCCTTGGACGCGGCGAAGATGAGGTCGCCCTCGTTCTCGCGGTTCTCGTCGTCGACCACGACCACGGGACGGCCGTCCCGGATGTCGGCGACGGCCCGCTCGATCGGGTCCAGCCTGATGTCACTCACGCGATCACCGCCCGCAGCGTGCGCGACTGGCGCAGCCAGTCACGGAAACCGATCATCACCATCACGAAGAACAGCCCGTAGACCACCCCGGAGACGACCAGCCCGGAGCTGAACGCCAGCGGCACCCCCACGAGGTCGACGGCCACCCAGATGATCCAGAAGTCGACCAGGGCCCTGCCCTGCGCCCACGTCGCCGCCGCGCTGCCCACGAAGATGTACGCGTCGGGCCAGGGGTTCCAGGAGATGTTCCAGCCCCGGGAGTTGAGGAAGGTGAAGGTGAGCGCGACCGCCACCGTCCCGGCGACCAGCAGGCCCACGAGCGCCGCCCGCTCCCCCGGCCGCGCCGACCGGATGGGCAGCTCCGCGCCGCCGCGGGTGCCGCGCGACCACTTCACCCAGCCGTAGACCGCGAGGACGCCGAACAGCGCCTGCTTGAGCGCGTTGCCCGTGATGTGCGCGCCGACCGACGCCACGAACAGCAGGACCGACCCGAGCAGCTGCACCGGCCAGGTCCAGATCGTCTTCTTGATCGCGAGCCAGACCGTGCCCAGCGCGCACACGTTGCCCACCAGGTCGGTCCACAGGACGTGCTGGCCGTACACGTCGAATCCCGCCTCGGTCCAGCTCACGCCGCGACCTCCTTGGCGGTCGCGGCGGTCAGCTTCTCGACGTACTTGGCGATGACGTCCACCTCCAGGTTGACCGGCTCGCCCGGCTGCTTGCGGCCGAGCGTGGTGAGCTCCAGGGTGGTGGGGATCAGGCTGACCGCGAAGGAGTCGTCGCTGACCGCGGCCACGGTCAGGCTGACCCCGTCCACGGCGATCGACCCCTTCTCCACGACGTAGCGGGCGAGACCGGCGGGCAGCGAGATCCGCACGACCTCCCAGTGCTCCCCGGGCTCGCGCGACAGCACCTCCCCGGTCCCGTCCACGTGGCCCTGCACGATGTGCCCGCCGAGCCGCTGGTCGGCCCGTACGGCGCGCTCCAGGTTGACCCGCGAGCCGGGGCGCAGGGCGCCGAGCGCGGACCTGGCGAGGGTCTCCTTCATCACGTCGGCGGCGAAGGAGTCGCCCTCCGCGCCGGCCACGGTGAGGCACACGCCGTCCACGGCGATCGAGTCGCCGTGCCGGGCGTCGCCGGTGACGACCGGGCCGCGCACCGTGAGGCGCGCGGAGTCGCCCAGGGACTCCAGAGCCACGACCTCGCCGAGCTCCTCGACGATTCCGGTGAACATCTCAGCTCTCCTTAGGGGACTGTACGACCTGGGGATCCGCACCCAGGGGATCGGTGTGCGGGAAGGACTGACGAGCGGGGATCTTGGGCCGCAGGACCACCTTGAGGTCCGGCCCGAGGGGGGTCACCGAGGCGAACTCCAGCCGGTGGATCTCCGTGATCGTCGAGACGCCCGCCGGGCCGAGCGCCGCCGCGCCCGCGCCCAGCAGCGCCGGGGCGAGGTAGCCGACGACCCGGTCGACGAGTCCCTCCCGCAGGAACGCGCCCGCGAGCGTGGGACCCCCCTCGACCAGCACGCTCACGATCTGCCTCCCGCGCAACTCAGCCAGGAGAGCGTGGAGGTCTATTCCCCCCTTGGCGCGGGGGATTCGTACGACGTGGGTCAGGTGGGCGGGGACCGCGGCGTCCTCGGCCACCGCGACCAGCGTCGGGGCCTCGCCGTCCAGCACGCGGGCGCCCGCGGGGGTGCGGGCGCCGGGGTCGGCGACGACGCGCAGCACGGGCGTGGCGCGCGGCGAGGCGGGGAGGGCCGCGGGCGGCGCGATCGAATCGACGGACGGCCGGACGGTCAGCCGGGGGTCGTCGGCGAGCACGGTGCCGATTCCGGCGAGGACGGCGTCGCTCTCGGCCCGCAGGCGGTGCACGTCGGCCCGCGCCTCGGGCGAGGTGATCCACTGGCTGGTGCCGTCGGAGGCCGCCGAGCGGCCGTCGATCGTCGCGGCGAACTTCCAGGTCACATAGGGCCTGCGGGCCCGTACGAAGGTCAGCCAGGCGGCGTTGCCCTCCTCGGCCTCCGCCGTCAGCACGCCCTCGTCCACCAGCACGCCGTGCCGCCGCAGCACCTCAGCGCCGCCCGAGGCCACGGGGTTGGGGTCGGGGACGGCGACGACGACCCGCGCCACGCCGGCCTCCAGGAGGGCGGTGGCGCAGGGCCCGGTCCTGCCGGTGTGGGCGCACGGTTCCAGCGTCACGTAGGCCGTGCCGCCCCGGGCCCGTCCGCCCGCCTCGCGCAGCGCCACGATCTCGGCGTGCGGACCGCCGGCGTAGGCGTGGAAGCCCTCCCCGGCGACCTCACCCGACGCGTCGAGGACGACGCAGCCGACGACGGGATTGGGGCTGGTGCCGCCCAGTCCCCGGGCGGCGAGCGCGATCGCGCGCCGCATGTGAAGGATGTCCCGCGAGGTCACCCGGTCTTCCTCTCGCCGTTGTCGTAACGGCGGGCCCCGGGGAACGATCGGGATGCGGCCACGCACCACTGCTCGGGCGGCCCGCTGCCGGAACGGCCCTGTGGGACCGCCCGGCGGCATACGACCGCCCGTTCGCGCGCTTCCTCCCATCCGGACTTTCACCGTCGGTCCTGGAGTCTCACCAGGTCCACCGGCCGATGGCTTCAGCCGGGTCGCGGACTTCACCCCTGGGGGCAGGGATGTCACCGCCGGTTCGGAATTACACCGACCCCGGAGCACGCTGCTCTGCTACCCACCAGTGTAGCCACGCCCGCTTCAACGACCTAGTGCGGGTTTGCGGGGATCGGATCGGTGATCAAACAAGGATCCTTATCCGTGCGCTTCTTCTCGGGTATGTGTGGATTATGTCACAAAGTTGTGACATAAGTGCATTCATGTAATATTCAGTGTCCCGCGGCGCGTCCACCAAGGTCAACGCGGCCGCAGGACACAAGGTGATTTACATTGCACAACGAAGCAAGAACGCGGCGAACTACCCGCGCCAAGTGATTGACCCCTGCCAAATCAGTTGCCAGGGTTCCCTATAGTCGGATCTCTTCCGATCGTTAATGGTCCACCCGGGAGCACCGAACCATGACGTTCCCCCCCTCGACCGCGACCGACGCCGCCGCGGAGCCCGCGGACACCGCGGACCCGGCCGCGTCCGGTTCCGCCGTCGTCGGCCGCTCGCCCGGACGGCTCATGTGGCGCCGCTTCCGGCGCGACAGCACAGGCGTCGCCTCGGCGATCGTCGTGCTCGCCTTCTTCCTGATCGCGCTCCTGGCCCCCGTGATCGCCTCGTTGTACGGCAAGGACCCGTACACCACGTACGGGCAGAACCAGCCCGGCCTGCTCAATCAGTTCGGCTATCCCATCGCGCCGAACGGCGGTATGAGCGGGGACTTCTGGTTCGGGCTGGAGCCCGGCCTGGGCCGCGACGTCTTCACGCAACTCGTGTACGGCATCCGCACCTCGCTGAGCATCGCCGTCATCGTGACCGTCCTCACCACGGTCATCGGGGTCGTGATGGGCGTGACCTCGGGATACCTGGGCGGCCGCACCGACTACGTGATCGGGCGGGTCATCGACACGCTGCTCGCGTTCCCCTCGCAGCTGTTCCTGATCGTCTTCCTCCCGGTCGTCGAGGCGGCTCTCGTGCTCCCCGAGGAGGAGACGCCGGTCTGGCTGCGGTACGTGTCGATCTGCGTCGTCCTCACCGTCCTCGGCTGGGCCACCATCGCCCGCCTGCTGCGCGCCCAGGTGCTGTCGCTGCGGGCCCGTGAGTTCGTGGAGGCCGCCCGCGTCACCGGCGCGTCGCCGGCCCGGGTGATCTTCAAGGAACTGCTGCCCAACCTCTGGACCCCGATCATCATCCAGGCCACGCTCGCGCTCCCGCTCTACGTCGGCGCGGAGGCGGGACTCGGCTTCCTCGGCGTGGGCATGACCGAGCCCACCCCCGACTGGGGCCGCATGTTCCAGGTGGGCGTGAACGTCTACCACTCCGACGTCACCTACCTGCTGTTCCCCGGCGTCTCGATGCTGATCTTCGTGGTGGCCTTCAACCTGCTCGGGGACTCCATCCGCGACGCCTTCGACCCACGCACCAAGCGCTGACCCTGTGAGCGCGCACCTCCATAGGAAGGACCACATGAGATCGCACAGCAGGCGATTCGTCTCCATGACGGCCGTGCTCGCGGCGGGCGCGCTGGCACTGGCCGGCTGCGCCAAGGGCGGTGGCGGCGGGGCCCCCGAGGGCGCCGCGGGCAGCTCCCAGAAGCCGCTGGAGAACAAGGCCGTCAGCGCGATATCGGTCGGCACCGCCGACGACTCCACGGGACCGGCCCCCGAGGTCCCGGGCGCCAAGCCGGGCGGCACCGTCTACATGATCGACCGTGACGACTTCAGCCACCTCGACCCCGGCCGCGTCTACATCAACTACAACTCCTCGGTCTCGGCCCTGTTCACCCGGACGCTGACCAACTACAAGCAGGACGACGCGGGCAACATCAAGCTCGTCGGCGACCTCGCGACCGACACGGGCACCACCACCGACGGCGGCAAGACCTGGAAGTTCACCCTCAAGGACGGCCTCAAGTGGCAGGACGGCGCGCCGATCACCTCCGCTGACGTCAAGTACAGCTTCGAGCGCCTGTTCGCCGACTTCATCACCGAGGGCCCCGACTACGCCGAGTCCTGGCTGGTCCCCGACCCGAACAAGCCGTTCCGCGACCAGTACAAGGGCCCGTACGACGGCAAGGAACTCGACACGATCGAGACGCCGGACGACAAGACGGTGGTCTTCCACCTGAACGCGGCGCACCCCGACTTCAACTTCACCGTCGCCATGACCGGCTACGGCGCCGTGCCGAAGGCGCACGACACGAAGCAGAAGTACGACAAGCAGCCCTGGTCGTCCGGTCCGTACAAGATCGTCAGCCACGTGACGGACAAGTCGCTCGACCTGGAGCGCAACGAGCACTGGGACAAGAACACCGACCCGATCCGGCACGCGTACCCGGACAAGTTCCACATGGAGTTCGGCCTGCAGAGCCAGCAGACCACCGAGCGCTTCATGGCCGACACGGGCAACGACAAGCAGGCGTTCACCTTCCACAACCCGGTCGCCCCCGAGCGGGTCCAGGAGGTGTTCGGCAACGCCGACCTGATGAAGCGGTCGCTGCAGGGCCTGACCCCGTTCACGACCTTCTACAACATCAACACCAAGCGGGTCACGGACGTCAACGTCCGCAAGGCGATCCAGCTGGCGTGGCCGGCCAAGCAGATCCAGCAGCTCCAGGGCGGCGAGATCTCGGCCGGGAAGATCGCTACGACCGTGATGAGCCCGACCGTCCTCGGCTACGAGGCGTTCGACCTGTACGGCAAGCTGGCCAAGCCCGAGGGCGACCCCGAGGCCGCGAAGACGCTCCTGCAGAAGGCCGGGAACCCCACCCCGACCATCGTCTACGCCTACAACCAGACGCCGACGCAGGAGAAGGTCACCATCGCCATCAAGGAGGCGCTGGCCAAGGCCGGGATCAAGGTGGTCGGCAAGCCGCTGAACGCGGGCACCTACTACGACGCCATCGGCCCGGTGGACAACAAGTACGACGTCTACTGGGGCGGCTGGGCGGCCGACTGGCCGACCGGCTCCACCGCGATCCAGCCGCAGTTCGACGGCCGCCAGATCTCCGACAACGCGCCGAACTACAGCCACCTGAACGTGCCGGAGATCAACTCCGCCATCGACAAGGCCAACGCGGTGACCGACCCCACCGAGGCCGGCAAGGCGTGGGCCGCCATCGACCGGCAGATCATGGACCAGGCCGCGATCATCCCCGAGTTCTACCAGACCTACTTCGGCCTGTACGGCTCGGGCCTCGGCGGGGTGCGGTTCGACCCGATCCAGGGCGAGCAGTCCGCGCTGAACGTCTACGTGAAGTAGCACCACCGGGTCCGCCGCCTCCGCCCCCGCGGGCGGGGCGGCGGGCCCCCGCCCGTTCCGACCGCTGGAGCACGTACGAGACCATGACCAGCTTCCTGGTACGCCGGATCCTCGGCGCCCTCATGATCCTGCTGATCATCAGCGCGGTCACGTTCTACCTCTTCTACGCCGTCCCCCGCGACCCCGCCCGGGCGTTCTGCGGCAAGATCTGCCCGCCGGAGACGCTCCAGCTGGTCCGGCACAACCTGGGCATGGACGAGCCGCTGTTCGTGCAGTACTGGCACTGGCTCGTGGGCATCTTCGCCGGCCGGGAGCTCGTGCAGTTCGGCGACTGCCCCGCCCCCTGCCTGGGCTACTCCTTCGCCACCCAGGAGCCGGTGTTCGGCGCCATCGTGGACCGCTTCCCGGTGACGCTGTCCCTGACGTTCGGGGCGTCGATCGTCATCCTCGCGTTCGGCATCATCACCGGCATGATCGCGGCCTGGAAGGTCGGGCAGCCGCTCGACAAGATCGCCAGCGCCTCCTCCGTCATCGGGGCCTCGCTGCAGATCTACTTCGTCGGCCCGCTGCTGGCCTTCTACCTCGTCGACACCATGCAGCTGATCCCGCGCCCGTCCTACGTGCCGGTCACCGAGGACCCGGTGGGCTGGTTCACCCACCTGCTCCTCCCGTGGGTGGTGCTGTCGATCATCTTCACCGCGAACTACACCAGGATGACCCGCTCCCAGATGGTGGAGCAGCTCGCCGAGGACTACGTCCGCACGGCGCGGGCCAAGGGCATGTCGAACCGCGCGGTGTTCTTCCGGTTCGCCTGGCGCGGCGCGATGATCCCCATCGTCACGATCTTCGGCGTCGACCTCGCCACCCTGCTGGGCGGCGCCATCATCACCGAGCAGACGTTCACCCTCCACGGCATCGGCGAGCTCGCCGTGCGGGCGGTGCAGAACAACGACCTCCCGATGCTGCTCGGCGTGACCATCGTGGGCGCCGCGATGATCGTCATCCTCAACATCGTCGTGGACGTGCTCTACGCGTTCATCGACCCGCGGGTCCGCCTGACCTGAGCCGCGCCCGAGCCGAACGCCCGAAACCTGGAACTGGAGCAGCAAGTGACCACCGTGTCGTGGAGCGGCGAGCCGGGGACCTCTCGCGGCCCCGGGCCGTTCCTGTCCGTCCGTGACCTGAGCGTCGAGTTCAGCACCGAGGACGGCGTCGTCCACGCCGTCGACGGCCTGTCCTTCGATCTGGAGAAGGGCACCACGCTCGGCATCGTCGGCGAGTCGGGGTCGGGCAAGTCCGTCACCAACCTCGCCATCCTGGGCCTGCACGACCCCGCGCACACGCGGATCGGCGGCGAGATCTGGCTGGAGGACCGGGAGCTCATCACCGCCGACCGCGCGACGATGGAGAAGCTCCGCGGCGACCGGGTCGCGATGATCTTCCAGGACCCGCTGACCGCCCTGTCGCCGTTCCACACGATCGGCCGGCAGATCGGCGAGGTCTACCGCAAGCACCGGGGCGCGAGCAAGAAGGAGGCCCGGGACCGGGCCGTCGAGATGCTCCGGCGGGTGGGCATCCCGCAGCCGGAGGTGCGGGTGGACCACTACCCCCACGAGTTCTCCGGCGGCATGCGGCAGCGCGCGATGATCGCCATGGCGCTGGTCTGCGACCCCGACCTGCTGATCGCCGACGAGCCGACCACCGCGCTGGACGTGACCGTCCAGGCGCAGATCCTCGACCTGCTCAAGGACCTGCAGCAGCAGTTCGGCACCTCGATCATCCTGATCACGCACGACCTCGGCGTCGTGGCCAACACCGCCGACGACGTCCTGGTCATGTACGCCGGGCGGGCGGCCGAGCGCGGCACCGTCCGCGAGGTGCTGCGCGAGCCGCGCCACCCCTACACGTGGGGCCTGCTGTCGTCGATGCCGCGGCTGAACTCCAGCGTGGACGTCCCGCTGAAGCCGGTGCGCGGCACTCCCCCGAGCCTGCTCAACCCGCCCTCCGGCTGCCCGTTCCACCCGCGCTGCGACTATCCGCGGCTCGCCGGGCCCGAACTGTGCTTCCGGCAGCGGCCGGACGTCTCCCCCGAGACGGGTCACGGGGACGCCTGTTATCTCACCCTCGAACAGAAGAGGGAACTTCGCACCACCCAGGCCTCGGACCAGACCGAGGCCCAGATCGACGCTCGGACCGAGGACGGCGCATGAACGAGACGCTGCTGGAGCTCAAGGGGCTGGTCAAGCACTTCCCCGTACGGGGTGGCACGCTGATCAAGCGCCAGGTCGGGGCGGTCCACGCGGTGGACGGCATCGACCTCGCCGTCGGCGAGGGCGAGACCGTCGGCCTGGTGGGCGAGTCGGGCTGCGGCAAGTCCACCACCGGCCGCCTGGCGGCCCGCCTGCTCGAACCCACCTCGGGCGAGATCCTCTATCGCGGGCGGAACATCGCCCACAGCTCGCGCCGGGAGCTCAAGCCGATCAGGCCCGAGATCCAGATGATCTTCCAGGACCCGTACAGCTCGCTCAACCCGCGCCAGACCGTCGGCACGATCATCCGCGGGCCGATGGAGGTCAACGACATCGACCCGCCCGGCGGGCGCAGGCGGCGCGTCCAGGAACTACTGGAGATCGTCGGCCTCAACCCCGAGCACTACAACCGCTTCCCGCACGAGTTCTCCGGCGGCCAGCGGCAGCGCATCGGGATCGCCCGCGCCCTGGCGCTCGACCCCAAGCTGATCATCGCCGACGAGCCGGTGTCGGCGCTGGACGTCTCCATCCAGGCCCAGGTGGTCAACCTGCTGCAGGAACTGCAGCGCGACCTCGGCATCGCGTTCCTGTTCATCGCGCACGACCTCGCGGTCGTACGGCACTTCTCCCAGCGCGTCGCGGTCATGTACCTCGGGAAGATCGTCGAGATCGGCGACCGCGCGTCCATCTACGAGCGGCCCCGGCATCCGTACACGCACGCCCTGCTGTCGGCGGTGCCGGAGCCCGACATGTCGAGCGAGCCGCGTGAGCGCATCCGCCTGGCGGGCGACGTGCCCTCACCGATCAACCCGCCGTCCGGCTGCCGGTTCCGCACGCGCTGCTGGAAGGCCCAGGACAAGTGCGCCGAGGAGGTGCCGCCCCTGGTCCGGCTCAGCGGCAACCGCGAGGGCCACCTGACCGCCTGCCACTTCCCCGAGGCGCCCACCACCCAGGGCGAGGACGTGGTCCTCGACCCCGCCCTGGCCTGACCCCGGCCCGTCCAGAGGCCGGCCGCGCGGGTCCGCGGCGTGACCGGGCGCAGCCCGGCCGGCAAGCCCGGCCGAGAAGCCCGTTCGGATGGGCCGGTCAGGAGGGCGGGGTGGCCCGCTCGGCGAGGTTCCTGAGCTCCGTGACGGCGCGGGCGGGGTCATCGGCGCCGTAGACGGCGTTGCCGGCCACGAAGACGTCGGCCCCGGCCTCGGCGCAGCGCTCGATGGTCTCCGTGGACACGCCGCCGTCGACCTGGAGCCACACCTCGCCGCCGTACTTGTCGATCAGGGTGCGGGCCCGCGACACCTTCGGCAGCACGATGTCGAGGAAGCGCTGCCCGCCGAAGCCCGGCTCGACGGTCATGACGAGCAGCATGTCGATCTCGGGCAGCAGGTCCTCGTACCCCTCCACGGCGGTCGCCGGGTTCAGCGCGAGACCGGCCCTCGCCCCGGCCGCGCGGATCGCCCGCAGCGTGCGCACGGCCGCCTTGGCGGCCTCGGCGTGGATCGTGACGCTGCCCGCGCCCGCCTCGGCGTAGTCGGGCGCCCACCGGTCCGGCTCCTCGATCATGAGGTGGCAGTCGACCGGCGTAGAGGTCGTCTTCAGCAGCGACTCGACGACCGGCAGGCCGAGCGTGAGGTTGGGCACGAACCGGTAGTCCATCACGTCGACGTGGAGCCAGTCGGCGACGTTCTCGACCCGCGCGGCCTCGTCGGCGAGGCGGGCGAAGTCGGCGGACAGGATGCTGGGCGAGATCTGAACGGCCATAGTCCCTGCAGTCTATTCAGCCCTGGCGCCAGGTCCCCGCCCCCGCCCCGTGCCGCCCTGTGACGCCCTGTGCCGCCTCGTGCCGTCCCGGGGCCGGTCCGGGAGCCCGCGGCGAGGACGCTCTTCAGGGACGGCGCAGCAGCGCCAGGAACATCGCGTCGGTGCCGTGCCGATGCGGCCAGAACTGCGCGTACGGCCCGTCGCCGAGCCCCGGGACCTCGGGCAGGAACGCGCGCGCGTCCAGCACCTCGGCCCGGTCGCGCACGTCCTCCACCACCGCGCGGGTCTCGGCCAGGTGCGGCGAGCAGGTCACGTACGCCACGACGCCGCCCGGCCTGACGGCCTCCAGCGCCGAGTCGAGCAGCCGCCGCTGCAACGCGGTGAGCTCGGGGATGCTCCGGGGGTCTCGCCGCCACCGGGCCTCCGGCCGTCTACGCAGCGCGCCGAGCCCCGTGCAGGGGGCGTCGAGCATCACCCGGTCGAACGCGCCGGGCCGCCAGGCGGGCCGGGTGCCGTCCGCCGTGATCACCTTCGCCTCGCGGGTGGTGCCCCAGACCAGACGGGCGCGGTGATACTGCAGGTCGGCGCCGAGCAGCCGGGCGCCCCGCTCCGTGGCCACCGCGTCGAGCAGCCCGGCCTTCCCGCCGGGGCCCGCGCACATGTCCAGCCAGGTCGTGTCGTGGTCGAGCGGCACGCGGGTCAGCGCGAGCGCGACAAGCTGGCTGGCCTCGTCCTGGACCGCCGCCCGCGCCTCCCCCACCGCCGCGAGGGAGCCGGGGTCGCCCTCCGGCAGATACGCGGCGTACGGCGAGTAGGCGCCGGGCTCCGCCCCGGCGGCGAACAGCTCCTCCACCGTGGCCCGCCCGGGCCGCGCCACCAGCGCCACCCGGGGCCGCTCGTTGTCGGCCTCCAGCAGCGCGGCCGTCTCGTCCAGGTCGCCGCCGACCGCGTCGCGCAACGCGGTGACGATCCAGCGCGGATGGCTGTAGCTGACGGCGAGGTGGCCGGCCGGGTCCTCCTCGCGGGGCGGCGCCACGATCTCCAGCCACTGCTCCAGCGTCCGGCCCGCGACCTTCCGCAGCACGGCGTTGGCGTACTTGGACGGGCCCGGCCCGACGCGCAGCCGCACGAGGTCGATGGTGGCGCTGACCGCGGCGTGGGGCGGGATCCGGGTGCGCAGAAGCTGGTGCACGCCGAGACGCACCGCGTCGAGCAGCGGCGGGTCGACCTTCTCCGGCGGGCGGTCGCTGCACGCGGCGATCACCTCGTCGTAGGTGCCGAGGCCGCGCAGCGTCCCGTAGGCCAGCTCGGTGGCGAGGGCCGCGTCCCGGCCGCTGATCCGCCGCTGCCGCAGCAGCGTGGGCATGAGCAGGTTGGCGTACGCGTCACGCTCGTCGACGGCCCGCATCAGGTCGTAGGCGGCGTTACGCGCCTCGTCGCGCGGCGGGCGGCCACGACCCTGCCTCCGCTGCCCGGTCCTCGCCTCGGGGGCGGCCTGCCCGGCGTGCCCCGTCTGCGCGCCGCGGCCCGGCCGGGCCCGGCCGGCACCGCCGCGCGGTCCGCCACCCTGTCCGCCGGCCTGGCCACCGTTCTGTCCGCCGCCCCGGCCCTCTGCCTGGCCGCCCCGCCGGCCGCGCGGCGCGCCGCCCCCGGCGTCGCCGCCCTGGCCTCTGCCCTGCTTCACCCTGCCACCCTCGACCCTGCCACCCTCGACCCTGCCATCCGTGAACCAGCGGGCAACCCTAGCGCCTTCCTCCGACACCCCGCCGCCCGGCGCACGGTCCGCCCGCGCCGTGCACCGCCCGGAACGCGTCCGCCTCGACGCGGCGCCGCCCGGTCACGTCGGTGGTGGTGGCCACCAGGCCCCTCAGACCAGCGTCTCACCGTCGGCGAAGCGAACGCCGCGGCCCCACTCGGCGGCGGTCATCTGCCGCTTGCCCTGCGGCTGCACCTCGCCGAGCTCGACGGGGTGGCTGGCGGTGCCGACGAGCACGGTCTTCCTGGTGGCCGCGATCTCGCCCGGGGCGAGCTTGTCCGCGTCGGGGGCGAGCCGCACCGGGCCGATCTTGACCCGCTGGCCGCGGAACTCCGTCCAGGCGCCGGGAGCCGGAGTGCAGGCGCGCACGAGCCGGTCCACCCGCATCGCGGGCGCGGCCCAGTCGACGCGCGCGTCGTCGACCTCGATCTTCGGGGCGAGGCTGACGCCGTCCGCGGGCTGCGGGCGCGCCTCCAGGGCGCCGTCCTCGACGCCGTCCAGCGTGGCCAGCAGCAGGCCCGCGCCGGCCTCGCCGAGCCGGGCCAGCAGCGTGCCGCTGGTGTCGTCGTCGCGGATCGGCTCGGTCAGCACGCCGAAGACCGGCCCGGCGTCCAGCTCCTTCACGATGCGGAAGGTCGAGGCGCCGGTGACGTCGTCACCGTGCAGTACGGCGTGCTGGACGGGGGCCGCGCCCCGCCACGCCGGCAGCACGGAGAAGTGCAGGTTGATCCAGCCATGGGGCGGGATGTCGAGGGCCGTCTGCGGAAGCAGCGCGCCGTAGGCGACCACCGGGCAGCAGTCCGGGCCGATCGCCCGCAGCCGGTCGAGGAAGTCCGGGTCGCCGGCCTTCGCCGGTCTGAGCACCTCGATGCCCGACTCCTCCGCGAGCTGGGCCACCGGGCTGGGGTGCACCTTCCGCCCCCGGCCCGACTGCGCGTCCGGCCGGGTGACGACGGCGGCCACCTCGTGCCGGGGCGAGTCCAGCAGGGCGCGCAGCGACGGCAGCGCGGTGTCGGGGGTGCCGGCGAAGACCAGGCGCACTACAGGGCCCGTCCCTGCGTGGCGTGCGGCGAGATCTTCACCACCGGGGCCGACAGGCCGCTCCACTCGGCCTCGCGGATCGCCTTCATGGCGAGCTTGCGCTGCTTCGTGTCCATCCTGTCGATGAACAGCACGCCGTCCAGGTGGTCGGTCTCGTGCTGGAAGCAGCGCGCCATGATGTCGGTGCCCTCGATCGTCACCGGCTCGCCGTGCATGTTGAAGCCCTTGGCGACCGCCCGGATCGCCCGCGGCGTGGGGAAGGACAGGCCGGGGAAGGACAGGCAGCCCTCCTCGCCCTCCTCGTCCAGCTCGTCGCCGAGGTCGAGATCGGGGTTGATCACGTGGCCGAGCTGCTCGTCCACGTAGTAGGTGAACACGCGCAGCCCGACGCCGATCTGCGGCGCGGCGAGCCCGGCGCCCGGCGCGTCCATCATCGTGTCGGTCAGGTCCTTCACGAGCCTGCGCAGCTCCTTGTCGAAGTCGACCACCGGCTCGGCCGGCGTGCGCAGCACGGGGTCGCCGAACAGGCGGATCGGCTGAATGGCCAAGGGTCGGCTCCGTTCACGTCACATACACGAGGAGGATCACCACAGTCTATGTGCGCGACCGCACCTTCATCGCCGTCTTCCTGGCCGTCTTCGCGATCAGCGGATCGGGGTGGTGCCGGCCGAGCATCTCCAGCACGGCGAGGGCGTCGGGGTGGTCGGCCCGGCCCATCTCGGGCACCAGCGCGAGCAGGTCCTCGCCGAGCAGGTCGAAGTGGGCCACGGAGTCGACCGGGGCGCCGATGTAGAGCAGGGCGGCGAGGGTGTCCACCGCCACCCAGGCGCCGTCGCCCTCGCCGAGGGCGGGCGCCTCCAGGTCCCGCACGCCCAGCCAGGCCGCGGCGTAGCGCCACATCATCGGCTCGTCCAGGGCCTCCCGTACGGCCTGCGCGGCCTCGGGGCCGAGCTCCTCCAGCACGGTCCCCGCGGTGCCGCGCTGGGCCGCGTCGCCCGACGCGGCGATCTTGATCAGCTCCCGCGCGGCGTCCTCCGGGACCCGGCGCTCCAGCCAGAGGGTGGCGGCGCTGGCGGACGCCCGGCCGTGCAGCATCGCGTCGATGAGGTCGGCGGCCCCCAGCTCGGCCAGCGCGGCCACCTCGCCCAGGGACGGCGCGTCGTGCCCCTCCCGCAGCAGGTCGCGGCGCACCGCCCACACGCCCGGCTGGCTGAGGCGGACCAGCTCGCCGGTCAGCTCGATCAGCCCGCAGTACTCCAGCAGCGCCATCGCCGCCGACAGCTCGCCCGGCAGGGTCATCCGCAGCCGCCGCAGGTCGGCCGGCCGCGCCTCGCATCCCACCTCGTGCGCCTGCAGGATGCCGCCGGCGAGCGCCGCGAGCGGCATGCCCTCGCGCACCGAGTAGATCGTGGCGAGGATCTCGGTGAGGTGCTCGTCGACCACGGCCGAGCCGGTGAGGCCCTCCTCGGTCCGGTCGAGCACGTCCATGACCACGCCGTCCCAGAACTCCATGGGGTCGGGCACCCCCGGCCCGGGGCGGGCGCCCTGGCGGGTGACCTCCACGAGACGGCCGTTCACCGCGACCACCCACAGCAGCCGGAGCCGGGCGGCCGCCAGGTCCAGCGCGGCGACGACCGCCTCCGCCTCGGCCGGGTGCGGCAGCCCCTCCTCGGTCACCTCGCAGACGCCCTGGGGGGAGGCCGCGCAGCGGCCCCCGACCCACTCGGCGAGGCGGCGGGCGTCGCGTACGAGGGGGACCTCCCGGACCGCGTGGACGAGCTCCTCGTCGGGGGCGATGTCGACCGGCGGGAAGGTGAGCACGTCGCTGTCGGCCATTCCAGCAACTTACTGCACAGCAGTCACCTGATGCCCCGCGAACGTGCCTTGAAGGCCGCTTTCCGGGCGGCCTTCGCGGCGGCCTGGTCCCGCAGCGTGTTGCCGAGCAGCTCCAGGACCTCGACGACGTCGGGGTGCTCCACCCGCCACATGTCCTCGATCAGATGCGGGGGCGGGCCGGAGGCCGCGATGTTCTCCGCGAAGCCCTCGGGGTCGGCCTCGGCGGCGGGCAGCGCCAGCGCCAGCATGTCGACGCTCATCCACAGCACCTCCTCCGGCGTGAGCGCGGGGGCCTCCAGGCCGCGTGAGGAAAGCCAGTGGATGGCGTGCGGGCGAAGCTCGGTGTCGTCCAGGTAGGACCGCACGACGGGAGCCGCCTCCCGGCCCAGCCGGTCGACGATCGTCACCGCGACCCCGCGCACCTCCGCCGGGGCGCCCGCGACGGCGGCCAGCAGCTCCGCCGCGGCCTGCTCGGGCGTACGGCGGGACAGCCACTCGGCGATGTCCCGTTCGGCCGCCTCGTCCGCCGGGCCGTCGCCGATGAGGCCCGCGATGAGGCCGCTCGCGTCGCCTTCGGCCAGGTCGGGGGCGAGCGGCGCGTCCATGCCCATGCCCGCGTACACCTCGCGCAGGCCCCACAGGGCGTGCGTGGTGAGGGCCAGGCCGTCCTCCGTACGCTGGACCGTTCCCGCGTACGCCAGGCCGGTCAGCGCCTCGTCCAGCCGCCCCACCGGCCGCCCGTCGGCCAGTTCACGCAGGTAGTCGGCGAGCGCGTCCACCGGGACGGGCGACTGCAGCCGGTAGAGCAGGTCGTGGATCTGGGCCATCCCGTCGTCGACCACCCGCTCGCCGGTCAGCGGCACCAGGCCCTCGATCAGCAGCTCCAGCGCCCCCGTCCACAGGTCGAGCACCTCCTCGTCGCCGCGCTCCGCCAGGTCGCGGAAGCCCTCGGCCGCCTCGACGGCCGGAGGGCCGGAGTGCGCCAGCCCCAGTTCGAGCGCCAGGCGCCAGGCGGCCTCGGGGCGTCGTACGCCGAGGCCGTCCCTGATCGCGCGGGCGTCCGCGGCGCGCAGCGAGCGGCGCAGGGTGAGGGTGCGGCGGCCCTCCGCCAGCCACGTCACCACGCGGTGGGCGTCGACCAGCAGCGGCACCTCGCGCGCCGCCCGCGCCACCTCCTCGGCCGGGGCGAGCCGTACGGGCGGCAGCGGCGCGCAGCCGGGGCAGTCGCAGTCGGGGCCGTCCGTCTCCCCCTCGGCCCGGCCGCCCGCGGCGTCGAGCTCCAGCGAGTCGGGGCCGATGGCGCTGAACAGGCTCTTGGCCATGCCGAACTTGGACGTGTCGGCGAGCGCCCGGGGCATCTCGGGCTCGATCTCGTCGATCGTCGCCCGCATCCGGGCGGCGGTCTTGCCGCCGATCTCGCCCGTGTCCAGGAGGAACTCGACCAGCGTGCGCGCCGCGGCCACGGTCTCCGGCGCGCTCTCGGGCGGCGCGATGACCTTGCGCGGGTAGATCTCCAGCAGGAGCTCCTCGAAGGTCCCCGGCCGGAAATCGCCCAGCTCGTTGACCTCCAGATAGTCGCTGGCGTAGTCGCACAGCAGCCGTACCTCGTCGACGTCGACCTCGACGTTCCTCTCCCGCCCCCAGGCGCGGAGGCCGTCGACGGCCCGGTTCACCCATTCGATCGACACACACGCACGCTAACGGCTCGCTTTGTGCGAGGCGAATCGGTCAGATGAGATCGAGCGGATCAATGTTCACTCGGACCACCTCCGGTGCCTTGCGTGCCGAGCGCACCCCGGAGGCGCCCTTGAGCGCGCGGGCGAGCGCGGAGCCGAGGTGACGCGGCACCCGGACCATGGCGCGCTCCTGCCCGCCGTCCACCGGAACCGGCCCCAGCACCTGCGCCCCTGCGGGCAGATCGGCGTCCGCCAGCGTCTCCCTGACGGCCGCCGCCGGGCCGGTCAGCGTGGCCAGCCGCACGGCGGGCGGGAAGCCCAGCTCGGTCCGGTCGTCGAGCTCCCGCTCGGCGAAGGTGACGGTGTCCCACCGCAGCAGGGCCTGTACGGCCGGGACCGCCGCGTCGGCCATGACGACCAGCTCGCCCGCCGGCCGCAGCAGCGCGGCGGCGTTCGCCCAGCGCCGCAGGGTCTCCTCGGCCGCGCGCAGGTCGGGACGGCCGAGCAGGGCCCATCCGTCAAGTAGCACGCCGGCCGCGTAGCCGCCGTCGGGCACCGGTTCGGCCCCGGGGGTGGCCACGACCAGTGCCGGAGCGCCGCTGACCCTCGCCAGGACCCCGTCGCGTCCGCTCGTGCGCACGGCGACGGACGGGAAGGCCCGGCCCAGCTCCTCCGCCGTCCGCCGGGCGCCCACGATGACGGCCCGCACGCCGGTCCCCCCGCAGGAGGGGCAGCGCCAGTCGCCCGCGATCCGGCCGCACCAGCGGCAGTACGGCATGGCGTGTCCGCCCCGCAGGGCCAGCGGTCCCGAGCAGACCGGCCCCGAATACGACGGCTCCGAGTGCGGCTGCTCCGCGTGCGACGGCTCCGTGGCGAGGCGGACCGGCGGCGCGCCCGAGCAGCGTGCGGGGGCGCGGCAGTGGCGGCACGCGAGCGCGGGCAGGTAGCCCCTGCGCGGGACCTGCACGAGGACGGGCCCGTGCTCCAGGCCCTCGCGCAGCGCCCGCCAGGCGACGCTGGGCAGGCGGGCGGCCCTGGCCGCCTGGTCACGGGCCAGTTCGGCGTCGTCGCCCGCGGGGCGCACTCTGGGGGCCCGCGCCCGCACCACCGCGCGGTCGGGCACGAGGGGGCCCGCCCAGCCAGTGTCGACGAGCGCCGTCGCCTCGGCGGTGCGGGCGTAGCCCCCGACGAGCAGGCCCGCTCCCGCCTGGTGGGCGCGCAGGCCGAGGACCTCCCGCGCGTGGGGATAGGGGGCGTGGCGCTCGGCGTGCAGGTCGTCGCCGTCGTCCCAGATGACCGCGAGGCCCAGCCGGGCCACCGGGGCGAAGGCCGCCGGGCGGTTGCCCACCGCGATGCCGGCCTCCCCGCGCAGCGCCTTGAGCCAGCGCCGGTATCGCTCGGCGGGCCCGAGGTCCGCGGTGATCGCGACGTGCGGGGTGTCGCCCAGGGCCTCGGCCACCAGGGCCACGTCCTTGCCGTCGGGAACCACCACGACGACGCCCCGGCCGCCGTCCAGCGTCGCCCGCGCGGCGGCCGCGATCGCGTGGGGCCACGTCGGCCCGTCGGCGTCCGTGCCGGGCAGGGCGGTCCACACCGCCCGCGGCGCCCTGCCCTCGGCCAGCGCCTCCAGGAACGAGGCCCCCGCCGGATAGGCCTCCCACGGACCCGCGTACGCGTCCTTCCCCGCCGGGGCGGCGGCGCCGGCAGGAGCGGGGAGATCGGTGCGGCGGACGGGGGTGCGCGCCTCGGCCTCGACCCGGGCGTGCCGCGGCGGCACCGCCAGCCGCAGGACGTCCGGCAGGGTCCCGGCGTAGCGGTCGGCCACCGCACGGGCCAGGCGGGCGATCTCGGGGGTGAGAACGGGCTCCGGGGAGATCACCCGCTCCAGGAAGGACAGCCGTCCGCCGTGTTCGCTTTCGGCCAGCCGTTCGAGCAGGTAACCGTCGGCGAGCTGACCGGCGAACCGGACCCGCACCCGGCAGCCGGCCACGGCCTCGGCGTCCATCTCGGCGGGGACGAGGTAGTCGAACGGCCGGTCCAGGTGCGGCAACGGCGTGTCCACCACGATCCGGGCGACCGGAAGGCTCGCCGCCGCCTCACGCGCCCCCTTGCGCGCGCCCGCCCGCGTCCGCTCCGTGCCCGCCGCACGAGTCCGCCCGGCGGGCTGGATGAACCGCTTCCCGGCGGCGGGAGGCGCCGGTAGGAGCGCCTCCTGCGGATGAGGGGCGCGGGTCGGCTCGGTCACGTGTACGTCCTACCAGACCCGGCGGGCCGCAATCGCCCACAGGCCCGCGGGCTGTGCGCGAAGCCGGTCGAGGGTCCGGGCCGGCGTGGCCGGGCGTGCCTGTCCGGCGCCGCCGCGAGGGCGGCGCCGGGGTCCGTCAGGGACGGGTCACAGGCCCGCGGCGGTGCGCAGGGCGTCGGCCCGGTCGGTGGACTCCCAGGAGACGCCCTCACGGCCGAAGTGGCCGTACGCGGCGGTCTCGGAGTAGATCGGGCGCAGCAGGTCGAGGTCGCGGATGATCGCGGCCGGGCGCAGGTCGAACACCTGGAGCACCGCGTCCTGGATCACGTTGACCGGCGCCTTCTCGGTGCCGAACGTCTCGACGAACAGGCCGACCGGCTGCGCCTTGCCGATCGCGTACGCCACCTGGACCTCGCAGCGGTCGGCCAGACCGGCCGCGACGACGTTCTTGGCGACCCAGCGCATCGCGTAGGCGGCCGAACGGTCCACCTTGGACGGGTCCTTGCCGGAGAAGGCGCCGCCGCCGTGGCGGGCCATGCCGCCGTACGTGTCGATGATGATCTTGCGGCCGGTGAGCCCGGCGTCGCCCATCGGGCCGCCGATCTCGAAGCGGCCGGTCGGGTTCACCAGCAGGCGGTAGCCCTCGGTCTCGATCTCCAGGTCGGCCAGCACCGGCTCCACGACGTGGTCGCGGATGTCGGGGGCCAGCATCTCCCGCAGGTCGATCTCCGGGGCGTGCTGGGTGGAGACCACCACGGTGTCGAGGCGGACCGGCCGGTCGCCGTCGTACTCGATCGTGACCTGGGTCTTGCCGTCCGGGCGCAGGTAGGGAACGGTCCCGTTCTTGCGGACCTCCGACAGGCGGCGGGCCATCCGGTGCGCGAGCGTGATCGGCAGCGGCATCAGCTCGGGGGTCTCGCGGCAGGCGTAGCCGAACATCAGGCCCTGGTCGCCCGCGCCCTGGCGGTCGAAGTCGTCGGCGCCCTCGCCCTCGCGGTGCTCGTAGGCGTCGTCGACGCCCTGGGCGATGTCCGGCGACTGGGCGCCGATGGACACCGACACGCCGCAGGAGGCGCCGTCGAAGCCCTTGTGGGAGGCGTCGTACCCGATCTCGAGGATCTTCTCCCGGATCAGGGCGGGGATGTCGACGTAGGTCTCCGTCGTCACCTCGCCGGCGACGTGGACCTGGCCAGTGGTGATCAGCGTCTCGACGGCGACCCGGCTCTTCGGGTCGTCCTTGAGCATCGCGTCGAGAATCGCGTCACTGATCTGGTCAGCGATCTTGTCCGGGTGGCCCTCGGTGACCGACTCGGAGGTGAACAGGCGACGGGACAACTCTGGGCTCCTCATGCAGCGGCTGCTGACGTCTGTGAAGGACCGCCGGTAGGGCCTACCGGCGGCCATTCGATGCTCACGCGAGTCTAGCCTCAGGCGATGCGGCGCGGCACAGCCATCCCGGTTCCGGCCACGTCACCGGTTCCCCGACAGGCGGCGGGCAGGACGCGCCCGCCGGGGTCCCGGACACCCCTCAGAGGTCGGGGAGGGGATCTCTGGGCAGGTCACCCGGGGAGAAGGCCTCGGCGTCCGCCGCCGCGACCACCGCCGCGTACTCGTCGTCGACCTCCAGGGTCATGCCGTCGATCTCGATCCTCGGGCCCGACCCGAACTCGACCGGCCCGAGGCGCGTGCGGCGGGGGTAGCGGGCCCACACCCGCGACGGCTCGTCCCGCGTGAGCATCTTGGTGGACAGCAGCGTGACCGAGCGGTTCGTCACGACGACGAGAAAGCTGATCATGGCAGGAGGAGGCAGGGCCACCGCGGGAAAGACATAGCGGATGTCCTCGCCGGGGCCGAGCATGGCCCGGCAGCGCTCTCTGATCGTGGCGGACACCGGCATGCGATCGCTCCCTCGACGCACCCTGCGGAGGCGGGCACGGACGCCCGCACCGGCACCACGCGAGGTCCGCGAGGGGTCGAGGTCCACGAGGGGTCAGGGGAGACGCCGTACCACCAGGTTCCACACTACGTCGGCGAGATCCTCTTTGGGACCCCTCGGAATCTCCACCGACTCGCCCTCCGCGGTGAGGACGACGGCGGCGTTGTCGGGCGTGCCGAAGGCGAGGTTCTCCCCCACCTGGTTGACCACGAGCAGGTCGCAGCCCTTGCGTTCCAGCTTGGCTCGCCCGTTGGCGAGGACGTCGTCCGTCTCCGCCGCGAAACCCGCGATCACCCGGGGGTACGTCCCGCCTCCGGCCCGGCGGGTCTCCCCCAGCTCAGCCAGGATGTCCGGATTTTTCGTGAGATGGATTGGATCGGGCTCGGCGGCCGACTTCTTGATCTTCGTGCCGCTCTGCCGTACGGGCCGGAAGTCCGCGACGGCGGCGGCCATGACGACGGCGTCGGCGTGCTCCGCCGCGGCCAGGACCGCCTCGCGGAGCTGCGTCGCCGACTCCACCCGCACCACCTTCGCGCCCGCCGGGTCGGGCAGCGCCACGTTCGCCGACACCAGCGTGACCTCCGCGCCCCTGGCGACGGCCGTACGGGCGAGGGCGTATCCCTGCAGCCCCGAGGAGCGGTTGCCGATGAAGCGGACGGGGTCGATCGCCTCACGGGTGCCGCCGGCGGAGACGACGACGTGCCGCCCCGCCAGATCGCCGCCGCGGCCCGCGAGCACGCGCCGGCAGACCTCGAAGATCTCGGCGGGGTCCGGCAGCCGCCCGGGGCCCGTGTCGGCGCCGGTGAGCCTGCCGCTCGCGGGTTCGATCACCACCGCGCCCCGCTCCCGCAGCGTCGCCACGTTGGCGCGCGTGGCGGGGTGCTCCCACATCTCGGTGTGCATCGCGGGCGCGAACACCACCGGGCAGCGCGCCGTGAGCAGTGTGTTCGTGAGGAGGTCGTTCGCCATGCCGTGCGCGGCCCGGGCCAGCACGTCCGCCGTCGCCGGGGCGACGACCACCAGGTCCGCGGACTGCCCGATGCGCACGTGCGGCACCTTGTGCACCGACTCCCACACCTCTGTGGTCACCGGGTTGCCCGACAGCGCGGCCCAGGTCGGCTCGCCGACGAAACGCAGGGCGTCCCTGGTCGGCACGACGCGCACGTCGTGTCCCGACTCCGTGAAGAGGCGCAGCAACTCGCAGGACTTGTAGACCGCGATGCCCGCGCTGACGCCCAGCACGACTGTGTTTCCCGCTTCACTCATCGGGGCGCTCATACCCGGCGTCTTCCCTCGTCGCTCGTCCCTCGCTCCTCAGTCCAGACCGCTGGCGCGTCCCTCCGGCTCGCTCGGGGGTTTTCCGCGTCGCCCATCGAGGCGCTCACCCCCGGCTGGTCGTGCCGGAGGCACGCGAGGAATACAGCCCTCGTCGCTCGTCCCTCGCTCCTCAGTCCAGACCGCCGGCGCGCCCCTCCGGCTCGCTCGGGGTTTCCCGTGGCGGGGCGGGGGTCAGCCCTCGATGGGCTCGGAGGTCAGCAGGCCCTCGGCGACCTCGCGCAGGGCGATGGACAGCGGCTTCTCCTGGGCGTGGGTCTCCACGAGGGGCCCGACGTACTCCAGCAGGCCCTCGCCGAGCTGGGAGTAGTAGGCGTTGATCTGGCGCGCCCGCTTCGCACCCATGATCACAAGGCTGTACTTGCTGTCGACGATGTCGAGGAGCGAGTCGATCGACGGGTTGGTGATGCCTTCCGCGTAGGCGGCGCTGCTTGCCACGTCAGTGATTCCCCTAGCTAGGTGAGTGTCCCAGCAAGGTTATCAGCCGGTGGCACACGTCATCGACGGACGTGTTGACGAGGGTGAGGTCGAACTCCTTCTCCGCCGCCAGCTCGACGCGTCCCGCCTCCAGGCGGCGGGCGATCACGTCGGGAGGCTCGGTGCCGCGGCCGCGCAGCCGCCGCTCCAGCTCCTCCCAGCTCGGCGGGGCAAGGAACACCAGCAGGGCCTCGGGCATGGTCCTGCGCACCTGCCTGGCGCCCTGCAGGTCGATCTCCAGCAGAGTGGGGACGCCCGCCGCCAGCCTCTCCAGCACCGGACGCCTGGGCGTGCCGTACCGGTTGCCGGCGAACTCGGCCCACTCGAGAAGCTCGCCGGAGGCGACGAGCCGGTCGAACTCGTCGTTGCCGGCGAAGAAGTACTCCACGCCGTGCGTCTCCCCCGGACGGGGCTTCCGGGTTGTCACCGAGACCGACAGCCACACCTCCGGGTGGGACCGCCGGAGCTCGGCGACGACCGTGGACTTGCCCACACCCGACGGACCGGACAGGACCGTCAGGCGCGGGCGGGGTGTGAAGTCACCTCCGCGTGCCCGGGACCCGCTGTCGGTCGCCGCCTCATGGGCCCGATCTCCAGCGGACCAGGACGTTTCGGTCACTCCGTACCCCCGTGAACTCGTTCGTACGCCGCCGAGATCAGCTCTCGGCGCCGCCGAACTCGCGCTCAAGGGAGGCGCGCTGGTTGGCGCCGAGACCCCGCACACGGCGGGATTCGGCGATACCAAGGCGCTCCATGAGCTGCTTGGCGCGGACCTTGCCGACGCCAGGGAGCGACTCCAGCAGAGCCGAGACCTTCATCTTGCCGATGACGTCGTCGGTCTGCCCATCCTTCAGCACCTCAGCCAGAGAAACCGCGCCGTGCTTGAGCCGGTTCTTGACCTCGGCACGCTCCTTGCGTGCCTTGGCGGCCTTCTCAAGAGCTGCGGCGCGCTGCTCGGGGGTCAGGGGAGGAAGAGCCACGCCGGGTCACCTCGAATTTCTTGTCGATGTACTCGGACGGGAGGGGAAACTAGCTGGTCTTGGCCGTATCGGCAACGTCAAGAGAGGTTTCTCGGACCATAAAATTGATTTTACTACTTCCGGTATTGGAAAAGTTACTCTGGGTAGATCAAAACCGCCTCAGCAGGCCCGGAACGGATGACGCTTCGTTACGGGCCCGATGAGACGTTCAGGGACTTTCAGGGGGTGCTCACGGGGTGCTCACAGGGCGCACGCGGCGCAGCGCGGCGGCGATCGCGGCGGCGGCGGCGCCGGGGTCGGGCGCCCCGGTGATGGGCCGCCCGATCACGAGGAGGTCGGCCCCCTGGGCGACCGCGTCCTCGGGGGTGGCCACCCTCGCCTGGTCCTGAGTGCCGGCGCCCGCGGGCCGTACGCCGGGGGTGATGAGCGTGATCTCCGGGCCGACCTCGGCCCGCACGGCGGCGACCTCCCGGGGCGAGCAGACGAGGGCCTGCGCGCCCGCTCCGACGGCCACGGCGGCCATACGGCGCGCGGCGTCGTCCGGGGGTCCCTGGATGCCCACCTCGCGGAGATCGGCCTCGGAGAGCGACGTCAGGAGCGTCACGGCCGCGATCCGCGTGCCGGGGGACGCCTCGACGGCCGCCCTGACCATGGCGGGACCCCCTGCGGCGTGCACGGTCAGGTAGGTGGGCTTGAGCCGGGCGACGGCCCTGGCGGCCGCGCCCACGGTGTTCGGGATGTCGTGCAGCTTCAGGTCCAGGAAGACCTGCACGCCGCTCGCGCCGCGCACCGAGGCGATCACATCGGGCCCGTACCGCAGGTAAAGTTCCAGTCCCACCTTCACCGTGGAGACGTGCGGGGTGACCAGACCGGCCCAGCGGGCCGCGGTCTCCAGGTCGGGCGCGTCCAGGGCGACGGCGATGGGGGCGGGCGTGGTCAAAGCGAACTCTCCTCCAGATCGGTGCGTGTGCGTGGTTGCGCGCCCGCCGGGCGGTGGGCCAGGCCCACGACGTCGGCGAGGCGGTCGAACCCGCGCGCCTGCAGAAGCTCCTCCAGCTCCCTCAGGACGCGCGGGCAGGCGTAGGGGTCGTGGAACAGGGCCGTGCCCACGGCGACGGCGCAGGCGCCCGCCAGGACGAGCTCAAGGGCGTCCCTGCCGGTCGTGACGCCGCCCATGCCCACGATCGGCACCCCGGGCAGCGCCGCGTGCACCTGCCACACGCAGCGCACCGCCAGGGGCCGTACGGCGGGGCCGGACAGGCCGCCGGTGCCGGCGGCGAGCGCGGGGCGCATCGAGTCCACGTCGATGCTCATCCCGACCGGCGTGTTGATCATCGCGAGGGCGTCGGCGCCGCCGTCCACGCACGCGCGCGCGACCGCGACGACGTCCGCCACGTCCGGCGACAGCTTGGCGATCACCGGCACGTCGTACGGCGTCGCCGCGCGCACCGAGGCCACGACCTCCGCGGCGGCCGAGCCGTCGCGGGCGAACACCCTGCCGCGGTCCTCGACGTTCGGGCAGGACAGGTTGACCTCCACGGCGGTGACGCCGGAGACCCCGGCCAGGCGCCGCGCCAGCGCGGTGTACTCGGTCACGGTGCCGCCGCCGATCGACACGACCGTACGGGCGCCCCGCTCGGCCAGCCAGGGCAGCTCGCGCTCCAGGAACGCCTCGACGCCCGGGCCCTGGAGGCCCACGGCGTTCAGCAGCCCGGAGGGGGTCTCGGCCATCCGCGGCGTCGGCCGCCCCGCGCGCGGGGCCATGGTGATCGACCGGGTGACGAACGCGCCCAGCCGGTGGACGTCGGAGAACTGGGCCAGCTCACGGCCGGTCCCACCGCAGCCGGAGGCGGTCAGGATCGGGTTGGGCAGTTCCACGTGCGCCAGATAGGTCCGGAGGTCGGCCGTCACCGCCGGCGCCCCCGCCTCGGCTCAGGCATGCCGTCCGCCTGGCGCGCCGAGCGCGTCGAACGGGATCGTTCCGACGTCGTCGAACCGCACGCGCTCGCCCCGGAACACCGGCCCGTCGGCGCAGGCGCGGACCATCCGGGTCACTCCGTCGTCGCCGATGACCGGCACCACGCACGTCATGCAGACGCCGATGCCGCACGCCATCCGCTCCTCCACGGCGACCTGCACCGGGATGCCGAACTCGGCCGCGACCGCGGTGACGCCGCGCAGCGTCTCCATGGGACCGCAGGCGTAGACGACGTCGGCCCGCGCGTCGGCGATGACCCCGGGCAGCACGTCGGTCACCCGGCCGCGCATGCCGAGCGAGCCGTCCTCGGTGGTCAGCGTGGTCGTCTCGCCCATCCGGCGGGCCCGCAGCGCGCCGAAGACCCGGTCGGCCGACGGCGCCCCGAGCACGAAGTCGACCCGGCAGCCCCGCTGCTGCAGCGCGTCGCCCAGCGCGAACAGCGCCGCCGCGCCGTGCTCGTCGCCCACCAGCACACAGGTGCAGGGGTCGCGGGGCAGCGGGAAGGGCCGGCCCAGCGGGCCGACCAGGTCGAGCGTGTCGCGCACCCTGAGGTCGGCGAGCCAGGCCGTCCCAGCGCCGCGCACGCCGAAGACGAGCTCCACCGTGCCACCGTAGTCCGGCTTCACGTCGTGGACGGTGAAGGCCCGCCGGGTGAGCATCGAGGTGTTCCGGCCGCCCACGGCGACCGTGACGAAGTGGCCGGGCCGGAACCGGTCGGCGATGCCTGGGGCGACGACGGTGAGCGCATGGTAGGCGTCCACCCGGCGCGTCGTCAGCACCGTTCCCGTGACCTGAACCGGACTCCCGGCCACTAAGTCCTCCCTGCTATCGCGGCTCGCTCAGTCTCGCAGCCTCCTGGCGTGTTCCTGGAGGGAACGCACGTCGATGTCGCCCCGGACGAGTTGCTGGATGCCCTGGACCGCGGCGGCCAGGCCCTGGACGGTGGTGATGCAGGCGATGCCGCGGTTGACGGCGGCGGTGCGGATCTCGTAGCCGTCCAGGCGCGGCCCGGACTGGCCGGGGCTGCCGAACGGGGTGTTCACGATGAGGTCCACCTCCCCGTCGAGGATGCGGCGCACGATCGTCGGCTCGCCGCCGGGGCCCGTCCCCTCGCTGTGCTTGCGCACGATCCTGGCACGGACGCCGTTGCGGCGCAGCACCTCCGCGGTGCCCTCCGTGGCGAGGATCTCGAACCCGAGGTCCGCCAGCGCCTTCACCGGGAAGATCGCGGCCCGCTTGTCCTTGTTCGCCACCGAGACGAACGCCCGGCCCTTGGTGGGCAGCGCGCCGTACGCGGCCGACTGCGACTTGGCGTAGGCCGTGCCGAAGAACTCGTCGATGCCCATGACCTCGCCGGTCGAGCGCATCTCCGGCCCGAGGACGGTGTCGACGCCGCGGAACCGGTTGAACGGCAGCACCGCCTCCTTCACCGCGACCGGCGCGTCCAGCGGCAGCGTGCCGCCGTCGTAGCCCTCCGGCAGCATGCCCTCGGCGCGCAGCTCGGCGATCGTGGCGCCCATCGTCAGCCGGGCCGCGGCCTTGGCCAGCGGCACCGCCGTCGCCTTGGACACGAACGGCACCGTACGGCTGGCCCTGGGGTTGGCCTCCAGGACGTACAGCACGTTCGCGGCCAGCGCGTACTGGACGTTCAGCAGGCCGCGCACGCCGACGCCGCGGGCGATGGCCTCGGTGGCGGCGCGGATGCGCTTGACGTCGTAGCCGCCCAGCGTGATCGGGGGCAGCGCGCAGGCCGAGTCGCCGGAGTGGATGCCGGCCTCCTCGATGTGCTCCATGACGCCGCCGAGGTAGAGCTCCTCGCCGTCGAACAGCGCGTCCACGTCGATCTCGATGGCGTCGTCGAGGAACCGGTCGATCAGCACCGGGTGCTCCGAGGCCGCCCTGGCCATGTAGGTCGCGAGCGTGTCCTCGTCGTACACGATGGCCATCCCGGCCCCGCCGAGGACGTACGACGGCCGTACGAGCACGGGGTAGCCGATCTCCTCGGCGACCGCCTTCGCCTCGTCCACGGTCGTCGCGGTGCCGTGCTTGGGCGCGGTCAGCCCGGCCTCGGACAGGACCCGGCCGAACGCCCCGCGGTCCTCGGCGAGGTGGATCGACTCCGGCGAGGTGCCGACCACCGGCACCCCGGCGTCCTTGAGCGCCTGCGCGAGGCCCAGCGGCGTCTGGCCGCCGAGCTGGACGATCACTCCCGCGACCGGCCCGGTCTCCCGCTCGGCGTGCACGACCTCCAGCACGTCCTCCAGCGTGAGCGGCTCGAAGTAGAGCCGGTCGGAGGTGTCGTAGTCGGTCGAGACGGTCTCGGGGTTGCAGTTGACCATGACGGTCTCGTAGCCAGCCTTGGCCAGCTCGAACGACGCGTGGACGCAGGCGTAGTCGAACTCGATGCCCTGGCCGATGCGGTTGGGCCCGCTGCCCAGGATGATCACCTTGGGCCGGTCCCCCACCGGCACCTCGGTCTCCTCGTCGTACGTGGAGTAGAGGTAGGGCGTGCGCGCGGCGAACTCGGCGGCGCAGGTGTCCACGGTGTTGTAGACGGGCCGCAGGCCCAGCTCGTGCCGGGTGGAGCGCACCTCGGCCTCGGCCACGCCGAGGATCTCGGCGATCTGCGCGTCGCTGAAGCCGTGCCGCTTGGCCGTGTCCAGGGTGGGCCGGTCGAGCGCGGTGATCGACCGGGCGACCTCGTCGATCGCGAAGAGCTGGTCGACGAACCACGGGTCGACCGAGGTGGCCTCGTGGACCTGCTCGGGGGTGGCGCCCGCCCTGATCGCCTGCTGCATCGTGCGCAGCCGCCCGTCGTGGGGGCTGCGGCAGGCCTCCAGGAGCGCGTCCAGGTCGCCGGGCTCGCCCGCCCAGGTGAACGACGACCCCTTCTTCTCCATCGACCGCAGCGCCTTCTGCAGCGCCTCGGGGAACGAACGGCCGATCGCCATCGCCTCGCCGACCGACTTCATGTGAGTGGTCAGCGTCTCGTCGGCCCCGGCGAACTTCTCGAACGCGAACCTCGGCACCTTGACCACGATGTAGTCGAGCGACGGCTCGAACGACGCCGGGGTCTCCTTGGTGATGTCGTTGGGGATCTCGTCGAGGGTGTAGCCGATCGCCAGCTTGGCGGCGATCTTGGCGATCGGGAAGCCGGTGGCCTTCGACGCCAGCGCCGACGACCGCGACACGCGCGGGTTCATCTCGATGACGATCATCCGGCCGGTCGCCGGGTCGACCGCGAACTGGATGTTGCAGCCGCCGGTGTCGACGCCGACCTCACGGATGACCGCGATCGCGACGTCGCGCATGTTCTGGTACTCGCGGTCGGTCAGCGTCAGCGCGGGCGCCACGGTCACGCTGTCGCCGGTGTGGACGCCCATCGGGTCGATGTTCTCGATGGAGCACACGATGACCACGTTGTCGTTGCGGTCGCGCATGACCTCCAGCTCGTACTCCTTCCAGCCGAGGATCGACTCCTCCAGGAGCACCTCGGTGGTCGGGGACGCGTCGAGGCCGGCGCCCGCGATGCGGCGCAGCTCCTCCTCGTCGTGCGCGAAGCCGGACCCGGCGCCGCCCATCGTGAAGCTCGGGCGGACGACGACCGGGTAGCCCAGCTCGTCCGCCGCGCGCAGGCACTCGTCCATCGTGTGGCAGATCGCGCTGCGCGCCGACTCGGCGTTGAGGCCGTGCTCGGCGGCCACCTTCGCGACGATCTCCTTGAACCGCTCGCGGTTCTCCCCCGCCTGGATGGCGTCGATGTCGGCGCCGATCAGCTCGACGCCGTACTTGCCGAGGACTCCCGCCTCGTGCAGCGCCACCGCCGTGTTCAGCGCCGTCTGGCCGCCCAGCGTGGGCAGCAGCGCATCGGGCCGCTCCTTGGCGATGATCTTCTCGACGATGTCCGGCGTGATCGGCTCGACGTAGGTGGCGTCGGCGAACTCGGGGTCCGTCATGATCGTGGCCGGGTTGCTGTTGACCAGGACGACCCGGAAGCCCTCGCTGCGCAGGACCCGGCAGGCCTGGGTGCCGGAGTAGTCGAACTCGCACGCCTGTCCGATGACGATCGGGCCGGAGCCGATCACCATGACGGACCTGATGTCCGTACGCTTAGGCACCCTTGGCCCCCTTCTTCTCCGCGTTCTCGGTCGCGCCCGGTCGTTCACTCGCAGGTGGGGAGACACGCTGCGCGCCGCTCCCTCGCTCCCTCCTGCGCTCCATCAGCTGGCAGAACTCGTCGAACAGGTAGGCCGCGTCGTGCGGGCCGGCCGCCGCCTCGGGGTGGTACTGGACGCTGAACGCGGGACGGTCCAGCAGGCGCAGCCCCTCCACGCAGTCGTCATTGAGGTTGACGTGGCTGACCTCGGCCGCGCCGTACGGCGTCTCGAAGGGCCCGTCGAGCGGCGCCTGCACGGCGAAGCCGTGGTTGTGCGCGGAGATCTCGACCTTGCCGGTCCTGCGGTCCTGCACCGGCTGGTTCACGCCGCGGTGGCCGTACCGCAGCTTGTAGGTGCCGAGGCCGAGCGCCCGGCCGAGGATCTGGTTGCCGAAGCAGATGCCGAAGAACGGCACGCTCGCGTCCAGCACCTCGCGCAGCGACTCGACCGCGTACCCGGCCGCGGCGGGGTCGCCGGGGCCGTTGGAGAAGAAGACGCCGTCGGGGCCGAGGGCGAGGATGTCGGCGGCGCCGGCGGTGGCGGGCAGCACGTGCACCTCGCAGCCCCGCTCGGCCATCCGCTCCGGGGTCATCGCCTTGATGCCGAGGTCGACCGCGGCGACGGTGAAGCGCTTGCGCCCGCGCGCCGGCACGACGTACGGCTCGGGCGTGCTGACCTCGCGGGCGAGGTCGGCGCCCTCCATGCCGGGCGAGCGCCGCACACGCTCGACCAGCTCGGCGACGTCGCCGCCCTCGCTGAAGACGCCGGCGCGCATCGCGCCGCGCTCGCGCAGGTGGCGGGTGAGGGCCCGGGTGCCGGACATGGCGATGCCGACGACGCCCTGCTCGCGCAGGTAGTCGTCGAGCGTCCGGCGGGAGCGCCAGTTCGACGGGATCCGCGACGGCTCGCGCACCACGTAGCCCGCGACCCAGACGCGGCGGGACTCGGGGTCCTCGTCGTTCACGCCGGTGTTGCCGATGTGGGGGGCGGTCATCGCCACGATCTGGCGGTGGTAGGAGGGGTCGGTGAGGGTCTCCTGGTAGCCGGTCATGCCGGTGTTGAAGACCATCTCGCCGAACGTCTCGCCCACGGCGCCGTACGGCGTTCCCTCGAAGACGCGTCCGTCCTCGAGAACCAGCAGGGCTGTCATACGAGCTTCCCTTCGAGAACGGTGGGGCGGCCGCGCAGGAACGTGGCGACCACGCGGCCGGGCAGGGTCATCCCCTCGTACGGGGTGTTCCGGCTCTTCGACGCCATCGCGGTGGGGTCGACGGGCCGCCGGACCGACGGGTCGTACAGGGTGACGTTGGCGGGCGCGCCGGGCTCGATGGGCCGGCCGTGCCCGGAGAGGCGGCCGATCCTGGCCGGCCGCGCGGACATGCGGTCGGCGACGCCGGCCCAGTCGAGCAGCCCGGTCTCGACCATGGCCTCCTGGACCACCGGCAGGGCGGTCTCCAGGCCGATCATGCCCATCGCCGCCGCGGCCCACTCGGTCTCCTTGTCCTCGACCGGGTGGGGGGCGTGGTCGGTGGCGACGCAGTCGATCGTGCCGTCGGCGAGGGCCTCGCGCAGCGCGCGCACGTCCTCGGCGGTGCGCAGCGGCGGGTTCACCTTGTAGATCGGGTTGTACGGCCCGAGCGGCGAGGTCTCCGCGCAGGAGTCGGTCAGCAGCAGGTGGTGCGGGGTGACCTCGGCGGTCACGTCCCAGCCCTTCGACTTGGCCCACCGGATGATCTCGACGGAGCCCGCGGTGGAGACGTGGCAGACGTGCAGCCGGGAGCCGACGTGCGCGGCGAGCAGGCAGTCGCGGGCGATGATCGCCTCCTCGGCGACGGCCGGCCAGCCGGTCAGGCCGAGCCGGGCCGACACCTCGCCCTCGTTGAGCTGGGCGCCCTCGGTGAGCCGGGGCTCCTGGGCGTGCTGGGCGACCACGCCGTCGAACGCCTTGACGTACTCCAGCGCCCGGCGCATCAGGACCGCGTCCGAGACGCACTTCCCGTCGTCGGAGAAGACCCGGACGCGGGCCGCGGAGTCGGCCATCGCGCCGAGTTCGGCGAGCTGGCGGCCCTCCAGGCCGGAGGTCACCGCGCCGACGGGCTGGACGTCGCAGTGGCCGGACTCCTGGCCGAGCCGCCAGACCTGCTCGACCACCCCGGCGGTGTCGGCCACCGGGGAGGTGTTGGCCATCGCGTGGACGGCGGTGTAGCCGCCGCGCGCCGCGGCCTGGGTGCCGGTCTCGACGGTCTCGGCGTCCTCCCGGCCCGGCTCGCGCAGATGGGTGTGCAGGTCGACGAGGCCGGGCAGGGCGACCAGCCCGGCGGCGTCGATCGTCTGGCCGGCCTCGGCGCCCGCGAGGTCGCCGATCTCGGCCACGACGCCGTCGCGCAGCAGGATGTCGCGCGGAGCGCCGCCCAGGATGCGGGCGCCCCTGATGAGGATGGTGGTCACAGCTCCCTCGTGAAGGTCGTACGCGTTCATTCGGCGCCTCCGATGGCGGGCTCGGAACCGCCGAGCAGCAGATAGAGGACGGCCATCCGGACCGTGACGCCGTTGCCGACCTGCTCGACGATCGTCGAGCGCGGCGAGTCGGCGACCTCCGCGGAGATCTCCATGCCGCGGTTCATCGGCCCGGGGTGCATGACGATCGCGTCGTCGTGCAGGCGGGCGAAGCGGTCGCGGTCGAGGCCGTAGCGGCGGCTGTACTCCCGCGCCGAGGGGAAGTAGGCCGCGTTCATCCGTTCGAGCTGGACCCGCAGCATCATCACGACGTCCGACTTCGGCAGCACGGCGTCGAGGTCGTACGAGACCTGGCAGGGCCAGCTCTCCACCGCCACCGGCAGCAGGGTGGGCGGCGCGACGAGCGTGACGTCCGCGCCGAGCGTGTGCAGCAGCAGCACGTTCGACCGGGCCACCCGGCTGTGCAGCACGTCGCCGACGATCGAGATCTTCAGACCGTCGAGCCGGCCGAGCCTGCGGCGGATGCTGAACGCGTCGAGCAGCGCCTGCGTCGGGTGCTCGTGGGTGCCGTCGCCGGCGTTCACCACGCTGCCGCGCACCCAGTTGGCCAGGCGGTGCGGCGCGCCCGAGGCGCTGTGCCGGATCACCACGGCGTCGGCGCCCATGGCCTCCAGGGTGAGCGCGGTGTCCTTCAGCGACTCGCCCTTGGACACGCTCGACCCCTTGGCTGAGAAATTGATCACATCGGCCGACAGGCGCTTGGCCGCGGCCTCGAAGGAGATGCGGGTCCGGGTGGAGTCCTCGAAGAAGAGGTTCACCACCGTCCGGCCGCGCAGCGTGGGCAGCTTCTTGATCGACCGCTGCGAGACCCGGGCGAGCTCCTCCGCCGTGTCGAGGATGAGGAGGGCGTCGTCGCGGGTGAGGTCGCCGGTCGAGAGCAGGTGCGGCTTCATCGGTCGTCCCCCTTGATGAGCACGACCGCGTCGCGCCCGTCCGTCTCCTCCAGGAAGACCTTGACCTTCTCGCTCTTGGAGGTCGGCAGGTTCTTGCCGACGTAGTCGGCGCGGATCGGCAGCTCCCGGTGGCCGCGGTCCACCAGCGTGGCGAGCTGGACCGCCCGGGGCCTGCCCACGTCGTTCA
Organism: Microbispora sp. H10885; assembly: GCF_014161415.1. Lineage (NCBI taxonomy): Bacteria > Bacillati > Actinomycetota > Actinomycetes > Streptosporangiales > Streptosporangiaceae > Microbispora > Microbispora sp. H10885. The sequence continues at coordinate 105,317 of NZ_JABBWY010000015.1, read as the reverse complement.
GCGCGTCGAGCGCGGCACGTACCGTACGCCCGGAGAAGAGCACGTCGTCCACGAGGACGACGGTCCTGCCGTCCACGCCGTCCGGGGGCAGCTCGGTGCGGCCGAGCGGGCGCGCCGGACGCAGGCGCAGGTCGTCGCGGTACATCGTGATGTCGATCGCACCGACGGGGACCTTGATCCCCTCGAACTGCGCGATCCGGCCGGCGATCCGCTGGGCCAGGGTGGCGCCGCGGGTGGGGATGCCGAGCAGGACGACGCTCTCGGCGCCTCTCGTCCGTTCCAGGATCTCGTGCGCGATCCGCGTGAGCGCCCGGTGGATGTCGGGCCCCTCCAGGACGGCACGGGCCTGATTTTGGACATCGGACATGAAAAAGTCACCACCTTTCCCGCCTCACGGGACGGGTCTTAAAAGGGTGTCAGGTCTGCTTAGAGTATCAGGGCCCTCCGCCATCCCCCCTCCCGCCAGGGGTGATGCGCCGGGGAGGCGGCGTACGCCCCGGGTCCCCGGGGGATCGGAAGCCGCATCACATCGGGTGTCGGGGATTTCGGTGAGAGCACTGTTTGGCGCTCTTTTTTCCAATCAGCTTGACCTTTGGGAGTGTCGGCTTTACCGTCACTGTCCGTAACCACAACACGCGACCTTCCTGGGTAAAACCCGACGCAGCGGTCACCGAAGGTGCCGGGGCCGGTGCCAGCCCCGGTGTTCGGAACGCTTGGGACAAGGACGCACAATCAAGTGAGAAGAGACATAGAAAGCCGGGGGCCACACGATGCCGTCTGACTACGCCAAGTCGCTGGGCGCGCGCCTGCGCGCCATCCGGACCCAGCAGGGGCTGTCCCTGCACGGTGTCGAGGAGAAGTCCCGTGGCCGGTGGAAGGCCGTCGTCGTGGGCTCCTATGAGCGAGGCGACCGCGCGGTGACCGTGCAGAAGCTCGCCGAACTCGCGGACTTCTACGGGGTGCCGGTCTCCGAGTTGCTGCCGGGCGGGGCCGCTCCCAGCCCGCTCGCCCCGGCTCCCAAGCTGGTCATCGACCTGGAGCGGCTGTCGCAGCTGCCGAAGGACAAGGCCGGTCCGCTGGCCCGCTACGCGGCCACGATCCAGAGCCAGCGTGGTGACTACAACGGCAAGGTGCTGTCCATCCGGCAGGAGGACCTGCGCTCGCTGGCGGTCATCTACGACAAGTCACCCGTCGAGCTGACCGAGGAGTTCATCAACTGGGGCGTGCTCGACGCCGAGGCCCGCCGCGCCGTCGAGTCCTTCTGACCACTCCTCCCGGCCGTTCCCTCCGACCACCGGGCCGCCGCGGCGGCCCCCCATCGGCCTCCGCACGCCGGGGAGCCGCGTCACGAGTGATTCCTGTCATAGGGGGATAGGCAGGACATGACTTTTTTCGTGGGCTCGGAGGTGGGCAGGCTCCGCCAGGTCCTGGTCGACATCCCCGAACTGGCGCTCAAGCGGCTCACCCCCGGCAACAAGGACGGCCTGCTCTTCGACGACGTGCTCTGGGTGCACCGCGCGCTGGAGGAGCACCGGGAGTGGTGCGAGGTGCTCACGGCGCGCGGCGTCACGGTGCACCACCTCGGCGACCTCCTGCGGGAGGCGATCGAGGTGCCCGACGCGCGCAAGCACATCCTCGACGGCAGCGTCGACGAGCACTGGTTCGGCCCGCTGGCCGCCGACGCGATCCGCAACACGCTGGACGCCCTCGACGGAGCCGCGCTCGCGCCGTACCTGACCGGCGGGATCACCAAGCGCGAGATCATGGAACTGGGCTGCGACCCGGGGTCCGTCGTCTTCCACGCGCTCGGCATGGACGACTTCGTCCTCCCGCCGCTGCCCAACCACCTGTTCGCCCGCGACACCTCCTGCTGGGTGTACGGCGGGGTGTCCATCAACGCGATGCGCAAGAAGGCGCGCAGGCGCGAGACCCTCAACTTCGAGGCGGTCTACCGGTGGCACCCGATGTTCGCCGCGGGCTACGGCGACCCGTCCGGCGGGGGGTTCGACGTCTGGTACGACGGCACCCGCATGGCCCCCGCCACCATCGAGGGCGGTGACGTGCTGGTGCTCGGCGACGGCGTCGTGCTCGTCGGGATGAGCGAGCGCACCCAGCCGCAGGCGGTCGAGATGCTGGCGACGAAGCTCTTCCGGGCGGGCGCGGCGACCCGCATCGTGGCGCTCGACCTCCCCAAGACCCGCGCGTTCATGCACCTCGACACCGTGATGACCAACGTCGACGTGGGGGTGTTCACCAAGTACGCCGGGCTCGGCATGCTGCCGTCGTACACGGTGGAGCCGGGCGACACCGACAAGGAGCTGAAGGTCACCGACCATCCGCCCGAGGACATGCACCGGGCGATCGCGCGGGCCCTCGGCCTGGACGACATCAAGGTCCTCACGCCGACGCAGGACGTGCACGCGGCCGAGCGCGAGCAGTGGGACGACGGCTGCAACGTGCTGGCCCTTGAGCCGGGAGTGGTCGTCGCCTACGAGCGCAACACCACGACCAACAACTACCTGCGCAGGCACGGCATCGAGGTCATCCCGATCCGGGGCAGCGAGCTCGGCCGCGGACGCGGCGGGCCCCGCTGCATGAGCTGCCCTCTGGAGCGCGATCCCGTCTGAGGCCGCACCCGGCCGTTCGCGGCCCCTGGGCGGGGGCCCCGGCCCGTGCGGACCGCCTTCTCGCGGGCGCGTCGCGTGGCCAGGCCGTCCTGTGTGGCTGACGAACTCGACGGAGCGGGCAGGCGGAGCCGGGCCGCTCGCGCGCCGGCCTCCCGCCCTTGCAGCGCCGTCAGCCGGCCATGGGGAGGGTGGGGCGGCCGGGCAGGCCGAGGATCGACTCGACCTCGCCGACGAACCGGTCCGCTTCCGCTATGATCTCGTCTGCGTCGTTCTGAGTGACGGCCCGGACCATTCCGGCCTCGACCGCCGCTCGCTTGGTCGCGCTCATCGCGAAGTAGGCCGCCCAGTCCGCGAGCTTCGGCTCGACCTCGGGAAGCAGTTCCCAGGCGCTGCGCAGCCGCCGCCTGCGTCCGTCCATCGGACGGGGACGCGCGGCGAGGATCCCGGCGGCCGCGCGCAGCGCCGCGAGATGGGCCGACACGTAGCGGTCCGCGGGCGTGGGCCCGACGGTCGCGTCGGCGAGGCACGCCCTGGCGTCCGCGAGACGCGCCAGGACCGCCTGCGGAAGCCGGGGCCCGGTCCGCTGATCGCCGTTCTCTTCAGTCATGCCCGCCTCCTTGAGTCGTGGCATCCGGCGAAGGCCGCCGGTGACTTCACAGTCGCAGACAGCACCGACAATTTCGATCTGCCGCGTAATCCCGGGCACCACCGGGATCACGCGGCTTTCTCACGCTCCCGTGGGCGGCCGGACGAGGAGCTTCCCCTCTCCCCGTCCGGCCCACGCCGCGGGCCGTGCCGCATCCGTCTCCGCCGACGACGTAGGCACGGATCCGACGGTGTGGGCGCAGGCCGCGAGTCCCGCGCCCACTCCATCGAACATAGATTCGACCATGCCCGCTGTCAAGGATGTCAACGAACAAGGGTTCGAGGACTGGCGGGGGCCCGTACGACGAAGGGCCCCGCGCGAACACCTCGCGCGGGGCCCTCCGATCCGCCGGCTATCGCCGGAAAGCACCTCTGACGTGCACGGGAACTCCCTTGCCGAGCATGCCCGGAAGGATCCCGGCGACGTTCATCGGCAGCCGTACACAGCCGTGCGACGCCGGATAGAGCGGCACCGACAGCGCGCCGTGAAGGGCGATCCCGCCGTTGAAGAAGATCGGGTTGTAGAGCTGCCCCAGGTAGGACCGGTGCCAGCCCCTGGCCCGCCACGTGGTCTTGTAGTCGCCGGTCGGCGTGCGGGCGCTGCCGGAGAAGACCTGCCTCTTGCCGTTCCACACGGCGTACTCGGTGTAGGGAATACCGCTGCCGCTGGAGATGTGACTGATCAGCACCGGGACGCCGGAACGATACAGAACCATCACCTGTTTGGTCAGGTCCACCTCGACCCGGGTGGCCTTGCCGCGGGGCACGAGGACCCGGGGCGCGCGGGGGTTCTCCAGCGCCCTCCAGGTGCGGGCGGCGACCGTGCTGGTCGGCTTGATCCCCTGCACCTTCTGGAACGCCCAGACCGCCGTCAGCGTGGCCCCGCCGTACCGGCCGTCGGCGCTGCCGGGCACGTAGCCGAGCTCCTTGAGGCGGGCCTGCAGCGCCTTCACGGCGGCGCCCTTCGCCCCGAGCCTGAGCGTCTTGCCCGGCGCCTCGAACGGCGGGTATCCGGCCCGTCCCGGCAGGGCTCCCCGCGCTCCGGCCACCCGCGTCGCGACCGTCCGCGCGCCGGACACCGGCGCCGCGCCGGCGAGGCCGGCCGTCGCGTACGTCACGGCTCCCGCCGGAACGGCTGCGCCGGCCCGCGCCGGGCCGGCGACCCCGGCCGTCGCGAACGCCACGGCCCCCATCGCGACGAGCATGGCCGCGGCCGGTCGCCGTCGACCTCTCATCATGACCAACCCCTCATAAGCCTGATTTCTAACAAAGGACTCACCTTACGGTCCGATTGCGAGCCGTGTGATCACAAGTGGCGATAATCGGCCGCGTCTGTCCTGGCAATCCGTTTAGAGTGGCCGGGTGCCGGAAAAGTTGCATCCGAACGTCGCCCGAGTCGAGCAGGCCCTGCGGGAGCGGCAGGTGACCGGTGAGGTCGTCGTGCTGGACGACGCCGCGCCGACGGCCGCCACGGCGGCGGCCCAGCTCGGCTGCGAGATCGGCGCGATCGCCAACAGCCTGATCTTCGACGCGGACGGCGCGCCGCTGCTGGTGCTGACCAGCGGCGCCCATCGCGTGAACACCGACCTGATCGCGCGGCTCGCCGGAGCGGCGAAGGTGCGCAGGGCGACGCCGGAGTTCGTCCGGGATCACACCGGGCAGCCCATCGGCGGCGTGGCCCCGGTCGGGCATCCGGCGCCCGTGCGGACGCTCGTGGACACCTGGCTGGGCAAGCACGAGGTCGTGTGGGCCGCCGCCGGGCATCCGCACTCGGTCTTCCCGACCTCCTTCGACGAGCTCGTACGGATCACCGGGGGCACCCCCGCCGAGGTCGAATGACGTCCGCGACCGGCCTGGCGGCGCTTTGCTAGTGTGCGACGCGTGATCCGACTGCGCCGGGTGGGGCCCGACACGTTCAGGGCGGTGCTGGACACCGTGCTGGAGATCTACACGGACGCCATGCGGCCGCCGTCGGACCAGCTCGCGGGCCGCATGGCGATCATGCGCAACCACGCCGGTTATCCCGACTTCGCCTGCGTCCTCGCCGAGGACCCGCAGGGCCCCGGCATCGCCGGCTTCGCGTACGGCTTCCACGGCGGCCCCGGCCAGTGGTGGCACGACGTCGTCCGCGGCGGCCTGCAGGACCGGGCGGGGCCGGTGGTGGCCGACGAGTGGTTCGGCGACGCCCTGGAGATCGCCGAGATCCACGTACGCCCCGGGTACCAGGGCAAGGGCGTCGGGCGGCGCATGATCCACGCGCTGTGCGAGGGCCGCCCGGAGCGCACCGCCGTGCTGTCCACGCACGACGCCCCCACGGTGGCCCGCCATCTCTACCGCGACGTGGGCTTCGCCGACCTGATGACCCGGTTCGTCTTCCCGGGCGGCTACGAGGAGTACGTCATCGCGGGGGTGCGGCTGCCGTTGCCCGGCCCCGCGCCGCTCGCGAAGGACTGATACACGGGCAGGCGGGTCAGCCGGCGACGGCGGGCACGCCGTGCAGCGCCTGGAACACCTCGCGGGTCGCGCTCGACCGGTTGAAGGTGATGAAGTGGATGCCGGGGGCGCCCTCGTCGAGGAGCGTCCGGCACATCTCGGCGGCGTGCTCGATGCCCAGGCGGCGGACCGCCACCGGATCGTCGGCGACGGCCGCGAACCGCTCGGCCACCTCCGGCGGGAACGGCGCGCCGGACAGCTGCTCGGACCGGGCGATCGTGCTCATCTGCGTCACGGGCATGACGCCCGGGATGATCGGCGTGTCGCACCCCTGCGCCGCCACGCGGTCGCGCAGCCGCAGGTAGTCCTCCGCGCGGAAGAACATCTGGGTGATCGCGTAGTCGGCGCCGGCCCGGCACTTCTGCACGAAGTATCTCGTGTCCGACTCGACCGTGGCCGACCTCGGGTGCTTGTACGGGAAGGCCGCCACGCCCACGCAGAAGTCGCCCGCCTGGCGGATCAGCCGCACCAGGTCCTCGGCGTACAGGACGCCCTCGGGGTGCCTGACCCATTCGTCCATCGGGTCGCCGCCGCGCGGGTCGCCGCGTACGGCGAGGATGTTGCGCACCCCGGCGTCGGCGAACCGGCCGACGAGGTGGCGCAGCTCACGGATCGAGTGGTCGACGGCGGTGAAGTGGGCGACGGGCGTGAGCGTCGTCTCGTGGGCCAGCCGCTCGACGATGTCCACGGTGCGGTCGCGGGTCGAGCCGCCGGCGCCGTAGGTGACGGAGACGAACGTCGGCCGCAGCGCCTCCAGTTCGCGGATCGCGCGCCACAGCTGGCGCTCCCCCTCGTCGGTCTTCGGCGGGAAGAACTCGAACGAGAACGAGCGCTCGCCCGCGGCCAGCAGTTCGCGGACCGTCGGGACGCGATCGGGAAGCCGCGAGGGCAGACCGAGAGCCATACGGGAAAGATTACAGCGCGGGCCGGTCCCCGGCCTCGCGGTCTTGCCATGTGGACCGGCCGCATGTACTGGTCACCCGGACGTTTTGCCCTAACAGCGCGAGCTGACCAATTTAGAGGGGATCTGCGCTGTGATGTCGGGATCTGGCCCGGTTACTCTCTGAGCATGACCACTTCCGCCGCCTCGCTCGACCACATCCGTACGGAGGTGGACCGCGTTCTCCGGGAGTTCCTCGACCGGCAGCGCCCACACTTCGAGGACCCGCATCTGGCCGTCCTGCTGTCCGCCGCGGAGGACTTCCTCGCCGGTGGCAAGCGGCTGCGTCCCGCCTTCTGCCACTGGGGGTGGCGCGCCGCCGGGGGCGGCGACGAGCCGGGACTGCACTTCGCCGCCGCGTCACTGGAGCTGCTCCAGGCCAGCGCGCTGATCCACGACGACGTCATGGACGCGAGCGACGTACGCCGCGGCATGCCCTCGGCGCACCGGCGCTTCGAACGCCTGCACGCGGACGCGGGCTGGCACGGGTCGGCGCGGCAGTTCGGCGAGGGCTCGGCCGTGCTGCTGGGCAACCTGCTGCTGGTGTGGTCCGGCGAGATGTGGCGCGGCAGCGGCCTGGACCCCCGGGCGATGGCCGCCGCCCAGCCCCTGCACGACTACATGCTCACCGAGCTGATGTGCGGGCAGTACCTCGACCTGCTGGAGCAGGCGCAGGGCGAGAGCACCTTCGACAGCGCCCTGCGGGTGGCCCTTTACAAGAGCGGTAAATATTCCGTCGAGCAGCCGCTGCGGCTCGGGCTGGTCCTCGCCGCCCAGGCCCGGCACTCCTGGATCGACCGCCTGTGCGTGCAGTACGGCCAGCGGGTGGGCATCGCCTTCCAGCTCCGCGACGACATCCTCGGCGTGTTCGGCGACCCGGCAGAGACCGGCAAGCCCGCCGGGGACGACCTGCGCGAGGGCAAGCGGACCGTGCTCATCGCGCGGGCCCTCGCCGGGGCCACCCCCGCCCAGCAGGACGTCGTACGGACCCTGCTCGGCGACCCCGGGCTCGACGCCGACGGGGTCGCGCGGCTGCGCACGGTGATCGAGGAGACCGGCGCGCTGACGGACTGCGAAGACATGATCAAGCGTTATCTGGACGAGGCGCTGCACGCCCTCGAACAGGCGCCGATCGAGGAGGACGCCCGCGCCGCGCTGGCCGCCCTGGCCGTCGCCGCCACCTCCCGCCGCACCTGACGACGCCCCTGCCCGGGATCGCCGGCACCCGAGTCGCCGTGCCGGGCGATTCCGCGCGCCCGGGGCCCGGCTCCGAGCCCGGCCCGCGTCGCCGTTCAGGCGGCGGGCCGGCTCACAGCGGGACGGCCGACAGGCGCGCCTTGAGAGCCGAGGCGGCGGCACCGGGGTCCTCTGCCTCGGTGACGGCCCTGACGACCACCACACGGCGCACGCCGTGCGCCATCACCTCGTCGAGGTTCTCCGGGCCGATGCCGCCGATGCCGAACCACGGCCGGTCGGAGCCCAGGCCCGCCGCGTGCTCCAGCAACGCGGGACCGGGCGCCGGGCGGCCCGGCTTGGTCGGCGTGGGCCACACCGGCCCGCAGCAGAAGTAGTCCACGCCCGGTTCCGTCGCGGCGGCCGACGCCTCGGCCGCCGAGTGGGTCGACCTGCCGACGAGCACGCCGGGACCCAGGATCTCCCGGGCCACGGAGACCGGGAGGTCGTCCTGGCCGAGGTGCAGGATGTCCGGCCGGGCGGCGTACGCGACGTCCGCCCGGTCGTTCACCGCCAGCAGCGCGCCGTGCCGGTCGCAGGCCGCGCGGAACACCTCCAGCAGGTCCAGCTCCTCGCGGGCCTCCAGGCCCTTCTCCCGCAACTGGACGATGTCCACGCCGCCGGCCAGGACCGCGTCGAGGAAGTCCTCCAGGTCGCCGCGGTCCCTCCTGCCGTCGGTGCAGAGGTAGAGCCTGGCCTGCGCGAGCCGTCGCCGGGTGTCGTTCACCCGACCAACAATGCCATGCGGCGGACGGTCAGAAGCCCAGCGCCTGGGCCCTGCGCTTGACCTCGGTGTGCCGGCCCTTGACGATCGCGTCGATCGGCGCACCCGGCAGCGAGTCGTCCGGGGTGAACAGCCAGCGGATCGACTCCACCTCGTCGTACCCGGCGTCGGCCAGGACGGTCAGCGTGCCGGGCAGGCCCTTGAGCACCTCGCCGTGGGCGACGAACACCGACGGGATCTGCGGCTGGCCGCCTCCGCTCCGCCGGGCGCCGACGAGCTTCTTGTCCTTAAGGAGTTGCTTGGTGCGGCCGATGCTGAGCCCCAGCTTCTCGGCCGCCTGCGAGAGGGGGAGCCACTCCCCTACGAGCTGGTCGGTCTCCCGGTCGATCTGCGCAACAGTAAGCGTCACGGAACCACCATTACCACATGCGAGCCGCCGGGAAACACCTCGATTACGTCATAATGCAGTCGCGGAGCGGCACGGCCGGATCGGCCACCCGCCGGGGGTCGAGCCTCCGGCCGCCCTCCACCAGGCGGCGGCCCTGCACCACGTCGCGCGGCAGGTCCACGGTGAACACCGCGGCGAGCCGGTCCTCGGGGGTCAGCCAGCACACCGCCCACTTCCCGTCCGCGCGCGGGTCGCCGCGCAGCAGCACCCGGTCGTCCGCGGTCGGGTGGCCGGCGAACTGCAGCATGTGGTCGAACTGCTCCGACCAGAAGTACGGCACCGGGTCGTAGACCGCCTCCTCGCCCAGCAGCGTGGCGGCGGCCGTGTCGGGGGCCTGGAGCGCGGTGTCCCAGTGCTCGACCCGCAGCCGCGTGCCGAACCTGCGCGACCACCAGTTGGCGCAGTCGCCCACCGCGACCACGTTCGGCAGCGACGTGCGCAGGTGCTCGTCGACGACCACGCCGTCGTCGAGCCGTACGGCCGAGCCCTTGAGCCATTCGACAGAGGGACGCACCCCGACGCCGGTGACCACGACGTCGGCGGGCACCCGCGCGCCGGACATGAGCGTGAGCCCGTCGGCGTCCACCGTGCCGACCATCGCGCCGAGGCGCAGCTCGACGCCGGCCCGGGCGTACCAGCCGATCGTGTGGCAGCCGACCGCGGGGCCGACCGCGGCGGCGAGCGGGCTCTCCCCCGCCTCCACCACCGTCACCGCGCACCCCGCCCTGGCCGCCGCGGTCGCGACCTCGGCGCCGATCCAGCCGGCGCCGATGACGGCCACGCGGGCGCCGGGCACCAGCAGCTCGCGCAGCGCGAGCGCGTCGTCGATCGTGCGCAGCACGTGCTGGTGGCCCTCTCCCCGCAGCCGGATCGGGGCCGCGCCGGTGGCGATGACCAGGCCGTCGTACTCCAGCTCGCCCTCGGTCGTCTCCAGCACGCCGTTCCGCAGGCCCTTGGCGGCCGTGCCGAGGCACAGCCGCACGTCCATGGCGTCGAGGTCGGAGTCGACCACGGTGGAGTCGGCGTCGCCGAGCAGCACCGCCTTCGACAGCGGCGGGCGGTCATAGGGGCGATGGTGTTCCTCGCCGATGAGCGTGATGCGCCCGGTGAACCCCCGGGACCTCAGCGCCTCGATGCTTCGCACGCCGGCCAGGCCGGCACCCACCACCACGACGTGATCCACGCCTTGACCATAGATTGTCAACGGGGGGACTGGCCAACCGGCTCCCCATAACGAGTTGGGCAAGGAGCGCGCACATCTCCGGCAGCCCCGGTTGTGAGCCACGTCACGCCCGCCCGGGCGAGCGCCGAACCGGGCGATCCGCCGGTATCGGCCACGTACTACGCTGTTGGGCGTAAGACGCGCGGGAGCCCGGCGGACCGGGCTGAGAGGAGAGCGTACGGCTCTCGACCGCCCACCACCTGATCCGGGTAATGCCGGCGAAGGGAGCGCGGTGTCCTCCACACGGCCCTCCGGAATCGAGCCCGGCCACGACGTCGTGATCGTGGGAGGCGGCGTGGCGGGCCTCGCCGCCGCCTGGCGCACGGCACGGCGCGGACTGTCGGTGGCCGTGGTGGACCCCGCGCCGGGAGGCGGCGCCACCCACGCCGCCGCCGGGATGCTCGCGCCGGTCAGCGAGGTGACCTACACGGAGGAGCCGCTGCTGCGGCTCGGGCTGGCGTCGCTGGCCGCCTGGCCGGCGTTCCGGGCGGAGCTGGAGGACGAGTCCGGCGCCGAGCTCGACTACCGCACCGAGGGCACGCTGGAGGTCGCCCGCGGCGCGGACGACATGGCCTTCCTCGACGACCTCGCGGCCTTCGAGCGCACGCTCGGCCTGCGGGTCGAACGCCTGACCGGGCGCGAGTGCCGTTCCTTCGAGCCGATGCTGTCCCCCTCGGTGCGCGGCGGGCTGCTGGCCCGCGACGACGCCTGGGTCAACCCCCGCAGGGTCGTGCGCGCGCTGCTGACCGCGTTCGAGAAGGCGGGCGGCACGCTGGTGGCCGAGCGCGCCGCCGGGATCGTCCTTCCCGGCCGGGGCTCCCCGTCGGTGCGGCTGGAGTCCGGCGGGACCGTCCCGGCCGGCCGGGTCGTGGTGGCCGCCGGCTCGTGGTCGGCCTCCCTGCTCCCCGGCCTGCCCGTACGGCCGGTCAAGGGGCAGATCCTCCGGCTCCGGGGCCCCAAGGGGTTCCTCACCCGGTGCGTACGGGGGCTGGTGCACGGTTCTCCCGCCTACCTCGTCCCCCGGGGCGACGGAGAGATCACTTTGGGCGCCACCTCCGAGGAGCTGGGATACGACGCGCGGGTCACCGCCGGCGGGGTGTACGAGCTGCTGCGCGACGCCCGCGAACTGGTGCCCGGCCTCACCGAGCTCGAACTGGCCGAGACGGCCGTCGGGTTCCGCCCGGGGACCCCGGACAACCTTCCGCTCATCGGCCCCGCCGGCCACCCCGGCGTCCTCGCGGCGACCGGGCACGGCCGGAACGGCGTGCTGCTGGCCCCGATCACCGCCGAGGCCGTCGCCGCCCTCCTCACCGGCGGCGCGGTGCCGGAGGCCGCCCTGTCCTGCGACCCAGGGAGATTCCGCGAATGAAGGTCACGATCAACGGAGACCCGGCCGAGCTGCCGGAGGGGGCGACGGTGGGCGACGCCGTACGGATCCTCACGGCGCTCACGTCCGGCGTCGCGGTGGCGGTCAACGGCGAGGTGGTGAGCCGCAGTGCCTGGGACTCCACCCAGGTGGAGGACGGCGACGGCGTCGAGGTGCTCACCGCGGTGCAGGGAGGATGACAGGAATGACGGAACAGGACGCGTCCGGCGACGTCTTCGTGCTCGGCGGGGAGAAGTTCGCCTCGCGCCTGATCATGGGGACCGGCGGCGCGCCGTCGCTGGAGGTGCTCGACCAGGCGCTGGAGGCGTCCGGCACCGAGCTGACGACCGTCGCGATGCGCAGGCTGGACCCGGCCGCCCGCGGCTCGGTGCTCGACCTGCTGCGGGCGAGGAACATCAAGGTGCTGCCGAACACGGCCGGCTGCTTCACGGCCGGCGAGGCCGTGCTGACCGCCCGGCTGGCCCGCGAGGCGCTGGAGACGAACTGGGTCAAGCTGGAGGTCATCGCCGACGAGCGGACCCTGCTGCCCGATCCGATCGAGACCTTCGACGCGGCGGAACGGCTGGTCGCCGACGGCTTCGTCGTGCTGCCGTACATCGGCGACGACCCCGCGCTGGCACGGCGGCTGGAGGACGCCGGGTGCGCGGCGGTGATGCCGCTCGGCGCCCCGATCGGCTCGGGCCTCGGCATCCGCAACCCGCACAGCATCGAGCTGATCGCCGAGGCCGCCACGGTGCCGGTGATCCTCGACGCCGGGATCGGCACGGCCAGCGACGCGGCGCTCGCGATGGAGCTGGGCTGCGACGCCGTGCTGCTCGCCAGCGCCGTCACGCGGGCGCACCGGCCCGGCCTCATGGCCGCCGCCATGCGGCAGGCGGTCACGGCCGGACGGCTCGCCCGCCTGGCCGGGCGCATCCCCCGCCGCCGCTACGCCGAGGCGTCCTCCCCCTCTCGCCCCGCCTGACCGCACCGGCCCGGCGTCCTTCCGGTTCGGACGCCGGGTAAGGCGGGTTTTAGGATGGAGAACGGCTTTCCGGGTGGCGCGGAAAGGGCCGCGTCAGGTCTCGGTTTGGGATTCGGGAACACGCCCGGCGGCAAATCACCCGTAAACTCGGGCGGGTGGACACGACGCTAACCGATCCGCTCGTGGGGCAGCTGCTCGACGGGCGCTACCGCGTCGAGTCCCGGATCGCCCGGGGCGGCATGGCCTCCGTCTACCTGGCTCTGGACGTCCGGCTCGACCGCACGGTCGCCGTCAAGGTGATGCACCGTTCACTGGCCGAGGACCCGCAGTTCGTCCAGCGGTTCATCGGCGAGGCCAAGTCGGTGGCGAGCCTCTCGCACCCGAACATCGTGCAGGTCTTCGACCAGGGCACCGACGGGGCGAACGTCTACCTGTCGATGGAGTACGTCCCCGGCAAGACCCTGCGCGACATCCTGCAACGGCGTGGCCGCCTCCCGGCGCGCGAGGCCCTGGAGATGGTCATCCCGGTGCTCGCCGCCCTCGGCGCGGCCCACCAGGCGGGGCTGATCCACCGGGACGTCAAGCCCGAGAACGTGCTGCTCGCCGACGACGGCCGGGTGAAGGTCGTGGACTTCGGCCTGGCCCGGGCGATCGAGGCCACCAACCAGACCAAGACCGGCATGATGATCGGCACGATCGGCTACATGTCGCCGGAGCAGGTCACGACCGGCCTCGCCGACGCGCGCAGCGACGTGTACGCCGCCGGGATCATGCTGTTCGAACTGCTCACCGGGCGCCAGCCGTACGCCGGTGAGACGCCGATGTCGATCGCCTACCGGCACGTGCACGAGACCGTGCCCGCGCCGTCCTCGGTCGTGCCCGGCATCCCGCCGCAGATCGACGCGCTCGTCACCGCGGCCACCGACAAGGACCCCGCCCGGCGCCCGGCCGACGCGACCGCCATGCTGGTCGCCGCGGTCGAGATCCACCGCACGCTGCCGAAGACCGGGCACACCGGTGGGCACGCCCGCCCCGGCGTCGCGGGCGACTCCGCGACGGGCTCTGTGACGGGCTCTGTGACGGGCGCGCACAGCATGGCCGGCACGGGGGCGCACCGCGCGCCCGCCGCCCCGGTCGGCGCGACCCCCGCGTCCGGCACGGCCGGGCACGCGCAGCTCGGCCAGACGATGATCCAGCCGCGCACGGACCTGCTGACCGGCCCCATGACCGGCCCGCCGGAGGCGGGAGGGCGCCGCGGCACCCGCAGGGCCAGACCGGTCTGGTTCCTCTCCGCGCTGGCCCTCGTCATGCTCGCGGGCGTCGCCTTCACGGGCTGGTGGTTCTCCGAGGGGCGCTACACGAAGGTGCCCGATCTGGTGAACAAGCCCCTCACGGTCGCGCGGCAGGAGGCGCAGAACCACGGTTTCGAGGTCCAGGTCCTCAAGCCGGTGTTCGACGACAAGATCCCCAAGGCCGTCGTCCTGAACACCGAGCCCGGGCCGGGCGCCGAGGTGGTCAAGGGAGCGGTGCTCAAGCTGGTCCCGTCGGCCGGGCCGGAGACCATCCCGGTGCCGAAGGTCGAGGGCCTCAGCCTCGCGGACGCCCGGGCCAAGATCGCCGAGGCCGGGCTGACGCCCGGGCGGGTCAGCCGTAGCGCGAGCGAGACCGTCCCGCGCGACCAGGTCATCCGTACCAACCCGCTGGTGGGCAAGCGCGTCAGGAAGGGCGGCGCGGTCAACTTCGTGGTCAGCGCCGGGCTGCTCATGCCGGACGTCACGCAGATGATGCGCGACCAGGCGGAGAAGTTCCTGCGGGACAAGGGCTTCAACGTCCAGATCGACGAGACGGCCGACGACGCCCCGCCGGGCACCGTGATCGCGCAGGACCCCTCCGGCGGCGCGGAGGTGGTGGCCGGGGCGACCGTCCACCTGACCGTGTCACGCGGCCCGGACCAGGGCTTCCACTGGCCGTGGGAGACCGACCCCTCGCAGGCCGCACCCGACTTCGTGAACGTGCCCGACGTGCGCTTCAAGGCGGTGCGGGACGCGGTGTCCGAGCTGAAGGCGGCCGGGTTCAAGGTCAGGGTCCGCGAACTCGTCGGCACCCAGCGCGTCGTCGGCGAGAACCCCCTCGGCCAGCAACCCCAGGGCAGCACCATCACGATCTGGCACTGACCGTTCGGAGAATCTCAGTGATTCTCGTTCCTGATTCGTCGGCATCCGCCAGGCCGGAGCCTGGTCTTACGTCGCCTCCACAGGCGTTTTGCGTCTCCGGGGAACTGCCCGGCGACGTGTACCTACGCGGCTTGCTGCTCGCGGTCCATCGCCTCGAGCAGGTTCCGGGCGGCGTTGACGTCCCGGTCGTGCTCGAGACCGCAGCCGCATACCCATGTGCGGTCGGCAAGAGCCAGGCCCGTGTTGATCGCGCCGCACCCGCCGCACAGTCTCGAGGACGGGAACCAGCGATCGGCCGCCCACACACTGGAGCCGTACCATGCGGACTTGTAGGCGAGCTGGCGGAAGAACTCGCCGAACCCGAGGTCGGAGATCGCCCTGACACGCCAGCGCCTTATTCGCCTTACGCAGCTTGCGCAGGGCGTCTTTGAGCGGCTTGGGCGCGTGGATCTCGGTGACGGTGCCGTCGTCGTCCACGATCGTGGCGAACGTCTTCACCCCGACGTCGATCCCGCAGGCGGCCGCGTCGCTCGCCACCAGGCGGTGTTCATTGATGTCGGACCGGTCGATCTCGAGCTGGAAGGACACCCACCAGCGGCCGGCCGTCTCCTTCACGGTCGCGCCGATGACGCGCGCGCGGCCGTCCGCGATGCGGCCGGTCAGCCACGCCATGTCCTCGAGCGTGCGGACCTTGCCGACCCCAGGCAGTGCCACCACTCGAGCACTGACCGGGCGGGCGCGGTCGGCGTCCGCTCCAGTGCCGGGGCCGACCACGGCACCGCGGTCAGGTCCTTGTCGGCGATGCCGTAGGTCTTCTCCGCTTCCCGCTGGGCGAGCGCGGCCTTGACCCGCTCGAGGCAGAAGTTCTCGACCACCCGCGACAGCCCGGCGTGTTGTCCGAGACGTTGCCGCTGCTCGTGTGTCGGCGCGAGTTCCACGCGGTAGCCCTGGCGGTCGGTCACGCCGCGTCTCCCGCAGCTCGTAAGGCGGCGCGGGCCCTGCGGGCGGCCGAACGGCGGCCGTACAGGCGGGCGCAGAACGAGGCGAGCACCTCGGTCATGTCCCGCACGAGGTCATCGTCGCGTTCGGCGTCGTCGATGACGACGATGCTCCGGGGTCGTCCTGGTAGACCCGCACCGCCGTCACCTCACTCGCGCGCGACCTCCGCTGACCGATCAAATCGGCGACCCCGGCGGGATCGGGCACGCATCTGTACAGCGGGAGACCGTAACTCTCGAAGAGACCGTGCCCGCTCAGATGGACGTTCTGGAAGTCCAGGAAAACCGCGACACGTTCCGCCACGAGGTCGTCTCTCACATGAAAAAGCCCCGCCAGTCCCGGAGGACGGCGGGGAGTAATGGTCCCAGTGTAGCAGAACGAACCGTACTCGTTCCGCTACCCTCCGAAATCGCCTTGCCACCCTACTTCGCGCCATGCTCGGTACGCAGTGATTCCACCGGTTCAGGTGCTCAGGCGATGAGGGTGCCGGGGAGGCGGAGGCGGGCGAGGCCGCCGTCGGGGAAGATGTCGAGGCGGACGTGGGTGACGCGGCGGTCGTCGTCGAGGCGGAAGCGGTGGCGGGTGTCCGGCTGGAGCCGGGTCTTCGGCAGCAGCGGGAACCAGGCGTCGTCGTCCGGCGGGGGCGCCTGGCCGTCGTCCGGCTGGGGTGCCCGGCCGGTGTCGATGCCCGTCAGGGAGGCCCAGCCGGGGGCGTTGAACTTCAGGTTGGCGGTGTCGATCTCGGCCACGGCGATCCGGCCGGGCCCGGCCAGCGCGACGACGAGCCAGTCGTTGCCGCCGTCGCGCCGCCGGGCGGTCTCCCAGCCCTCGGCCTGGTTGCGGGCGAGGCCGGGCGCGAGGACGTTGTTCGGCGAGGAGTAGAACTCGTCGGAGCACGCCGTGACCAACCCGCCGTTCTCCAGCGCGGCGAGGTCGACGGTCAGCCCGTGCAGGAACGCGGGGTCGGGCACGACCCGGCCGTGCACCCGCAGCCGCGCGACCCCGCCGTCGGGGAAGATGTTCAGCCGGACGTGCGTGAACCGCCGGGGATCGGTGACCGCGAACTCGTGGGTCGCGTCGCCCCCGAGCGGGCTCTTCGGCACGATCTCCACCCAGCCGTCCAGCTCCTCCGGCGCCGGGTGGCCCTCGGCCGCGCACGCCTCCACCGAGGCGTACGGCGGGTAGTTGCCGCGGAACCACGCGGTGTCGACGACGACGCCCCGGACGACCCCCGGCATGCCGAGTCGGACGATCGCCCAGTCGTGGCCCGCCTCGCGCCGCCGGCGCGTCTCCCAGCCGTCGTAGACCTGGCCCTTGGCGCCGAAGGTGTGCGGCCGGAACTCGGCCGGTCCGGGCCTGATGAGGGCCTCCCGCTCGGCGAACGACTCGTCGTTGGCCGCCACGACCGACCCGCCGTACGTGCGGAGGGCGAGGTCGGGCAGGCGGGTGAAGGCGTTCACCGGGCTCCTCTGGTCAGCAGACGTCCGGCCGGGGTGGCGAGGTCGGCGGGCCTGCCACGCAGCCAGGTGGTGCGGACGACGCCGGAGAGCCGCCGCCCGTCATAGGGCGACACGGGGTTGCGGTGGTGCAGCGCCGCCACGTCGACCGTGAACTCGGCGTCGGGGTCGAAGGCCACCAGGTCGGCGTCGTTGCCCGGCCTGATCGCCCCCTTGTACGGCAGGCCCGCGAGGCGGGCGGGGCCCTCGGCCATCCAGCGGACGACGTCGGTCAGGCCGTACCCTCTGGCGCGGGCGGCGGTCCACACGGCGGGCAGGCCGACCTGGAGCGAGGAGATCCCGCCCCAGGCCTTGGCGAAGTCGGGCACCTTGAGGTCGGGCGTCGACGGGGAGTGGTCGGAGACGATCCCCATGAGCACCCCCTCGGCGAGGGCCTCCCACAACGCGTCGCGGTTGGCCGCCTCCCGGATCGGCGGGCAGCACTTGTACGCCGGGCCGGTGACCTGCTCGGCCGTCAGGGTCAGGTAGTGCGGGCAGGTCTCGGCGCTGACGCGCACCCCGGCCGCCCGCGCCTCGCGCAGCGGCCGGAGGCAGGCGGCGGCCGACACGTGCACGATGTGCGCCCTGGCGCCCGTCTCGGCGGCCAGCGCGATCACCCGCTCCACCGCCCGCCGCTCGGCCTCCTGCGGGCGCGACCTGAGGAAGTCGTCGTACGCCGGGCCGCCCGGCTCGGACAGCAGCGCCGGGTCCTCGGCGTGCGCGATCAGCAGGCCGCCGAAGCCCGCCACCTCCGCGAGCGCGGCCCGCAGCCCGTCGTGGTCGAGCTCGGGGAACTCCTCGACCCCGGACGGGGACAGGAAGCACTTGACGCCCATGACGCCGGCCTCGTGCAGGGGGCGCAGGTCGGGGAGGTTCCCCGGGACCGCGCCGCCCCAGAAACCGACGTCCACGTGGCACCGCCCCTCGGCGGCCTTCCGCTTGACCTCCAGCGAGGCGACGTCCAGGGTCGGCGGCAGCGAGTTCAGCGGCATGTCCACGATGGTGGTGACTCCGCCGGCCGCCGCCGCCGCGGTGGCGGTCGCGAAGCCCTCCCAGTGGGTGCGGCCGGGCTCGTTGACGTGCACGTGGGAGTCGACCAGCCCGGGCAGCAGCGGCAGGTCGCCGAGGTCGACCAGCTCGGCGGCGCCGGGCGGGTCGTCGTAGGGGCTCAGGGCCTCGATCAGGCCCCCGCGCACGGCGACGGCGAGTGCCCGCTCCCCCTCCGGGGTCACGACCCGCCGCGACCGCACCACCAGGTCGCACTGCCGGCCGCCGGGTGAGGCTTCCTCTTCCCCCGAGTGATCGTGCAAAGAACTCACCGCTCCTCTCGCGATCCCGGCGCCTCCCGTCGTGGTCCCGCGCCGGTGCCTACCGCCTGGTGAGGTGCTCGGCCGCGATCCGCCGGGCCAGCCGTTCGAGCAGCGGCCCGGCCTCGGCCACGCACCTGCCCACGTCGGGCTCGATGTCGGTCAGCGCGTACGCCGCCTCGATTCCCGCCTTCTTCAGTTCGTCGTCGCCCACCGCCCGGCGGCCGCAGACGGCCACGACCGGCACGCCGTGGCCGGCCGCCGCCGCGGCGACGCCCACGGGCGCCTTGCCGCGCAGGGTCTGCTCGTCGATCGCGCCCTCACCCGTGATCACCAGCCGGGCGCCCGCCATGTGCCGGTCGAAGTCCACCAGGTCGAGCAGGTAGCCGATGCCCGGCCGGATCTCGGCGCCGAGGAAGACCAGCGCGCCGAAGCCCACCCCGCCGGCCGCGCCCGCCCCCTCCCGCCCGGCCACACCCATCGCGCGCACGACGCCGTCGTGCTCGGCGGCGCCGGCCAGGCCGTGGGTGTGCGCGGCGACGGCCGCCAGCCGGGCCAGCCCGGCCTCCAGCACGGCGACGTCGCCGGGGCTCGCGCCCTTCTGCGGGCCGTACACCGCGGCCGCGCCGTACGGGCCGAGCAGCGGGTTGTCCACGTCGCTCGCGACCACGACCTCGAACCCGCGCAGCCGATCGGAGGCGTCGATCGCGTGCAGGTCGCGCAGCGCCGCCCCGCCCGGCGGGAGCTCGTTCCCCCCGGCGTCGAGCAGCCGTACGCCGAGGGCCTGGGCCATGCCCGCGCCACCGTCGGTGCAGGCGCTGCCGCCGAGCCCGAGCACGACCCGGGCCGCACCGTGCCGTACGGCGTGGGCGATCAGCTCACCGGTGCCGCGGCTGGTGGCGGTGAGGGGCGCGGTGACGCCTCGCGGGAGCCGTCGCAGGCCGGAGGCCTCGGCCAGCTCGATCACCGCGACCCGGCCGCCCGGCTCGTCCCGCACGGCGTAGGCCGCCTGGACCGGCGTGCCGTCCGGCCCGGTCACCTCCGTCTCGACCCGGGTGAACCCGCTCGCCACGACCGCGTCGACCGTGCCGTCCCCTCCGTCGGCGACCGGCAGCGACACGACGGGGACGCCGCCCAGCCCGGCGGCCACGTGCGCGGCCACCTCCGGTGCGGTGAGCGACCCCCGGAACTTGTCCGGCGCGATGACGACGTGCCCTGTCATGCCGTGTGCCCCGTAGCCGTGTGCCCTGTCATGCCTGGCCTTCCGATAGTCCGTCTGGAACTTCTCAGACATGATCCCCGGTGCGCAAGCGGCGGTGCGCGTCGGCCCCCGCGCGCGCGGCGGCCTCGCCCGGCACCGTGCGCAGCTCGCCGCCGTCCACCACGGTCCGGCCGCCGACCAGCAGCCGGGCGAGCGGCGGCGTGGCGCCGTAGGCGAACGCGACGACGGGGTCGTCGATCGCGGCGTGGAAGCCGCCGAGCCGCCACAGCGCGACGTCGGCGAGCTTGCCGGGCTCCAGCGAGCCGATCTCGGCCTCCCGGCCGAGGCAGCGGGCGCCGCCCAGGGTGGCGGTCTCCAGGGCCTGGCGGGCGGTGAGCGCGCGCGGGCCGTACCTCGCCCGCTGCATGAGCATGGCCATGCGGATCTCCCCGGCCAGCGGGGTCATCTCGCTGGAGGCGGCGCCGTCCACGCCGAGCCCGACCGGGGCGCCCGCCGCGAGCAGGTCGCTGATCCGGGCGATGCCGGCGCCGAGACGGCCGTTGGAGGAGGGGCAGTGGGCGACCCCGGTGCCGGTCTCGGCGAAGCGCCGCACGTCCTTGTCGGTGAGGTGCACGCAGTGGGCCAGCCACACGTCGGGGCCGAGCCAGCCGAGCCGGTCGAGGTATTCGACGGGAAGCACGCCGAACTGCTCCACACAGTGCTCGTCCTCGTCCGCCGTCTCCGCGCCGTGGGTGTGCAGCCGTACGCCGAGGGAGCGGGCGAGCTCCGCCGAGCGGGTCATGAGCTCGCCGCTGACCGAGAACGGCGAGCAGGGGGCGACGGCGACGCGCAGCATCGACCCGAAGGACGGATCATGATATTTCCGGACCGCTTCCTCGGTCGCCCCGAGGATCTCGTCGATGTCCTCCACGACCTCGTCCGGCGGCAGCCCGCCATGCGAGGTCCCCCGGTCCATGGATCCCCGGCAGGGATGGAACCGCAGCCCGACCGCGCGGGCGGCCTCGATCTCCGCCTCGAACAGGTCGCCCCGGCCCTTGGGGAAGATGTAGTGATGGTCGGTCGAGGTCGTGCAGCCCGACAGGGCGAGCCAGGCCAGCCCGGCCGTCGCGGCGCCCGACACGACCTCGGCGTCCATCCGCGCCCACAGCCGGTAGCTCGCGACCAGCCATTCGAACAGGGTGCCGTCGGGCGTCACGCCCTGGGCCGCCCACTGGTAGAGGTGATGGTGGGTGTTGACCAGGCCGGGAGTGACCAGGCAGCCGGAGCCGTCGACGCGCTCGGCCTCCCCCGGCGCGTACGGCGCGGGTCCCGGGCCGACCGCGGTGATCCGATCGCCCTCGATCACGAGGTGGCCGGAGGGGATCTCCTCCGCCGTGACGGGCACGATGTAGGCGTTCTCGATGACCACTCGCCGTGGTGCGAGATCACGCAATGAAGACTCCCTGGTCGGGCGGGACGGAGGCGGGTGGCGGCCGGGCCGCGTGCGGCCGGCGCCGCGCTCACGGCGGTGGCCGGAGGCGGGCGGCGGCGAGCCGGACCGCGTCGAGGATCTTCTCGTAACCGGTGCAGCGGCACAGGTTGCCGGCCAGCGCCTCCCGGATGTCGGCGTCCGCCGGCACGCCGTCCGCCTCGGCCAGCAGCGCGTGCGCCTGGACGACGAGGCCGGGCGTGCAGAAGCCGCACTGCACCGCCCCGGCGTCGAGGAACGCCCGCTGGACCTCGTGCAGCCCCTCCCCGGAGTCATCGGCGGTCCGGGAGACACCGGACGCACCGGCTGGGGCCGGGCCGTCGCCGTACGCGGATCCGGCGCCGGACGACGGGGCGCCGCCGTGGGACAGTCCCTCGACCGTGACGACCTCGCGGCCCTCCGCCTGGCCGGCGGCGACCAGGCACGCGCAGACCGGCGTGCCGTCGAGATAGACCGTGCAGGAGCCGCACTCCCCCTGTTCACAGGCGTTCTTGGCGCCCGGCAGGCCGAGCCGCTCACGCAGGACGTAGAGCAGGCTCTCGCCCTCCCACACGTCGTCGGCCGCGGTCGCGCGGCCGTTCACGGTGAGGTTCACCCTCATGCGCTCCCCCTGTCGCCGTCCGCCCCGGAATCGGCCCCCGAATCGGCCCTGAAGTCGGCCCAGGCCCAGCCGAGCGCGCGGCGGGCCAGCACGGCCAGCGCGTGCGTGCGGTAGGCGGCGCGTCCGCGTACGTCGTCGATCGGGGCGGCGGCGCCGGCGACGAGCTCCCCGAAGCGGCGGGCCACCTCGGGATCGAGCGGCGAGCGCCCCTGCCAGTCGAGCCGCGCGGCCGCGAACTCCTCGGCGGCGACGGCCCGGCGGGGCGTCGGGGCGGCCGAGCCGACGCCGGTCCCCACCCGCCGCTCCGCCGCGTGCAGGGCGATCGAGAACGAGCACACCGCGATCACCATGGCGTTCCTGGTGCCGATCTTGGAAAAGTACTGCGGCCCGCGCGCCACCGGGACGCGTACGGCGCGGATCAGTTCGTCGGGCGCCAGCGCGTTGCGCTTGACCCCGGTGTAGAACTCCCCGATCGGGATCAGCCGGGCGCCGCGCACCGACTCGGCCTCCACGACCGCGCCGCAGGCCAGCAGCGGCGGGTGGCTGTCGCCCGCGGGCGAGGCCGCGCCGAGGTTGCCCGCGACCGTGCCCCGGTTGCGGATCTGCGGCGACCCGACCGTGCGGGACGCCTGGGCCAGGCCGGGCAGGCGCGTCCCCAGTTCCCCGATCAGCCGCGCGTAGGTCACCCCGGCGCCGAGGCGGATGACGTCCCCCTCCCGCGACCACTCCCGCAGTCCGGGGATCGGGGTGAGGTCGAGCAGGGCGGCGGGGCGGCCCTTGTCGAGGTTGATCTCCACCATGACGTCGGTGCCGCCCTGGATCGGGGTGGCCTCGGGCCGTCCGGCCTTCAGGTCCAGGGCCTCGGCCCAGGTGCGCGGGCGCAGGAAGTCCATCGGCTACTCCCAGGCCGGGCCGGCGTCGGGCGCGTCCTCGCGCAGCACGGTCCCCTCGATCAGCCCGTACGGCCGGTCGGCGGCGAAGAAGACCTCCCCGTCGTTGGGCAGCCCGAAGGGCGCGAGGTCGACCAGGAAGTGGTGCCTGTTCGGCAGCGACAGCCGCACCTCGCAGATCCCCGGGCACTCGGCCAGCACGCGCGTGCCCATGGCGTACAACGTCTGCTGCAGCGACAGGCTGTAGGTGTCGGCGAAGGCCGTGAGCAGGGCCGCCCGGGCCTTCTCGTAGGACTTGTCCCAGTCCGGCGAGACGTCCGGGGAGCCGTCCCGCGAGACGTCCGCGTGCCGCCACGACACGTCGACGGCGGTGGCCAGGACACGGTCGCCGGTCTCCGGCAGCGTCGTGTACTCGTCCTTCGCGAACCCCCGGAACTCGGAGTCGGTCGTGTTGAGCACGACGAGGTCGCGCAGCCCGGAGACCACCCACGACCCGGTCCCGTCGTGATGCGCCACGCAGGTGCGCACCTCCCGCCCGGAGCGGACGAAGGAGTGCCCGAACGCGCCGTTGCGCTCCCAGACGTGCTCCTCGACCGCGACCCTGGCGTGGTGGATCGCGGGCTGGGAGTCCACGAAGTGACGCGCCAGCAGCAGCGCGAAGTCCTCGATCGCCCCGACGCCGTGCCTCTTGGCGAACGCGAAGACGGTGTTCTTCTGCGAGTCGGTGGGCAGGACGGCGGAGTTGTCCCCGCTCAGGTGCACCTCGGCCAGGTCGCCCGACAACGCCGTGCTCACCGTGAGGTCCTTGATCCGGTGGGCGTCGCCGTGCCGGGTCACCCGTACGACCCTCGTCTCGGCCTTGCCATACCTGTTGGGTCCCAGAACGGCCACGGCTAGCTCCCCCGGTAGGTCGAGTAGGCGAAGGGGCTCAGCAGCAGCGGCACGTGGTAGTGCCCGCCGGGCTCCCGGACGGCGAACACCACGCTCACCTCCGGGAAGAACGCGTCGTCCCCCAGATAGGCGGCCGTGTCGAAGACGAGCCGGTAGGTCCCGGGACGCGGGTCGAGCGCCGGGTCCCACTCCCGGCCCAGCGGGCTCCATTCCCGGATGCGGCCGTCGGCGTCGGTGCGGCCCTCCGCGACCGGCACGAAGCCGTGCGCGGCGCGCCGCGACAGCCGTACGGGCACGTCCTTGGCGGGCGTCCCGGCGGCGGTGTCGAGCACGTGCGTCGAGAGGCTCACCGGCCCTCCCAGAGCTTGGCCAGCCGCGATGCGACGATCTTCGACAGCTCGTCCCTGACGACCCCGCGCTCGGTCTCCTCGTCGTTGCCGAGCCGCCCGCGCAGCAGCGCCAGCAGCTCGTCGGCGTCCCGGCCGGTCGCGCAGACCAGGTAGACGTGGCCGAACCGGCTCTCGTAGGCGGCGTTGCCCTCGCGGAGCGCGTCGAGGACGCCCCGGCCGGCGTCCGCGGCTCCGGACTGCTCGGACCGCGACCACGCGGCCTCGCGTCCGGCGCCGCCGGGCCGCTCGCCGATGCGGGGGTGCGCCGCCAGCGCCTCCAGCACGTCGTCCCAGGCCAGCGCGGCGAGCGCCGGCCCGCTCGCGCGGCGCAGCCCGTCGAGATCCCGGTACGGCCCGCGCGCGGCCACCTCCTCCACCCATCTGGCGGAGGCGCAGCAGGACCGCAGGTCCTCCCGGCTGAGTTCGCGCATGCCCGTCAGTCAACCGCCGGGCCCGCGGCGGGGTCCAGCGGCGTGAGGTCCGAACCGCGTGCCCTGCTCGGGGGGCCGCTTTGTACGTTGTGACAAAGGGGTGGCACGTGAGAGGCCACGAGGTGCGCGACTAACCTGGAGGTCATCATGACTCCCAGCAATCTCATCGGCGGTCACGTCTTCGTCGCGGGCGGCCTGGCCAAGGGCGGGCTGAAGTACGCGTCCGAGATCGGCGCGGAGATGATCCAGGTCTTCGTCACCAATCCGCGCGGCTGGGCGCTCAGCGCGGGCGACCCCGCCGAGGACGCCAGGCTGCGCGAGTCGGGCGTGCCGGTCTTCC
The DNA here is from genome assembly GCF_014161415.1 of Microbispora sp. H10885. Taxonomy (NCBI): domain Bacteria; kingdom Bacillati; phylum Actinomycetota; class Actinomycetes; order Streptosporangiales; family Streptosporangiaceae; genus Microbispora; species Microbispora sp. H10885. The sequence continues at coordinate 80,426 of NZ_JABBWY010000015.1, read as the reverse complement.
TGCACGCCGCCTATCTCGTGAACTGCGGGTCGCCGACGCCGGCGACCCTGGAGAACTCGCTCGCGGTGATCCGCCACACGCTGCGCCGGGGCGCCGAGACCGGCGCGCGGGGGGTGGTCGTGCACACCGGCTCCGCCGTCAGCCAGTCGCGCGAGACCGCGATGCGCCAGATCCACGAGCACCTGCTGCCGGTGCTGGACGAACTGCCCGACGACGGCCCCGACCTGCTGCTCGAACCGATGGCGGGGCAGGGCCGGATGCTGTGCGCCACGGTCCAGGACCTCGGGCCCTATCTGGAGGCGCTCGACCACCATCCGAAGGCGGGCGTGTGCCTGGACACCTGCCACGCCTTCGCGGCGGGGCACGACCTTTCCGCGCCGGGCGGGGTGAAGGAGATGATGGACGCGCTGCACGAGGTCGCCCCGGGGCGGCTCAGGCTCATCCACGCCAACGACTCCAAGGACCCGTGCGGGTCCAAGAGGGACCGGCACGAGAACATCGGGGCCGGGCACATCGGCGCGCAGGCCTTCGGCGATCTCATGCGGCATCCGGCGGCCGCCGGTGTCCCGCTCTGCATCGAGACGCCCGGCAAGGCGGACAAGCACCGCGAGGACATCGACCTGCTGAAGAAGCTCCGAAGCGCCTGAGGAGCGGCCGACTCGCGAGGATCGCGGCTGCCGGCGTCGCGCGTCGTGGCCGGTCGGAGGCGTTCGCGGCGATCCGGCGCCCCCGTATGGCCGGATCGCCGCGTCCCCCGGTAACGCGCGGGCGGGGCCCTTCCCCCCCGAGTAGGGCCCCGCTTGATAACCACCTGGTGAGAATCGACTCACTTTGTGATTACCCCGCGTGTCTTGCGACGAGCGAAAGACTACGAGGTGTAGTCGGGCCACCGGATGGCCCTTCGGACGAGCGGTCCCTAGCCAGCGCCATGCGGCCCGTCCTCACACGACGAGCGGAGCCCCGTGAGCGACAAACGGTCGCCCCGGACCCGTCGCAGCGGCCCGGCCCTCGGACGGTCCCGCATGCCGTGGGACGAGCCGTTCCCTGGCCCGCTCCCGGGGCGCCGGGGGCGAGCGCGGGTCAGGGACCGATCCGGGCCGGGCAGGGCAGGGCAGATCAAGGCCGGGCAGATCAAGGCCGGGCAGATCAGGGGCGGGCAGATCAGGGGCGGAACTGCCGGACGAGCTGCTCCCGCACCTGCCGGGTCAGCCTCCGGCTCACCGGCAGCGTCTCCCCGCCCACCTGAAGGACCACCCGCCCGGCGTCGAAGCGCAACTCGCTGACGTGCCTGACGTTGACGAGCGTGCTGCGGTGGACCCTGACGAACCCCGACCCCGCCCAGCGCCGCTCCAGCGCCGCGAGGGACATCCGTACGAGGTAGACGGCCCCGGCGGTGTGCAGGCGGACGTAGTCGCCGTGCGCCTCGGCGTAGCACACGTCCTGCCGGGCGACGAACTTCGTGCGGCCTGCCAGCTCGACCGGGATCGTCTCCAGGTCCTCGTCCGCGCCGGGGGGCGCCACGGCGGTCAGCAGCCGGCGTACGGCCTCCGCCAGGCGTTCGGGGCGCACGGGCTTGAGCAGGTAGTCGACCGCCTCCAGCTCGAACGCCTGCACGGCGCAGTCATGGGCGCTGACGAAGACCAGCTTCGGCGGCGTGGGGAACCCGCCGATGAGGCGGGCCAGGTCGAGGCCGTCGAGCCCCGGCATGCGCACGTCCAGGAACACCCCGTCGAGACGCTCGCCGTCGGCGATCATCTGGACCATGTCGCGGAGCGCGGCCCCGCTGTCGGTGGCCGTGCTCACGTGCTCCACCCGGGTGTCCTGGCGCAACAGGAAGGCGAGCTCGGACAGGGCGGGGACCTCGTCGTCCACCGCGAGCACACGCAGCATGGCGTCCACCGTGCCGTGTGCCCGCCTCTCCGCGCAAGGGGTGACCGGACGGTAGGTGACGGGCCCGTCACGCTGGGGCGTCGCCGGTGTCCGTGCGCAACTCCACCGGTTCCGGCAGCGGTTCACCCGCCGGCGGGACCGGGCCGGGCGTGCCGTCCGCACCTCGCCCGCGCCGGCCGGTCGCCGCCTCGACGAACACCAGGTCAAGCCAAGGGAAGCTTTTGGGAGCATCTATTCCCATTTGCCCCGTTATCAGCCTTTACGCCCCATGCGGTTGCCTACGATGGCGAGGAAATCAGGCGGAGCGAGGGAGGTCGATGCGCATCAGGCGGAGGTCCCTGCCTCTTCCCCGTTCCGGCTCCATCCGGGCACGGGTGACGCTGACGGTGGCCGGGCTGTCCGTCCTCCTCGCCGGCATGATCGCGGCCGGTCTCTGCCTGCTGATCCGTCACCGGGTCGAGACCGAGATCTTCAATGAGACGCGCCGCGTCGCGAGCGAATGGATCGGCTCGATGCGGCGCGACCGCATACCGCCACCGGCTCCGACGGCGCGCGTCCCCCTCGTCCAGCTCATCGACTCCCAGGGCCGGGTGGTGCTGGCCAATCCCGTGGCCGGCGAGCAGCCGATGAGCACGGCCCGGCCCACCAGCGACGACCGCTTCCAGGATGTGACCGAGTGCTCCGGCGACCGGTGCGTCGTGCTCACCGCCGCGCGGGTCCCGTCGCTGCAGGCGGCGGAGATCTGGCAGGGCGAGCCGCACTACGTGTACGCCGGCACGGACCAGCCGCCCGCCCTGCGCGGGCACCGGCTGGAGCTCCTCGTCGGCGCCAGCGGGGCGGTGCTGGCCGCGCTGTGGACGTGGACGACCTGGCGGGCGGCGGGCCGCATCCTGCGGCCGATCACGGCGATCGGGCAGCGGATGTCGGAGATCACCGCCCACGACCTGTCCCTGCGGGTGCCGCAGCCGCCCGGCCGGGACGAGATCGCCCGGCTCGCCCGCACGGCGAACCAGACGCTCGACCGGCTCGAATCAGCGGTCACGCAGCAGCGGCACTTCGCCGCCGTGGTCTCGCACGAGCTGAAGTCCCCGCTCGCCGGGCTCCGCGCCGGCCTGGAGGAGGCGCTGCTCTACCCGGAGGTCGACGCGCGCGAGGCGATCGCCGGGGCCCTGCCGGTCACCGACCGCCTGCAGCAGATCATCGACGAACTGCTGGCCTTCGCCCGGCTCCGCAACACCCCCTGCGTGTCCGAGCCGGTCGACCTCGGAGCTCTCGTACGCGCCGAGGTGGCGGCGCGCGGCGGAGAGGTTCCGGTGCACGCCAGGACGGAGCCCGGGCTGTGGGTCCTCGGCAACCGTGTCCAGCTGGCCAGCATCGTCACGAATCTGCTGGTGAACGCGCAGCGGCACGCGACCTCCAAGGTGGACGTGACCGCGGAGTCCGTCGGCGCCCAGGCGCTGGTCACGGTGCTGGACGACGGCGACGGCGTCGCCGAGGAGGACCGGGAGCGGGTGTTCGAGCCCTTCGTCCGCCTCGACGCGGGGCGGCGCCTCGACCCCGGTGGCAGCGGGCTCGGCCTGGCCCTGTGCCGGCAGATCGCGGTCGCCCACGCGGGCAGCCTCCGCATCGAGGAGTCCCCGCGCGGCGCGCGGTTCGTCCTGCGGCTGCCGCTCCTCACCGGCGTCTCCCCCGGCCGGGAGGCGGCCTCGGGCAGCGCGGCCGCGTGACGACGGCGGCGGCCGGTCAGGGACGGGCCGGGCTCGTACGGGGACGGGTCTTGGGGATCCTCAGCCCGATGCGGGTCCCCTTGCCCGGCGCGGTCTCGACGACCAGTCCGTGACCGGGGCCGTAGATGTGCCGCATGCGCACGTCGACGTTGCTCAGCCCGATGCCGGTCCGCTGCTCCCGCAGCGCGGCGTGCAGCTGCTCGGGATTCATCCCGACGCCGTCGTCCTCGACCCAGATGTGCGCCTCCGACCCGGCGTCCCTGATCACGACCCGCACCTCCCCCGGCATGCCGTGCTTGATCGCGTTCTCGACCAGGGGCTGCAGGCACAGGAACGGCACGTCCACCCGCAGCACCTCGGGGGCGACCTGGACGGTGAACCGCAGCCGGTCGCCGAACCTCGCCTGCTCCAGCAGCAGGTAGCGGTCCACGCAGGTCAGCTCGTCGGCGAGGGTGGTGAAGTCGGCGGCCCGGCGCAGCGCGTACCGGATGAAGTCGGCGAAGTCGAGCAGCAGTTCGCGGGCGCGCTCCGGATCGGTCCGGACGAACGAGGCGATCGTGGTCAGCGAGTTGTAGATGAAATGAGGGGATATCTGGGCCCGCAGGGCCCGTGCCTCGGCCTCCAGCGTCCGCCTGCGCGAGGCGTCGAGTTCGGCGAGTTCGAGCTGGCCCGACAGCCAGCGGCCCACCTCGGTCGCGGTGCGCACGAGCGCCGTGCCCACCCGCGCGTCGTACGCCGCCAGGGCCCCGACCACCCGGCCCTCCACGGCCAGGGGGACGACCACCCCGCGCCGGCCGCCTCCCCGGGACGCCGGGACGACGCGTGGCCTGCCCCCGGCCGCCGCCGCCCGCACCTCGGCGAGGACGGCCTCGTCCCCCGGCACGTCCGCGCCGCCCCTGGCCAGCACCCGGTCGGGCGTCGCGACGACCAGCCCGGCGGTGCCCAGCAGCGTCCGCAGGTGCCGTACGGCGCCGCGGGCGGAGGCCCGGGTGAGCCCGGCGGCGCGCAGCGAACGCGCGGCCAGACCGGCGGCGCGCAGGGCGCGGAACGCCGCCTCACCCGGCCCTTCGCCCCGTACGCGACCAGGCGCGTCGCGCCACGCGTCATCCGGCGCGTCACGCCCCGCCGCGCCCGCCGTCCCGTACGGCGGCAGCCCGGCACACGACCTCCCCGGACGTTCCCCGGGCGGCGGCTCCCTGTGGGGCAGGGCGCGGCCGAGCACGCCGCCGCAGACTCCGCAGAGCGCGCACAGCGTGACCCACACGGCTGTCGACACGCCGGACACCGTAGCCCTTCGGCGGCCTCACGGTGGGCCCTCGCCCGGCTCCTCCTGGTATGAGTAGCGCTGCTCCTTCCAGGGGTCGGCCACGTTGTGGTAGCCGCGCTCCTCCCAGAAACCACGCCGGTCCTCGGTCAGGTACTCGATGGCGCGCACCCACTTCACGCTCTTCCACGCGTACAGGTGCGGCACGACGAGCCGGACGGGGAAGCCGCGCTCGGCGGAGAGCGGCTTCTCGTCGAGGTGCGTGGCGAGCAGCGTCGTCGGGCGGTCGAAGTCGCTGAGGCGCAGGTTCGCGCTGTAGCCGTACTCCGCCCAGACCATCACGTGCCGTACGCCCGGCCCCGGCGGGACGCGGGCGAGCAGGGCCGAGGCGGGAAAGCCGCTCCACTCGTTCCCCATGATCGAGAACTTGGTGACGCAGTGGAAGTCGGACACCATGGTCGTCGTCGGCAGCGAGGAGAACTCCTCCCACGAGAACTCGTGGATCCGGCCGGTAGCCGTCTCGCCGAACACCTGGAAACGCCACGTCTCGGGGCGGAACGCCGGCACCCTGCCGTAGTGGACGACGGGCCGTCCGCGCGGGACGTACTGGCCCGGGGGCAGTCGCGTCTCCTCGTCAGGTATCTCCGGCACGCAGGCCATCCTGCCACCCGCCGGAAAGACGGCCCGCACCGGATCCCGGGCGTGCGGCCCGGCTCCGGTCGCGCTCCGGCCGCGCTCCGGGCACGCCCGCGCGGAGCCGTACGGAACACGCCACGGACGCGAGAGGTCGACGCGAGCGTCGAGATGTGCGCTATATTGCGTCACATGCGTACCGCTTGGTCGTTTTGGTATGGCGACGGACCCGTGAGGACCGATCGCCTCCAAGCGCTGCGCTGACAGCCAAGGAGAACGAAGGCCCCGGGTCCCACGGACCCGGGGCCTTCGTCGTTTTCCGGACCGGAGACACCCGGCCACACCGTCCGTCCGCACCATCGAGAGCACGAGGAGACACCATGGTCATCGTCATGACCCCCGAGGCCACCCAGGACGACGTCGAGGCGATCACCGACCTCGTCGCCGCGGCCGGAGGGGAGGCGTTCGCGAGCCGCGGCGTGAACCGCACGATCATCGGCCTCATCGGCGACGTCGAGCAGTTCGCCACGCTCAACCTGCGCGCCATGCCGGGCGTCGCGGACGTGGTGCGGGTCTCCACGCCGTACAAGCTGGTGAGCCGCGAGAACCATCCCGATCGCTCCACGGTGACCGTGCGCGGCGTCCCCATCGGGCCCGACACCGTGACGCTGATCGCGGGCCCGTGCGCGGTGGAGACCCCGCAGCAGACGCTGGAGGCCGCGCTGATGGCCAAGGCGGCGGGCGCGACGCTGCTGCGCGGCGGGGCCTTCAAGCCGCGCACCTCGCCGTACGCCTTCCAGGGGCTGGGCGAGAAGGGCCTGCGCATCCTCGCCGACGTACGCGAGCAGACCGGGCTGCCGATCGTCACCGAGGTCGTGGACGCCCACGACGTGGCGCTCGTGGCGTCGTACGCCGACATGCTCCAGGTCGGCACCCGCAACGCGCAGAACTTCGCGCTGCTGCAGGCCGTGGGCGCCGCCGGGAAGCCGGTCATGCTCAAGCGCGGCATGACCGCGACCATCGAGGAGTGGCTGATGGCGGCCGAGTACGTCGCCCAGCGCGGCAACCTCGACATCGTGCTGTGCGAGCGCGGCATCCGGACCTACGAGCCCGCCACCCGCAACACCCTGGACATCTCGGCGGTCCCGGTCGTCCAGCGGCTGTCGCACCTGCCGGTGATCGTCGACCCGTCGCACTCCGGCGGCCGGCGCGACCTCGTCCTGCCGCTGACCCGCGCGGCCGTCGCGGTGGGCGCCGACGGCGTGATCATTGACGTGCACCCGCATCCGGAGCAGGCGCTCTGCGACGGCCCGCAGGCCCTCGTCGACGGCGACCTGGACCGGCTCGCCGCGATCATGCGCGACTTCCCCCCGCTGGTCGGCCGCACCGCCACCGTGGGGACCACCGCAGAGGGAGCCACCGCCGGAGGAGCCGCGGCCGTCGCTTCCGCTCTCGCCTGACCACGCCGGGTCCGGTACGGCCCGCGACCGCGGGCCGTACCCGGGCTCAGACCTCCAGCTTGTACGGCTGGATGGAGTCGGCGAGCTGGGCGGCGAGGTCCTCGGCGTCCAGCCGCCGCTCGATCAGCTTGAGGTCCTCGATCTTCGCGCGGGTCTCGGCCTGCCGGGACGCGAGGAGCGTGCAGCAGTCCTCGTCGGGCAGCTCGGAGATCTGCAGCGTGCCGATCCTGCGCGCCTCGGCCATGATCTCTGTCTTGTCCAGGCCGATCAGCGGACGCATGATCGGCATGTCCACGGCGTGGTCCTGCGCGGTGATGTTGGTGAGGGTCTGCGAGGAGACCTGCCCGAGGCTGTCGCCGGTGACCAGCGCCTCGGCGTGGATGCGGTGGGCGACCTCCTCGGCCGTCTTGAGCATCAGCCGCCGCTGGGCGATCACCGCGAGCCGGTCCTGCCCGGAGTTCCTGATCGACTGCTGCGCCTTGCCGAACGGCACCACCCACAGCCGCGACTTGCCCTGGAACCTGTCCAGGTTGCGCACCAGCGCGTACGCCTTGTAGATCGACTCGGAGGTGGTGAACGGGATGCCGGAGAAGTGCAGGAAGTCGACCCGCAGACCGCGCCGCATCATCCGGTAGGCCGCGACGGGCGAGTCGATGCCGCCGGACAGCAGCACGAGCCCCCGCCCGCTGGAGCCGACCGGCAGGCCGCCCTGGCCCGGCCGGCCGTCGGTGAACAGGAACGCCTCGTCCTTGTCCACCTCGATGTGCACGGTGAGCTCCGGGCGGCTCAGGTCCACCGGCAGGCCGAAGGTGTCGTTGATCGCCCCGCCGACCAGGTGGTCGAGCTCGTTGGAGCGCAACGGGAACCGCTTGTCGCGGCGGCGCGAGCGCACCGCGAAGCGGGCCGAGCGCGCCACCTCGTCGCTGTCCCTGATCAGCTCGATGGCGGCCTTGGTGATCGTGTCCGGGTCCTTCGGGATCCGCCACGCGAGGTGGACCAGCACGATGCCGGGCACGTCGGACACGCGGGCCGCCACCGTCTCGGCCACCTCGACGTCGGTGCCGGCGGGCAGGAACAGGGCGATCACGCCGTGCCGCTGGCGGATGTCGACGCGGTGGTCCTTGAGCGCGTGCTTGATGTTGGCCCGCAGGCGCATCTCGAAGATCTCGCGGTTCCGGCCTTTCAGGACCACCTCGCCTAACTTGAGCAGCACACAGGGCTCTCCCAGGGCGGTCATGGTCATGGGTGGAAACCTCCGGACGGACAGGGACGGCCACGGCGCCGGGGTGAGGCGCGGCCGGGAAAGGGTTCGCTGGTTCGCTGAAGAGGACAACGCGTCGCCCACGTGCGGGCTTCCCACTGTAACGCCGCCGCCGAGCGGCGCACTCCCTCAATCGAGGTCGGCCAGGCCCTTCTCGATGGCGTAGCGGACCAGCTCGACCCGGTTGTGCAACTGGAGCTTGCTCAGCGTGTTCTGCACGTGGTTCTGCACCGTGCGGTGCGACAGCACCAGACGCTCGGCGATCTGCCGGTACGACAGGCCCTTGGCGACCATGCGCAGCACCTCGGTCTCCCGCTCGGTCAGCCGGGGACCGTCCCGCTGCTCCTCCTCCTGGACGCCGGGCCGCCGGTGGGCGAGCCTGCGGTACTCGCCCAGGACGAGCCCGGCCAGGCCGGGCGTGAACACCGCGTCGCCCTCGGCGGTCCGCCGGACCGCGTCGAGGAACTCCTCCCGCCCGGCCGACTTCACGAGATATCCGGAGGCGCCCGCCTTGACCGCCTCCAGCACGTCGGCCTCCTCCGCGCTGGCCGACAGGACGAGCACGCGCGGAGGGAGCGCGGACGCGCCCAGCCCGCGGGCCACCTCCACCCCCGGCAGGTCGGGCAGGCGCAGGTCGAGCACCACCACCTCCGGCCGGACCGCCGCCGCCACCCGAAGCGCCTGCCGGCCCTCGCCCGTCGCCGCGACCACCTCGTATCCGGCCTCGGTCAGGTCGCGGGCGACCGCCTCCCGCCACATCGGGTGATCGTCCACCACCATGACCCGCACCGGGGACCGCTCGGCCCCCTCGCCTCCGGCCACGTTCACGCCCTCCTCCGCCCTCACCACGTCCAGGGCCTGTTCACCACCTTCACACCGCCCGCGAGCTGCACCCTGCCCGCGTCCGGCGCCGTTCACGTCGAGCCGCGCGCTCCGCCCTCACCACGCCCAGGGCCCGTCCCGCCCGCACGCTCCCTCCGCCGCAGGGCCGAGGTCACGCCCGCTCCCACGCCGGAACCGACAGCTCGATCTCCGTCCCCGACGGCGAGGAGGTGATGGCCGCCGTGCCGCCGAGGTCGGCCACGCGTCCCCGGATCGATCGGGCGACGCCCATGCGTCCCTCGCGGGCCGCCTGCTCCAGCCGTCCGCCGGGGATGCCCGGTCCCTCGTCGCGGACGGTGACGACCACCGCGTCGTCGTCCTCCTCCGCGAGTATCCACGCCCGGGTGCCCTCCGGGCAGTGCCGTACGACGTTGTCGAGGGCCGCGCCGACGGCCGCCGCCACCTCCCGTGCCGTCGCGGCGGGCAGCGGCAGCGGCGTCGCGGGCGCCGACACGGTCACCCGTGCCGTGCCGAACGGCCGCAGGAGGTCACGCAGGTCGGCGTACGGCTCTGCCCCGGGATCGGGCTCGGGCGCAGACTCCGCGCCGGGGCGGGCGGGGCGACGGAGGCGCGCGGCGGAGCCCGGGCCCCGCCCGGCGCGGGTGCCGCGCGCCGCGAACGCCGGTCGCAGGCGGTCGCGCAGGCCGGTGGGGGCGAGATCCGGCGCCCGGGTGATGGGCGGGGCCTGCACCAGCGCCCGCAGCGCCGCCTCCTGCTCGCCCGCGAGCCTGCCGAGCTCGGCCGCCTCGCCGCCGATCTCCGCGCCCCTGCGCTGCACGAGGGCGAGCACCTGGAGCACCGAGTCGTGGATGCCGCGCGCCAGGCGCTCCCGCTCCCGGCCCGCGGCCTCCATCAGCACGGCGCGCCGCATGCGCTCCTCCGCCTCCCGCGCGAGCCGGGCGACGTGCCCGACTACCACTCCGGCCAGGAACATGAGCACCGCGCCGTTCACCTGCAGCGAGGCGAGTTCGACCCCGCTCCCGCCGCGCAGCCACAGGTCGGCCGCCGACATGACCGCGGCGGCTGCGGCGCCCGCGCGGCGTCCTCCGGCCACGCCGTACGCGAGGACCGGCCCGGCCACCCACGTCGCCGTCAGCGGCATCACGCCGGCCGCCGCGGCGGCGGGGCCCTGCGCGTACGGCGTGGCCAGCAGGCAGGCGACCGTGACGAGGAGGTCGGCGGCCAGCAGCGGCACACGCCGGGTGGCGGGATACCGGACGAGCGTGACGGCCGTCCAGGCGGCCATCACGCCGATGACCGTCCAGGACACGACCGGACGGGCGTATCCGCCCGCTCCGAGCACGAACAGCGCCGCGTACGCGAGCGACGCGACGCGGTAGACCGCGATCGCCCGCCAGAACGGTCCCTCGATGCCCATCGCGCGGCGCCCCCTCGTGACTGAGCCGGAAGGGCCGATCCCTCCGCTCACATACTGGGCGATTCCGGGTGGCGATCCGGCGGGTTCCGGCCTCTCACACACGTACGGCTCCCGCGAGGCGACGCGGGAGCCGTACGGACGGACGGTGGACGGCCCGCCCGCAGCGAGCGGGCCGTCATCACGGATCGGCGGGTCAGCGTGGCCCGGCCAATCGGTGTGGCCGGCGGATCAGCCGAAGAAGACCTCGGCCTCCGAGTAGCGGGAGGCGGGGACGGTCTTGAGCTCGGAGGTCGCCTCGTCGAGGCCGGCGCGGACGATGTCGGTGCCGCGCAGCGCGACCATCTTGCCGAAGTCGCCGTCGTGCACGGCGTCGATCGCGCCGAGGCCGAAGCGGGTCGCGAGCACCCGGTCGTAGGCGGTCGGAGTGCCGCCGCGCTGGATGTGGCCGAGGACCGTGGTGCGGGCCTCCTTGCCGGTGCGCTTCTCGATCTCCTTGGCCAGGAGTTCGCCGATGCCGCCGAGACGCACGTGGCCGAACGCGTCGAGCTCACCGGCCTGGAGCGCCATCTGGCCCTCCATCGGGTGGGCACCCTCGGCGACGACGATGATCGGCGAGTAGCGGGTCTTGAACCGCGACTCGACGTAGGAGCAGACCTTGTCGATGTCGAACGGCTTCTCCGGGATGAGGATCACGTTGGCGCCGGCGGCCATGCCCGCGTGCAGCGCGATCCAGCCCGCGTGGCGGCCCATGACCTCGCAGATCAGCGCGCGGTGGTGGGACTCGGCGGTGGTGTGGAGCCGGTCGATGGCCTCCATCGCGATGTTCACCGCGGTGTCGAAGCCGAAGGTGTAGTCGGTCGCGTTGAGGTCGTTGTCGATCGTCTTGGGCACGCCGACGACCTTGACGTCGCGGTCGAACAGCTGCTTGGCGACGCCGAGGGTGTCCTCGCCGCCGATCGCGATGAGCGCGTCGACGCCCTGCGCGGCCAGGTTCTCCTTGATCCGCTCGACACCGCCCTCGATCTTGATCGGGTTGGTGCGGGAGGACCCGAGGATCGTGCCGCCGCGCGGCAGGATCCCGCGGACGGCCTGGATGTCGAGCGGCATGGTGTCGCCCTCCAGGGGCCCACGCCAGCCGTCGCGGAATCCGACGAACTCGTGCCCGTACACGCCGATCCCCTTGCGGACGACGGCGCGGATCACCGCGTTCAGACCGGGGCAGTCGCCGCCTCCGGTCAGGACTCCAATACGCATGACGGGTATTCCTCCATCTTGGATACGCGGAATGGCGCGGCCGGGCCCAACGCAGACCCCGGTGCTCACCGCACCGCATTCTGCCCAAGCCTCGCGACAATGGTCTAGACCAACAAGAGAGGCTACGCCACCCGGCCGACCACGACCAAAACAGTCTCGCACGGCGAGACCGCAGCCGCCGGGAGACCCGTCTTCCCAACCGTACGCGGCGGCTCTATGTTTGACTCAGTCAAACGTTTCCTTGAGGTGGGCAACCAAAATGGACATAGTGCCGCAAGTGCGTGCGTTCAACCGCTTCTACACCTCCGTCATCGGGGTGCTCGGTGCGGGAATGCACGACACCCCCTACTCGCTGACGGAGGCGCGGGTGCTGTTCGAACTGGGCACCCGGGAGCAGGCGGCCGACGCGGCGGACATCAGGGGCATGCTCGGTCTCGACGCCGGCTACCTGAGCAGGATCCTGTCCAGGTTCGAGACCGACGGGCTCGTCTCCCGCGAGAAGTCCCCGGAGGACGCCCGCCGCCAGGTCGTACGGCTCACCCCGAAGGGCCGGGAGACCTTCGCGATGATCGACCGGCGCTCCGCCGCCGAGATCGACGCCCTGGTCGAGAAGCTCGCCGACCCCGAACGCCGCCGGCTCGTCTCCGCGATGGACACGGTGAAGCGCCTGCTGGAGCCACCCGCGCAACGGCGCGAACCGTACGTGATCCGGCCGCCGCGGCCGGGCGACCTCGGCTGGGTGGTGCAGCGTCACGGGGCCCTCTACAGCGAGGAGTACGGCTGGGGCGCGTCGTTCGAGGCGTACGTCATCAGGATCCTCGCCGCCTACCTCGACGACCACGACCCCCGGCGGGAGGCGGGCTGGATCGCCGAGGTCGCGGGCGAGCCCGTCGGGTGCGTCTTCTGCGCGCACGAGGACGAGACCACGGCGCGGCTGCGACTGCTGCTGGTCGAGCCGTCCGCGCGGGGCATGGGGATCGGCGGGCGACTGGTCGAGGAGTGCCTGCGCTTCGCCACCGCGGCCGGGTACCGCAGGATCACGCTCCTGACCCGGGACGTGCTGCTCGGCGCCCGCCGGATCTACCAGGCCGCCGGGTTCACCCTGGCCGATCGCTATCCGGGCGAGGAGTCGGGCGTCCCCATCGTCGAAGAGGTGTGGACGCGCGACCTCTGACCCCCCGCCCTAGCATGATCGCCATGCGCGGAGCGGTACGGCGGGCCGCTCAACCGCATGCCGTCGCGGGCGTGGACAAGGATCTCGAAGTGGCCTTCGGCGACGGACGGCGGTTCGGCGCCCGGGCCGGAACGCCACTCGTGCGGTGTCCCACGGCCCCTGCTGACGTCGCCTGCCCGGCCTGATGTCACCGGGCTCGGCGGGACGGACGGGGCCTGCCGCGCGTGGCTCAGGCGCGTACGAGGTCCTCGAACGGGCCGGTGATCTCAACGGTGACGGGCACCACACCGGACGGGGCGGCGGCGGGTGGGCGGCAGGAGAGATAGAGCCTGTCGCCCGCCGGGGACATGGACGGACCCGTGACCGTCCAGCCGTCCGGCATCCGGAGGAACGGCACCACCCGGTCCCCCGCGACGAGGACGATCTCCTCGTCGTCGTCCCTGCCGCCGGGCCGTGCCTCCGGTTCCTCGGCCGTCGCGGAGCCCGGGCCGCTCGACCGGGTGGGGGCGCTGAGGTCGGCAGGAGTGCCGGGGGCGTGGGCGATGCCGGGGCTGCCAGGGGCGATACCGGGGGTGCCGGGGTCGTGGAGAACACCGAGACGCTCCGACCTGACGTCGTAGGCCCACACGCGGCCGTCGCCCTCGCTGACGAACCGCAACACGCCGTCGAGGTAATGACAGTCGCCGCCGCCCGCGAACCGCCGGGCACCCTTCACCTGGTCGCGTACGGGCACGCGGGACGCGGCCGGGGACGGCACCGGCTCCCACCGGACGGCCTCGTCGCCGGGAGCTCCGGTCATCACGTCGAGGACGCCGGTGGTGAGATCGCCCCAGTCGCCGGGGCGGAACCGGTACAGGCACCCGTCCGGCTCCCCCTCGGTGAGGTAGACGAACCCCCGGTCGGGATCGCAGACCATGCCCCCATGGGTGAACAGGCCCATCGCCAGCCGGGGCATCGGAGCGCGCAGGCCGTACGGGTCGCATTCGAAGACCGTGCCCTGGGGCGTCCGCTCGCCCGACAGCCAGGTGTCCCACGGGGTCACGGCGCCGGAGTCGACGCGGTCGGCGCCGGACAGCACGCGATATCCGCCGCGCAGGCTCCCGTCCGGCGCGAACCGCAGCGCGGTCACGCCACCGAGCAGCGGCAGCGCGCAGTTGGAGACGTAGATCCAGCCGTCACCGTCCGGGAAGCACCCGCCGCCGCCGGGCGCGGCGTGCCACACCACGCCGCCGGTACGCTCCCCCGACCAGGCCACGATCCGGCAGGTGAAGCCCGGCGGGAGGGTACGCGGCAGGTGCCGGGCCACCAGGTCGTCCGCGTCGCTCCGCTCGGGAGACTCGTTCCGGTCAGACCGGTCCGCGCGCCCGGCGAGAGCCCTCTTCCGGCGCGGCTCGGCCTGTCGGGGGCGGCCCGTGTGCCCGTGCGGGTTCCGCTCCCCCGGCGGCTCGTCCCGCTCGCCGTGGCCGACGCCTCCCGGCCCGTGCGGGTCGGCTCCGCGAGGGGACGCCGTGCGCCAGACCGATCCCGGCGACGCCGACACGGCCGCCGACAAGGAAGTACCCCGCACCGCTGACCCGCCTTCCTGACCTGCCCCTGGTCATGCCTCTGGTCACGCCTGTTGTCGCTCCGGTCCGCCCCGTACGGACGGTGCCGCTTCGCCTGCGGGCCGCCCGGGACGGCCGCCTTCTCACCTGGACGCCCTCTCACACGGCCGCCCGGACCGCCCTCTCGCCCGAGGCCGCTCGCCGTGCCGCCGGGCGCCGCCCGCTCCCCCTACCCCGTCCGGAACGCATCTGACCGGGTCTTTCTCTCCAGGACGGCGGGTCGCACACGTGGACGCCCAGTGGATCGGGAACGCGTGAACGCCGAGGAAAGGGACATCTCTTATCGAGGCGAACGCTCCGCGAACCCTGGCGCCGCACGCCGGGACGAGGCCCTTCACCCCTGACGGGAACCTTCATCGGCGAGATGTTGACAGTGTCATTGTTACAGTGTCATCGTAGAGGCATGAGCGGGACCTGGACGATCGGTGAGCTGGCAGAGCGGGCGGCGGACCTGCTCGGATCCGAGCCGCGCGTCAACGGAAGGGTCCGGGAGGTGCCCAACGAACGGCTCATCCGCTGGTACACGACGATCGGCCTGCTCGACCCGCCCGCCGCCCGGCGCGGCAGGCTCGCTCTCTACGGACGCCGCCACCTGCTTCAGCTCGTGGCCGTCAAGCGCCGCCAGGCGGAGGGGTTGTCCATCGCCGCCATCCAGGCCGAGCTCGCGGGCGCGACCGACGCCATGCTCCAGCGGATCGCCGGCCTTCCCGAGGTGCCCCACCCGCAGGGCGGCCCCGGTCGCGCCCTCGCCGAGCCGTCCCAGCCGGGAGTGACAGAGCCGGAACGGCCCTCGGCCGCCACGATCCCCGACGTGGCGCGGCCGACGGACCGGAAGCGGTTCTGGGCCCGGCCGGCCGGCTCCACCCACTTCGATCCGGCAGGCTCCGTCCCTGCGGGGGCCGGACCCGGCGATCCCGTCCCGGTGCCGCGCCCCGGCGCCGCACCCGATTCCTTCGGCACACCAGACCTGCGCACCGTCACAACGGCTTCCACCGGCGGACCGGCGGGGGACCTTCGGGGGGACGTCCTGTTCGGCGTCCGTCTCGCGCCCGGGGTGACGGTCCTGCTCGAATCGGCCCACCGTACGCCGGACGGCGACGAGGCGGCCGCGCTGCGCCGGGCCGCCGCCCCGCTCCTCGCGGCACTCGGCGCGCTCGGCCTGGCCGGGCCCTTCGAGGACACCGAGACCACGACGCCCTGGGACTCATCGGATTCCGAGACACGCAAGGGGATGACCTCATGACCGTTCCCATCACACCTCTGCGGCCGGAGGAGTGCCTGCCCGAGCCGCACGCCGGGCTCGGCGCGCTCGAAACCGCGAAGGGCAACCTCCCTCTGGAGAGCGTCGACGTCACCGCGCGTCTCACCGGGCTGGTGGCCGGCGTCGAGGTCGTCCAGACCTTCCGCAACCCGTTCGACGTGTCGCTTGAGGCGACGTACGTCTTTCCGCTGCCGCCGCGAGCGGCGGTCACCGCCTTCCGCATGGAGGCGGACGACCGGGTGATCGACGGCGTGCTCAAGGAGCGCGGCCAGGCGCGGGCCGACTACGACCGCGCGCTCGCCGAGGGCAGGCGCGCGGCGATCGCCGAGGAGGACCGGCCCGACGTCTTCACGATCCGGGTCGGCAACATCGTCCCCTGGGAGCGCGTGGTCGTCCGGCTCACGATGAGCCAGCCGCTCCCCTACGAGGACGGCGCGGCCGAGTTCCGCTTCCCGCTGGTCGTGGCTCCCCGCTACATACCGGGGGCTCCCCTGTCCGGGCCCGCCGCGGGTGACGGCGTCGCGCCCGACACGGACGCCGTGCCCGACGCCTCCCGCATCTCACCGCCGGTCCTGCTGCCCGGGTTCCCGTCCCCGGTACGGCTGTCGCTCACGACGACCGTCGACTCCGCCGGGCTCGGCCTGCGGGAGGTCCGCTCCAGCCTGCACGAGGTCGAGCGAGAGGGCGACACGATCACCCTGCGGCCCGGCGAACGGCTCGACCGCGACTTCATCCTGCGCCTGGCGTTCGACGCCTCCTCGTCCCTCGCCCTCGTCCCGGACACCCTGTCCGGCGGTGTGCCGGACGCGCCGGGCGGCGTGCCGGAGCGCGTCCCCGCCGGACCCGCGGGCCGCGAGCCGCGGGCAGGCGAGACGACGGCCGGACGGGAGGCGGGCGGACGGGAGGCGGGCGGACGGGAGGCGGGCGATGCCTTGGGAACCCCGGAGGGGACCTTCGTGCTCACCCTGCTGCCTCCGCCCGAGGACACGGCACGGTCCGCGCCCCGGGACGTCGTCCTGCTGCTCGACCGCTCGGGCAGCATGACCGGATGGAAGATGGTGGCGGCTCGCCGCGCCGCAGCCCGCATCGTCGACACACTCACCCGGCACGACCGGTTCGCCGTGCTCTCGTTCGACTCCGTGGTCGAGCGCGCGTTCCCGGGTGGCCTGGTGGAGGGCACCGACCGCAACCGGTACCGCGCCGTCGAACATCTCGCCCGGCTCGGCGCCCGGGGCGGCACCGAAATGCTCGCCCCCCTTGAGGAGGCCCTGCGCCTGCTGGGCGAGCGGGACGACGACCTCCCGGGCGAGCCCGCACGCGATCGGGTGCTCGTGCTGGTCACCGACGGCCAGGTGGGCAACGAGGACGAGATCCTCGAACGCGTCGGCCCCCGGCTGGGCGGCACCCGCGTCCACACCGTGGGCATCGACAGGGCGGTGAACGCGGGGTTCCTCGGCCGGCTGGCCCTGCTCGGCTCCGGCCGCTGCGAACTGGTCGAGTCGGAGGACCGTCTCGACGAGGCGATGGAGCACATCCACCGGCGGATCGGCTCGCCGCTGGTGACCGACGTCTCCGTGCGCGCCGAGGGCGTCGACCTGGTGCCGGGCACCGTCACGCACGCGGGTTCGCTCTACCCGGGGGTCCCGCTGGTCGTGACCGGGCGTTACCGGGGCGGGGCGGCGGGCGCTCTCACCGTGCACGGCCGCACGACCGACGGGCGTACCTGGGAGGATCGCGTCGAGGGCCGTCCCGCCCGGGACGGCGCGGCGCGGGCCGTGTGGGCGCGGGCGCATCTGCGCGCCCTGGAAGACCGATACGCGGTGGGCGACCGCTCACTGGAGCAGCAGATCATCGACATCTCGCTCCGCTTCGGTGTGCTGTGCCGGTTCACCGCGTTCGTGGCCGTCGACACCCATGTGACCGGTGAAGGCGCTCCGGAGCATCGCGTCCTCCAGCCGGTCGAACCGCCGAGCGGGTGGGAGATACCCGCCGCGATGCCCATGATGGTGGCCGGAGCGCCGATGATGGCCAGGATGGCCTCCGTCACCAGCAGCGCGGAGGCCGCACCCGGCACGGCGGCGGACGCGCCCATCGGAGTGGTCTCCGGGGCTGTCGCGCCGAGCGCGCCCTTCGCCGCCGCACCGCCCCCACCTCTGTCTCCGGCTCCGCCTCCGGCCCCGGGCGCACCGGGCGGCGGGGCGCGTCCGTCCCGAGGGTTCTCCGCCGGAGGCTTCCTGTCGCGTCGTGGCTCCGAGCCCGCGGCGCTGACGGATCTCGACGGCGTACGGCCCCTGCTGACCGAGGAGCTCACGAGACTGGGCCAGGCGGAGTCGCTGCCGGAGCGGGAGCGCCGGCGCTACCTGGCGGATCTCGCCAGCCGCCTGCGAGTCGTCGCCCAGATGGTGGGGAGTCACCCCGGCCTTCTCGCGCTGGCAGCCGACCTCGACAAGGCCGAGTGGGCCGAAAGCTCGCTCGACGACCTCTGGCGGCGGGCCGTCGATCTGCTGACCGCCCTGGTCGGCGGCTCCGGGCGGGGCGAGCACGGCGCCGGTCACGGCGAAGGCAAACACGGCGCCGGTGACGGCGAGGGCAAACACGGCTCCGCGACGGAGAAGGAGCGCCGGCGCCCCTTCTGGAAGCGGTCCTGACCCTTCCCGCCTCCCGGGGCGCGTCGCCGCGAGCGTCTTCGGGACGGACGGCTGTGGCCGGGACACCGGCGGAAACGCCGGGCCCGGCCACAGAGGGTCCGCTGCCGCAGTGAGCGAAGCCCTACGAGGGTTCAGGTAGGCGGATGACATCGGACGGCGGGGTGGGCACGGGACGCCGAGGCTCCCGCACCCCTCCCGCGTCGGGCCGATCGTCGCGTCCACCTGCGGGGACGCGAGACCGGCGGCGCAGCAACCGATTGACGAGCTCTTTAAGCCCCATACCTGGCGAACGTAGTAGATCCACGAGCGGTTCCGACAGAGAACCGGCGTCCGCTCCGGGCGAACCATCCCCTCCGGCCAGCTCACGGACCTGAAGCACGTAGGGTGCCGGTATGCATCCCGTGGTCCTCGACGGCGGTCTCGCGACCCATCTGGAGTCCCTCGGCTGCGATCTGAGCGACGACCTGTGGTCGGCCCGGCTGCTGGCCGACGATCCCGGCGTCATCCGCCGCGCGCATCTCGACTACTTCCGCGCCGGCGCCGACGTCGCCACCACGGCGAGCTATCAGGCCAGCGTCCCCGGGTTCGTACGGCACGGCATGTCGCCGCGGGAGGCCCGCGACCTCATCCGGCTGTCGGTGACGCTGGCCGTGCAGGCGAGGGACGAGGCCGGGCACGGACTGGTCGCGGCGAGCGTGGGGCCCTACGGCGCCTACCTCGCCAACGGCGCCGAGTACACGGGCGACTACGACCTGGACGAGGACGGCCTGGTCGAGTGGCATCGCGAACGCTTCGGCATCCTCGCCGGCGCCGGAGCCGACCTGCTGGCGTGCGAGACGATTCCCTCGGGGGCCGAGGCCCGGGCGCTGGCGCGGCTCCTGCGTGAGACGCCGTACGTGCGCGCCTGGGTCGCCTTCTCCTGCCGGGACGGCGAGCACGTCAGCGACGGGACGCCCTTCGAGGAGTGCCGCGCGATCTTCGACGGGCTTCCCCAGGTGGTCGCCGTCGGCGTGAACTGCACCGCGCCACGGTTCGTGCCCGACCTGGTCAAGCGTGGTGCCACCGTCGTCTATCCGAACTCCGGCGAGCGGTGGGACGCCGTGAACCGCCGCTGGCTCGGCCTCGCCGACCCCGTGGAGTTCGGCAGGGCGGCCGCCGGATGGGTCTCGCTCGGCGCCCGTCATGTGGGCGGCTGCTGCCGCACCACTCCCGCCCACATCCGCGAGATCCGCTCCCACCTCACCTGACCGGTCCTGACCCGGGGCAGACCTCCTGGACCGCGAGGCCCACGCCCGGGCCGGCCCGAGCGGGCGCTGTCAGCCCATCTCGGCCTGGGCCTGGCCCTCGCCGCCCCGGGACGCCAGCGGGATCTCCTTGAGGAACAGGGCCACGACCAGCGCGGCGGCGACGAAGGGCAGGCTGGCGAGGAACACGTCGTCGATCGCGTTCGTGAACGCGACCAGCACGTGTTCCTTGACCGGCTGCGGCAGCCGCTGGATCGCCTGCACGTTCTCGGCGTTCACCTGTCCCGGAGGCATCCTGCCGCCGAACTCCGCGGCCAGATGGTGGGCGAGCCGGCTGGTGAGGACCGCGCCCATGATCGCCGTACCGATGGCGGCGCCCATCATCCGGAAGAACGTCGCCGAGCTGGTCGCCACGCCCATGTCGGCCCGCTCCACCGCGTTCTGGATCGCGGTGACGACCGTCTGCATGGTGAACCCGAGCCCGGCGCCGAAGAGGTAGGCGTAGATCGCCACCTGCCAGTACGGCGAGTCCGCCCGGATCGTGGACAGCAGCCACAGTGCCACCAGGAGGACCGCCGCGCCGAGGATCGGGTAGACCTTGTAGCGCCCGGTGCGGCTCATCAGCTGGCCGGAGGTGATCGACGTGGAGAAGATGCCGACCACGGCGGGCAGCAGTGCCAGTCCCGACACGGTCGGCGACATGCCCTGCACCGCCTGCAGGTAGACCGGCAGGAAGATCATGCCGCCGAACATCGCGAGTCCCGCGAGGAAGTTGTAGCCGTTGCCCACGCTGAAGACCGCGTTGCGGAACAGGCGCATCGGCAGGATCGGCTCGGGCGCCCGCAGCTCCACCAGCACGAACAGCGCTGCGAACGCCACGAAGGCGGCGAGCAGGGCCAGCGCGCCGGGGGCCGTCCAGCCGAGTTCGTTGCCCGTCCAGTCGAGGTAGAGCAGGAAGCACGACACGGCGGCCACGATCAGCGTCGCGCCGAGGTAGTCGACGCGGTGGCTGCGGCGCACGGTGGGCATCTTCAGCGCCACCGATGTCACGACGAGCGAGACCACCCCGATCGGCAGGTTGATCCAGAAGATCCACCGCCAGCCCGGGCCGTCGGTGAAGAAGCCGCCGAGCAGCGGCCCGGCCACGCTGGAGGTGCCCCAGACGGCGCCGAAGTATCCCTGGTAGCGCCCGCGCTCACGCGGCGGGATCACGTCGCCGATGATGCTGAACGCCAGCGACATCAGGCCGCCGCCGCCCAGGCCCTGCAGCGCGCGGAACGCGATGAGCTGGCCGATGTTCTGGCTCAGCCCGGCCAGGACCGAGCCGAGCAGGAAGATGCCGATCGCGGTCTGGAAGATCACCCGCCGGCCGTACAGGTCGGAGATCTTGCCCCACAGCGGGGTCGCCGCGGTCGAGGTGAGCAGGTAGGCGGTGACCACCCAGGAGAGCTTGTCGAGGCCGCCGAGCTCGCTGACGATGCGCGGCAGCGCGGTGCCGACGATGCTCTGGTCGAGCGCGGCCAGCAGCATCCCGGCGGCGACTCCGCACAGGACGATCAGGATCTGACGGTGGGGCAGGTATCCCGGTGCGGCCTGCTGCTCCTCGCGGACGCTCATGCCGCGCGCCCCCGCGGGCCGGACCCCCACGCGGTGGGTGACGTCGACGTGCGGCACCTGTGTGCTGGCTTGGGCATGCGCCTTCCGATCTGAACGTCTGGATCACGCGCGGTGGACATCGCCACGTTACCCGTCCAGTCCGGAAGTATTAGGAATTCTCGCGAGCCGCCCGTGTCATCTCGGTCTTCGCCGCCGCCGCGTACTTGTCGACGTACTCCTGGCCCGACAGCTCCATCAGCGCGTACATGATCTCGTCGGTGACGGCGCGGAGCACCAGGCGGTCGTTCTCCATGCCGTAGTAGCGGGAGAAGTCGAGCGGCTTGCCGTACCGCACGCCGGGACGGATGCCGAACCTCGGCACGGGCCGCCCGGGGGGCATCATCTCGAACGTGTTGACCATCGCCCATGGGATCACCGGCGACCGGGACTCCAGCGCCAGCCGCGCCACGCCCGTCTTGCCCTTGTAGAGGCGGCCGTCGGGCGACCGGGTGCCCTCGGGTAGATGCCGAGGACCTTGCCCTCGTTGAGGATGCGCAGCCCGGTGCGCAGCGCCGCCTCGCTCGCCTTGCCGCCCGAGCGGTCGATCGGCACGGTGCCGACGGCCGAGAAGAAGGCCCGGCTGAAGAGGCCCTTGATGCCGCTGCCGGTGAAGTACTCCGCCTTGCCGAGCGAGATGACCTTGCGGGGCAGGAACCCGGCCCCGAAGAAGTGGTCGGCGAACGACAGGTGGTTTCCGGCCAGGATGACCGGGCCCTCCTTCGGGACGTTCTCCACGCCCTCCGCCCAGGGGCGGAACACGAAGTGGAGGAGCGGCCAGAGGATGGCCTTCACCACCCAGTACAACACGCGGACTCCCTCGGCTCAGATGTGAAGTCATCTTCGCACGCCCAGCCCTCTCGCACTAACGCTGACCAACGTGCGAGTATCGGGCGGAACACGCCGCCGTCGGACGGAGGTCTCCCATGCCAGTGCTGCCCGGTGCGGAGCCGTACCACCACGACGGCGGCGAGATCGGCGTCCTCCTCTGCCACGGGTTCACCGGCTCGCCGCAGTCCCTGCGGCCGTGGGGCGAGCACCTGGCCCGGGCCGGGCTGACCGTCTCCCTGCCGCGCCTGCCCGGCCACGGCACGAGCTGGCAGGAGATGAGCCGCACGCGCTGGGAGGACTGGTACGCCGAGCTGGGCAAGGCGTTCGCCGACCTGCGCGGCCGGTGCTCGGACGTGTTCGTGGCGGGGCTGTCCCTCGGCGGCTGCATGGCGCTGCGCCTGGCCGAGGTCCACGGCGACTCCGTACGCGGGGTCGTGGTGGTCAACCCCTCGGTGGTCAGCGACGCGCCGCTGCTGCGGCTCGCCCCGGCGCTGAAGTACGTGATGCCCTCGGTCCCCGGCGTGGCGGGCGACATCAAGAAGGAGGGCATGACGGAGCTCGGCTACGCGCGCACCCCGGTGCGTGCCGCGGCCACGCTGCCCCAGCTGTGGAAGCTGGTCCAGCGGGACATCGGCGAGGTGAAGCAGCCGCTGCTGGTGTTCCACAGCAGGGACGACCACGTCGTGAAGCCGGCGAGCGTGGCGTTCCTCCAGGCGAGGCTGGGGGACAATCTGGAGGTCAGGGAGCTGACGGACAGCTATCACGTCGCCACCCTCGACAACGACGCGCCCGCGATCTTCGAGGGGAGTCTGGAGTTCATCCGCTCCCACGCCTCGGTACCCTTGACGAAGGACCTGTGACCAGGGATCGACGTGACACCGCAAAGTGACGAGGACGAGGTCTGGCGCCAGATCGTCGCCTCGTTCAACGAAAAAGCCGAGGACGCCTCGGCCGATCAGCCATGGCCTGATCGCGAGAACGTGACCGAGGAGCCCCGCCCCGGCGCGGCCAACGGCTCCACCGCCACCGACCGTGACGGCGCCGACGACGGCGCCCGGGACACCGGCGGCGAGCGTGACGACGCCGCCGGCGAGGGCACGGACGAGCCGGACGGCCAGACGGCCCCCGTCGCGGTGAGCGAGGACGACGACCACTACGTCCCGCCGCCCCCGCCGCCGCTCCCCCAGGCGGACGCGGTCACCCGGGCGTCGTGGCTGGCGCTGTTCGGCGGCCCGGCCTATCTGCTGCTGGCCGCCCTGCTCGACTGGCCCAGGGACGGCTGGATCGTGTTCGCCGCCGTGTCGGCCTTCATCGCGGGGTTCGTGGTCCTCGTCGTACGGATGGGCGACGGTCCGCCCACCGACTCCGGCTGGGACGACGGCGCGGTCGTCTGACCCGGCGCCCGCCTCCCGTCACGCCTGCCGCGCCTCACTGGGCGGCGAGGGCGTGCGGAGGGCCGAACCGCTCGACGAGGTCGGTGTAGCGCTCCTTGCCGTCCAGCACGTGGCCGACGGCCATGGTCAGCTCACCGGTGTGGGTGACCGCCTGCAACCGCACCTTGCGGTCCGCGCCGGACTTCTGGCCGCGCAGCCTGGTCCAGCGCGACCCGTCGTAGCGGAGCAGGAACCCGTCCGCCGCGTGGGCGGGGTCGTAGCCGGCGATCCAGAACACGCCCTCGCCGTCGCCGGTCACGCCGTACAGTTCGGCGTGCCGCTCCGGCGGCGTCGCCCGCTTCCAGCGCCTGCCGTCCCAGTCGAGGACCAGCGGGGAGATCTTCCCGTCCCGGTAGACGCCGCCGATCGCGACCGCCCGCTTGCGGCTCTCCGCGTAGACGTCGCGCAGGAAGCCGCCCCTGATTCGCGGCAGGTCGGCCCGCTTCCACCCGCCGCCGGTCAGCCGCATGGCCAGGGGGCCGTCACCCGAGTCGCCCACCGCCCAGCCGTCCGACTTGCCCGCCAGGGCCACGCCGTAGAGGGCTCCCCCGGGCCCCTGGCCGGTCTTCCAGGCGGCCCCCTTGCCGGCGCCGCCGCTGCTCAGCAGGAACGCCTGGCCGTCGCGGCTGCCGACGGCGGCCACCCGGCCGGAGGACGCGGCGATCCCGCCGAGCCAGTCGCCCGTGCGCAGGCGCGGCACGCCGACCCGGTCGAACCCGTCGGCCGACCCCTTCGCGAGGTACGGCAGGCCGTCGTGCCCGTCGCCCACCACCCAGACCTCCCTGGGGGACGCGGCGGCGACCGACCGCAGGTGCCCGGCGCCGGTGGCGTCGCCCCTGATCGGCACCTCGCTCCAGGAGGAGCCGTCCCAGTGGGTGATGACTCCCCGGTTGCGCCAGAAGTCCCAGGCCTCCTGCTGGCCCACCGCCCAGACGTCCCCGGCTGAGAGGCCGGCGACGTCGGACAGCGAGGCGTCGGCCCTGAGGCGCCCGGTGGGGAGCCCCGGGCCCTGCGCGACCTCGTCTCCCGACGGGCCTCGCTCCGCCCGGGGGCGGGCGGTCCCTGTCTGCGCGTGCGCGACCGATGTTGCGCACGGGAGGAGTCCGGCCAGCAGACCGGCGGACAGCACACACAACGGCACCGCACGCCGGATGCGGCGTCGGGTCATGGAACAGATCGTAAGGGGAACGGCGCCCTCTCCGTCGCAGAGGTCGTGATTCCGGGCCCGGCGCGACGCCCGGCGTGACGCCCGGACGCGATCTCGGCGACCACCGGCCGGTGGTCGCTCGCGGCGGCCAGATCGCCGGAGGGCACGTCCGCCCCTCCGCAGGAGAGGACGGTCAGGCCCGGCCCCGCGAAGACCGCGTCGATGCGCATCCGGGGGTCGCGGGCCGGAAAGGTCCCGCCGCCCGGCGCCGCGCCGGTGGCCGTACGGGAACCCCCGGCCGCGGCGGCGAAGCAGTCGGCGTACCGGGCCGCGAGGAAGCGCCAGACCGGGGCGCCGGGAGGCTCGTTGAGGTCGCCCGCCAGCACGGGGGCGGCCCCGAACTCCCGGGCGGCGCCCTCCAGGATCGGCACGATCTCGGCGGCGTGGCTCAGCCGCGCCCCGGCCAGGAGGTCGAGGTGGACCGAGCACACGGCGTACCTGTCCCGGCCCTTCTCCACGACCGCCACGGCGACCGCGCGCCGTTCGAGGCCGGTGAACCACCGCAGGCGCCGCCCCTCGCCCCGCAGCAGCCGTACGGCCGGGGAGGTGAGGACGGCGGTGCCGTTCAGCCGGCCTCCGGCCGCCACGGACAGCCCGGCGGCGCGGGCGAGGGCGGCCAGGGAGACCGGGACGGCGCGGCTGAACACGGGCCGCCCGTGCCGCCGCGCCGGCAGGCGCGGCACCTCCTGCAGGCACAGCACGTCCGGCCGGAGGGCTCTGATCACCCGGGCCAGCGCCCTCCGGTCGTCCTTCAGCCCGCGGACGTTGTAGGTCGCGACCCGCAACACGCTCCCGCCCTCCCGGGCGGTGCCGTCGCCGGCCTCCGGCACGTCCTCAGCGGAGCCTGGCGAGGTCACCGGCCCCCACCAGACCGGCGGACGGTCCCATCTCGGCCACCCGGATGTCGGCGAGCGGACGGTGGCCCCGGCCGGTCAGCCGCGCGGCGAACTCGTCGCGTACCCGGTCGGCGAACAGGTCCGCGGCTCCGGAGACACCGCCGCCGAGGATGAAGCACCCGGGGTCGAGGATCGCGGCCAGGTCGGCGAGGCCCTGCGCGAGCCAGTCGGCGAGCGACTCGAACGCGTCCAGCGCCGCGCGGTCGCCCAGGCGCGCCGCCTCGGTCACGTGCTCGCCCCGGACGCCCTCGACCGAGCCGCCGAGCCGCAGCAGGTGGGTGGCGGCGGCGGGGTCGGCCTCGGCGTTCGCCTTGGCCTCCGCCAGCAGCGAGCTTCCGCTGGCGTACCGCTCCCAGCACCCGTTGTTGCCGCAGCCGCAGGGGCGTCCGCCGGGCACCGTCTGCATGTGGCCGAGCTCGGCGCCCATCCCCCACCGGCCGCGGTAGAGGTCGCCGCCGAGCACGATGCCCCCGCCGATGCCCGTGCCCACGGTCACGCACACGACGTGGCTCTCGCCCCGGCCCGCGCCGAAGCGGTACTCGCCCCAGGCCATGGCGTTCGCGTCGTTCTCCACGACGACCGGCAGGCCGACCAGCTCGCCGACCTTCTTGCGCAGCGGCTCCTCCCGCCAGGCCAGGTTGGGGGCGAACCGGATGACCGACCGGGTCTCGTCGACGAACCCCGCCGCGCCGATGCCCACCGCCTCGACCTCGTGCCGCGCCGCGAGCTCGTTCACCACATCGGCGATCGTGAGCGCCATCTTCTCGGGGTCGCCCGCGGGGCTGTGCCGCAGGCCGCGTTCCAGGATGCCGCCGTTCTCGTCCACGACCCCGAACGCGATTTTGGTGCCGCCGACGTCCACGCCGATGGTCAGCGCCATGCTGTCGTCCTTCCGCCCGATCCGCTACGCCGCGCTGATTGAAGCCGATCGCGCAGGGTTGTGGCAATTCCGCAGACGCGTGCCGTTTACAGCCCCGTCATGCGAGATCGATGTGCTCCACCGCAGCTTCACCGGACCGCCGCTCCCCGTCAGGCCGCGACCGGGGCGGCGACTGGGGTGACGACTGGGGCCGCTGCAGGGCGTCGACCGCCTCCCGGAACGCCGCGAAAAGTTCACCGCCGGCCGCCATCAGATGACCGGTGACGTCCCCGCCGGCCTCCCGGCGCGCCGCGATCACCCGGCACACCGGGCAGGCACGGCAGACGTACTCGTCGTGGTCCTCCGACACGGCCTCGCTCCACACGTCGCCGGACCGGCCCGCGCCGCCGCTCGCGCCGCCGAAGGCGGCCCCGATACCGCTCGCGCCGGCGAAGGCGGACCCGATGCCGCTCACCCCGCCCTTCACCAGGCCCTTGCCGAACTCGCGGCCCATCCGCCGCTGCACGGCGTCGAGCAGCTTCATCGCCTCTTCCGCCGCGGACCCGACCGGGTCCTGACGGCGGGTGGTGCTCTCGTTCGAATCCGTCATCTCGCCCCTCCTGTCTCGAACCGTACCCGGAGCCGGCCGTCCCGGAGCGCGGCCGAGGAGATCTCCCGTCTGGCCAGGGCCGCGGGAAGGGCGATGACGCGCCGGTGGGAACCGGCGGTGACGATGAGCTCGTCGCCCTTGCGGGCGAGGTCGAGGTCGTCGCGGTCGGCGAGCGGCAGGCTGAGCGACAGCTCGTCGGCGGAGATCCGCAGCGGGGGTTCCACGCCGGGGCGGGCGAACGGGTCGCGGTCCCGGTACAGCTCCTCGCCGACCCGGGCGAGCGCGTCGGTCCCGACGGGCTCGCCCGGAAGATAGGGAACGGTCAGGACGGGCAGCGGCGCGAACGACTCGTGCACGCCGGCGAGCTGCCTGGCCTGGGCCTCCACCCAGCTCCGCCGCCACTCGTCGGCGCCCTCGGCCGGGAAGACCCGGTTGGCGATCACCGCGTCGACGCGGTAGCCGTACAGGCTGAGCGAGGTGAGCGTGCGGCGGGCCTCCGCGACGACCACGGCCTCGGGGGTGAGGACGAGCCGCACGGACGCGTCGTCGCCGGCGAGCAGCGCCCGCACCTCCAGCAGGCCCCGGTGCAGCCGCTCGCCCGCCGAGATGACCTCGGCCTGGGGCACGCTCACCTTCGCGACGTGCCGGATGACCGGCGACAGCGCCCCGAGCAGCCGCCGTCCCGCCGGAAGCAGCCGGTTGACGTGCCAGTCGAGCGCCTCGGGCAGGGCCAGCAGGCGCAGCGTCTCGGCGGTCGGCGCGCAGTCGACGACGATCACGTCCCACCGGCCGGAACGGGCCTGCTCTCGCAGTTCGAGCAGCGCGATGACCTCCTCGGCGCCTGGCAGGACCGTGATCTCCTCGGAGGTGACCTCGTCGAGGCCGAGTTCCGCCAGGACGTCGCGGGCGTAGTCGCGTAACTCGCCCCAGTGCCGCTCCAGCGACCTCTGGGTGTCCACCTGCTGCAGGTGCAGGCCGGGCGCGGCCTCGACCGGGGCGTCCGAGGGCGGCACGCCCAGCGCGTCGGCGAGCGAGTGCGCGGTGTCGGTGGAGACCACGAGCGTCTTGAGCCCGCGACCGGCGGCGAGCGTGGCGGTCGCGGCGGCCACGGTGGTCTTGCCGACCCCGCCCTTCCCCGTGAAGAGGAGGACCCTCATCGGCCCTCGACGCGCCGCTTGAGCCCCTTCAGCGCGGTGTCGACGATGACCTTCTCGGCCTTGCGCTTGATCATGCCGATCATGGGGACCTTCAGGTCCACGGCGAGGTCGTAGGTGACCTCGGTGCCGCCGCCGTTCTCGGTCAGGCGGTAGCTGCCGGTCAGGCCCGAGACCATCCGGCCGGCGTCCACGATCCGCCAGCTCACGCCCGCGTCGCCGGTCCAGTCGTAGCCGAGGACGTACTCGTCGCTGATCACGCCCGCGTCGAGGACGAAGCGGACCCGGGTGGCGCGGCCGTCCTCGCCCGTCTCCAGCACCTCCGCCGCCTTCACCTGACCCGCCCACTGCGGGTACGCGGGGAAGTCGGCGATGACGGCCATGATTGTCGACCGGCCGGCGCCGATCGTGATGCTCGACGAAGTGCGATCAGCCATGTGGCCAACCGTACTTCACCATTCCAAGGCGAAAGGCGTGCCACGGCCGCGGAAATGGCCGACGTTGACGCACTCCGTACGGCCGACCCGGGCCCGCCCGGCGAGCGGCTGGTGCACGTGACCGAACAGCGCGAACCGCGGCTGCGTCCTCCTGATCGCCTCCAGCGTGGCCTCGCTCCCCCGTTCGAACCGCCGGGCGACCACGTCGTAGAGCAGTTCGGGGATGGCCGGCGGGATGTGGCAGCACAGCACGTCCACCTCGCCGACGGCCTCCACCTTGCGCGCGAACTCCTCGTCGTCGATCTCGTTCGGCGTGCGGTACCGCGTGCGCAGGCCGCCGCCGACGAACCCGAACCGCAGCCCGCCGATCTCCACGACCTCCCCGTCCAGGACCCGCTGCCCCGGGCGCAGGTGGTCGGCCCCCAGGCGCGGCAGGTCCACGTTGCCGTACGTGAGGTAGGCCGGTGTCGGCATGGCCGAGAAGATCCGCTCGTACTGGCGGCGGGCCGCCGTCTCGATGTGCTCCCGGGGGTCGCCGCCGAGGGCCGCCCACAGCCCCGCCGACATCGCCCGCGCCTCGTCGAAGCGCCCGGCCGTGCGCAGCCCCACGTACTCGGTCGCCTTCTCCGCGCCGAACAGTTCGGGGAAGATGCCCTGGGAGTGGTCGGCGTAGTCGACGAAGAGGAGCAGGTCTCCGAGGCAGACGAGCGCGTCGGCCCCGTCGCCCGCGCGGGCGAGCGCGTCGGCCCGGCCGTGGACGTCGCTGACGACGTGGATTCGCATGACGAGATGATAACGGCGGCTTTACCGGGCGCCGCCGGGGTCACGGAAAGGTGTCCGGCCCGCCGCGCCGGGGACACTGCCAGAGACCCTGATAGCGTCGTTTTCGATCCGGATGTCGTTCCGCATCACACCGGACGGCACCCGGACGACGCCCCGGATAACGCCTGGGTGACGGATCTACCCCTGCGTAACTTCGGACGGTAGCGTCCACTGAGACCCAAAGAGTGATGGTCCGCACGCGGTCCCGGCGCTGTCCGGCGGAGGCCGCGGGGCCGTGCGCGAAGGAGTGACCGTGCGCGAGTTCAGCGTTCCCGTGCTGGTGGACGTGCCTCCGTCCGCGAACTGCACCGACGTGGTTTTCCAGCGCGGCGTGGACGAGCCGGACGCCGTCGTGATCCGCCGCAAGGACGACGGGGCGGCGGCGGACGCGCCGTGGACGCCGGTGACCGCCGCGCAGTTCAGGAACCAGGTCGCGGCCGTCGCGAAGGGCCTGATCGCCTCCGGGATCGAGCCCGGCGACCGCGTCGCGCTGATGTCGCGCACCCGCTACGAGTGGACGGTCGCCGACTACGCGATCTGGGCGGCCGGCGCGGTCGGGGTGCCCGTCTACGAGACCTCCTCCGCCGACCAGGTGAAGTGGATCCTGACCGACAGCGGGGCCAAGGCCGCGATCGTGGAGACGGCCGCGCACGAGGAGACCGTACGCGAGGCCGTGCCCGCGCTGCCGTCGCTGTGGCGGATCGACGGCGGCGCGTTCGCCGAACTGGAGCGCCTCGGGGCCGAGGTGGGCGACGACGCGCTGGCCGAGCGCAGGGCGAGCCGGGGCGGCCGCGACCTCGCCACGATCATCTACACCTCCGGCACGACCGGCATGCCCAAGGGCTGCCGCCTCACCCACGACAACCTGCTCTTCACCGCCCGCAACGTCTCGCAGGGGCCGCTGGAGGCACTGTTCGACGTGCGGGGACGGGCGGCCCTGCTGTTCCTGCCGCTGGCGCACAGCTTCGCCCGGCTGATCGAGATCGTCCTGATCGAGACCGGCACCGTGCTCGCGCACAGCCCGAACATGAAGAACGTCGCCCCCGACCTGCGTGAGTTCAAGCCGACGTTCCTGCTCGGCGTGCCCCGGGTGTTCGAGAAGGTCTACAACGCCGCCGAGCAGAAGGCCACGAACGAGGGCAAGGGCAAGATCTTCCACGCCGCCGTACGGGCCGCCGTGGAGTGGAGCAAGGCGGAAAGCTCCGGCGGGGCCGGTCTCGGCGTGCGGCTGAAGCACGCGGTCTTCGACCGGCTCGTGTACGGCAAGCTGCGGGCGGCGACGGGCGGCGCGCTGACGGCGGCGGTCTCCGGGGGTTCGGCCCTCGGCGAGCGGCTCGGCCACTTCTTCCGCGGCGTGGGCATCGAGGTCTTCGAGGGCTGGGGGCTCACCGAGACCAGCGCGCCGTCGACGGTCAACATCCCGGGCGCCAACAAGATCGGTACGGTCGGCAAGCCGTTCCCCGGGGTGAGCATCCGCATCGCCGACGACGGCGAGGTCCTGGTGAAGGGCCGCCACGTCTTCGACGGCTACTGGAACAACGAGCGCGCCACCAAGGAGACCATCGACCCCGAGGGCTGGTTCCACACCGGGGACATCGGCAGCCTCGACGACGACGGCTACCTGCGCATCACCGGGCGCAAGAAGGAGATCCTGGTCACGGCGGGCGGCAAGAACGTGGCACCGGCGCCACTGGAGGACGCCATCCGGGCGCACCGCCTGGTCAGCCAGGTCATGGTGGTCGGCGACGACAAGCCGTTCGTCGGGGCGCTGGTGACGCTCGACCCCGAGGCCCTGGAGCAGTGGAAGCAGGCCAACGGGAAGAGCGAGGTCCCGACGACCGACCCGGAGATCCTCGCCGAGGTGCAGCAGGCCGTGGACGGCGCCAACCGGATGGTCTCCAAGGCCGAGCAGATCAAGAAGTTCGTGATCCTCGACACCGACCTCACCGAGGAGAGCGGCCACCTGACCCCCTCGCTGAAGGTCAAGCGCAACCTCGTCATGCGCGACTTCGCCAAGCAGATCGACGAACTCTACGCCCACTGACAGGCCCCCGAGCGCTGCTGACAGGCGCCAGTGACAGGCGCCACTGACAGGGGCGCCCGCGCCACCGTGCCCCGGCGGATGCCTCCTCCTCGGCCCGCCGGGGCGTGTCCGCGCCCTGAGCCGCCGAGTCCGCCTCCGTGTGCCCTGGGGGCGGCGCCGCACGCCTGCGGTCCCCCGAAGCCGGCGTGCCCGTGAAGCCGCTGAAAGCCGGTGTGAGTAGGCAATAGGTGGCACCTGCCCAACCATTGGTCCTTCGTTAGGTGTCGCTCCTGCTGTCCCGTTGCGGCCCGTGTTGGGATTTATGCGTGACCCCCCGGCCCATCGCACCAACAACCCACCGCACCAGCGG
The DNA here is from genome assembly GCF_014161415.1 of Microbispora sp. H10885. NCBI lineage: Bacteria > Bacillati > Actinomycetota > Actinomycetes > Streptosporangiales > Streptosporangiaceae > Microbispora > Microbispora sp. H10885. The sequence continues at coordinate 48,451 of NZ_JABBWY010000015.1, read as the reverse complement.
GGTCGCGCGCCCTCAACCCATGTAAGGCCTGCGGCTCCCTGCGATTTCCGACGCGAGGAGTCATATGTTCCGGCACACCCGGCACCTCCAGTTCGAGGCCAAGCCCGAAAAGCCCGACCCGGTGTACGCGCGCAAGCTCCAGGAACTGATCGGGGGCGCGTTCGGCGAGATGACGGTCACGATGCAGTACCTGTTCCAGGGCTGGAACTGCCGGATGCCCGGCAAGTACAAGGACCTGATCATGGACATCGCGACCGAGGAGATCGGGCACGTCGAGATGCTCGCCACGATGGTCGCGCGCCTGCTGGAAGGCGCGCCCGCGACGGCGGTCACGAAGATGGCGACCGCCGACCCGGTGGTCGGCGCGGTGCTGGGCGGGATGGACCCCCAGCAGGCCATCGTGGCCGGCGGCGGGCCGCTGCCCGCCGACGCCAACGGGTATCCCTGGAACGGCCGCTACATCGTGGCGAGCGGCAACCTGCTGGCCGACTTCCGGGCCAACGTCGCGGCCGAGGCGCACGGCCGGCTGCAGACCGCCCGGCTCTACCACATGACCGACGACCCCGGCGTCAAGGACATGCTGAAGTTCAACCTCGCCCGCGACACCCTGCACCAGAACCTGTGGCTGAAGGCCATCGAGGAACTCCAGTCGGACGGCCTGGAGGACGTCGTCGTGCCCGACGACCTGTTCGACGAGGAGCACGCCGAGCACGCGGAGACGATCTGGGACCTCTCCGACGGCATCGAGGCGCAGGCGGGCGGCTGGGCGAGCGGGCCGCAGCCCGACGGCCGCCACCAGTTCTCCTATCTCCTCAACCCCGAACCGCTCGGCGGGCTCGCCCAGGCCCCGCCGCCCGACCCGAAGCTGTACGACACCTACGACGGCAGCATGGGCGAACCCCAGGGTCCCGCCCTCGGCACCGAGGTCGGCCCCATGGGCAAGCTCAAGGACAAGCTCACCTGAAGCCCCGGGCCGCTCCCGCCCGGCCTCCCGGCGGACCCGCCCGCACCCGCGATCGGTGGCGGGCGGCAGCGCGGACATCGTCCGCGTCGCGCGGGACTGCCAAAGCCGGGCGGCACCGGCCTCCGCCTCCTCGCCCGAACCGCCTCCGCCGGTCCCGGCGCGACGCCGGGACGGGTGAGCGTCGCCACCGTCCAGACCTCTCCTCAGCGAGGCTTCCCTTGCCCGACCACCGCCGCAGCACGCCCATGCCCGCTCCCGCTCCCGCGTCGATGCCCGGGTCCGGGTCAGGGTCCGTACAGACCGTCTCCGCTGTCACGGCGGCGGGACGGCCGCCGTCGCCGGGACGCCTGGCGCGGCTGGCCGGTCTGTGCGGTCCCGCGTTCGTCGTCGCCGTGGCGTACGTCGACCCCGGCAACTTCGCGACCAACATGTCCGGCGGGGCGCGCTACGGGACCATGCTGCTCTGGGTGATCGCCGTCGCGAACGTGCTGGCCATGTTCGTGCAGGCGCTGTCGGCCAAGCTCGGCATCGCCACCGGCCGCAACCTTCCCGAACTGTGCCGCGACCACCTGCCGCGGCCGGTGGGCCTGCTGCTGTGGGCGCAGGCCGAGATGGTCGCGGTCGCCACCGACCTGGCCGAGTTCATCGGCGGGGCGGTCGCGCTGAACCTGCTGTTCGGCGCGCCGCTGCTACCCGCCGCCGCGATCACCGCGCTGGTCTCCTCGCTGCTGCTCCTGATGGCGCCGCGCGGACGCCGCCGGTTCGAGGTGACCGTGGCGGTGATGCTCGCCGTGGTGCTGGCCGGTTTCGCCTACCAGGTGATGCTGTCGGGGTCCCTCGCGGGCGTGGCGGGCGGCTTCGTGCCCCGCCTCGCCGGGCCGGACAGCCTGCTGCTGGCGACCGGGATCGTCGGAGCGACCGTCATGCCGCACGTCGTCTACCTGCACTCCGCACTGACCCAGCACCAGGGAAGAGCTCTCACACAGCACCACGGGGCCGTCACACGACACCACGCGGCCGTCACTCAGCACCATGAGGCTCTCACCGAGCGGCCCCGAGCCCTCGCCCGGAACCGCGGTGCCTGGGACCCGCGCCGGGCGGCCCTCCAGGCCAGCCGCGTCGACATCGCCGTCGCGCTCGGCACGGCGGGGCTGGTGAACATGGCGATGCTCACCGTCGCCGCCGCGACCTTCGACGGGAGCGATCTCGCGGGGCTGGAGGCCGTCCACGCCGGGCTCGGCGAGACCCTCGGCCCCGGGGCGGCCGTCGCTTTCGCGCTCGCCCTGCTCGCCTCCGGCCTGGCCTCCTCCAGCGTCGGCACGTACGCCGGGCAGGTGATCATGGCGGGCTTCCTGCGCCGCCGCGTGCCGCTTCTGGCGCGCCGACTGGTCACGGTCCTTCCGGCCATGGCGATCCTGGCCGCGGGGATGGACCCCACCCGTGCGCTCGTCCTGAGTCAGGTCGCGCTGTCGTTCGGCATCCCGTTCGCCCTGGTCCCGCTCGTCGTGTTCACCGCCCGCCGCGCCCTCATGGGCGATCTGGTCAACCGCCGGGCGACCACCGCCGCCGGTGTCGCCGTCGCCGCCGTGATCAGCGCGTTGAACGGATTCCTGCTGGTGGAAGTCTTCACCGGCTGAGGGCTCTCCGCTGGGCAGCCCCGGTCGCAGGCCGCGCTCACCGGCCGCGCTCACCAAACGCGAACACGAACCACCGGCACGAACCACGGACACGAGCACGGACCCCGCCGACCCTCACCGGCCGCGGGCGGCCGTCGCGGCGGCTCTCACACCGGCTCTCAAGGGGCCTGTCACAGCAGGGCGGCGAACCGGGCCGCGACGCGTTCCCAGCCCCACTCCTCCTCGATCCAGGCCCGGCCCCGCTCGCCCATCGCGCGGGCGCGGGCAGGGTCGGCCAGCAGGTCGCACAGCGCGCCGGCCACCGCCGTGTGCGACCTTCCGTCGACCACCAGGCCGGTCTCGCCGTGCAGTACGGCGTCGGGTGCGCCTCCCGAGGAACCGGCGACCACCGGCAGCCCGGTGGCCGACGCCTCCAGGTAGACGATGCCGAGCCCTTCGGCGTCGAGCCCTCCGAACCTGCTGCGGCACGGCATGGCGAACACGTCTCCCGCGTCGTAGTGGGCCGGGAGATCGGCCCACGGAACCGACCCGGTGATCACCACCGACCCGCGCGGCCCGGCGCCGGCGACCGCCCGCTCCAGCGACCGCCGCGAGGGCCCCCCGCCGACCAGCAGCAGCACCGCTCCGGGCACCCGCCGCAGGACGTGCGGCCAGGCCCGCAGCAGGACGTCCTGCCCCTTGCGGGGCACCAGCCGGGAGACGCAGACGACCACCGGCCGGTCTCCCAGGCCGAGCGCCGCCCGGACGCGCTCTCCGCCCGCGCCGGGACGGAAGGCGCCGGTGTCCACGCCCGGAGCGAGCCGTACGAGCCGGGGCGCCGGGATCACCGGGGCGAGCAGACCGCGCGTGTACTCGCCGAGGTAGGTCACGACGTCGGCGCCCGTCCCGATCCGGCGCAGCACGCCGCGGGCGCCGGGCAGCCGCGCCCAGGACGCCTCGTGCCCGTGCGTCAGCATGACGATCCGCGCCGCGCCGGCGGCACGCAGGGCGGGAGCGAGCAGGCCGAGCGGCGCGGCGGCGCCGAAGACGACGGTGGCGCCGTCCTCGACCAGCGCCGCCGCCCTGCCCGCCACCGCGCGCGTCGGCAGCATGAGGGTCGAGGGATGACGGACCACCTCGTACGGCTGGCGGGCGTCGAACTCCTCGCACCCCTTCCACCGCGGCGCGTACACGACGACCGAGCCGGGCGGCCTTCGGGAGGCGAGGCCGTGCACGAACGCCTGGATGCCTCCCGGTCTGGGCGGGAAGTCGTTCGTGACGATCAACGTCCTGTTCGCCATCCTCACCCCCGGTATCGGCGCGGCGGGCGGTCCACGGCCACGCGGCCCGCCCGAGATCGCATTCTCGCAGGCCCCTCCCGCCGCTCGCCCGCCCCGGAACCAGGACCGGAATCAGGGCCGTGATCAGGACCGGGCCAGCTCGGCCCGTACGGAGGACCGCCAGAGGCGGGTCAGCTCGGCGGTGGTCAGCCCGAGGACGTTCCGCAGCGCGGCGTCGGCGTCCTCGCGCAGCGCGGCGCGGTAGAGGGCGACCAGCCTCCGCTCGCCGAAGCGGGCGGCGATGTAACGGCAGGCCAGCCAGGCCTCCTCGTACGCCTGGGCGGGCCTGGCGGCGAAGTCCGCGGGTTCCGGCAGGCGGGCCAGGGGCGCCCCGGCCGCCGCGCCGGCCCCAGTCCCGGCGGACTCGGTGCCGGCAGACTCGGTGCCGGGCGCAGTACCGGCCTCGGCACCGGCCTGTGGGGCGCCTTCCGCTCCGGCTCCGCCGCCGGCCCGCGGGTCCGCGGCCAGCTCCGCGGCGAGTTCGGCCGCGACCACATGAACGGGCAGGCCGCTGTCGAGGTAGCCCACATAGTCGGCGAAGCCCTCCAGGAGCCACATCGGCACCGCGCGGGGCCCGGAGGCCGCGACGTGCGTGAGCTCGTGGGTCACGACGACCTGGCGGCCGATCGCGGACAGGCGGGCGAACGCGGCGGGCTGCACGATCACCCGGTCACCGGTCGCGACGGCCGCCAGACCGCCGACCACCGCGGGGGCGGCCAGGACCGCCGCCTGCTCCTCCGTGCGGGGCACGAGGATCACCGCGCCGCCGTGCTCTCCCCACACCCTCGTGACCGTGCGGTCGGCCCGGCCGGCCAGCCGGGCGACCTCGGCGACCAGCCTTCGCGGCGCGCCGACGACGACGGCGTGCTCGCCGCGGGCGACGGAGGCGCCCGTCCACATGCCGGGCTGCTCCCGCACGGCGGCGCGGGCCTGGGCCAGAAGGGGCGACAGGGGGTCGGGCGGCGCGGCGGCGGCCGTACCGGCCAGCAGCGCGGCCAGCACGACGGCCACGGACGCCGACCGTCCGCCGCGCGTCCTCACCAGGCCCTCGGCGCTCGCGAGGGCCTGCCGTACGGGATGGGCGGGCGCGGCGCCGGGGGGACCGAGGCCATGGGGAGCATCGTAACGAGGGAACGCCACGGCTCCGCCCACCTGTGAGGGGGACGGAGCCGTGGAGCGGTGCCGGCGACGACGGGCTCGGCACCAGGGGGACGGATCAGGCGCCGGGGCGTACGGCGCCCACGAAGGTCGCCCTGCGGTAGGAGTCGAGCCTGTCGATCCTGACCCGCGTGCCGCTGTGCGGGGCGTGGATCATCCTGCCGTGCCCGACATACATGCCGACGTGGCCGCCGCCGCTGGTGAAGATGAGGTCGCCGGGCTTGAAATGGCCCCAGGACACCTTCTTCCGTACGGCGCTGCGGATGGACCACGTTGTGCGCGGCAGCCGTACGCCGGCCTTGCGCCAGGCGTAGGTGACCAGGCCCGAGCAGTCGAACGAGCCGGGACCGCTGGCCCCGTAGCGGTAGGGGTCGCCGATGTGCTTCCTCGCGGTCCTGACCGCTCGCTGCGCCTTGGCCAGCTGGAGCGCGGCCCGGCTGAGCTTCTTCCGCTTGACGGCCGCCTTCTTCGTGGACTTCTTCGTGGCCTTCTTGGCCGCCGCGGTGGTGGCGGCCCTCGTGTTCGTCTCCGTGGTCACCTTGATGACCGTGACCGTCACCGGGTCTGCCGACGCCGGCTGCGCACCGGCGACTCCCACGGATGCCGTCAAAGCGGCACCCCCAAGGGCAATTCGGGCAAGGCGGGACAGGCTAGCGGGGGTGGTAGACAGGATCTCTCCTTGGATCTTCCGCGTACGCCTACCGGGTTAGCTGACGGGTTCGGGCGGGGAAGTCGCCCTACGGCGCGTGGACGCGCCGATTCACCCCGGACCTTCGCGAGGAAGGTCGATGGTTCCCCGGCTCCGTGCCTCCTGACTGCACGGACTCGGCAGGTCGTCGGCGCCCGGAAATCCCCTGGGGGAGCAAGTAGACGGACGGCGCCGGCGACGGTGGATGACGCGGGCCCGGCCGGCCGGACCGGGCTCGCCGCGGCGAGGCGTGCTCACCGCGGCCCAGAAGCTACCCAGATCAGGCGGCTCCCGGCAAAGCCATCCCGGCGCATAAAGATCGGATAACGAGGCCGCGCGCGAGAAACCGCAGCTTACCCACGTCACAGAAGACCAAGTGTGACTCTGCTCACATCAGCCATCGCAATGTCCAAATAAGGCACTTAGCTCACAGCCGGAACAAAGATCACATCGCGGGCTCAGGGGCGGACGGCGCCGATCGCGTGGTAGTCCGCCAGTGTGACAATCTTCACAACGTCGCCGGTCTGCGGGGCGTGGACGACCTTGCCGTCCCCCGCGTACAGGCCCACGTGGCCGAAGCCCGCGTGGAAGAGCAGATCGCCCGCCTGGAGCGCGTCGAGCGACACGCGGCGGCTCGCGCCCCACGCCCACTGCTCGTAGCTCGTACGCGGCAGGCTGACCCCTCCCGCCGCCCAGGAGGCCTGGACGAGGCCGGAGCAGTCCCAGGAGTCCGGCCCGCTCCCCCCGTAGCGGTACGGCTTGCCGACCTGCTTGTAGGCGAACTGGAGCGCCGACAGGGCGTTACCCGACGCCGGGCCCTTGTAGGCGACGCCCGCGCTGTTGGGGTTGCCGGGGTTGTAGGTGCCGAGCGAGCGGAGCAGCTTCATCTGCTCGTTGACGAGCTTGTCGACCTTCTTCTTCTCGTCGGCGAGCTCGCCCCTGACCTTGGTGGCCTCGGCGTAGACGGTCTTCGTCTCGTCCCGCCGGTCCTTCAGGCCCTGGATCGCGCCCTCGTACTGCTGGAGCCGCCCGATGCGCTCGGCGGAGATGTGGTTGTACGTGGCGAGACCGCTGAGCATGGTGTCGGGATCGGGGTTGTAGAAGACGCCCCACGTCCCGATGCCGCCCACCTGGTAGCTGCTGACCGCCATCGTCACCAGCCCCGAGCGCAGCGCCTCGACCCGCGCGTTCTGCTTCTTGTAGTCGTCGTTCAGCGCCAGGTACTTCTTCCTGGCCGACTTCCACTTCTCACTGGCCGCGTTGTAGCGGTCCACGAGTTTGTCCGCCTGCGCGTTCAGCCGGTTCAGCTTCGCCTTGGCCTGGGCAAGGGTGGGCTTTGGATCGGCCTGCGCGCCCGTCAGCGGCGTCAGCAGGACCACGGCGGCCAAAACGGCGGCCACCGGCACACGCCCTTGCACTCGGGCCCCCTCGGGATCAACGAAACCTGCGGCGCGACTCTATCTAGGCGATCTTGACGCTTCAACCTATTCGCAGCTATTCGCGGCAGTCATCACTCACCGGATCGGCTCTCGTACGGAGCGTGCCGGACGGGATCAGCCGCGGCCGAGACGCCGCAGCAGCAGGAGCGAGGGCACCGGCCGGGCGCCCATGCGGCGCACGGACTCGGCCACCTCGCGGTCGGAGGAGACGACCGCGATGCCGCGCCCCGGCGGCTCGGCGCGCACGAGCGTGCGGATCAGGTCGTCGGCGATCTCGCCGGGCGCGCTGAACATCACCCGCACCCCGCGCGGCGCGGAGACCTGCACGGGCCCGTTCAGCTCGGCGCCGTCGAAGACGCACGTCACCTCCACGCGCGCCTGCACGGCGAGGCCGCCCAGCCCGGTGAGCAGGCGGGCGCGCTGGTCGGCGAGGGTCAGCGACGGATAGCCGGTCTTGGTCACGTTGTAGCCGTCGACGATCAGGTGCAGGTTGGGGAGGGCGAGGAGCTGGTCGAGGAGCTGGGGGTCGTCGTTCGCCAGCGCCCGCGCGGGCACCGCCGTCACGCCGGGCTCGCCCGGCACGATCGCGCTCACGTAGTCGGCCGGTCTGTTGATGGTGGTCGGCAGGCCGAGCTCCTTGCGCAGCCCCGCGGCGGCGTCCTGCAGGGCGTCCAGCAGCACCCGTACGCGGGCGTCCTCCATGCTGCGGCCCTCGCGGGCGGCGCGGCGGTTGGCCTCAAGCTGGCGCTCGGTGTCCGCCAGGCGCTCCCTGAGCCTGCGCAGCTCGGTCTCCGCCGCGCCGTTGGCGCTCGCCGACCTGGCTCGCGCCTCGGCCGTCTCGGCCTCCAGCTCGGCCGCCCTGGCCTCGGCCGCCTTGACCCGCTCACGCGCGTCGTGCAGCTTGCGTCTCAGGTCGGAGTTCTCCGCGCGGGCCGCCTTGAGCTGCTCGCGAACCCGGTCGATCTCCTCCTTGGCGGACGCGCGCTGCGCCGCGAGCTGCTCGCGCAGCCGCGTCTCCGCCTGCTCCCGCTGCGTGCCCGCCGCGGCCGACTGCTCCAGGTCGGCCCGCGCCTGCTCGACCAGGTCCGGCCAGCCGGGCGGCCGGGTCAGATAGGCCGCCGCCGCGACCAGCACCGGCTCGGCCGCCGGCGGCACCGTCCCCTCGGCGAGACTCGCCACCAGCTCGGGCCAGGCCGCCTCCAGCGCCTCGGCGACCTGCTCGCGGAACTCCTTGTCGTTCTCCAGCTGGGCCGCGATCGGCGCGCTGCCCAGGCGGGCGCGCTTGCGCGGGTCGAACCTGGCGATGCCGCGCAGCGGCGGCGGCACGGACGCGGCGGGCATCGTGCCCAGCACCTGCGCCGCGACCTCCACCACGTGTAAGCGGACCTGCTCCGGCAACGGACGAGACAGGCCTTCTCCGGCTGAACTCATCTCGTCGCTCCTCGGCCGTGTCCTGCAGACCTGTCGCCGGCCGGGATCGCCCGGCGGCGCCTCGCGGTGCTGTCGCCCCCGGTGTGAGAATCCGGGACCGGGCTCCACGAGGCGAGGCCTCGCGGCGCGCCGGTCCGGCGCCCCTCACGCGGCAAGATCTGCGAGACAGTCCTCTGTTCTTGTCCTTCTTCAAGGGTACGGCCGTCGCACCGTGTCCATGTCCTGTTCATGATCTGTCACCGGGCCGGGCGGCGGTCCGCTGGCGCGTGCCGCGGTCCGGTCCGTACGCTCGTCGGCGTGTTCACCCCGCCCTACCCGATCATCACCCCCCGGCTGGTCCTGCGTCCCTTCACGGAGGCGGACCTCGACGACCTGCACGCCTTCCACTCGCTTCCCGAGGTCACGCGTTACCTCTACTGGGACGCCCGTACGCGGGAGGAGACGAAGGCGGCGCTCGACCGGAAGATCGCCTGCGCGGGTCTCGGCGCGGACGGCGACGCGCTCAGCGTGGCCGCCGCGCTGGGCGGCGGAGGGCCGGTGATCGGGGACCTCACGTTGTTCCTGCGCAGCCGGGAGCACCGCCAGGGCGAGATCGGCTTCGTCTTCAACCCGGCCTGCCAGGGCCGGGGCCTCGCGACGGAGGCGGCCCGGGAGATTCTCCGCATCGGGTTCGAGGGCCTCGGGCTGCACCGGATCCACGGCAACTGCGACGCGCGCAACACCTCGTCCGCCCGGTTGATGGAACGGCTCGGCATGCGCCTGGAGGCCCGTCTGGTCGAGAACGAGTTCTTCGCCGGCGCGTGGAGCGACGAACTGATCTACGGGATGCTGGCGCGGGAGTGGCGGGCGTCCCCCGCCGCCTCCCCCGGGCCCGGAGCCTGACGCGCGCCCGCCCGCCTTCGGCCCCGGGCGGGCGGGAAATGAAAGAACGGGCCGCTCGTTTCAGGCGTTCCCACAGCACACTGCGCGGAATAAGTTTGACGCGTTGACTAACTCCCCGGTGAAACTTACGGTACGGGCACTTCGAACGCGGCTCCGCGGCGGCGGGGGGCCGACCGGCCGTCGCCGGTCGGGGCGGGCACCTCCCGGGCCTCGGCACGGCGTCACACGTCACTGAGGAGATTCGATGCGCCCCACCATCCCCCGGGCCCGTGTGGCTCGCCTGGCCGCCGGGGCGGCGGCGGTCACCTTCGCCGCGGCGGCGCTGGTCGCCACGGCGCCCGCCCAGGCCGCGACCGGTTGCGCCGTGACCTACACCGCCGGCGAGTGGTGGCACGGGTTCAGCGCGAGCATCACGATCCAGAACTCGGGCAGCGCGATCAACGGCTGGACCCTCGGGTTCGCCTTCCTCGACCCCGGCCAGAAGGTCGACGTCGGCTGGTCGGCCACCTACAACCAGAGCGGGCAGAACGTCACCGCCACGAACGTGGACTACAACGCCGCCATCGCCACCGGCGACTCGGTGCTGATCGGCTTCAACGGCACCTGGTCCGGCGCCAACCCCAACCCGACCTCGTTCACGCTGAACGGCGTCACCTGCACCACCATCAAGGTCAGCCCGAGCGCGACCCCCACGCGCACCCCCCAGGCCACCCCCACATGGACGCCGTCGTCGACCCCGACGTCGACACCCACCTCGACCCCCACGTCGACTCCGACGTCCACGCCCACGTCCACGCCCACGGGGCCGTCCGGCTCCGCGCTGTACGTGTCGCCGAGCGGCTCCGCCGGCGCGTCCGGGACGATCTCGGACCCGACGACGCTCGCTTCGGCGATCACCCGCGTCGCCGCCGGCGGGACGATCTACCTGCGCGGCGGGACGTACAACCTCTCGCAGACGGTCACCATCGCGGCGGGGAACAACGGCACGTCGAGCGCCCGCAAGAAGCTGTCCGCCTACCCCGGCGAGACCCCGGTGCTGAACTTCTCGGCGCAGAGCCAGTCCTCGTCGAACCGGGGACTCGCCCTGAACGGGTCGTACTGGCACGTCTACGGGATCGTCGTCCAGCGCGCCGGTGACAACGGGATCTACGTCGGCGGCAGCAACAACATCATCGAGCGCACGGTGACGCGGTTCAACCGGGACACCGGGCTGCAGCTCGGCCGGATCGCCTCCGACACCCCCCGCGCCCAGTGGCCGTCCAACAACCTCGTCGTGAGCTCGGAGTCGCACGACAACGCCGACTCCGACGGCGAGGACGCCGACGGCTTCGCCGCGAAGCTCACCGTCGGCAACGGCAACGTCTTCCGCTACGACGTCTCCCACAACAACATCGACGACGGCTGGGACCTCTACACCAAGACGGACACCGGAGCCATCGGGCCGGTCACCATCGAGGACTCGCTGGCCTACAACAACGGCACCCTCACCGACGGCAGCCAGGCCGGCAACGGCGACCGCAACGGCTACAAGCTCGGCGGCGAGGACATCGGGGTCAACCACGTCATCCGCCGCAACATCGCCTATCACAACGGCCACCACGGGTTCACCTACAACCGCAACCCCGGCACGATGACGATCTCGGACAACGTCGGCGTCGACAACGCCGAACGCAACTACTCCTTCGACGCGGGCACCTCGGTGTTCCGCAACAACACCTCGTGCCGCAGCGGCAGCGGATCGAACGACAAGATCGTCGGCAACTCCGACAGCTCGAACCAGTTCTGGTCCGGCTCGAACGGGTCCCGCTGCTCCTCCTACCGGGGCGCCCCGCGCTGGTCCTTCGCCTCCGACGGCCGCCTCGTCGTGACCTTCGGCTAGCCCCCTCCCGGGGCGGTCCGGCCAGTTCCCTCCCGGGCGGTCCGGCCAGGTGGACCGGACGGCCGGACCGCCCCGAGGCCCGCTCCCGCACCGCCCGGGAGGGCAAATGTCGGTCGGAATCTTTATGGTCTTTGCGTGGACGCGGTACAGGGCACGCTGGACGAGCTCGGCACTCCCCTGCGGGAGGTGACGTTCGTCGTCTTCGACCTGGAGACCACCGGCGGATCGGCCGCGGAGCACGCCATCACGGAGATCGGGGCGGTGAAGGTCCGCGGCGGCGAGGTGATCGGCGAGTTCGCCACGCTGGTCGACCCCGGCGGCCCGATCCCGCCGTTCATCTCCGTGCTCACCGGCATCACCGACGCGATGGTCATGGCCGCGCCGAAGTTTCCCGAGGTGCTGCCAAGCTTCCTGGAGTTCATCGCGGGGGCGGCGCTGGTGGCGCACAACGCGCCGTTCGACATGTCGTTCCTGAAGGCGGCCTGCCAGGCGGGCGGCTACCCGCCCCCGGCCAACCCCGTCGTGGACACGGCCGACCTCGCGCGCCGGGTGCTCACCCGCGACGAGACCCCCAACTGCAAGCTCGCCACCCTCGCGCGCGTCTTCCGCAGTTCCACCGAGCCCTGCCACCGGGCGCTGGCCGACGCCAAGGCCACGGTCGACGTGCTGCACGGCCTCATCGCCCGGGTCGGCTCGCTCGGCGTGCACACACTGGAGGAGCTGCGCGGCTTCGTGCGCGCCCCCACGCAGGAGCAGCAGCGCAAGCGGCACCTCGCCGACGGCGTGCCCGGCGCGCCGGGCGTGTACGTCTTCGAGGACGCCAGGGGCGAGGCGCTGTACATCGGCAAGAGCTCCAACCTGCGCAACCGGGTGCGCAGCTACTTCACCGCGAGCGAGACGCGGTCGCGCATCCGCGAGATGGTCGGCATCGCCGAGCGGGTCAGGACCATCGTCTGCGCGACCGCGCTGGAGGCGGAGATCCGGGAACTGCGGATGATCGGGGCGACCAAGCCCCGCTACAACAGGAGGTCCCGCTTCCCGGAGCGGGTGGTCTGGCTGAAGCTGACGAACGAGCCGTTCCCGCGGCTCAGCGTCGTCCGGGAGGTGCGCGACGACGGGGCGGCCTACCTCGGGCCGTTCGGCAGCAGCCGCACGGCCGACGACGCGCGCACGGCCATGCACGAGGCGCTGCCGCTGCGCCAGTGCACCGAACGGCTGTCGGCCCGGGTGCGGCGGCCGGCCTGCGCGCTCGCGGAGATCGGCCGCTGCGGCGCGCCCTGCGAGGGACGGGAGAGCGAGGAGACCTACTCCCGGCACGCCGGCCGCGCCAGGCACGCCATGGAGCAGGACGCCGAGGTCGTCTTCTCCGCGATGGAGGCGCGCATGCGGCGTCTGGCGGCCGAGCAGCGGTACGAGGAGGCGGCCGTCGACCGCGACCGGCTCGCCGCCTACGTCCGGGCCGCGGCGCGCATGCAGCGCCTGCGCTCGCTCACCGGCATCTCCCAGATGGTCGCGGCCAGCCCCGCCTTCGGCGGAGGTTGGGACATCCACGTCATCCGGTACGGCAGGCTCGCCGCCGCCGGCGTCATGCCGCGGGGCGCCCACCCCACGCCGTACGTGGACGCGCTGGTCGCCACGGCCGAGACGGTGACGCCGGGCCCCGGCCCGACCCCCGCCGCCAGCGCCGAGGAGACCGAGTGCGTGCTGAGGTGGCTCGACTCCCCCGGGGTGCGCCTGGTCCAGGTCGACGGCATCTGGAGCCTCCCGGCGTACGGCGCGGGGCGGCTGGTCGGCCGCATCGAGCGCGCCTACCTGCACCTGCGCGGCGATCGCCGCGAAGGCCGCCCGCTCCGGTGACCCCCGCCCCGCCCGCGTACACCGGTCCCGCCGTCGGCGCCGACCGGCACGCGATGCGGCCGAGCGCTCACCAATCGGTTCGAAAAGCGATCAATTCCTGGTTCACCGCGATATCTGGTGATGCATCAATCTCGACGACGGGGATTTCCGGAGAGCAGACGCGGGGTCATTTCTTCTGTTTTACTCGTCGGGCGACAGCCACGCATGGAGAGGCCGTGTGAGCGGGGTGTGAGATGAAAGGGGGGTCCCCGGCTATGGCGAATGTCCTCATTCGGGTCGAAGCCGACACCGGCGCGGAGACCAGGGCCCTGTACCGGGCCCTCAGGCATGACCCCGACCTGAGCCGGCTGGCGAAGCTGTCGGCCTGCGAAGGCGATCCTCCGGCGGCTGACGAGCTCGGCCCCGGTCTCGACGCGATCCTGGCGGTCGTCGACGGCGCCGGTGCGCTCGGCGCGTTACTCGTCTCGATCGCCGCCTGGAGGGACGGCCGGTCGACGAAGTGGACGGTCTCCGTCGAGAGAGAGGGAGTGCGCATCGAGCTGCAGGGCAGTTCGAGGGAAGAGCTGGAACGGGTCGTACGCGCGCTCGAGGGGCCCCGAGGTGGCGATACCTGATCCCGCCCAGTCCCGTCTGATTCTCATTGGATTCTCCTCATTCGTGGACTTCGCGCGGATTCCCGCCGCACCCACCAATTTACGGCGACTGAGGACCATTTTCTGCGATGAGATGATTTGGGGAATCCCAGACCGCAATGTCGCGGTCCTGGATGGAAAGCGCGGATTGAGCCGCAACGCCGTACTCAGCCAGATCCACGAGGTGGCGGGCCAGGCCACCGACACCCTGGTCGTCTACTACGTCGGACACGGCTTTCTGGACGAGGACGACAACGACAGTCTGCTGCTCGCCCTACCGGGAACGAAAAGACGGGAACACTTCACTGCGCTCCCGTACGAGGAGGTCCGCCGTGCGGTGCGCAGCGCCGGCTCGCGGCGCAAGATCGTCATCCTGGACTGCTGCTACTCCGGCCGCGCGCACTCGAACGCCTATCTCGACGGTTCGGAGGAGGACCGGGAACTCGCGCATCAGGCTCCCATCGAAGGTGCCTGCGTGCTCACGGCGACCTCCGACTACGCCAGGGCCCGGGCGAATCCCGGGGACCGCCACACGGCGTTCAGCGGGGCCCTGATCTCGGCTCTGGAGAACGGGATTCCCGGAGCGGGGCCGTACCTCGACGTGCGTTCCGTCTTCGCGACCGTCCGGCGAGAGATGCGCAGCCGCGGCCTGCCGCAGCCGCACCTCAGCACCCGGGACGACGGCGGCGCACTCGTTCTGGGGCGGAACCGCGCGTACCGGAGTTCCGTGGAGACGCCGCCGAAGGGTGCCGAGGTCCCGCCGTCGAGGGCGGAACCGGGATTCCGTCGATCCCGCCCGCGCTTCACGCGACGTGCGGCCGTCGTCACCGCCGCTCTCGTCGTCGTCCTGGCCGTCACCTTCCTCCCGGCGATGACGGCTCGCCTCTCGACCACCGGCGCGTGTCCGGCCGATGAACGGGGAGGATCCGAGGTCTCGCGGACCGGACGGCCGGGCAGAGCCACCCGGTTCCCCGAGTCCCGCATCAGTCTGCTCCACGACCTCACGGGGCCGACGACGGTGATCGGGTTCGAACCTCCGAAAGGGGACCGCCCGAATCCGAGGACATATCTGTGGCAGCCCGATCGCCGGTGCTTCGCGACTCCCTTGGGCTTCGGGAGCGACTACCTGGATGTCGCGGTCTCCCCCGACGGCAGGTGGATCGCGGGCGTCGACATGCGCACGGTGCCCGGCGCCGACGTGGTCGTCATGGATCGAGCAGGCGCAAAGAAGAAGGTCATCGACGTACCGGGCACCGTATTCGCCACAAATTTGCAATGGAACAGGACGAGCACGACATTGCTCTTCACGGAGGCTCCGGTCGACGCGAGAGGTAAGTACAACTATCCGCGCGGGGCGGACGCCGTGATGGTCAGCCTGCCCGCCATGAAGCCCACGGTTCTCGCTCTGGGCGCCACCGCTCCCTACCAGTGGGGACCAGACGGCAGCGTAGCCGGTAACTTCGGGCAGGAAGATCCGCTCGACGTCCGGTTCTTCAGCGTCAAGGGCCGGAAGGAACGGGCGTTCGAACGAGTCGGACTGCTCGGGCAGTACGGAATGGGAGCATTCTCGCCATCGGAAGAACGAATGGTGACCCACTGTCCCCGAGGCCGCGATGACGACCAGGTGTGTGTCTGGGGCTCGCGGCAGGGAGAACTCCTCGGGGCGTACCCCGCGAACCGCCTCTACGCTGATCGGCCGTACGGCAATGTCGGCTGGTACGACGAGAAATCCTTGCTCATGACCGCCTGGGACGCGAAGACGAAATGGTGGGCGGCGGCCACCCTGGACATCGCCGGCCCGGAGCCGGGCACAGTGGCCGGCCGCACGACCCTGCTCGGCCGGTTACCCGACGAGGAGGGCCACATCATCTTCGGATTCGCACCGGCCTGACCCCCACCTCAGATCGATCACGACGAAAGGTGATCCCTGTGCCCCTGGTCGCCCGTAGCGACTGCGAGGTGAGCGTCTACGACGGCACGTTCTTCGTCGTGGACGTGTCGCTCTCCCCCGGCCCGTGTGAGTCGCCCGAAAGCGGGTGGCTCACGCTCTCGGCGGAGGACGACCTCGTGAGCCTCTCGCTTGAGGTGTGGGACGAAGAACCGGAGTGCCTGCGCGAGGTGTGGACGGCCACCTCCTGCGTCTTGCGGGTCCCAACAGGAGAGATCTGCGCGATGGAGCTGTACACGGATGTCCAGGACGGTTTCCTGCGCCTCGGCGGGCCGGGGAGGTCCTGGAACGTACGGGTGGACACATGGGCGGACGACGAGGCGGATCCGCGGGAGCGGTTCCTGGTCCGGTTGTGGCCGCGGGAGGCTCCGGCCTGACGCCGGGGACGGGGTGCTGCTGCTCCAGCGACGACTAGCCCAGGCTCAGGTCGTGCTGCTCGAGCGCACTCTGGATGATGTCGAGCGCTTTCGGCCCCATGCCGTGCAGCTTGGCCAGCTCGGCACGCGGCACCCCTGCAAGGTCACGCAGGGCCGTGTAACCGGCGTTGCCCAGGGCCCGCGTCGCCGGCGCACCGATCTTCGGCAGGGTGTCGAGAGAGGAGTCCACGCTCTTCATGATGCCGCGTCCGGCGCACGCCGCGGCCAGGGCGACATCGGAGCACCGGCCGGAAATAGAGGGCGCCGACGAGGGCACTAGTGTCGGGTGCGACAGCGAAGCCCCGACACAGCAGGAGAGGCCCGAATGGTCACCGCGATCGTCCACATCAAGGCGGATGTCGACCGGATTCCCGAGGTCGCCGAGGCCATCGCCGAGGTCGAGGGCGTCAGCGAGGTGTATTCGATCACCGGCGAGTTCGACCTGCTGGCGATGGTCAGGGTCGCCAGGTACGACGAGGTGGCCGAGGTCGTGCCGGGCCGCATCAACAAGGTGACCGGCGTGCGGCACACCGAGACCCACATCGCCTTCCGCACCTACTCCCGCCACGACCTGGAGGCCGCCTTCTCGATCGGCCTCAGCGACGCCGACTGATCCGGCCGGCCGACCCGCCCGGGCCGCCCACGCGCCTCAGGCGGGGCGCAGGAGGCGGACGCGGACCTCGAAGCCGCCCGGCAGCGGGTGCTCGGCCACCGAGCCGCCGAACAGCGCCGCCCGCTCCCAGGTGCCGACGAGGCTGTCGCGGGGCAGCCCGTCGTCGTGGACGACGACCTCCAGGATGGCGGGCAGCCACCGCAGCGTGACCGTCGCCGTGCGGGCCGTGCCGTACCACAGGGCGTTGCCCAGCGCCTCCTCCACGATGCGGTACGCCGACAGCTCCAGCGTCGGCCCGCCGCCTCGCGTGCCGTTCTCCGTGAGGGAGACGGCGAGCCCGCTCGCCCGGAAGTCGTCCAGCAGGCCCGGCAGCTCGCCCAGCCCCGGCTGGGGCCCTCGTGACAGCCCGTCCATGCGGAGCAGGCCGATCATCCGCCGCAGATCGGAGAGGACCCGGCGGCCGGACTCCTCGGCGTCGCGGAACGTCTGCCGCGCCCGTTCCGGGTCCTTGTCCATGATCACCCGGCCGGCGCCCACCCCGAGGGTCATCACGCTCAGGTCGTGCGCGACCAGGTCGTGCAGTTCCGAGGCGATGCGCAGCCGCTCCCAGGCCGCGGCGTCATCCGGGCGGGGGTGGTCCTCCCCCGTGGCGGGGGCCGCGCTCTCCGCGCTCGTCTCCCGCCCCCGTCTCCCGGCCGTCCCGGGGACGTGACCTGCGCCGCCGGGCCGGAGACCGGCGGAGCGTACGGGCACGAGAGAGGCCATTCTGCCGTGGGTGAGGGTGGCCCAGCGGCGGAGGGCTCGGGCAACGAACAGGCGCATCATGCCCGAACGGTACGGCTCAGGCGGAACCCGGCACGTCCCCATACAGGCGGACGCGTGGTCCCTCCAGCGGCGGAGGCGACAGGAACCGGTCAGCCCCCGGCATGGAAGCGATCAGTCGATCACCCCGGGACGGCGGCCGGAACCGCGCGGCAGGTCGGGCGGCCGGCGGCCCGGAAGCCGGGTCGGCCGGGTCAGGCGCCGGAGGAGCGGAGCGCGCTGCTCAGCTCCACCCACCGCTCCAGGGTCTGCGCCGCCCTGCCCGAGTCGACCGCCTCCCCCGCCCGGGCGTACGCCGCGCGCAGATCGGCGACGAGGTCGTCGCCGGGGCCGTCGTAGGCGACCAGGCCGGCCGCCGCGTTGAGCAGCACGGCGTCCCGTACGGGCCCGGTCTTGCCGCGCAGCAGGTCGTGCACCGCCGCCGCGTTGAAATCCACGTCGCCGCCGCGCAGGTCGCCCGGCTCGGAGCGGGGGATGCCGAGGTCGGCCGGGTCGAAGACGGTCTGGGTCGCGGTGCCCTCCCGGACGACGAAGACCGTCGACGGCGCGGCCGTCGACAGTTCGTCGAGACCGTCGTCGCCCCGGAACACGAGCGCCGACACACCACGCTCGGCGAACACCCCGGCCATGACCGGCAGCATCCGGGCGTCGAAGACGCCGATCGCCTGGGCGGCGGGGCGCGCCGGGTTCGCCAGCGGCCCGACGAAGTTGAAGACCGTCGGCACGCCGATCTCCTTGCGCGGCGGGCCGGTGAAGCGCAGCGCGGAGTGGTAGAGGGGCGCGAAGCAGAAGGCGATGCCCGCCTCCACCGCCACCCTGGCGGTGGTCTCCGGCGCGAGGTCGAGCGCGACGCCCAGGCGTTCCAGCACGTCGGCCGCCCCGCACAGCGAGGAGGCGGCGCGGTTGCCGTGCTTGACGACCCTCGCCCCGGCGGCGGCTGCGACGATCGCCGCCATCGTCGAGACGTTCACCGTGTGGGCCCGGTCGCCGCCGGTGCCGACGATGTCGAGCACCGGCCCCTCGACCGTGAGCGGGGTGGCCAGCTCGAACATGGTGCGGACGAGGCCGGTCACCTCGGCGACCGTCTCGCCCTTCGCCCGGAGCGCGACGGCGAAGGCGGCGATCTGCGCCGGGGTCGCCGCCCCCGACATGATCTCCCCCATGACCCAGGCCGTCTCGTCGGCTGTCAGGTTCTCACCCGCGAGCAGGGCGTGCAGCGTCGAGGGCCAAGTGGTGCGCGTGTCCATCGTGGGCTCCGCGATATGTCGGTGTCAGGTCGGAGAAGGTGCGGGGTGGAACTCCGGGCAGGACTCAGTGCGCCCGGGTGACGCTCAGGCGGCGCCGCATGAGGTCGGCGACGGCCTCCGCGAGCACGACGGGGTCGAGCGGGTGCGCGACCACCGCGTCGGCGCGGGACCAGTTGGCCAGCCAGCGGTCGTCCCTGCGGGCGATGAGCAGCAGGATCGGCGGGCAGTCGTGCACCTCGTCCTTGGCCTGGCGGCTGACTCCCATGCCGCCGGCCGGCACCGCCTCGCCGTCGAGCACGGCCACGTCGATCTCGCCGGAGTCGAGGTGCCTGAGCACGGCCGGCTGGGTCGCGCACTCGACGATCTCGACGAGGGGCACGTCAGCGGCCGGGCGCCGCCCGATGGCCAGCCGCACCTTCTCCCGGGTGCCTGCGTCGTCGCTGTAGACGAGAACCCTCATTACACGCTCACTGTCGAATCGCGGGGTATGGTCATCGTGATGCTACCGGCGCGGCTGCCAGGCTCGCAGCCCCGGGGCTCCTGCCATGACATGCCCGTTCCGATGGCGCGGACGGACCCTAGCGGGGGGTCGTGGGGCGACCCGACCTGGGGAGCCGCAATAATGCTGGGCGTGGCGACAGCATCCGCAATTACTACGACGACGAGACCGCACGGGTCCAACCGGCCGAACCTGGTCCAGGTCGGCACCATCGTGTGGTTGTCCTCTGAGCTCATGTTCTTCGCGGCGCTGTTCGCGATGTACTTCACCATCCGGTCGGTCAGCCTCGGACAGGGCACGCACTGGCCCGAGGCGCACCTCGAAGTCCCGTTCGCGACCTTCAACACGACCGTTCTGGTCCTGTCGAGTGTCACGTGCCAGCTGGGCGTGTGGGCTGTGGAAAGAGGCCAGGTCAAGAAGCTGCGTTTCTGGTATGTCGTAAGCTTCTTGATGGGCGCCTTCTTCGTGGGCGGTCAGCTTTACGAGTACGGGAACCTGGCGCGTGAGGGTCACGTCCTCTCGCACTCCCCGTACGACTCGGTGTTCTTCCTGACCACGGGCTTCCACGGTCTGCACGTGACGGGTGGTCTGATCGCGTTCCTGTTCATCCTGGGACGCACGTACGCCGCGAAGCGCTTGACGTATGAGCAGCAGACCAGCGCGATCGTCGTGTCCTACTACTGGCACTTCGTCGACGTGGTCTGGATCGGCCTTTTCGCGACCATCTACATCATCAAATGATCGGAACGGGGATTTCGGTGAACTCCATCACCGCCCGACGGCGCCATCCCCTCGCGCGAGTCGCCGTCGTGGCACTCGCGCTGGGCCTGCTCGGCGGCGGGTACGCGCTCGCCGCGCCGAACGGCAGCACCGCCGACGCCGCGATCGCGTCCGGCAAGGCCGACGACGCGGCGGAGGGCAAGAGCCTCTTCGTCGCGCACTGCGCGAGCTGTCACGGCCTGAACGCCGAGGGCACCAACAAGGCCCCGACGCTCATCGGCGTCGGCGCGGCCGCCGTGGACTTCCAGGTGAGCAGCGGCCGCATGCCGGCCGCCGACGCGGGCCCCCAGGCCCCGCGCAAGCCCAGGCCCGACTGGGCCACCGACCAGGCGATCGACCAGCTCTCGGCGTACGTCCAGTCCCTGGGCGGCGGCCCGACGCGGCCGACCGAGGAGCAGGTGAACCCCGCGCTGGGCGACCCCGCCAAGGGCGGTGAGCTGTTCCGGGCCAACTGCATCCAGTGCCACAACTTCGTCGGCGCGGGCGGCGCGCTCACCTACGGCAAGTACGCGCCGCCGCTGAACCCGGCGACGCCGACGCAGATCTACGAGGCGATGGTCACCGGCCCGCAGGCGATGCCGGTGTTCAACGACTCCACGATCACGCCGGAGCAGAAGCGTGACATGATCGCCTACATCACCCACGTCAGGTCGCAGGTCGACCCGGGCGGGTCGGGCCTGGGCCGCATCGGCCCCGTCACCGAGGGCCTCGTGGCGTGGGTCGTGGGTCTCAGCCTCCTGATCCTGGCCTCCATCTGGATCACCGCGAAGAAGCGACGGGCGCAGGCATGACAGAGCAGAACGAGTATCCCGAGAGCGGCCGGGTGCCGACGCGCGTCATCGGCACGCCGCCCGCCGACGCGCCCATCGAGGAGCACGACCCGATCCACGAGCCCGCGGGCGTCGAAGGCGTGATCCCGCAGGACCCGGTCAAGGTCCGCAAGGCGGAGCGCATGGTCGCGTTCCTCTTCCTGATCACCTTCCTGGCCGGCGCGGCCTTCATCGCCGCGTACGTGATCTTCCAGGTCGGCACGATCGACAAGACGGCCACGTCGAACTACGCGCTCGGCGGCACCCTGGCGCTGGCCCTGCTCTCGCTGGGCGCGGGCGTCACGGTGTGGGTGCGGCAGATCATGCCGAAGTACAACCTGGTCCAGGAGCGCCACCTGATGGCCTCCGACTCGGACACGCGCGAGTACGTCAAGGAGACCTTCCTCCAGGGCGCGGACGAGAGCGGCTTCGTCAAGCACAGGCTGCTGCGCCGCACGCTGCTGCTGGCCGCGGCCCCGCTCGGCCTCGCCCCGCTGGTGCTGCTGAAGGACCTCGGCCCGCTGCCGGGGACCTCGCTGCGGCACACCGTCTGGGGAGAGGCCATGAAGAACGGCAAGCCGCGCCGGCTCGTCGTCGAGGGCACCGGCCAGCCGATCCGCGCCGCCGACTTCAACTCGCCGGGCGGCATCCTCTCCGTGGTCCCCGAGGGCTACGAGGAGGACCTGAACGCGCTGGCCAAGGCGACGCTGATCCTGCTCAAGTTCCGCCCGGAGGAGATCAAGTCCGGCACGAACAAGAACTGGACCGTCGACGGCATCGTCGCGTACTCCAAGATCTGCACCCACGTGGGCTGCCCCGCCGCGCTGTACGAGCAGACGACGCACCACATCCTCTGCCCGTGCCACCAGTCGACCTTCGACGCGGCCGACGGTGCGAAGGTCATCTTCGGTCCCGCGGCCCGGCCGCTGCCGCAGCTGCCCCTCGGCATCGACGAGGAGGGGTACCTCGTCGCGAAGTCCGACTTCAAGGTCCCCGTCGGCCCCAGCTTCTGGGAGCGCGGCGACGCCGAAGCTGAAGTAAGAGAGAAGGCGTGATGAACGCTCCTCCGAAGGCCATCACGGGCCCGTCGACGTTCCTCGACGACCGGCTGGGCGCGGGGAACTTCCTCAAGCGCAACCTGCGCAAGGTCTTCCCCGACCACTGGTCGTTCCTTCTGGGGGAGATCGCGCTCTACTCGTTCGTCATCCTGCTGCTGACCGGCACGTTCCTGACGTTCTGGTTCAAGCCGAGCATGGGCGAGGTCAACTACCTGGGGAACTACGCCCCGCTGTACGACGTCCGCATGTCGGAGGCGTACGCCTCGTCCCTGCACATCAGCTTCGACATCCGCGGCGGCCTGCTGGTCCGGCAGATGCACCACTGGGCGGCGCTGCTGTTCGTCGCCGGCATGACGGCGCACGCGCTGCGCATCTTCTTCACCGGCGCCTACCGCAAGCCGCGTGAGCTCAACTGGCTCATCGGCGTCGGCCTGCTCACGCTGGCGCTGCTGGAGGGCCTCACCGGCTACTCCCTCCCCGACGACCTGCTCTCCGGCGCGGGTCTGCGGATCACCCAGGGCGTCGCGCAGTCGATCCCGATCGTCGGCACCTACATCTCGTTCTTCCTGTTCGGCGGGGAGTATCCGGGCCACGACGTCATCCCGCGGTTCTACACGATCCACATCCTGCTGATCCCGGGCATCCTGCTCGCGCTGATCTCGGCCCACATGATCCTGATGTGGGTGCAGAAGCACACGCAGATGCCGGGCAAGGCGCGGACCGAGAAGAACGTGGTGGGCGCGCCGTTCTACCCGGCCTTCATGGCCAAGTCGGGCGCGTTCTTCCTGTTCACGTTCGGGGTCATCGCCCTCCTCGGCACGTTCGCCCAGATCAACCCGATCTGGCTGTTCGGGCCGTACAACCCGGCGAACATCTCGGCCGGCTCCCAGCCCGACTGGTACATGGGCTTCCTGGAGGGCGCGCTCCGTCTCATGCCGGCGTGGGAGATCAACTTCCTCGACCACACCGTGACGTTCAGCGTGCTGATCCCGGCCCTGGTGCCGATGGGCATCATCATGACGGGCCTGGCGCTGTATCCGTTCCTGGAACAGTGGGTCACGGGCGACCGGCGCGAGCACCACGTGTGCGACCGGCCGCGCAACAACCCGCACCGCACCTCGATCGGCATCTCGGCCATCACGTTCTACGGAATCCTGTGGCTGCTCGGCGCCAACGACGAGATCTCGGCGAACTTCCACATCGACCTCTACACGACCACCTGGTTCGGACGGTTCGCCGTCTTCATCGGCCCGGCGATCGCGTACTGGATCACCTACCGGACCTGCATCGGCCTCCAGCGCAAGGACGCCGAGGTGCTGTCGCACGGCGTCGAGTCCGGGGTCATCAAGCGGATGCCGAATGGCCAGTACATCGAGGTCCACACGCCGCCGGCGGAGGACATCGCCGAGCACCTCCGCGGCAAGAAGGAGATCCCGGTCCTGACGGGCTCGGCGGACGGCGACGGCATCCCGCCCAAGGGCGCCCGCAGCGCGATCGGCCGGCTCCGGACCAGGATGAGCGAGGCGTACGGCACCGACCACGTCCCGCTGACCGACGGCCACCACGACGGCCACCACGAGGAGGAGCCCGCCGCCGTCGGCGCCGGCGAGCGCAAGGAACTCCACTGACGCACAACCTGACCGGTGCAAACTGACCGGCACACAGCGGCCCGGCAGGGGGAACCACTCCCCCGCCGGGCCGCTGTGTTTCCCGCTTCGCTCATCGGGGCGCTCACATCCGCCGTCTTCCCTCGTCGCGCTTGGTCGCTTCGCTCCCGCGCACTCCTCAGTCCAGACCGGCGGCGCGCCCCTCCGGCTCGCTCGGTGTTCCCCGCTTCGCTCATCAGGGCGCTCACATCCGCCGCCTCGTGCCGGAGGCGCGCCGGGAACGCAGCCCTCGTCGCGCTTGGTCGCTTCGCTCCCGCGCACTCCTCAGTCCAGACCGGCGGCGCGCCCCTCCGGCTCGCTCGGTGTTTCCCGCTTCGCCCGTCGGCTCGTTCGGGGTTTCCCGCTTCGCTCAGAGCGGGTCGGAGAGGGCGGCGCGAAGGCGGCTGCGCTTGAGCCACGCCGGCCAGTCGTCCTGCCAGTAGCTCCACCCGTTGTCCGCGTCCAGCCTGCGCGGAGTCCCGGTCACGACGATGGGGTCGCCGACCAGGGTGTTGTTCTTGAACCACTTGGCGTTCTCCGGGCTGACGTTCACGCAGCCGTGGCTGACGTTGGAGTTGCCCTGGTCGCCGACGGACCAGGGAGCGCCGTGGACGTACTCGCCGGTGTTGGAGATCCGGACGCTGTTGTACACGGTCGTCTCGTAGTAGCCGGCCTGGCCGGGACCGGCGTCCGGGGAGGTCATGACCGTGACGTCCTCCCTGGACATCGCCACGTGGATGCCGCTGGTGGTGTGGTGGCGGAAGACGTCGCCGCTGCCCGCGCTGATCGGCATGTCCTTGATCTGCCTGCCGTCCAGCTCGATCTTCATATGGTGTGTCTGCGTGTCGGCCACGCTGATCTGCGACCGGCCGATCTTGAAGTCGCGGGTGTAGTCCTGCTTGCCGTACATGCCGTCGCCGCCCCTGATCCCGGCGAGGCGGGCGGTCACCCGGACCTTCGTGTACGGCGGCCAGTAGTGCCGGGGGCGGAAGACGACGTTCTTGGCGTCCAGCCAGTGCCACGCGCCGTCGACGGGCTTGGACGCCTGCACGAAGAGGTTGCGCTCCACCGACACGCGGTCGGTGACGGGCTTGTCGAAGGTCAGGATGATCGGCATTCCGACGCCGACCGTGAGGCCGGTGTCCTCCTTGTTCGGCACCAGGGTGGTGACGGCGAACGTCTTGGCCGCCGGCTTGGTGGAGAAGCGCACGGTCCTGCTCCCCGGGCCGTCCGGTCCGGTGGCCGTCGCCTCGACGCTGTAGGACGTACCAGGGGTCATGGGACGGGCGCTGCGCCACTGGGACCTGTCGGCGCTGAACACGCCCTCCACGGGCCGCCCAGCGGCCTGTACGGCCACGTGGGTGAGGGTGCCGCCGGCCGCCCCGACGAGGATGGGCAGTTCCGGCGGCAGCTCGCCGGAGCCGTCCAGCGGGGTGACGCTGATCGGCGTTCCTGACCGGCGCTCCTCGCCCCCTCTCTCGGAGAGGGAACACCCGGCCACCACCACGAGAAGGGCCAGCGCCCCCGCACGAGCACGCACGTCCGTCTCCCTCAGGTCGCTTTCCGGGAGTTATTCCCGGGCCGCGTCCCGAGCGGGCAGACACCGTACCGAAGGTCGGCAAAGAACGACGGCACCGAAGGCCGGCGAAAACCGTTGCCGTGGAGGAACGCGAACGGCCGGCCGGCGAGATCGCCGACCGGCCGCCGCCGGGTCAGGGGCTCAGTGCGAGAAGTTGCCCCGGTAGTACTGGAAGACGAACCCGATCATGCTCATGAGCGTGCAGAACACGCCGACGAAGAAGAGCCACATTCCGACGGCGAAGCCGAAGAACGTGAGCGCGGCCGACAGGCAGACGAACAGCGGCCACCAGCTGTGCGGGCTGTAGAAGCCGACCTCGCCCGCGCCGTCGCTGATCTCGGCCTCCTTGTTGTCCTCGGGCTGGTCGCCGATGCGCCGCGCCGTGAACAGCAGGTAGTAGCCGATCATCAGGGCCAGGCCGACGGAGATCGCCATGGCGGTCGTACCGGTCGGCTCCTTGGACCAGAACCAGTAGACCACGTCGGCCGCGGCGAAGAAGACGCCGCAGAGCAGGAACATCCAGCCCTGGATCTTCATCGGGACTCCTCCACGAGCTCGGGCTTGGCCGTGATGTGCGGGTACTTGAGGTCGAACGCCGGGCGCTCGGACCTGATCCGCGGCAGCGACAGGAAGTTGTGCCGCGGCGGCGGGCAGGAGGTCGCCCATTCGAGCGAGCCGCCGAAGCCCCAGGGGTCGTCCACGGTGACCTTGGGCGCGAAACGCCAGGTCCGCCACACGTTGTAGAAGAACGGCAGCGTGGACGCGCCCAGCAGGAGCGCGCCGGCCGAGGAGATCATGTTCAGGTCGGTGAAGCCGTCGACCGGCGAGTAGTCGGCGTACCGCCGCGGGAAGCCGATGACGCCCAGCCAGTGCTGCACCAGGAAGGTCAGGTGGAAGCCGAAGAACAGCATCCAGAAGTGGACCTTGCCGAGCTTGTCGTTGAGCATCTTGCCGGTGAACTTGGGCCACCAGAAGTAGAAGCCCGCGAACATCGCGAACACCACGGTGCCGAAGACCACGTAGTGGAAGTGGGCGACGACGAAGTAGGTGTCGCTGATGTGGAAGTCGAGCGGCGGCGAGGCCAGGATGACGCCGGTCAGGCCACCGAACAGGAAGGTCACCAGGAAGCCGACGGCGAACAGCATCGGCGACTCGAACGACAGGTGTCCCCGCCACATCGTGCCGATCCAGTTGAAGAACTTCACCCCGGTCGGCACGGCGATGAGGAACGTCATGAACGAGAAGAACGGCAGCAGCACCTGGCCGGTGACGAACATGTGGTGCGCCCACACCGTGACCGACAGGCCCGCGATGGCGATGGTCGCGCCGACCAGGCCGATGTACCCGAAGATCGGCTTACGGCTGAAGACCGGAAGGATCTCCGTGATGATGCCGAAGAACGGCAGCGCGATGATGTAGACCTCGGGGTGGCCGAAGAACCAGAACAGGTGCTGCCACAGCATCGCCCCGCCGGTGGGCGAGTCGAAGATGTGCGCGCCTAGCTTGCGGTCGGCCTCCAGGGCGAGCAGCGCCGCCGCCAGCACCGGGAAGGCCAGCAGCACCAGGATGCTGGTCAGCAGGATGTTCCAGGTGAAGATCGGCATCCGGAACATCGTCATGCCGGGGGCCCGCATGGTGAGGATCGTGGTGATGAAGTTCACCGCGCCGAGGATCGTGCCGAGGCCGGACATCGCCAGGCCCATCACCCACAGGTCGCTGCCGAGGCCCGGCGAGGTCACCGCATTCGACAGCGGCGCGTACGCCGTCCAGCCGAAGGAGGCGGACCCGCCCGGGGTGAAGAAGCCGAGGACGGCGATGGTGCTGCCGAAGAGGTAGAGCCAGTAGCTCACCATGTTGAGCCGCGGGAACGCCACGTCGGGGGCGCCGATCTGCAGCGGCATCAGCTCGTTGGCGAAGCCCGCGAACAGCGGCGTCGCGAACATCAGCAGCATGATCGTGCCGTGCATCGTGAAGAGCTGGTTGAACTGCTCCGACGACACGAACTGCAGCCCGGGCTGGGCGAGCTCGGCCCGCATCACCAGCGCCATGACGCCGCCGATGAGGAAGAACACGAACGACGTGATCAGGTAGAGGTGCCCGATCACCTTGTGGTCGGTCGAGGACAGCCACTTGGCGATGACCGTGCCCTTGGTGTTCGGCCGCGCGGCGACGCCGGCCGGTTCCTGGATGGCGGTCACTGCGCACTCCCCGCCTGGCTCTTGATGTACTGGTCGAACTCGGCCTGGGGGACGAGCTTCACGGAGAACAGCATCTTGCTGTGGTCGGTGCCGCAGAGCTCGGCGCATCGGCCGACGAAGACGCCCGGCTTGTCGAGCGTCGTGATCTGGAAGTGGTTCTCCACGTTGCCGGGGAAGACGTCCTGCTTGAACAGGAACGCCGGCACCCAGAACGAGTGGATGACGTCGGGCGAGTGCAGGTCGAACTGCACCTGGGTGTTGACCGGCAGCACGAGCTGCGGACCCTGGGGGTTCTCGACGCTCTGCTTGCTCAGGTCCACCGGCACGCCCGCGACCACGGCCTTCTGGCCCTGGTAGTCGGTCGTGAAGCGCCAGCTCCACTGGTAGCCCTCGACGGCCACCTTGACCGGGGCGGCCTTGGTGATCCGCGTGATCTCGGTCTCGTCACGGGCCGTGAAGTAGAAGAAGACCGCCACCATGATGACCGGGACCACCGTGTAGAGGATCTCGATCGGCAGGTTGTAACGCACCTGCGGAGGCAGCTCGTCGGGGCTGTTCTTCTTCTTGCGGTGGAACACGCACGCCCACAGGATCAGGCCCCAGACGACCACGCCGGTGGCGAGAGCCGCGATCCAGCTCCCGTTCCAGAGCGTCTGGACGATGCCGGCCTGCTTGGTGACGCCTTCCGGCATGCCCCCACGAGACCACTGATCGATCGCCTGGCTGCTACACGCCGTCCCGGACGCCACCAGCAGCGCCAGGGCGGCGGCTCCGGGCAACCGGCGGCGTGCCCACGGTCGCCGTGTCGTACGGCGGGTCGGACTCACGGATCGCCTACCCCACAGATGAAGCCCAAGAGTTCCTCCCTTGGGCGGGTTTTCCAATTTGACCCAAAGGTGCGACCGGCTGCGGTGTTTCCGCCGGTCTGCCCTTTACTTGGTTGAGTTCACGCTGGGGGACACATTAGCGCGGACCGGCGCCGCCCCTCTGAGCAGCCCCCGTTAATGTCCTAACTGTGGCCTACCTCGACGCGGCGTCGACCGAACCTCTCCATCCCGCGGCACGTGACGCCCTGCTGGCGGCGATCGACGCCGGATGGGCCGATCCCGCCCGCCTGTACGGCACGGCGCGCCGCGCCCAGATGTTACTGGAGCGCGCGCGGGCAGAGGTAGCCGAACTGATCGGCGCCCGCGCCGACGAGGTGTCGTTCACCTCCTCCGGGACGCAGGCCGTCCACCTCGGGGTCCTCGGCACGCTGGCCGGCCGCCGCCGGGCCGGGCGCCGCCTGGTGGCGAGCGCGGTCGAGCACTCCAGTGTCCTGCACGCCGGTGAGGTCCACGAGCGCGACGGCGGCGAGGTGGAGATCGTGGGCGTCGGCCGTACGGGCCGGGTGGACGCGGAGGCGTTCGCCGAGGCCGTCGCGCGCCCCGGAACCGCCCTCGCGTGCCTGCAGACGGCCAACCACGAGGTCGGGACCCTCCAGCCGGTCGAGGACGCGGCGGAAGCGTGCCGGGAGGCCGGTGTGCCGCTGCTGGTCGACGCCGCCCAGTCGGCGGGCCGCCTGCCGGTCCCCGGAGGCTGGTCGGTGCTGACCGCGAGCGCCCACAAGTGGGGCGGCCCGGCGGGGGTGGGCGTGCTGGCGGTCCGCAAGGGCGTCCGCTGGCGTTCGCCGCTGCCCGAGGACGAACGGGAACGGCGGCGCGTGCCGGGGTTCGAGAACGTCCCCGCGATCGTGGCCGCCGCGGCGGCGCTGCGCGCGAGGTCGGCGGAGGCGGAGGCCGAGGGGCGGCGGCTGGCGGCCCTGACCGGCCGGATCCGCGCCGAGGTGCCCCGGCTGGTGCCCGACGTCGAGGTCGTCGGCGACCCGGACCTGCGCCTGCCGCATATCGTGACCTTCTCCTGCCTGTACGTCGAGGGCGAGGCGCTGCTGACCGAGCTCGACAAGGCCGGTTTCGCCGTCTCGTCAGGAAGTTCCTGCACGGCGAGTACGCTTCGTCCATCGCACGTCCTCGAAGCGATGGGCGTGCTTACACATGGGAATGTCCGGGTATCGCTGCCCCGTGGCGTGTCCGAGGACGACGTCGATCGGTTCCTCGCGGTGCTGCCGGGGATAGTGCGGCGGATCCGGTCGAGCTTGGGGGTGCGGTGATGTGGCGCAGACGGCCGGACGGCCGGGACACCCGGGCAGAGGAGCCGGAGGCTCCGCCCCGGCCCGTGGAGGTCCCCGCGCTGACGGTCGACGCGCTGGGCCGCAAGTGCCCGATCCCGATCATCATGCTCGCCGAGCGTATCAACCAGGTGCCCATGGGCGCCGTGGTGGCCGTGCTGGCCGACGACCCCGCCGCCTTCACCGACGTGCCGGCCTGGTGCCGGCTGAAGTCACACGAGCACGTGGCCAGCCACGAACTCCCCCAGGGCGGCTGGTCCATCCACGTCCGCCGCAACTACTAGGGAGTGTCTGACACTCCCTAGCGACCTCGTGGTTCGCCGCGGGCACTGCCGGGGCGAACCACGGGTCACGACGGTGTGGAGAGGCGGAGCGTCAGGCGTAGTGGCAGCGGGCGTGGGCGGCCACCTCGTCCGCGGCCTCCTGGCCGTACGCCGAGGCGAAGCGCTCGACGAAGACGCCCTGGCGCAGCTCGTACTCCTGGCCGCCGACCCGCTCCAGCACGTGGGTGGCGATGAGGTTGCCGATCTGGCCGCAGCGTTCGAGCGACAGCCCCCAGGCGAGGCCCGCGAGGAACCCGGCGCGGAAGGCGTCGCCCACCCCGGTGGGGTCGGCCTTGCCGAGCTCGGGAGCCGGCGGGACGTGGATCGAGGGCTCGCCCTTGCGGTCGATCCTGGCGCCCTTGGGGCCGAGGGTGGTCACCCGTACGCCGACCCGGTCGAGGATCTCCTCGTCCGACCAGCCGGTCTTCTGGGCGATGAGCCCGAGCTCGTAGTCGTTGCTGAACAGGTAGGCCGCGCCGTCGACGAGCCTGCGGATCTCCTCGCCGGGCATCCGGGCGAGCTGCTGCGACACGTCCGCCGCGAACGGGATGCCGCGGGTGCGCGCCTCGTCGGTGTGCCGCAGCATCGCCTCCGGGTCGTTGGGGCTGATCAGGACCAGGTCGAGCCCGCCCACACGCTCGGCGATCGGTCCCAGCTCGATCTCCCGGGCCTCCGCCATGGCGCCGGTGTAGAACGACGCGATCTGGTTGTGGTCCTCGTCCGTGGTGCACAGGAAGCGCGCGGTGTGGCGCAGCTCGGAGACGTGGAGGGAGGCGCAGTCGACGCCGTGCCGCTCCAGCCAGGAGCGGTAGTCGGCGAAGTCGGTGCCGACCGCGCCGACGAGGACGGGGGTGAGCCCCAGGCAGCCCATCCCGAAGGCGATGTTGCCCGCGCAGCCGCCGCGGCGGATCTGCAGGTCGTCCACGAGGAACGACAGGGACACCCGGTCGAGCTGCTCGGCGATCAGCTGGTCGCCGAAGCGGCCGGGGAACGTCATCAGGTTGTCGGTGGCGATGGAGCCGGTGACGGCGATGCGCACGGGGCCATTCTCCTCGTTGTCAGCATCAGGGAGACAGTCAGGAAGACAGGGGGCGGGGACGGTGCTCCCGCCGAACCTGTCGAGCGTACCGTCTCGGGCATGACGACGCCCCGCACAGACGATGTCCGTGCGGGGCGCTCAGATCCCGGCCGCCGGGCGCGGCGGCGCCGTCAGTTGAACGAGTCGCCGCAGGCGCACGAGCCCGTCGCGTTGGGGTTGTCGATCGTGAACCCCTGCTTCTCGATCGTGTCGACGAAGTCGACCGTGGCGCCGACGAGGTACGGCGCGCTCATCCGGTCGGTGACGACGTTCACGCCGCCGAAGGTGGAGACCACGTCGCCGTCCATGGAACGGTCGTCGAAGAAGAGCTGGTAGCGCAGACCGGAGCAGCCACCCGGCTGGACGGCCACCCGGAGCTGCAGCCCCTCCTCGCCCTGCTGCTCCAGCAGGCTCTTGACCTTCCCGGCGGCCGCGTCAGTCAGGATCAGGCCCTGCTGCGTGGTCTCGCTGCTCTCAACCGTCATGTGCTGACTCCCGCGTCTGCGCCAACCGCCCACCCGGAGCGGTCGAATGGTTCTGACGTCCTACCTAGACGCTACCAACACCCGCCGGTCCCTACACATTCCATGGGGGTACCCGCAACCCCACGGACGAACAGGGCGAAACGATGTGTAATGATTAGTCGTCAGTTAGACGATAAGTCCCCTAGGGGGTGTGGTCGTGACGATCACCGAGACCGGCCTTCCGCTCTTCATCCTCGGCAAGGGCACCGACGCGCACAGCGAGCGCGGCGTCGACTGCCCGGGCGAGCTGCCTCCCGCGTCCGACCCGGGGCTGGTGGAGCGCGCCCGCGCGGCCAAGGAGAGGCTGGGCGACCGGCTGTTCGTGCTCGGTCACCACTACCAGCGTGACGAGGTCATCCAGTTCGCCGACGTGACGGGCGACTCGTTCAAGCTCGCCCGGGAGGCCGCGGCCCGGCCGGAGGCCGAGTACGTCGTCTTCTGCGGCGTCCACTTCATGGCCGAGTCGGCCGACATCCTGACCGGCGACACGCAGAAGGTCGTCCTCCCCGACCTGGCCGCCGGCTGCTCGATGGCCGACATGGCCACCTTCTCCCAGGTGGAGGACTGCTGGGACGCCCTGGAAGACGCGGGGATCGCCGACCGCGTCGTGCCGATCACGTACATGAACTCCAGCGCGGACATCAAGGCGTTCTGCGGGCGCAACGGCGGCGCCGTGTGCACCTCCTCCAACGCCCGGCGCGCCCTCGACTGGGCCTTCGAGCAGGGCGAGAAGGTCCTGTTCCTGCCCGACCAGCACCTCGGGCGCAACACCGCCGTGCTGGAGATGGGCCTGTCGCTCGACGACTGCGTGGTCTACAACCCGCACCGCCCGAACGGCGGCCTCACCCGTGAGCAGCTCGAGAACGCGAAGATGATCCTTTGGAAGGGCCACTGCTCGGTCCACGGCCGCTTCTCCGCGGAGTGCGTGGACGAGGTGCGGGCCCGCATTCCGGGGGTCAACGTGCTCGTCCACCCCGAGTGCCGCCACGAGGTCGTCAACAAGGCGGACTTCGTCGGCTCGACCGAGTACATCATCAAGAAGCTGGAAGAGGCTCCCGCCGGGTCCTCCTGGGCCGTCGGCACGGAGCTGAACCTGGTGCGCCGCCTGGCGGACCGGTTCTCCGACAAGACCATCACGTTCCTGGACCGGACCGTATGCTACTGCTCCACGATGAACCGCATCGACCTGCCGCACCTGGTCTGGGCGCTGGAGTCGCTGGCCGCGGGCGAGGTCGTCAACCAGATCACGGTCGACGCTGACACCACCCACTGGGCCAAGGTCGCCCTCGACCGCATGCTCGCCCTGCCGTAACGAGACGCGAGAGGCGCCCCCGAAGCCACTTCGGGGGCGCCTTCGCTCAGATGCGGGCTCGTTAGATCTGGGCGCGTTCGCGCCACCAGTGCAGCAGTGCGGCGTCGCCCTCGACCGCGGCGGGTTCGCGCCGCCCCCACAGGGTCAGCATCAGATCCCCGGTCGTCTCCGTGCGCACGGTCACGTCGCCGGCCGCGTCCGACCTCTCGTACGCGAAACCGGCGGGCGTGAGCCGGACCAGCCAGGACCCGCCCGTACCGGCCCGCCAGGAGATCGACTCCCCGTCGCCCTTCAGCTCGGCGAGCAGGGGCCGCCACCGGGCGTACGGAAGCACGTCGAAGAACTCCGCCACCCCGTCCGCCGCGACGTCCTCGTCGACTTCGGGCGCGATGCCGAGGGCGATCTCCGCGTCGGCGCGGTGGACGACGGTCTCGTGCAACTGCCGCCGGGACCAGAACGCCGCGCTCCGCTCCCCCGCCCAGCCCCACACCTCCGTCTCCGGGTCGCGGCTCTTCATGGCCTCGGTCAGCAGCACGGCTCCGGCCCGCAGCCAGTCGGCGAAGCCGGCGAAGTCGGCGGGATACCCGTGGTCCATCTCCTCGCGGGGATAGCGGTGCGCCGCGGCGTCGCGGACCATCGCGGCCGCCCACCGGTGGACCGCCCCGGTGTGCTCGGCCAGCGCCCGGAGGTCCCATCCGGGGCAGGTCGGGACCGGCGTGCCGCCGTCCCGTCCTCGTACGGCGTCGGCCATCAGGCCGATCTCCCGGGCCGCCGCCTCGGTGTGTCTCAGGTGGGTCCAGTCACTCATGCTGCCTCCGGTGGCCGACGACGCTCACAGGCCCGGCGCGCCCCACACGGGGAACCAGCTCGCGAGATCGGGCTCGATCTTGAGCTCCTGGCCGAGGACGCCCCGCACCTGCAGTTCCAGCGCGTTGTCGCGGCGCGGCTCCCCGGCGGGAGCGAACGGGTAGAACGTGCCGCGCTTGTAGAGATAGACGATCGCCAGCTTCCGCTGCGAGGAATCGGCGAACGTCACCAGCGTGCACAGCAGCGAGGGCCCGAACCCGGCCGACTCCAACGACGAGTTCGCGGCGTGCAGGTCGGTCACGAGCCCGGCCACGTCGGGGTTGCGCACGGACACCCAGGTGTAGCCGTACGAGTCCTGCGACACCTGCGTCTCGCCCATCAGGGCCTCGATCTCCTGCTGGAGCCGGGCGAACGCGCCTCCCTCGGCCGCCCGGAAGCAGACCGAGCCGGTGCCCGCCGGGGCGAACCCGGTGGCGGCGCGCAGGGTGACGGCGGCGGACGGCAGGGCGAACAACGCGTCCAGGTTCGGTCTCGCGGCCTTCGACCGGCCGAGCAGGGCGTCGAACCAGCCCATCAGCGCTCCCGGCCCATCAGCGGCCCCCGACCATCAGCCCCGCCCCGACCATCAGCCGTCGCAACCATCAGCCGGCCCGTCATCAGCGGCCCAGGGCCGCGGAGATCTTGGCGAGCTGCTCCAGCCGGCGCTCCAGCGGCGGATGGGTCGACAGCAGCGAGGCGACGCTCTGGCCCGACAGGGCGGGCGCGAAGTAGAAGGCGTTGAACGGCTGGGCCTCGCGCAGGTCCCGGGTCGGGATCCGCGCGATATCCCCGCTGATCTTGGTGAGGGCGCTGGCCAGGGCGCTCGGCCGCTGCGTGAGCAGCGCTCCCGCGCGGTCGGCGGCCAGCTCCCGGTACCGGGACAGCGCCCGCGTCAGCAGGAAGCTGACGGCGTAGACCAGGCCGGAGACCGCGAAGATGATCAGCCCGATCGGCGGGCCGTTGTTGTCCCTGCGGTTGCCCAGCCCGGCGTACAGCGAGAAGCGGGTCATCAGCCCGGCCACGATCCCGAGGAAGGAGGCGATCGTCATCACCGCGACGTCCCGGTGGGCGACGTGCGACAGCTCGTGCGCCAGCACCCCTTCCAGCTCCTGCGCGTCGAGCCGGCGCAGGATGCCGGTGGTCACGCAGACCACCGCGTGCTTCTGGTCGCGCCCCGTGGCGAACGCGTTCGGCATGTCCGAGTCCGCGATCGCCACCCGCGGCTTGGGCATCCCCGCCAGCGCGCTCAGCCGGTCGACGATCCCGTGCAGCTCAGGAGCCTCCTGCGGGGAGACCTCCCGCCCGTTCATCGCGAACAGCGCGATCTTGTCGGACAGGAAGTACTGCACCAGCAGGAGGCCCGCGGCGATCACGAGGACCATGACCGCCCGGACGCCCACCGCGACCAGGACGGCCATGAACGCCACGTAGAGCAGCCCGAGCAGGAACATCGTCACGGTCATCCGCACGCTGAGGCCGCGATCAGGGGCGAACCGCGTGGAAGTCATCAGCCGGGGATGAGCCCGGTGTCCCCGAGCATCTCCCGCACCTCCTCGATCGAGGCGTCGGCCGGCGGCAGGATCAGCTCGGACGGCTCCAGGGAGTCGTCCGCCAGCGGCCTGCCCACGTCGCGGACCTTGTCGAGCAGCGCGTGCAGCTTGGCACGGAACTGCGTCTCGTCGTCCGTCTCGATGGCGGCCTCAAGCTCGCCGTCGAGCTCGTTCAGCACGTCGATGTCGGCGGGGGCGATCTCGACCTGCCCCTCGCCCATGATCCGGACTATCACAACCCCTCCCCCGGCTTACGGAGCTGCTGCGTGTGCTGCTGGGCGGCCGGGGCCGCCTGGCCCTGCTGCCCCGCCTCGATGGCGCTCTGCGGCGCCGGGCCCTGACCGAGCTCGGCCTTCATCCTGGCCAGTTCGAGCTCCACGTCCTGGCCGCCGCCCATGCGGTCGAGCTCCGCCTGGATGTCGTCGCGCTGCCCGGTGAAGTCGTCCAGCGCGCCGCTGGCCAGCAGCTCGTCGATCGCGCCGGCACGGGCCTGCATCTGCGCGGTCTTGTCCTCGGCCCGCTGGATGGCCAGGCCGACGTCGCCCATCTCCTCCGAGATTCCGGAGAACGCCTCGTTGATCCGCGTCTGGGCCTCGGCCGCCGTGTACGTGGCCTTGATGGTCTCCTTCTTCGTACGGAAGGAGTCGACCTTGGCCTGGAGCCGCTGGCTGGCGAGAGTGAGCTTCTCCTCCTCGCCCTGGAGGTTGCTGTACTGGAGCCGCAGGTCGGCGATCTGGGCGTTCAGACCGTTGCGGCGGGTCAGCGCCTCGCGAGCGAGGTCCTCGCGCCCGGCCGACAGCGCCTGCCTGCTCTGGTTCTCCAGCTTCGAGGTCTGGCTCTCGAGCTGGTTGATCTGCAGTTCCACCCGCTTGCGGCTGGTGGCCACGTCGGCCACGCCACGGCGGACCTTCTGCAGCAGTTCAAGCTGCCGCTGATAGGAATAGTCCAGCGTCTCCCGCGGATCCTCCATCTTGTCCAAGGCCTTGTTGGCCTTGGACTTGAAGATCATGGAAAGTCTCTTCATCACGCTCATGCGCGTCGGCCGTCCCCTTCTCCAAGGTCCTGCGTGGGTGACCCCAGCCGTCTAAAGCCCCTTGCCCAGGCGGCGGAACCGCCTGGGTTCACCCTACGCATAACGCGCGAGGGCGTCACTAAGTTGCACTCCCGGTAGGCTGGGCGACGTGTTCCGACGTCGCACCCAGACCTCTGCGGAGGACTCCCCCGTCCCTGTAGAGGATCCTAAGCCCCACGGCACCCCGGGCAAGGGCCGTCCCACTCCCAAACGGAGCGAGGCGCAGGGCCGCCGCCGCTCCCCGGTGACCGCGCCCTCCAACCGCAAGGAGGCCTACCGCCTGGCCCGCGAGCGCGACAAGGCGCTGCGGGCGCGGCAGCGTGAGGCCATGCTGCGCGGAGACGAGCGGGCGCTCCCCGTACGCGACCGCGGCCCGGTGCGCAAGTTCGCCCGTGACTGGGTCGACTCGCGGCGCCTGCCCGGGCAGTACTTCCTGCCCGTCGTCTTCGTCATCATGCTGCTGTCGATGGTGCCGTTCCCGATCCAGGTCCGCTCGGCGGTCCTCCTGGTCTACACGCTGTCCCTGCCGGTCGTGATGGTGCTGGTGCTGGCCGGCTCCTTCTACGTCGCCGGACGCGTGAAGAAGGAGGCGGCGGAGAAGTTCCCGGGCGAGAGCCTCAAGGGCATCGGCTTCTACGCGGCGATGCGGTCGTCGCAGATGCGGCGCCTGCGCTTCCCCAAGCCCACCGTCCTGCCCGGCGGCATCCCGGTCGAGCTGAAGAAGTGACGCCCGCACGCTGATCCCGGCACGGTGAGTCCCGGGCGGTGATCCCCCCACGGTGAGTCCCGGAGGGCGACGCCCGCTTGGTGCCACCCGCGCGTGGATCAGGCGGACGTCCAGTCCAGCACGCCGTGACGCACCACCGGCCGGAAACCGCCGGACGCGGCGTCACGGGTGAGCGCGTCGGCCGTGGCCCGCAGCAGCGCGTAGTAGGACGACCAGCCGGCCTGGTAGTACGGCAACTCCGGCGACGCCGCGCCGACCCCGCCGGTGGCGGCGTCGGTCACCAGGTAGCCGCCCAAGTCCACGGCGCGGGCGACGGGGACGCCGCCCATCCCGCACGCCTCCGGCCAGGCGGAGACCATCTCCCGCGTGCTCATCATCAGGTCGGACGTCGGGAACCGGAAGCTCGCACCGCCACGGGAGCCGTCGTGGCGCAGCAGCGACGCCCGCAGGGAGTCGGGCAGCCGGGTCCCGAGCCGTTCCTCCGCCCTGGCCACCAGTCGCGGGGCCGCCGGGCCGTTCAGGGAGGCGTACGTCCGCGGCGCGTGCGCCTTGAGCCAGCGCTCGATCCGCCGCCACTGCCGGTTGACCCCGGCGGTCACGCGGCGGGAGACCGGCCGTACGGCCGGCGTTCCCGGGGGCGCCGGATGGAGCACGCACTGGGGGCCGGGAGACGTCTCCGGCTCCGCGGTCACGGGCTCCCTATCCTCCGGGTATGCGGGAACCTCACCTCCGCACTCGTCCGCCGTGCAGTCGGCCACCGAGTAGAGGATGCCGGGGCCCTGCCCCGGCTCGCAGACGTCCGCCGGGCACGGTTCGTAGGACGTCCAGGCGTCCGGAGCGAACACGGCGCTCTCCAGCACCTGCGCTCCGAGGGCCAGCAGGGTGATCGACACGACCGCCGCCGCCGTCCAGCGGCGCGCCCTCGTCCCGCGCGGCGGCACGATCCCCTTGATCGGCGGGAGTCCCCCCAGAAGGCGGGCGACGGGAGCGCCGCCCTCCGGCCGCCGGTAGCGCTCCAGGTCCTCCTCGGTGGCCCACCCCAGCACCGGCTCCGGGCCGCGCCGGGCCTCCGCGTCCCCGCTCTCCCCTTGGGACGGCGAGGTGGTGGCCCGGGACGGCCCTACAGGCGTGGCGGCCCGGCGTCGCCGCGCGGCCAGAACCAGCCCGGCGGCGGCCCCCGCGACCAGCGCGGCCAGCAGTGCCAGCCGTACGGGACGAGAAGAGATCAACCGGCGCACGCCGGGCACCTTACCGCGATCCGATCATCGGGGTGCCGAGACTCATGACCTAATGTCAGAGGCATGGAATACCGTCATCTTGGCCGCAGCGGCCTCATGGTCAGTGAGATCAGCTACGGAAACTGGATCACCCACGGTTCCCAGGTGGAGGAGGACGCCGCCGTCGAGTGCGTCCGCGCGGCCCTCGACGAGGGGATCACGACCTTCGACACCGCCGACGTCTACGCCGGGACCCGGGCGGAGGAGGTGCTCGGCCGCGCGCTGAAAGGTGTGCGCCGCGAGTCGCTGGAAATCTTCACGAAGGTCTACTGGCCGACGGGTGAGGGCAAGAACGACCGGGGCCTGTCCCGCAAGCACATCACGGAGTCGATCAACGGCTCGCTCCGCCGCCTGCAGACCGACTACGTGGACCTCTACCAGGCGCACCGCTTCGACGTCGAGACGCCGCTGGAGGAGACCCTGCGCGCGTTCGACGACCTCGTGCGGCAGGGCAAGGTCCTCTACGTCGGCGTCAGCGAGTGGTCGGCCGACCAGATCGCGCGGGCACTGAAGATCGCCGACGAGATGGGGTTCGACCGGCTGGTGTCGAACCAGCCGCAGTACTCGATGCTGTGGCGGGTCATCGAGTCCGAGGTCGTGCCGCTGTGCGAGAAGGAGGGCCTCGGCCAGATCGTCTGGTCGCCCATCGCGCAGGGCGTGCTGACCGGCAAGTACCTGCCCGGCCAGCCGCCGCCGGCCGGGTCGCGCGCCACCGACTCCACCGGCTCGGGTTTCATCAACCGGCTGATGCGGGACGACGTGCTGCGGCGGGTGCAGGACCTCAAGCCGATCGCGGCCGACCTCGGCCTGTCGATGGCCCAGCTCGCCGTGGCGTGGGTGCTGCAGAACCCCAACGTGTCGTCGGCCATCGTCGGGGCGACCAAGCCGGAGCAGGTGCGCGACAACGTCAAGGCCACCGGTGTGAAGCTCGACGCCGAGGTGCTCAAGAAGATCGACGACGTGCTGGAGCCCGTCGTCGAGCGTGACCCGGCCAAGACCGTCAGCCCGTCCAGCCGTCCCTGAGGCTCAGCCCGATCACGTCGGCGCGCCGCCCGGCTCCCGCGTTCACGGGGTCCGGGCGGCGAGCGCCGCGCGCCTCACTCGGCGCGCAGGGACATCCCCGAGTATTCGACCCGTTCGTCCTCCAGCAGCGACACCTGCTCGACGCCGGCCTCCAGGAGTTCGCGCCAGCTCTCCCCCAGCCACGACTCCGCGTCCGACTGGCTGGAGAAGATCTCCCGGGGCAGCGGGCGGTCCGTGACCTCGCCGCCGTTCGCGTCCTCGTAACGCCACCGCCAAATCATCCGCACCCGCTCCTTCGCTTCCTCGCCGTCCCCGCGCCCGGGACGCACGCCGGGCCGCCGCGACGCGACGGCCGTGCAGCCGGACCCTATCCTGGCTACCCGATCTCGGCGGAGCGCGGAAGGGGGCGACATGAAGGTCCGGGTGGAGGGCACCGGCGGGCTCCAGGGCTGGCCTGTCCCAGGTTGCGCCTGCGCGTCCTGCGGACGCCTCGATCCCGGCCACCGGCGGCCCGCGTCCGTCCTGGTCGACGACCGCGTACGGCTCGCTCCGGCCGCGCCGGGTCAGGCGCCGGAGGCTGTCACCGCGACCGCACCGGACACCCCGATCGCACCGGACGCTCCGGCGGGGCCGCACGCGGGGGCCGAGGGGCGCCTGCCCGAGGGATACCGGGAACTCCGCACCTCGGACGGCCGCGAGGTCACGACGCCCGACGGCGGCAGGCTGCTGTACGCCGTGGGCCCGCCGTCCGGCCGCGGCGAGCCGGACTCGCCTCCCGACGCGCCCTTCGACGTGGTGCTCATCGATCTGCCGGACCGGCCGGAACGGCTGGGTGACCTGCGCCGGCGGGGGCGGGTGACGGCGAGCACCCGGATCGTCGCGGTGCACCTCTGCCACCGCATCCCCTCGGAGGGCGAACTCGCCCGAAGACTCGGCTTCTGGGGAGCGGAGACCGTCCCCGACGGAGCCGTCGTCGGCACGGCGGGCACACCGATCACCGGCGGTCCTGCCCACGTCACCGGAGTCCGGCACACCGTGGACGGACCCTCTCCCACCACGGCCGGATCCGCCGTAGCCGGCGGCCAGACCTGCGCGGGTGACCCCGCGGCCGTCTCTCCGGCCCCGGACGTCACGGTGACGAACGGCGTCCGCGCCGCACAACGAGGCGGGCGGCCCCGCCGCACGCTGCTGCTCGGCGGTTCCCGGTCGGGCAAGTCCGAGGAGGCCGAACTCCGTCTGGCCGCCGAGCCGGAGGTGACCTATGTCGCCACCGGGCCCTCCGGGGGCGACGACCCGGACTGGCTGGCCCGCGTACGGGCTCATCGGGAACGACGCCCCACGCACTGGCGAACCGTGGAGACCACCGATCTCGCGGCGGTGCTGTCCGGCGGCCGGGGGACGTTCCTGGTCGACGGGATCGGCACCTGGCTCGCCGCCGTGTTCGACGAGTGCGGCGCCTGGCCGGACGACGCCCGCCCGGAAGACCTCCGCCGCCTCGCCCTCGGCCGGGTGGAAGCGCGGTGTGCGGCGCTGGTGGACGCCTGGCGAGGCACCCGCGCCCGGGTGGTGGCGGTGAGCGACGAGACCGGCCTGGGGGTGGTTCCGGCCACCGCCGCCGGCAGGCTCTTCCGCGACGCGCTCGGCCGCCTCAACCAGGCCCTCGCCCGGGAGTCCGAGGAGGTCGCCCTCGTGGTCGCCGGCCGGGTCGTCCCCCTGCCGATCTGATCGCCACAGCGCCACCGCCCTCACCCGCAGCAGGCCAGGAGCCACGAGCCGGAGGGCCACTACGATCGTCCCCCGTGCCCTCTGACCCCCGCGTAAGTCCCGGTGCGGCCTGGTGGTTCGCCGTGGGAACCCTCACGATCTTCCCGGTGCCGCCCGTACGGGCCGACCGCTCCGTGGTGGGCCGCGCCATGTCCCTGGCGCCGTTCGTCGGGATGGCCCTCGGCGTGGCGGGCTCCGCCGTGTTCGTGGCCGCCTGGGCGGCGTCCGGCTCGTCGCTGATCGCCGCCGTCCTCGCGGTCGGGACGCTCGCGTGGCTGACCCGGGCCCTGCATCTCGACGGCCTCGCGGACCTCGCCGACGGGCTCGGCAGCGGAAAGCCGATCCAGGGGGCCCTCGACGTGATGAAGCGCTCCGACATCGGGCCGTTCGGAGTCGTCACCATCCTGATCACCCTGTTCCTCCAGGTCGCGACGCTCCAGCGGGCCGGCCCGTTCGCCTGGCCGATGCTGGTGACGGCCGCCGCCACCGGCAGGCTGGCCGTCACGTGGGCCTGCCGCGCGGGGGTGCCCGCCGCCCGTCCAGGCGGCCTCGGCGCTCTGGTCGCGGGCACCGTAGGGCGGGGCGCGGCCGTCGCGGCGACCGTCGTCACCGCGGCCGTCGTGGGTCTCCTCGCCCTTGCCGCGATCAGCCCGCCGCACCTGGACGCGGTCTCGGCTCTGATCGGATTCGCGCAGGGTTCTCCCAGCGACCACTCCGGCCCGTCCATCGCTGCCGAGAACGTCGCGGTGGCGGTCGCCGACGCGGGAGTCCGGCCCGCCGGGCTGCTGTACCGCCTCTCGGGCGATTCGCGTCTGAGCGTCACCGCCGGTCTGCTCCTGGCGATGGCCGCCGGGCTGGTGTCCACCGCCCTGCTGCGCCGCCGGGCCGTACGGCGACTGGGCGGCATCACGGGCGACGTGCTCGGCGCCCTGGTGGAGACGGCCACGACGGCGACGCTGCTGGCCGCCGCCGTCCTCGTCTGACGTCCGTCCGGCGCCTGCCGGTCGAACAGGGGCTCACCGGCAGAGGGCCCGGCAGCCCGCCACGGGCTCGGCCGCCGGACCGCCGGCGGCCTCGGCGACCGGGCGGGTCAGCGCGGCGCGGACACGGGACGCAGCCGGAAGGCGACGAACACGACGACCGCGAGCAGCGCCCAGCCGACGACGCCGGTGACACCGGCGAGCGCCGGGTTCGGCGGGGCGCCCGCGTCGCCGAGGAGCAGCGCCAGGCCCGTCACCGCGTTGAGCGAGCCGTGTGCGATGACCGCGGGCCACACGCTGCGCGAGCGCAGCCGCATCCAGCCGAGCAGCGCCCCGAAGACGACGCAGAAGCCGACGAACAGCACCGCCGCCCAGGCGCCGAGTGCCGGGTAGTTGTACCCCTTCAGCGTCAGCGGTGCGTGCCAGAGGCCCCAGATCACCCCGGACAGCGCC
Source organism: Microbispora sp. H10885 (assembly GCF_014161415.1). NCBI lineage: Bacteria > Bacillati > Actinomycetota > Actinomycetes > Streptosporangiales > Streptosporangiaceae > Microbispora > Microbispora sp. H10885. The sequence goes on along the minus strand of NZ_JABBWY010000015.1, from coordinate 5,854 downwards.
AGCGCGAGCCATACCCGGCGCCCGCGCCGCTCCCCCGCGGCCCTGTCCCCCGCGGCCCTGTCCCCCGCGGCCCCGTCCCCGGCACCCGCGACCCCGGCGTTCACGCCCCCGGCGTTCACGCCCCCGGCGTTCGCGACCTCGGCGTTCGCGACCTCGGCACCGGCGACCTCCGCGTTGACGTTCCCGGCGTGCGCGACCTCCGCGTCAGTGTTCCCGGCGGGCGTGACCTCGGCGTTCTCGTGCCCGGCGGCATGCGCGGGCGTGACGGCGGGGTCGCCGAGCAGGCGCGGCAGCAGCCAGCCCCGCCAGCCCCACTCCTCTCCGAGCGCGGGAATCGCGTTCAGGAACGGGGCGATCAGCACGGCCTGCACAGCCTGCACGACATACAGGATCCGCGGGTCCATCGGGACCTGCCCCAGGACCGCTCCAAGTTGCGCGCGGAAGAGGCTGAGCCCGGCGAAGTCGAGGCTCACCACGCCGGCGGCGGCGCTGATCAGGAGTGCGACGGCCACGAGAAGCGGCACGCCGAGCAGGGCCGCCGCCAGGAGTGCGGCGGTTCTCCCCCGGTCCGGTCCGAGCGTGAGCCCCGTCGCCCGCGCCCACTCCTTCAGCCGCGTGCCGCGCCGCCGCAGGACCCACACGGCCAGTACGCCGAGGGAGGGCGTCAGCATCATCAGTCCTCCGACCAGCGCGAAGGCCGGCGTGGCGAGCCGTACGGCCCCCAGCCAGACGGGCAGCGCGATCAGCCACGAGGCCCCGAACGCGACGAGGAGGAAGAGGCAGACATCGGCGTTACGGCGGACCACGGTCATCACCTTTCGAACGAGGACGGATGGTAGGCGGACGACGGTCCCGCCGCGCGGCAGGCACGGCGAGGCGGTGTCGCGAGCGGTGGGATGACGGCCGGACTGGGTGAGCGCCCGCCGCCCCACGAAGCGCGCGGAGGATGGGGCGGTGGGGCGGCGCGGCGGTGGTCAGGCGGTCCTGCGGGCGGCGAGGGCGTTGAGCAGGGCGGCGCCGGTCTCGGCGTCGTCCACGCTGACGGCGAGTTGCCCGCCGGAGGTGTAGCGCACGACCAGGCAGTCACCTCCGCGGATCATGACGGTGGCCCTGCCGGGCAGGCCGCGGACGCCCCATCCGCCCACCTGCACAGGCGACCTCCACTCCACCCAGGCCCGCTCGATCCGGTCCAGCCGCACGGTGCGCGAGGGCCACCGCAGCGGGCCGAACGCCATGGTCAGCCCCTCGGGTGCGATCCGTACCGAGACCGACGACACCGCCAGCCCGATCACGGCCGCCAGGGCGAGCGGCAGGGCGGTGGACCAGCCCGCGGGGGCGAGGCCCAACAGAGCTGCCGCGGCGAACGACAGCGCCGCGGCGAACGCCACGACCCCCAGCCCCACCGCCCAGGGCGCCGTCGCGGTGGACACCCACACCGGCCGCTTCCGGGTGTCGAGGTCGATCAGCGGACCCGGCCGCTCCCGCTCCGGCGGCGCGTCGTCCGGGCCGAGCCGCCCGGCGAGCCGGCCCAGCGCCCCGAGCGCGAAAGCGACGCCGACGACCACCACGATCTCCCAGCTCGGCGAGGCCGCCCGGGTCCAGTCGTCCCGGCCGAGGTTCGCGGCGACCGTCACGGCCTGGACGCCGATCAGGAAGGCGCCGGTCCAGCCCAGCCCGGCGGCGAACCAGACGCGCGTCGCCCTGCGGATCTCCCCCCGCGTCCGCGCCAGCCCGACGAGACTCGTCCCCGCGACGACGGCCCACACCAGGGCGAAGAGCGTCAGCGCGGCCGGCGGCATGGACCGGTCCGGCTGCCCGGACGGCCCCCAGTGACTCGCGACGGGATCGGGGAGCCGGCCGGCGAACGCCAGCGGCACCGCCACGAGCACGGCGGCGACCAGGACGGTCCAGGCCGCGGCGGCCAGGAGGAAGCGGGGGCGCACGCCCGTGTCGGAGGTCCGGTGCGGGTGGGTCATGGCGATTCCTTCATGAGTTCCTTGACGATGCCGAGGACGTCTTCGGGACCGACCCCGTATTGGGCGGCCTCGTCGAACAGGTCACGCACGCGTTGGCGGAGCGCCGCACGCCCGTCGGGCCGCCGGAGCACGGACACGCCGCGCCCCCGGCGGAACTCCAGCAGGCCCTCGTCCCGCAGTTCGCGCAGCGACCGCAGGACCGTGTTGGCGTTGACTCCCAGCGCGGCGGCCAGGTCCCGGGCCGGTGGCAGCCGGTCGCCCGGCGTGACGTCCCCGGTGGTGATGGCGCGCTTGATGGCCGCGCTCACCTGCTCGTGCAGGGGACGCGGGTCGTTGAGATCGAGCATGAGCAACATGGTGCTAACCACATTAGCATTATCTGCCGTTTGGTGCTGTTTCCATCAGCACCATCGAGCGCACCCATAGATGGGATGAACCCTCGTTTATGCGTAGCCGAGTAAGCCCAGCTAGCATCGGCTCACGTGACCACAGTGCGTATCGACGCGTCTGACGCGGTCTCGACCGAGACCGGCGCCCTCATAGTCGGCATCCATACGACCCCCGACGGCCCACGCACGGCCCCGGGCGGCGAAGGCCTCGACCAGGCCCTGGACGGACGGCTGACCGAGATCCTCACGACGATGGGGTTCACGGGCAAGGCCGAGGAGGTCGTGAAGATTCCGACCTTCGGCGCGCTGCCCGCGCCCGTCGCCGTCGCCGTCGGCCTCGGCGAGGCGCCCGAAGGCGACTACGACCAGGAAACCCTGCGCCGGGCGGCCGGAGCGGCCGTACGGTCGCTCGCCGGCACGCCGTCCGCGGCGCTCGCCCTGCCCGCCCGCACGGCCGCGGAGGCGGCGGCCGTGGCGCTGGGCGGCCTGCTGGGCGCCTACGACTTCACGCGATACCGCACCGGCGGCGACCGCAAGCCGCCCGTCGGCGAGATCGTCGTCCTGTCCGGCGCGGCCGGGGCCGAGGAGGCCGCCGAGCGCTCGGCGACGGTCGCCGAGTCGGTCACCCTCGTCCGCGACCTGGTGAACACGCCGCCGTCCGACCTGTGGCCCGCGCGCTTCGCCGAGATCGCGCAGGAGAAGGGCGGCGAGGCCGGCCTCTCCGTGGAGGTCTGGGACGAGGTCCGGCTCAAGGAGGAGGGGTTCGGCGGCATCGTCGGCGTCGGCCAGGGCTCGGTCAACCCGCCCCGCCTGGTCCGTCTCGCCTACAGCCACCCCGAGGCCTCCCGGAAGGTGGCCTTCGTCGGCAAGGGCATCACGTTCGACTCCGGCGGCCTGTCCCTCAAGCCCAGCGCCTCGATGGACTGGATGAAGTCCGACATGGGCGGCGCGGGCGCCGTGTTCGGCGCGCTCCTCGCGATCGCCCGGCTGGGCCTGCCCGTCAACGCGGTCGGCTACCTCTGCCTGGCCGAGAACATGCCCTCCGGCAGCGCCCAGCGCCCCTCCGACGTCCTGCACACCTACAGCGGCAAGACCGTCGAGGTGCTCGACACCGACGCCGAGGGCCGCCTGGTGCTGATCGACGGCATCGCCCGCGCCCTCGAGGACGCCCCCGACGTGGTCATCGACGTCGCCACCCTCACCGGCGCCCAGATCGTCGCGCTGGGCTGGCGTACGGCGGGGGTGATGGCCAACGACGACGCGCTGCGCGAGGAGGTCGTCCGCATCGCCGGCGAGCAGGGCGAGGGCGCCTGGGGCATGCCGTTGCCCGCCGAGCTGCGCAAGGGGCTCGACTCCGCGGTCGCCGACATCGCCAACCTCCAGCCCGAGCGCTGGGGCAGCATGCTCGCCGCGGGCATCTTCCTGCGGGAGTTCGTGCCGCAGAGCGTCCCGTGGGCGCACGTGGACATGGCCGGGCCCGCGTTCAACAAGGGCGAGCCGCACGGCTACACCCCCAAGGGCGGCACCGGCGCGCTGACCCGCACGCTCGTCGCGATCGCGGAGCGGTACGCCGGGAACGGCACGTCCGACCGGGCTGTTTAACAGGAAGACGGCCTGACACCAGGCCGGACCGACAGAAGACGGCGTGTGGCGGCGTGCCCGCGGGCCGGGGCCATGATCGCCTGGGACTAGTGAGAAGATGCCGCCGGACTCATCCGGCGGAGTGAATACGACCAAGGAGCATTCCAGTGGCTGATGGCAGCGGCCCCTACGACATCGTCGTCCTAGGTGGCGGTAGCGGTGGTTACGCCTGTGCCCTGCGGGCGGCCGAGCTCGGCATGAACGTCGTCCTCATCGAGAAGGACAAGGTCGGGGGCACCTGCCTGCACCGCGGCTGCATTCCCACGAAGGCGCTGCTGCACGCGGCCGAGCTGGCCGACCAGGCCCGTGAGGGCGAGTCGTTCGGTGTGCGCACCCGGCTGGAGGGCATCGACGTCCCCGGCGTCCACGCGTACAAGGACAAGGTGATCGGGGGCCTCTACAAGGGCCTCGCCGGGCTCATCAAGAGCAAGAAGATCACCGTGGTCGAGGGCGAGGGCCGCCTGGCCGGACCCAACCGCGTGGCGGTCGGCGACCAGGTGTACGAGGGCCGCAACGTCGTGCTGGCGACCGGCTCGGTGCCGAAGTCGCTGCCCGGCCTCGACATCGACGGCGAGAAGGTGATCAGCAGCGACCACGCGCTGGTCCTGGACCGGGTGCCGTCCTCGGTGGTCATCCTGGGCGGCGGCGTCATCGGCGTCGAGTTCGCCAGCGTGTGGCGTTCGTTCGGGGCCGAGGTCACGATCGTCGAGGCGCTGCCGCACCTGCTGCCGCTGGAGGACGAGTCGAGCTCCAAGCTGCTGGAGCGCGCCTTCCGCCGCCGGGGCATCAAGTACGAGCTGGGCGCCCGGTTCGAGAGCGTCAAGACCACCGGCACCGGGGTCGTCGTCTCGCTGGAGAACGGCAAGACCCTCGACGCCGAGATCATGCTCGTCGCGGTCGGCCGCGGCCCGGTCTCGGCCGGTCTCGGCTACGAGGAGAACGGCGTCTCGACGGAGCGCGGCTACGTGCTCGTCAACGAGTTCTGCCAGACCAGCGTGCCGGGCGTGTACGCCGTGGGCGACCTGATCCCCACGCTGCAGCTCGCCCACGTCGGCTTCGCCGAGGGCATCCTGGTGGCCGAGCACATCGCCGGGCTCAACCCGGTCCCGATCGACTACGACGGCGTCCCGCGCATCACCTACTCCGAGCCCGAGGTCGCGTCGGTCGGCGTCGCCACGTCGGTCGCCCGCGAGCGCGGCCACGACGTCGTCGAGCTGAGCTACAACCTCGCGGGGAACGGCCGGAGCAAGATCCTGCAGACTCAGGGCGAGGTCAAGGTCGTCGCCGAGCGCGACGGCCGGGTGCTCGGCGTCCACATGGTCGGCAGCCGGGTGGGCGAGCTGATCGCGGAAGCCCAGCTGATCTTCAACTGGGAGGCCACGGCCACCGACGTCGCCCAGCTGATCCACCCGCACCCGACCCAGTCCGAGGCCCTCGGCGAGGCGATGCTGGCCCTGGCCGGCAAGCCGCTGCACGTCCACAACTGAAGCCCTCCTAGCGAACGCGAGAGAAGAAACCATGCCGGTCTCCGTAACCATGCCCCAGCTCGGCGAGAGCGTTACCGAGGGCACCGTCACCCGCTGGCTGAAGAAGGAAGGCGAGCGCGTCGAGGCCGACGAGCCGCTGCTCGAGGTGTCGACGGACAAGGTCGACACCGAGATCCCTTCGCCGTCCGCCGGCTACCTGACCAAGATCATTGTGGCTGAGGACGAGACGGTCGAGGTCGGCGCCGAGCTCGCGCTGATCGACTCCGAGGCGGGCGCCGCTCCGGCCGCCGCCGAGCCGGCGCCGGCCGCGCCCGAGCCGGCCCCGCAGCCCGAACCCGAGCCGCAGCCCGCGCCGCAGGCC
>NZ_JABBWY010000014.1:0-200259 GCF_014161415.1 Microbispora sp. H10885 | reverse complement strand
ACCCGAAACCCGCCAACCGACAGGAATTCGACCGCCCCGTTTCCGGGGCAACCCCTCTAACTTACCCGAACCCTCACCCCGGCGCAAAACCACCGGTGCGAAGACCCAGAAGCCACAGGAGACGCCGACCAACCGGCCGCGCACACGCAACACAACCACCCAGGTGATCGAAGAGGAGTGCGCCGGACCGCGCCGACATCAGAAGATTACCAGGCTCCGGCAGCACCATGACCCAGCCCGAGAAGAACGCTCCCGGGGCCGGACCTATTCCCGCAGGTCGAGGGGTGGGTTGCCGGGCACGAGATCCGGCCCGTACCGGATCTCTCGAAACGCGGGGGCGCGCGCGGACAACCAGATCCGGTCCTCAGGCATCTACTTAGCGCTGCGGCGATCACGCCGGTGTGGCGCGGAGGATCGGGGAGGTGCGACGTGCGGGACAACGCTCCGGACGCACCCGTCGCTTCTCGTCCGGTGACGGTCCCGCGAGGACGTCGCCTACCCGGTCAACCAAACGTCAAGCCGCCCGCAATCGCCCCGCGGTACGTACAAGACGCGGAAGTCTCCGTTCGGCGCCAACCCGGCCGCCCGGACTTCCGCCGCTGGAGGTGGCCATCATCATGCGGTCGGAGTTCGACGACATCCGTGCCCACATCGCGGCCGAGCCGGCCCGCGCGGGCGACCTGCTCGAGCTCGCGCACAGCCTGCTCGACGATCTGGAGCAGCTCCGCACGCGCGAGGCGATCCTGCGTTCGCACTATCTCGGGCTGCTCACCGCCGCTCGCGCCACCGTCGCCGCCGACGTCGTCGGAGACCAGGCGCCGCTGACCTTCCTGGAGCACGAGCTGGCCAGGCACGGGCAGCTTCCCGACGGGGAGCAGGCGCCGCGGATCCTGGCGGACGCCGCGGGCGCGCAGGCCATGCTCGCCCACCTCGACGAGCCGGTTCCCCCGCGGCCCCGCGCGCCCCGGGGTCCCCATTGCGGAGGCGTCAGCCGCCGCCTCCGGAGCTGAGTCACCCGCCGTTCATCCCTGCGCGCCGCCGCTCACCCTCCTGGGATGAGGTCGTGCACGAAGACGACGTTGGAGTAGGCCGGGTTGTCGGTGTAGCCCTGGACGTTGCCCAGGTAGGCCCGCTGATAGGTGGACACCCACGGCACGGCGACCACCGCCTCCTGCTCGACGAGCCTCTTCTGGAGGTCGGCGTACGCCTTCTCCGCCGCCACGCGGTCGCTCGTCACGAGTGACGGCAGGGTGTCGATCCGCTCGTCGAGGTTCTTGTCCTTCAGGTAGGTGAGGTTGAAGGACACCGGCTCGGCGCTGTGGAAGACGTTCAGGAACCACGAATAGGCGTCGGCGTAGTCGGGATACCAGTACATGACGAAGATGTCCTGGCGTTTGGCGGGATCGGTGGCCTTGCCCCGGCTCCACTGGTCGTTCCACTGCATCGCCTTGGCCTGGACCTGGACGTTCAGCGGCTTGAGCGCCTGGGTGAGCAGGCGTACGAGCAGGGCCTCGTCGTCGTCGCCCTCGGCGTAGGTCAGGGTGAGGCGCAGCGGCGCGCTGCCGGGGCCGTACCCCGCCTGGGCGAGCAGCTCGGCGGCGCCGGCCAGATCCTGCCGGGCCCGCCGCCCGGGCACGTGGCCGAGCAGGCCCTCGGGCACCAGGCCGGAAGCGGGGGCGGCCGCTCCCCTCATCCGGGCGATCAGGCCGTCGTAGTCGATGGCCTTCTGCACCGCCTTGCGCAGCCGTACGTCGGCCAGCGGGCCGGAGGCGGTGTTGAACAGCACGAGCATGTTCTGGAACGACGGCACCTGGATCGTCCGCACGCCCGCGGTCGCCTTGGCCCGCAGGAACAGCTCGGTGTTCAGCCGCTGCACATAGCTCGCCTCGCCCCGCAACAGCATCCGGTACGCCCTGGCGGGGTCGGGGGTGACGCGGAACTCGACGTTCCGGTAGTGCGGGCCGTCCCAGCCGCCCCAGTAGCCGTCGAAGGCCCGCAGGACCAGCTCCCTCTCCCTGCCCTTCTTCCAGCTCGCCACGGTGTACGGCCCCGAGCCGGCGTCGCGGCCGGCCTGGAACCACTTCCCGAGGTCGCCCGAGCCCGCCGCGTGGGTGTCGTAGACGAACGCGGCGTACCCGGAGGAGGCGATGATGTCGAGCGGGGCGGCGTACTTGAGCCGGAACTCCACGGTGAGCGGGTCCCGCACGACGATCTGCTGGACGGAGTCCCAGATGTAGGCCGCTCCGGCGCCCAGCCGCTTGGTGCGCTCGACGGACGCCTTGACCGCCGCCGCGTCCACCGGCCGGCCGGTGTGGAAGACCACGCCGTCGCGCAACGTGAAGGTCCAGATCTTGCCGTCGGCCGACGACGTCCAGGCCACGGCCAGGCGCGGGCCGGCCCGCCTCGTCCGGGGGTTGTACATCGTCAGCGAGTCGTAGATGTTCTCCATCGCGACGATCTCGTTGGAGTAGGAGCTGGCGGGGTCCCAGTCGGTGACGATGTCGAGATGGTGCAGGTAGACGAAGGTCGAGTCCTTCGCCGAGGGCAGCCCTGCGGCTGAGATCGCGGCGGGCTCACCCCCGCCGCACCCCGTGAGGGCCAGCACCGCCATCACTCCCAGGACGAGGAAACGGCGCATGCGGGCGGGTCCTTTCCGTGTCTATCATGATCGAACCTACTGCAAGATCACGATTGGACGTGATATTTCCGGCAATTGATCACCAGGGCGGCGTGCTGGCGATCTCACTGCTAACCTCTATCTCTGTCGCAAAAGTGTTTAATGTGAGGCTTGTACCTCACGTGGCGAGGTGCCATGAGTGCGCGCGGGCGTGACCGGCCGATCAGGTCCCGGATCATCGGCCTGCTGCTCGTCCCCCTGTTCTCTCTGGTCACGCTGTGGGCGGTCACCGCCGGTGTGACCATCGAGGAGAGCCTGAGCCTGCGCACGTACAACACGCTGTGGTCCACGCTGCGGCAGCCCGCCGACTCCCTGATCGTCGAACTGCAGGCGGAGCGGCTGGCGACGGCCCGCTCCCTCGGTTCGCGCAGCGAGAGCGACCGCACCGCGCTGGGCCTCCAGCGCCAGCGCACCAACGCCGCCAGGGAGCGGGTGCGCACCCTGGCGCTCTCCCGGGAGTCCCGCTCGGCCACCACCACCGCCATGCGCGCGCAGGTGGACGAGATGCTGCAGGGGCTGGCCCGGGTGGACGAGATCCGCGCCGAGGTGGACGAGGGGCTGTCGGAGCGGCTGCACGCCATCGAGACCTACAACCTCGTCAGCGACGCGATCTACCGGATGCACTACAGCCTCGCCCTGATCAACGACATCCCGATCTACCAGCAGTCGCGGGTCGTGATCTCGCTGGGGTACGCCAAGGAGCTGCTGACCCGGGAGCAGGCGCTGGCCGCGGCCGCGTCGGGCGGGCTCACCGACGAGGAGCGCAAGCTGTTCACCCAGCTCGTGGGCAACCGGCGGTTCCTCATCGACCAGGCGCTGCCCGAGCTGGACACCAGCCTGCGGCAGCTCCACGTGAACCTGATCACCACGCCCCTCTACCAGCGGTTGCGGCTCCAGGAGGAGCAGATCATCAGCGCGCCGCGGATCTCGCCGCGTACGCAGCGGGTCTGGCAGTCGACCTCCGACGACCTCGCCGAGTCGTTCCAGAAGGCGCAGACCGAGGCGGCGTCGCTGCTCGCCCGGCGCGCCGCGCCGATCGCCGACTCGATCCTGCGGCGGGCCGTGCTGGCCGGCGGCTTCGGCCTCCTCGCGGTCGTCGCCTCGATCCTCATCTCGATGCGCGTCGGCGGCCGTCTCGCCCGCGAGCTGGCCGGGCTGCGGCAGGCCGCGCTCGACCTCGCCAACCAGCGGCTGCCCCAGGTGCTGGCCAAGCTCAGGAGCGGCGACGACGTCGACGTGGCGTCGGAGGCGCCGCCGATCCGGACCATGGGCGGGACCGCCGAGATCCAGGACGTGGGGCGGGCCTTCTCGACCGTGCAGGAGGCCGCGGTGGAGGCCGCCATCGGCCAGGCGCGCCTGCAGCGCGGGGTCAGCCAGGTCTTCCTCAACCTCGCCCGGCGCAGCCAGACGCTGCTGCACCGGCAGCGGACCCAGCTCCACGGCATGCAGCGGCACGCGACCGAACCGGACATGCTGGAGGAGCTCTTCCGGCTCGACCACCTGACGACCCGCATGCGCCGCCACGCGGAGGGCCTGATCATCCTGTCCGGCTCGGCCCCGGGCCGCGCCTGGCGCAAGCCCGTCCCGATGTACGACGTCGTGCGCGGCGCCGCGGCCGAGGTGGAGGACTACGCCCGGGTGAACGTGCTGCCGATGGAGGATCACGGGCTCGACGGGTCCGCGGTGGCCGACGTCATCCACCTGATCGCCGAGCTGATCGAGAACGCCACGGTCTACTCCCCGCCGCACACGCCGGTCGCGGTACGCGGCGAGATCGTGGGCACCGGCTTCGCCGTGGAGATCGAGGACCGCGGGCTCGGGCTGACCAAGGAACGCCTCGCGGAGCTGAACGGGCGCCTGGCGAACGCCCCGGAGTTCGACATCGCGGACACCGACCGCATGGGGCTGTTCGTCGTCGCGCGCCTGGCCGCCCGGCGGGACATCCGCGTGACCCTTCGGCCCTCGCCATACGGAGGAACGACCGCCATCGTGCTGATCCCATCCGCGCTCATGGTCTATCCGAAGGACGACGACCTCACCCGCCTGCAGACGGAGGAGGTCACCCCGGAGGACATCATTCTCGCCTCGTTCAACCGGGGGCCCAAGAACGACAAGCACGCCGGTCAGGAGGACCCGAGGTGAGCGACCGCATGCAGGACCAGTGGCTGGACGAGGACGCGGGACCCGTCGTCCCGGCCTACGCCCTGACTCGCGGGCGCGTCCGGCCGTCCAACAAGGACATCGACATCATCGCGATCGTGACCGCGATCGGCGGGCCGACGCCGGTCAGCCTCGGTCCCGAGCAGTGGATGATCCTCAGCCTGTGCGCGCGTGCGGCGTCGCTGGCGGACATCGCCGTGGCCATCGACCTGCCGCTCGGCGTCGTACGGGTGCTCGTGGGCGACCTCCACGAGCAGGGGCTCGTGGAGGTGCGCCCGCCCGCCAACGTCGCGCGCTTCCCGACCGAGAAGCTCCTCACCGAGGTGATCGGCGGACTGCAGGCCCTGTGATCCCCGGCTCTCCGACCGCGTGGGGGTAGTGGCGCCGGGCGTGCCCGGGGGTGATGTACCCCTCCCGCAGGTCCGCGCGCACGGCCTCCGGGTCGCGCTCCTCCGGCGGGCCGTACCCGCCGCCCGAGCCGGTGCGCAGGTGCACGACCGCGCCCCTGGGCAGGAAGATCCGCGTCTTCAGCGAGAACTCCTCGGCCCGCCCGTCGGGATACTCCACGGTCAGCCGGTTCGGCCGGCCCGGCAGGCCGCCCTCCAGGCCCCAGGGCGCGAGCGCGGTCCTGGCCAGGCCCGCGGTGAGGTACTGGTCCTCCAGCACCCGGAAGGACAGGTCGAGCCCGAGCCCGCCGCGGTGGCGGCCCGGGCCGCCGGAGTCCTCGGCCAGCGCGAGCCGTTCGATCCGCCAGGGGTTGCGCGCCTCCCAGACCTCGGCCGGGGTGAAGCGGGTGGCCGACTCGGAGATGTACATCAGCGCGCTCGCGCCGTCGGCCGACCGTGAGGCGCCCTGGCCCACCGGGTGCGGCGCGCCGTCCGCCCACGGCTCGCCGGTGGCCTCGCGGTTGCCCCACCACACGAGGGCGTTGATGTCCCCGCCGCTCGCGGCGGGCACCGATCCCGGCACGGCGTCGGCGAGCGCCCTGATGATCAGTTCGATGGCGTGGTCGGAGGGGATGCCGTACATGAAGCAGGGCGCGGGCCGCAGGGGGTGGAACAGCGAGCCGGGCCGGGTGAGCAGCTCCAGCGGGCGGAAGTGGCCCTCGTTGGGCTGCTCGCCCGCCCCCGCGAGGAAGGACACCGCGATCCGCACCGCCGCCACCGTCGAGGGCAGCGGGCAGTTGACCGGCCCGCCCACCTGGTCGGGGCAGCCGGTCAGGTCGACCGTCACCGACGAGCCGGCCACGACGACCTCGACGCCGAACGGGATCGGCCTGCCGGTGACGCCGTCGGAGTCGATGACGCTGGACGCCTGGTAGACGCCGTCCGGGAGGCGCTCGAACCAGCCGCGCACCAGCGCCTCGCCGTGCGCGTACATCCGGGCCACGCACCGGCGGAAGGTGCCGAGGCCGTGCCGCCGCACGAGCGCGCCGAGGGCCTCGGCCCCGGTCCGCGCCCCGGCGACCATCGCGTTGATGTCCCCGATGACCATTTCGGGCATCCGGCTGTTGGCGAGGATCATCCGGTAGACGTCGCTGACGAGGCGCCCCGCGTCGTACAGCTTGACCCCGGGGAAGATCGTGCCCTCCTGGTGGACGTCGATCGTGTCGGTGCAGTAGGGGTCCTTACCGCCGATGTCGAGCCAGTGAGCCTTGATCACGGAGTAGCCGGCCAGCACGTCCTCGTGGAAGATCGGCACCACCATCGCCGCGTCCTGGGGATGCGAGCCCGTGCCGTACGGGTCGTTGTAGAGGATGACGTCGCCCGGGCTGAGGGCGGCGGGCCCGCCGACGCCCTCGACGGCCTCCCGGACGCAGAAGCCGAGCGTGCCCATGAACGCGGGCAGCGTCGGGGCCTGCGCCAGCATGCACATGTCCGCGTCGTAGAAGGCGACCGCGAAGTCCAGCGCCTCGTAGATGATCGGCGAGAACGCGGTGCGGATCAGCGACTGCTTCATCTGGTCGGCCGCCGCGTTGAGGCCCTGCCGGATGATCTCCGTGGTGACCGGGTCGGCGCCGTCGCCCAGCCCGGGGTGGACCTCCGCGTAGCGGGTGCGGACGACTGTCATCGGCGGTCCTTCCTTGTGATGACGAGGCTGCCGCTCTCGTGCGTCTCCACGGCGAAGCCGGCGTCCACGTAGGTGGTCGCGGTCGGCTCCACCACCAGCAGGGGGCCCTCGGTCACGCCGCGCAGGTCCTCCCGGCGGACGACCGGAGCCTCGGCGAAGGACTCCCGGCGGAACGACCACAGCCGCGTCGTCCCCCGCCCGGCCACGCCCTCGCCCGACGGCGGGGCCGGCACCAGGGGGCGGGCGTCGTCGAGCACGACCCGGCTGGTCGCCCGTACGGTGACGACCTCCAGCGGATCGGGCAGCGTGTGGCCGAAGGCCCGGTGGTAGGCCTCGGAGAACCGGGCGGACACGGCCGCCACGTCGTCTTCCGCCGGCCGCACCGGGATCGTCAGCGTGTGCTCCTGTCCCCGGTGGCGCAGGTCGAGGTCGACCTCCCGGACGGCCTCCGGCTGCGCGAGCCGTTCGAAGAGCGTCTCCGCCAGCCGTTCGATCACCGGCAGCGCCGCGTCGTCCAGGGGACGCACCAGCGTGCGGGCGGCCGAGCGGACGACGTCGGCCTGCACCAGGCCGACGGCGGAGAAGTTGCCCGCGTTGGGCGGCACGACGACGACGTCCACGTCGAGTTCGTCGGCGAGCAGGCAGCCGAACACCGGCCCGGCGCCGCCGAAGGCGACGACGGCCGCGCCACGCGGGTCCACGCCCCGCTCCACGGTCACGCCGCGCACGGCCTGGGCCATGTGCGCGGCGGCGATCCTGATCACGCCCACCGCGACGGCGTCCACGCCGTCGATGCCGGTCGGGCCCGCCAGCGGCGCGAGCGCGCGGGCGGCCGCTTCCTCGGACAGCTCGATGCCGCCCGAGATGTGCCCGCGCGGGATCATGCCGAGGTGCAGGGCCGCGTCGGTGACCGTCGGCTCGGTCCCGCCGCGCCCGTAACAGGCGGGCCCGGGGTCGGCGCCCGCGCTGCGCGGGCCGACCCGCAGCAGGCCGCCCGCGTCGGCGTATGCCACGGACCCGCCGCCCGCGCCCACCGACCGCACGTCCACCCAGGGGCTCTGCAGCGGCAGGCCGACGACCTCCCCCTGGTAGAGCAGTGGCAGCCGCCCGTCCTCGACGAGCGCGGTGTCGAAGCTGGTGCCGCCCACATCGGCGGCCACGGCCGTGCCGATGCCGAGGGAGGGGCCGAGGGAGGCGGCGAGGCGGGCGGTCGCGGCGGCCCCGGCCACCGGGCCGGACAGGATCGTCTCGAACGGCCGGGCCGCGGCCTCGGCCAGCGTCAGCGCCCCGCCGCCGGAGCGGGTGACGAGCAGGTCGCCGGCGAAGCCCCTGGCCCGCAGCTCACGGTCGAGGTCGTGCAGGTAGGGGCCCATCCGGTGCCGGACGAACGCGTCCACGACCGTGGTGCAGGTGCGCTCGTACTCCCGGTACTCCCCCGAGACCTCGTGCGACAGCGAGACCGGCCCCGCGAACCCGGCCCGCGCGAGCAGCTCGGCGGCCCTCGTCTCGTGCGCGGCGTTCGCGTAGGAGTTCACCAGCACGATCGCGACGGCGTCCACGCCCTCGGCGGCGAACACCTCCGCGGCCCGGCGCACGTCCTCCGGCTCCAGATCCCGTACGACCGAGCCGTCGGCGGCCACCCGTTCGGTCACCTCCAGGCGCAGCCGGCGGGGCACGAGCGGCGGCGGCGGGGTCCAGAACAGGTCGTAGGGGTCGTCGCGGTCACCGCGGCGGATCTCCAGCACGTCGCGGAACCCGGCCGTGGTGATCAGGCCGACGGTCGCGCCGCGCCGTTCGAGTAGCGCGTTCAGGCCGACGGTGGTGCCGTGCACGAAGTGGCGGCAGCGGGCGAGCAGGTCCGGCGGCACCGCCGCGTCGACCGCGGCGAGCACCCCGCGCTCCGGCGCCGCCGGCGTCGTGGGCCGCTTGGCGACCCTGATCTCGCCGGTCGCGGCGTCGTGCAGGACGAGGTCGGTGAAGGTGCCGCCGACGTCCACTCCGATCACGGTGGTCATGCCCGGCACGGTAGGACGAGGCGCACGCCGCGTCGATGTGTCCTCACGACGACGTGATCGACGTTGTTGTCCCCGGGAGACAGTCGTGGTCGAGCACCACGTGGCAGGCGAGCTGGAGCGCGAACCGGGTCTGCGGATCGGACAGGTCGGCGTCGAGGGTCTCGGCGATGCGCCTGATCCGGTGGGCCACCGCGTTGGGGTGCAGGCTGAGCAGCTCCGCCGCCCTGGTCCGGGAGCCCCAGCAGTCCAGGTACGCCTTGAGCGTGGGCACCGCGTGGGCGCTGAGGGCGCCGAGACGCTCCAGCGGGGCGAGCAGGTCGCGGGCGGCCATCAGGGCGCTCTCGCTGCCGCCCAGCTCCGCGAGGAGCGCGTGCACCCCCAGCCGGTCGAACGCCACGGTCTGCCCCGCCTCCGCGCGGGCGGCGGCGGCGCGGGCCTGCGACGCCGTACGGCGCAGCCCGTCGGGCCCCGCCTGGCAGGTCCCCACTCCCGTGCCCAGGTCCGTGCCCAGGCCCGGCGGCCCTTCTGCGGGCGCGCGGGCGGTCGTCCGCTCGTCGGTGGTGAGGACCACGAGCACGCCGTCCTGCCAGCGGGTGACCAGCGGCGGCGCGGCCAGGTCGGCGGCCTCGCCGAGGCCCAGCAGGCCGGGCAGGGTCGCGCCGGCCGTCCTGCGCACTTCGCGGAGCACGGCATCGGCCACTCCGGCGGCGGGGTCGCGCAGGAACACCGCCACGTGCCAGCCCTCGACGGGCACGCCGGCGTGCCGGGCGCGGCGGGCGGCGGCTCCGCCGTCCCTGGCGCCGAGCAGGGCCAGCAGCGCGCGCTCACGGGCCGCCTCCGTCTCGCGGGCGGCGGCCCGCACCCGGCCGAGCGTGGTGGCGACGACCTGGGCGACGATCGCCGCCGCGGGGTCCTCGCCGTCCCAGCACACGTAGCCGTCCGGCCGTCCGCCGATCCGGATCACGGTGGCGTTCGCCCCCGGCGCGGCCAGGCCGGACGCCCGGTAGGCGACCCCGACCGAGGCGGAGGCCGCGCGCAGGATGTCGTCCTCGCCCGCGCCCTCCATCGCGCCGAGCCCGTCGATCGCCTCCCGCGTACGGCGCAGCAGCAGCCCGGGGTCGGCGCGCACGGCGGCGCTGAGGCCGAGCACGGTGTCCGAGAGGGAGTGGTCGGAGGCCCCGGCGAGCAGGGCGACCCTCTCCCGCCGGGCCACCTCCACCATCTCCGGGGAGGTGCCCGAGGGGCCGGGCAGCACGATCCCGGCCAGCCCGCGGCCTCCGGCCAGGCGCAGCGCGCCGGCCACGTCGCACGACCGCATGGCGTGGCGGGACAAGATCGCAAGGGCCCTGGGGGCCGCCGCGGCGAGTTCGCGCATCTCGTCGACGAGGACGACGCTGTCGACCTCCCGGGCGTCCCAGGGCCCGGCGACGAGCGTCAGCCTCCGGCCCGCGGGGGTCCTCAGCAGGTCACTGACGCGGCGCATCCGGTGCCTCTCCTCCGTCGCGGGGGACACGCGCGACCGAGGAGGCCGGGGTGGTCAGCACCTCCTCCGCGCGGTGACACGCCACCTTACGTCCTGCCAGCTCGCGAAGCTCCGGCGCCTCGTCCCGGCAGCGGTCCGCCGCCCAGGGGCAGCGCAGCCGGAACGGGCAGCCGGTGGGGGCCGGCGCCGCCTCCGTCCGCCCGGCCGTACGCGGCGGCTCGCCGCCGAGGCGCGGCACCGCGTCGCGCAGCGCCCGGGTGTACGGGTGGGCCGGCCGGGTGAGGAGGTCCGCGGTCGGGCCCGACTCGACCACCCGCCCGGCGAAGAGCACCGACGACGTGCGGCACAGCCGCCCCACGACGCCGAGGTTGTGGGTGATGAGCAGATAACCCAGCCCGCGGTCGGCGGCGAGGCCCTCCAGCAGTTCGAGGATCCGGGCCTGCACGGTGACGTCGAGCGCGCTCGTCGGCTCGTCGAGCACCAGCAGCCGGGGCTCCACGGCGAGGGCGCGGGCGATGGCCACCCGCTGCCGCTGGCCGCCGGACATCTCGTGCGGCCTGCGGCCGGCCAGCGCGGGATCGAGCCCCACGCCGGCGAGGAGCGCGGCCACGCGGTCCCGCCGCTCGTCCCGGGGCACGCGGTGATGGGTGGTCAGCGCCTCGGCGATCGACGCCCCCGCGGTCATGCGGGGGTCGAGCGCCTCGCTGCCGTCCTGGAAGACCGGCTGCACGGCCCGGCGGAACTCCGCCCGGCCCGCGCGGCCGAGCCCGGCCAGGTCGCGGGAGCCGTACCGGACGACGCCGGAGCGCGGACGCAGGAGACCGAGCAGCGCGCGGGCGAGCGTGGTCTTGCCCGAGCCGCTCTCCCCGATCAGGCCCACCCCGCCCTCGTCCACGGTGAGGCTCACGTCGTGGACCACCGCCGTCGTGCCGTACGCGAGGGTGACCCCCTCGGCGGCGAGCAACGTCACGACCCCTCCTCAGGCTCGGGCAGCCGGGGGACGGCGGCGATCAGCTCGCGGGTGTAGGGGTCGCGCGGCCGGGCGAACACCTCGGCGGCGGGCCCGCTCTCCACCACCGCGCCGTCGCGCATCACCACGACCCGGTCGGCGATCGTGGAGACCAGCGCGAGGTCGTGGGAGACCAGCAGCACGGCGAGGCCGCGCTCGTCGCGCAGCCGCCGCAGCACCGCGACCACCTCCGCCTGCACGGTGACGTCCAGCGCGCTGGTCGGCTCGTCGGCCAGCAGGACCTGCGCGCCGAGCGCGAGGGCCAGCGCGATGACGAAGCGCTGCGCCTGGCCGCCGGACACCTGGTGAGGGTGGCGGCGCAGGATCTCGGGGTCGAGCAGCACCGCGCGGACGGCCTCCTCGGCCCGTTCCCGCGCCGCCGCACCCTTCACCCCGTGCCGGGCGAGCGCGCGGCGCATCAGCGTGCCGAGGCGCATGGTGGGGTTGAGCGCGGCCTGCGGGCTCTGCACGACCAGGGCGGCCCGCGAACCGCGGATCTCCCGCAGCCGCGCCGGGCTCGCCGTGAGCACGTCGACCTCCCCGACGCGGATCCTCCCCGCGACGTCGGCGCCGTGGACGAGGCCGAGCGTGCTGAGCAGGGTCGTCGTCTTGCCCGACCCGCTCTCGCCGACGATCGCCACGCACTCCCCGGCGGCGACGTCGAGCTCGGGGACCGACGCGATGACCCGGTCGCCGATCCGGACGACGAGATCCCTGACGCTGATCAGGTTCATCGGGCCAGCCTCGCCCTCAGCCCCTCGCCGAGCACGTTGAACGCGAACGCGGTGACCAGGATGGCGAGGCCGGGGAAGGTCACCACCCACCAGTCGGTGGTGAAGAGCGACTGGCCCTGCTGGACCATCAGGCCCCACTCGGGGGTCGGCTCGTGGGCCCCGAGGCCCAGATACGACAGCGCGGCGGCGGTGAGGATGACCCCGCCGCCGTCCAGCGACAGTTGCACCAGCACGGGCGTGAGCGAGTTGGGCAGCACGTGCCGCAGCACGATGAGCGGCGCGGGCACGCCGAGGCAGCGGGCGGAGTCGACGAACCCCCGGGTGGCCACCGACGCGGCGACCGACGCCGTGAGCCGGGCGTACCAGGGCCACCAGGTGATCGCGATCGCCACGATCACGGTGGTCACGCTCGGCTGGAGCACCACGGCGAGCGCCAGCGACAGCAGCAGGGCGGGGAAGGCGAGGAAGACGTCGGTCACCCGCATGATCACGTCGCGGGCCCAGCCGCCGGCGTACCCCGCGACCACTCCGAGGAGGACCCCGGCCGCGCCGCTGACGGCGAGCACCGCGACGGCGATGAACAGCGAGGTGCGGGCGCCGAACAGGACCCGGCTGAACACGTCGCGGCCGACCTGGTCGGTGCCGAACCAGTGGGCGCCGCCCGGCGGGAGCAGGGACTCCAGGGGATGCGTGGCCGAGCCGCCGTCCTCCGGGTAGGGGGCGATCCACGGCGCGAGCAGCGCCGCGAGCACGACGATCCCGAGCAGCACGCCGCCCGCCACCGCCAGCCGGTCCACCCCGGCCAGGCGCCGCAGCGGCGTACGGCGGTAGACGGGCAGGGCGGGGGTGGTCATCGCGCCCTCACCCTCGGGTCCACCACGCCCTGGAGGAGGTCCACGGCGAGGTTGGCGACGACGTACAGCACCGCGACCAGCAGCGTCACCCCGGCGATGGCGGGCGTGTCGAGCGAGCGGATCGAGTCGGCGGCGTACCGCCCGAGGCCCGGCCAGTTGAAGACGGCCTCCACGAGGAAGCCGTTCACGATCGAGTACGCGAAGACGAGCGCGATCAGCGCCAGCACCGGGTTCAGCGCCGGGCGCAGGGAGAAGCGGGTGAGCACGGCGGTCTCCCCGAAGCCGAGGGCGCGCTCCAGCCGGGCGTGCTCGCGCGACGACTCCTCGATGAGCGCGGCCCTGGTCATCTGGGCGACCACCCCCGCCGGGTACGCCGCGATCACGAGGGCGGGCAGCACCAGATGCGACAGCGTGCTCGTCAGGATCGGCCAGTTGCCGGTGATCAGCGCGTCCACGGCGGTGACGTTCGTGTAGAGGTGAAGCGGGCTGGTCCGGTCGAGCGACGCGTCGTACTCCCCCGCGACGGGAAACCAGCCGAGGCCGCTGGCGAAGACCGTCTGCAGGGCCAGCGCCAGCCAGAACACCGGCACCGAGACGGCCAGCATCGACGACAGCCGTACGGACAGGTCGGGCAGGCGGCCCTTGTAGCGGGCGGCGGCGATCCCCAGCGGGATGCCCGCGGCCAGCGCGACGACCAGCGCGGCGCCGACGAGTTCCAGGGAGGCGGGGAACGCCTGGAAGAGGTCGTCGCGCACCGGCCGCCGGGTGTGCAGGCTGGTCCCCCAGTCGCCGCCCAGCAGGTCGCGCACGTAGTTCCACAGCTGCACCGGCAGCGGGTCGTCCAGCCCGAACCGCCGCCGGGCGTCGGCGAGCTCGGCCGCCGTCGCCTTGGGTCCCGCGTAGGCCACCGCCGGGTCGCCGGGGACCAGGCGCATGACGGCGAACGTGAGGACGATCACGCCGGCCACGACCAGGAGGGCCTGGCCGAGCCGGCGGATCAGGTACCCCGGCATGGTCAGGCGCCGGGCTTCAGGTCGTAGGCGAACACCACGTTCGGATAGGCCGGGTTGTCCGTGTAGCCCTGGACCGACTTGGCGAACGCCCGCTGGTAGGTCTGCACGTACGGCACGGCCACCGCGGCCTTCTCGTTGATGATCTTCTCCTGGAGGCCGGAGTACGCCTTCTCCGCGGCGGGCTGGTCGGTCGCGGTGAGCGCGGGCAGCCCGTCGATCTCCTTGTCGACCGCCGCGTCCTTCAGGTAGGAGAGGTTGAACTGCACCGCGTCCTCACCGTGGAAGACGTTGACGAACCACGAGTAGGCGTCGGCGTAGTCGGGGAACCAGTACATGACGAAGACGTCCTGCCGCTTGGCGGGGTCCTTCGCCTTGCCCTGGTCCCACTGGGTGGTCCACTGCAGCGGCTTGGCCGACAGCTTGACGTTCAGCTTGTCGAGCGCCGAGCTGAGCAGCGTGACCAGCAGCTCCTGGTCGCTGTCGCCCTGGGCGTAGGTCAGCGACAGCTCCAGCCGCTTGCCGCCGGGGCCGTAGCCGGCCTCCTTGAGCAGCGCCTCGGCGCCCGCGAGGTCCTGCTTGGGGGTCATGCCCTGGGTGTGGCCGAGCAGGCCCTCCGGCACCAGGCCGCTGGCGGCCACGCCCGCGCCCTTCAGCGCCGCCACGAGGCCGTCGTAGTCGATCGCCTTCTGCAGGGCCTGGCGCAGCTTCACGTCCTTGAGCGGGCCGTCGGCCGTGTTGAACAGCACGAGCAGGTTCTGGAAGGACGGCGTCTGCGAGGTCTGCACCGTGCCGGTGTTCGCGGCCTCGCCGAACAGCTGCGCGTTGAGCCGCTGGACGAACGTCACCTCGCCGCCCCGCAGGAGCTGCCAGGCGGTGGTCAGCTCGGGTGTGACGCGGAAGGCGAGCTTCTTGTAGTGGGCGCCGTCCCAGCCGCCCCAGTAGCCGTCGAAGGCCTTGAGCGTGAGCTCGGTCTCCTTGCCCTTCTGCCAGCTCTCGACCGTGTACGGCCCGGAGCCCGCGTCGTGGCCCTCGCCGAACCACTTCTTCAGGTCGCCGGAGGCCGCCGTGGTGTCGTAGACGTACGCCGCGTAGCCGGCCGAGGCGACCAGGTCGAGCGGGGTGGGGTACTTGAGCGTGAACTCCAGCGTCGTGGCGTCCTTGGCCTCGATCTTCTTGACCGCGCTCCAGATGTAGGCCGCGCCCTGGCCCTCCTTCATGGTGCGCTCGATCGACGCCTTCGCGGCGGCGGCGTCCACCGGCTTGCCGGTGTGGAACATCGCGCCCTGCCGGAGGGTGAAGGTCCACTTCTTGCCGTCGGGCGACGAGGTCCACGACGAGGCCAGGCGCGGCTCGGCCTTCTTCGTCTGCGGGTTGTACCGGGTCAGCGACTCGTAGATGTTCTGCATCGCGATGATCTCGTTGGAATACGAGCTCGCGGGGTCCCAGTCGGTGACGACGTCGAGGTTGGGGACGTACGTGAACGTGCTGTCGGCCGCGCTCCCGGCCCCGCCCGCCGCCGAGGGGGCGGGCTCGGTGGAGTCGGCGGCGCCGCGGACCTGCCCGCCGGCGCAGGCCGCGGCGGAGAGGGTCACTGCGGCCACGGCTCCCGCCGCGAGAAGACGCTTGTGCCAGCGCATGAAGGGGGTTCCTTTCCTATCCGGCCAGCCGGGCGAGAGGGCCGGCGGCCTTGACGTGCAGGCGCACCGCGGGCTCAGGCAGGTAGCTGAGGGGGATCTCGCTGAGCTCGACGATCTGGACAGACTCGGGGTCGGCCCCGGCGGCGACGGCCCTCGCGGCCGCCTCCTCCTTGGCGTTGTCGATCAATCTAGCCCTGGCGCTCCCGCCCCCCGCAGCGGGGACGATCGTCTCGATCCGCCCGCTGGCGAGCGCGATGGCCGCCCCTACGGCGTTGGCGACCTCCGCGTGTTCCGGCCGGATCACCTCGCGCGCCCCCGGCACCCGCTCGGCCAGCAGGAACGCGCCGCCGCCGACCGCCACGAGCGGCCGGTCGGCCCGGCCCGAACGCGAACGGCCCAGCGCCACGCGGTCCACCGCGTCCGCGACGGCCTCGTCGGCCGCCCGTACGGCCCGCTCCAGCCTGTCGCGCCACTCCCCGGGGACGGGGTGGGTGCCGACCGCGCCCCGCCCGGCCGCCACGGCCGCGTCGGTCATGGTCGGCGTGGAGCCGCCGAAGACGAGGGCCTCGGCGCCGATGCGGTAGCCCACCGAGCGCGGCTCCGCACCGACGATCGTGCCGCCGCCGAGCGCGATCGACAGGATGTCGGGCATCCGGAAGTTCGTCGCGACGCCGCCGATCTCGACCGCCGCGGCCGACTCCCGGGGGAAGCCGCCCACGAGCACGCCGAGGTCGGTCGAGGTGCCGCCGACGTCGGCGACGATCGCGTCGGCGACGCCCGACAGGTACGCCGCGCCGCGCAGCGAGTTGGCCGGGCCCGAGCCGATGGTGAGCACCGGGTAGCGGGCGGCGTAGCCGACCGCCATCAGCGTGCCGTCGTTCTGCGCGAAGTACGTCTCGACCTCCAGGCCCCTCGCCTCCAGGGCCTCGCGCAGCGCGGCGGTGACGTCGCGCGCCACGCCGTACAACGCGGCGTTGAGCACGGTCGCGTTCTCACGCTCCAGCAGGCCGAGCGAGCCGATCTCGTGGCTGAGACTCACCGGCACGTCGCCGATCTCGGCCCGGATGATCTCGGCGACCCGGTTCTCCTGGTCGGCGCTCGCCGGGCTGAACACGCCGGTGACGGCGACCGCGTCGGCGGGCGTGCCGGCCACGAACCTCCGCACCGCGTCCTCGTCCAGGGGCGCGATCTCGCTCCCGTCGACGAAGTAGCCGCCCCGGACGATCGCCGTCCCGGCCGCCACGGTGTCGCGCAGGTCGTCCGGCCACTCGCTGAGCGGCGGCACGGACGTGGTCGCGGGAGCGCCGAGACGCAGCACGGCGACCCGGCCGAGCGCCCGCCGCTCCAGGATCGCGTTGGTCGCGTGGGTGGTGCCGAGCATCACCCGGGTGACCAGGCGCGGGTCGGGCAGCCCGGCGAGGACCGCGTCAAGCGCCGCGCGCAGGCCCTCGGTGACGTCGGGGCTGGTGGGACGCTTGGCCGTGGCCAGCACCCGGTCGTCGTCGTCCAGCACCACCGCGTCGGTGTTGGTGCCGCCCACGTCGATCCCGACACGCAGGCTCGCGCTCATGCGATCTTCTCCACCGGCAGGTAGTCGAGGTCGTAGCCGAAGGCGCGCGGGCCCGCCGTGTCCAGGCCCTTGGGCGTCCGCCACAGGGGATCGCAGGGCCAGGCGAGCACGGTGACCCGCTGGCCGTACCGCAGCGCCTCTGTCTGCACCGCCGTCGCCGTCTGGGTGTCGACCACCGTGATCAGGTCGGGCACCATGGCCCGGACCCGGCCGTCCTCCAGGGCGACGAGGTTCTCGTTCTGGATCTCCAGGATCAGCGTCCTGCCCCGGTCGTCGCCGGTGCCCTCGACCGTCGCCGTGCCGCGGGCGAAGCCGCCGGTGGTCCGGCGGTCGAGATCGGCCAGCTTGCCGGTGAGCAGCCGTACGGCGCCCAGCTCGGCGGTGAGGGCGGCGAGCGGGTCGGCGGCGCCCTCGGTCGCCCGGCCCACCGCGATCGCCCGGCTCACCGTCTCCTCGATCACCGCTCCCGCGCACTCGCGGGCGGTCAGCACGTAGTCGGCCATCAGCGCGCTCGACCCCGCGGCCACGCAGACGGCCCGCGCGATCCGCTCCGACCACAGTCCGTCGACCGGCCGGATCGTCACGACGTTGCCGGCGACGTCGGCCATGACCACGAGGTCGGCCGGGATGCCCGCCACGTACATCGAGACCATCTGGACCTCGGGGAACGCCCGGCCCATGGCGTCGGCGTCGAGCAGCGGCAGGCCGAGCCGCGCCGCCCAGGCGACCGGCGCGACCCCGTTGCCGCCGCCGATCTCCGAGGACATCACGGCGGCCGGCGGCCGGCCGAAGATCCGCTCGATCTCCTCGGCGATCCGTACCGGTTCGTCCTCGCCGTGGATCATCTCGTGGCTGACCGTCGGCGCGCCGATGCCCGACAGCGGCAGCACGAGGGCGTCGTCGGGCAGTTCGTCCAGGGACACGAGCGGCACCTCGCCGTGCTCGCGGATCGCGCGCCGGGCGGCGATGGCGCCGGGGCGCACGTCACCGCCGCCGCCGGTGCCGAGCACGGCGCAACCCCGGGCCAGGGCGGTGACGTCCTCCAAGGTGATGCGGGCCTGCATGCGGGGAGCCTTCACTACCGGGGGGTGCCGCCTCAATGTCACAGTGCGACATCTATCACCAGAATGTTGTCGCCCCACGACAAACCCGGAAAAACTGCTATCAGCGCAGCGGGTCGAACTCCCGCAGAGCGGCCGGCTGCTTGCCCGTGGTGATCTGCTCGGCGAGGAGCCGTCCGGTTGCCGGGCCCTGGGCCAGGCCCCACATGCCGTGCCCGCCGGCCACGTAGATCCCCGGGGCGTCCGTCGCGCCGACCAGCGGGCGTCCGTCGGGCGTGACCGGCCGGGGACCGACCCAGACGTCCGTGTGCTCCTCCCAGCGCACCCCCCGCAGCAGCGGGCGGACGGAGGCGGTGATCGCCCGCAGCCGGGCCTCGACGGCCGGGGCGTCGGGGTCGCGGAACTCCATGGTCCCCGCCACCCGCAGGCCACCCTGGTAGGGCGTGCACGCCACCCGTACGTCCGGCAGGTAGATCGGACCGGGGACGGGGTGGTCCACGGGGACGGTGAAGGAGTAGCCGCGGCCGGCCCGCACGGGGACGCGTACGCCCCAGCGGCCCGCCAGCCTGGACAGCCAGGCGCCGGTGGCCAGCACCACCGCGTCGGCGGACAGGACGGCCCCGTCACGGGCCACCACGACGACCTTCTTGCCGTCGCTGCGCACGTCGGCGACCTCATGCATCTCGACCGTGGCGCCCCGGGCCGTGACGGCCTCACCCAGCGCGTGGACGAAGCGGCCGGGGTCGATGTAGCGCTGCCCGTCGATCCGCACGCCCGCGGTCAGGGCCTCCGAGGCGAGCGGCACGGTCTCGACCAGCTGCCGGGCGTCCAGCGGCGTGTGGTCGACCGGCTGGCCGGCCTCGGCCATCCTGCGCAGCTCATGGAGCAGGCCCTCGGCTTGGCGCGGCGTGCGGAACCCCGCGGTGATCGGCGCGTCCTCGACGGGGGCGGCCACGCCGTTGGCCGCGAGCACGCCGTACGCCTCGATGCACTCGTCGTTGAGCGGCAGGTTGGCGCGCACCGCCCGGGTCCAGGACGACCACCGGCAGTTGGCGGCGAAGCGGGTCAGGAACGCCCACAGTCCCGGATCGAAGGTCGCCGGGATGCGCAGCGGCGCGGCCGGATTCAGCAGCGAACGCAGGCCGTAGCGCAGGACCGAGGGCTCGTTCAGGGGAATGGCCAGGCCCGGCGCGATCCATCCCGCGTTGCCCCAGGACGCGCCGGCCGCGACGCCCCGGCGGTCGACCACGGTGACCTCCACACCGCGTTCCTGCAGGAACCACGCGGTCGACAGACCCACGATCCCCGCGCCGACCACGATCACCGACCGCGGCCACTCGTTGACGCGCTCGGCGCCGGACATACCCCACCTCCACACCAGGTGATTACTTCCCCCAGCGTGGCCCGTACGGCGCCGCGAACCGTTGTGGCAGCCGCACAATCGCAACGTCCGTCTTGTGGGTTCCAGACAACCCTTATTCGTCCTCGGCGGCCAGAGTGATGACCATGGCGAGGCGCTTGCGCGGGTCGTCCAGGTTCAGCAGAGTCACCTCACTCATCCTGCGCAGCCTGTTGCGGACCGTGTTGGTATGTACGCCGAGCCGTTCGGCGGCGACAGCGAGATCGCCCTGGGCCTCCAGCCATGCCCGCAACGTCGGCACGTAGTGGGTGTCGTGGAGGGCGTCGTGCCGTCGCAGCACACTCACCGGCCCGCGTGCCGGGGTCCGGCCCGCGCGCGCCGCGGCCCGCAACCGCTGCAGCAGGATGTCGTCCCAGGACTCGTCGTACGCGGGTGGCTCGGCCTGGGGTGCGCCTCTCTCATGCAGCGCCAGGCACTCCTCCGCCTCCTGCCGGCTGGCCGGCAGCTCCGCCGCCTGGGCCACGCCGCCGATCCCGGCCGTCATCCGCACCCGCGACGGCAGCGCGGCCCGCAGCGCGTCCACCCACTCCCGCGCCGCCGACGCCCGCGTGCCCGGCAGGATCGTATGGAGCGTGTCGCCCAGCAGGGCGCTCCGCCCGGGCCTGGACCAGCCGAAACCCGCGGTGGCCCGGTCGAAGGCCAGCAGAAGCATGGCGTGCCGGTCCTCGGCCGTGTGCGCGCGGACCGCGATGACGCGCATCTCCCGCGGGGCCAGCCCCAGCTGGCTGACCACCGTCTCAGCGTCGGCGGTGCCCTCAAGCAGCCGGATGACCAGGTCGGACTCCACCTTCCGCTCCAGGTCGGCGCTCGCCCGGGAGCGGAGCAGGTGCAACGCCACCGTGCGCGCGCCGTTCGCCAGCGCGGTGTGCGCCGCCCCGGTCAGCGGGCCGGCGCAGGTCACCCACACCGAGCCGAGCAGTTCGCGCCCGGCCCGCACCGCCACCACCATCCGTCCGGTCAGGCCGTGGTCCGGGTCCGGCTCGACGAAGATCGGCTCGTCCGTCGACGACAGACGAGCGAACACCCCCCGTGACCGGAAGAGGGCCCGCAGCCGGTCCGGAACCTGCCGCACCAGGATCGTCTCCAGCCGGGCCGGGTCGCCCGCCTGCTGGGAGCGGGAGTACGCGAGCACCCGCGAGAGCCGATCCTCGATGGTCACCGCGCCGCCGACGACGTCCGCCAGGCTGTCGGCCAGCGCGAACAGGTCCGTGGGCCCCCGCCCCGACTCGGTCTCCCGCCCTTCCAGCACCAGTCCGTAGACCAGGCCCACCAGGTGGCTCCAGGGCACCGCGGGGTCGGCCCGCATCACGGCCACGCCCTGGGCGTCGCCGGTCGCGGCGGCCTCGCGCTCGCTTTCGGCTCCGGCGCGCACCAGGACCGCCTTCGCCTGCGCCGCGACCGCCCACCGCACCGCCTCGGTCACCGACCCGGCTCCCACGGCCACGAGCACGTCACCGGTGACCCGGCTGTCGGTCGCGTCCGGTATCGCCACACTTCGCAACTGTGCCGAACGCGTCTCGGGTCGCCCGCACAGCCGTACGCCGTACCCGCCCAGCACGTTGACCAAGCGATCCAACCTGATCATGTGCAACTCCACCGTGGTGGAAGGTTTTCGAACGTTCGTGGTGGATTGGGCCCAAAAATGACCAAAGGCCCGATCTCCGATTCGGAAGACCAGGCCCTTGACTCTTGGTAGCGGGGACAGGATTTGAACCTGCGACCTCTGGGTTATGAGCCCAGCGAGCTACCGAACTGCTCCACCCCGCGTCGTTGTGTCTCAACCATACCCGTCACCGGGGCCAGGCGGCAAATCGGGCCAGAGGAAGACGCCGGAGGCCGGCCGCACATCATCTTGATCTCGGCCCGCCACGAACAGGACCTCGCGGAGCTGGTCGAGACCTGCCCCGCCATCTCCTTCCTGTCCAAGCTGGACCCCCACCACTCGCCCACGGCGACCGACCGACAGCCAATGAGTCACGCTCACCGGGGTGCCCGGCGGGGGAGGCCGGGGTCAGGGGAGGGACAACTCGTACTCGACCTGCTCGATGGGGTTGCCGTCGCCGAAGTCGTGGTCGCGGACCGCGCCCGATTCGGTGAAGCCGCTCTTCTGGTAGAAACGGCGCGCCTGCGGGGTGTCCCGGAGCGTCCAGAGGTGGACCCGGCCGAAGCCCTGTTCGCCGATCCTGCGCAGGGTCGCGGCCATCAGCGCGTTGGCGACACCGGTTCCCCAGCCGTCCGGATGGGCGTAGCAGCCGAAGATCTCCGCGGCCTCCGGCCGGGCCGGAGAGGAGCCGAAGTAGGTGAAGGCGAGCGGCCGGCCGTCCAGCGCGCCGAGCAGGACGGTGTCCCTCTTCTGGAGAAGCACGTCACGCCATTTGCCACGCCGATGCCTGATCGCCTCCGCGGCGAACTCCGGGGAGAAGAACCCCACGTAGACCGCCTGCCACGACTCCGCGTGGATCTCGCCGACCACGTCCCCGTCCTCGGGGGTGGCTTCGGTGACCGTCAACACTCCACTCACACCACGACGCTAGAGAACCCCACGTGCTCCTGGCAACGCGAAGGCCCGGTGCCCGTTCCCGGGGCACCGGGCCTTCGGCTTCAGCGGCGCTGAGCCGCGACCGAGGCGATCAGGGCTGCGCGAGCACGCCGCGCAGGAACGCGACGGCCTGGGCGATGGCCGCCCTGGCGGCGTGGGTGTCGCGCAGGGCGTTCAGCATGACGAAGTCGTGGATGACGCCGAGATAACGGACCGCGGTGACGGGCACGCCCGCCTCGCGCAGCTTCGCCGCGTAGGCCTCGCCCTCGTCGCGCAGCACGTCCGCCTCGGCCGTGATGACGAGGGCGGGCGGCAGACCGGCGAGCTGCTCGGCGGTGGCCCGCAGCGGAGACGCGGTGATCTCGGCCCGCTGCTCCTCGCTGGTCGTGTACTGGTCCCAGAACCACTGCATCGCGTCCCGCCGGAGGAAGTAGCCCTCGGCGAACTGGTGGTAGGAGCCCGTGTCGAAGCTCGCGTCGGTG
This sequence comes from Microbispora sp. H10885, assembly GCF_014161415.1. Classification (NCBI taxonomy): domain Bacteria; kingdom Bacillati; phylum Actinomycetota; class Actinomycetes; order Streptosporangiales; family Streptosporangiaceae; genus Microbispora; species Microbispora sp. H10885. Next base: position 177,535 of record NZ_JABBWY010000014.1, on the reverse strand, counting down.
ACCGGGTAGAACAACACCTGACCGGCCAGTCGCACGTCGCCGCGTTCCTTCGCCGTCAGGGTGAGCGACGCGGTCATGTTGCCGCCGACCGAGTCGCCGGCGACGGCGATGCGGGCCGGGTCGAGCCCATGCTCGGCGCCGTGCTCGGCCACCCAGCGCAGGGCGGCGTAGTTCTCGTCGGTGGCGACGGGATAGCGCGCCTCGGGCGAGAGGCTGTAGTTGACGAACACCACGGCGGCGCCGACGCCGAGCGCCAGTTCACGGGCGAGACGGTCGTGCGTGTGGTCGTTGCCGAACACCCAGCCCGCGCCGTGGATGTAGAGCACGACCGGAAGCGGCCCGGCGACCCCGGTGGGCCGGAAGACCGTCACCGCGCCCAGGCTCTCCTTCTCGGTCCCGGGCACCTCGATCTCCGGGCTCTGCACCTCGTCCACCGTCTTGCGGCCGTCCACCGGCCCGAGGTCGAAGAGATAGGGCGGATTCGCGGTGGCCTCCACGAACGCCTGCGCCGCGGGTTCCAGGACGGGACTGCTCAAGGGGATACTCCTCGTTCTCATGATCGACGGCCACAGCAGGAGGACAAGCCGCCCAGGGCATGCGTCATCCGACTCAGCGTCCAGTACGCCGCATACGCTAACCGATGCACACAAATGTGGATAATCAGGACATATGACCATCGAAGGCGTCCGAGGTAACGATCAACCTCACGGACTTCGCACAACGCGAAGGCCCGGTGTCCGTTTCCGGGCACCGGGCCTTCGACTTGAGTAGCGGGGACAGGATTTGAACCTGCGACCTCTGGGTTATGAGCCCAGCGAGCTACCGAGCTGCTCCACCCCGCGTCGGCTCTACGAGACTATCCCGCCGCAGGCCGGGAGGCAAACCGGAGCCTCGCGCCGCGGTGGGCGCGAGGCTCCGTACCTGCTCAGCCGCTCGGCGCCGGAGTGGGCGCGGCGGCCGAGGGACCGCCGCTCGGGCTCGCGCTCGCACTCGGTGCGGCGCTCCCGCTCGGGGCCGGGGTCGCCGTCGACGACGGCGTTGCCACCTTTAGCTTGGCCAGGTCGTCCAGCGCCTTCTTGAGCGCGTTCTGCGCGTCGCCGTACGCCTTCCAGTCGGGCGGGGCGGCCGTCAGCGCCTTCTGCGAGTCCTCGAACGCCCGCTCCGCCCGGTCGAGCGCGGACGCGAGTGCCGACGAGTTCGCCGGCGGCTGGCCGACCTGGTCCGGCGGCTGGTTGGGCTGCTGGTCGGGCGTCTGCTCCGGCGGCGTGGCCACGGTGCCGCCGAACACCTGCTGCAACGCCTCGCTCAGGTTGTCGCCGAAGCCGACCTTCTCGCCGAACAGCACGAGAACCTTGCGCAGCGTCGGATACTTGCCCGAGCTCTCCGCACGCGGCTGGATGTAGACCGGCTCGACGTAGAGCAGGCCGCCGCCGAACGGTAGCGTGAGCAGGTTTCCGTACAGCACGTCGGTCGCGCCGGCGGTGCCGCGCAGCAGGTTGAGCCGCTCCGAGACCGTGGGGTTCGACTCGAACAGGTTCTGCGCCTGCGGCGGCCCCTGGACCGCGGTCGTGCTCGGTAGCTGGAGGATCTCCAGTTGCGGGTTCGGCGTCGCGGCGGTCGCGTCGACCGCCATGAACGCCGCCATGTTCTGCCGCTGGTTGGGCACGAACGTGGACGTCAGCGAGAACCGCTCGGTGTCGCTGCCCGGCATCTTCATCGTCACGTAGTACGGCGGCTGCTTGCTCTTCTGGGTCGCCGGGTCCTCGGGGACCTTCCAGAAGTCCTGCGCACCGAAGAACGCGTTGGCGTCGGTGACGTGGTAGGAGGTCAGGATCTCCCGCTGGGCCTTGAACAGGTCGGCCGGGTAGCGCAGATGGTTGCGCAGGTCCTGGCTGATCTCCGAGGCCGGCTTGACGACGCCGCCGAAGGCCTTCCGCCAGGTCTGGAGGACGGGGTCCTTCTCGTCCCAGGCGTAGAGCGTCACCGTGCCGTCGTAGGCGTCGACGGTGGCCTTCACCGAGTTGCGGATGTAGTTGATCTCGTCCCTGGGCACCTGCGGCACGCCGAGCCGGCTGCTCTGCACGTCCGTGGTCAGCGACTCCAGGCTCTTGCGCTCGGAGTAGGGATAGGAGTCGGAGGTCGTGTACGCGTCCACGATCCACACGATGCGGCCGTCCACCACGGACGGGTACGGGTCGCGGTCCAGCGTGAGGAACGGCGCGACCTGCTGGATGCGCTCCACCGGCTCACGGTTGTAGAGGATGCGCGACTCGGAGTTGATGTTCGAGTTCAGCAGCAGGTTGGTCTCGCCGTACTTCACGGCGTAGAGGAGGCGGCGGAAGAAGTTCCCGACCGAGACGCCGCCCTTGCCCTCGTAGGTGCTGTTGACCTGGCCCGTCTTGTTCTGCTGGTCGGCGCCCTGCTGCCCCTGCTGGGGGTAGTCGAGCTCGATCGGCTTGGCCGACTTGGGACCGCCGACGATCGAGTAGTCGGGCGAGTTCTCCCCGAAGTAGATGCGGGGCTCGTAGTCGCCGAGGTCGCCGGCCGGCGGGATGTCCTTCTCGCTGAAGACCGGCAGGCCGCTGCTGTCCACCTTGTTGCCCGGCGCGGCGACGAACCCGAAGCCGTGCGTGTAGACGAGGTGGCTGTTGATCCAGTTGCGCTGGCCCTCCGGCGGGAGGCCGATCTCCCGGACCGCCACGACGGTGTCGCGCAGCTTGCCGTCGACCATGTATCTGTCGATGTCGAGCTGCTCGGGGAACTGGTAGTAGCCGCGGATCTGCTGCTTCTGCTGGAAGGTCGGCGACAGCAGGCTGGGGTCGAGCAGGCGCATCCCGGGGATGGCCGACGCCTCGGTCTGCAGCACGGAGGCGTCGGTGTCGGTCTTGGCGCTGTACTCCGTGACCTTCGCCGTATCGACGCCGTACGCCTTCCGGGTCGCGTCGATGTTGCGCTGGATGTACGCCTGCTCCTTGCTCTGCTGGTTCGGCCGCACCTGGAACTGCTCGACCAGCGAGGGATAGACGGTGCCGATCAGCACGGCGGACAGGACGAGGAGCCCGAACGCCGCTCCCGGCCACATCCCGCCGGGCCGGATGACGCCGGCGAAGAAGATCAGCGCGCAGATGATGGAGATGGCCGCGAGGATCCCCTTGGCCGGGAGCACGGCGTGCACGTCGGTGTAGGAGGCGCCGAAGACCTTGCCCCGGTCGGAGAAGACCAGGCTGTACCGGTCGAGGAAGTACGCCGCGCCCTTGAGCAGGACGAACACGCCGAGCAGCACCGACAGGTGGACCCGGGCGGCCCGGGTGGCGTGCACCCCTCCGGGCGAGGAGATGCGGAAGCCGCCGTACAGGTAGTGCACGGCGGTGGCCGCGATGATCGACAGGATCACGGCGGTGAACAGGAAGTTCAGCAGCATCCGCAGGAACGGATACGTGAACATGAAGAACGAGAGGTCGAGCCCGAACTGGTCGTCCTTCTGGCCGAACGGCGTGGCGTTGGCGAAAAGGAGCCAGGTCTTCCACTGCCCGGCCGTGGACGATCCGGTGAACAGGGCGAGGACGCCCATGCCGACCAGGAAGACCAGCCGCCGGTGCGGGTCGAGGGCCACCCGGTAGCGGTCGGCGCCCTGCGGCGCGCCGAACATCCCCGGGCCGAACATCGGGCGGGTGCGGTGCGCGAGCACCATGTTGCCGCCCACGATGGCCAGCATCAGGGCGGCGCCCACGACGAACAGCAGCAACTGCGTGAGCAGCATCGTGGAGAACACCGAGGAGAAGTGCACCGAGTCGTACCAGAGGTAGTCGGTGTAGATCCCCGCGAAGACGAGCAGTAATACGACGATCGCCACCACGGCGATCAGTACGGGTATCAGCAGGCGCGGCCGTCGGGGCAAGCGCACCGCCCGTCCGGCTCCGGGGCTCCGGAAGCTCAACGCTCAACCCCTTGTCTCGGATTGTCGGAAACTCAGATGGGTGTCAGATTGTCGCGGCGCAAACGGTCCGTGCTTGGAAACCTACACCGCGGGGAGCGTGCCCGCGGTAACGGATCTGATCGTTATGGTGGCGCCCCGTCGCCACGGGACGAACGCGGGACGGGAGCGGAAGGGCCAGGTCAGCCGCCCACGCGCGCGCCGCACGCTCAGCCCGCGGGGCAGGAGGGCACGTCGCCCGAGTGGTCACGCAGCGCGTCGATGGCCTTGACCGCGCTTTCGAGGGTGTCGGCCCGCACCAGGCGCAGCCCCTCGGGCACGGCCTTGACGGCGTCGGCGCAGTTGTCCGCAGGAGTGAGGAACACGGTCGCGCCCGCCCGGCGCGCGCCGACCATCTTCTGCTCGATCCCGCCGATGGGACCGACTATCCCGTCGGGCTGGATCGTGCCGGTGCCGGCGATGGACATGCCGCCGGTGAGCGCCCCCGGGGTCAGCTTGTCGTAGATGCCCAGCGAGAACATCAGCCCGGCGCTTGGACCGCCGATGTCGCCGACGCTGATGTCGACCTTGAAGGGAAACCGGTAGGAGCTCGACCGCATCTGGACGCCCACGATCGTCGTGCCGTCCTTGCCGGCGATGGTGGAGACCGGGATCCGCGTCTCCGACCCCCCACGCTTGACGGTGAACGTCACCTGCTCGCCTGGTTTGTGCCTGCGGACGGCTCCCGCGACGGAGTCCAGCGCGGTCGCCGGGGCGCCGTCCACCGCGGTGATCTCGTCGCCGGGCTTGAGCTTCCCGTCGGCGGGCGTCCCCTTGTTGGCCGAGACGACCGTGACGGTCTTCTCGATGGGGATCTTCAACGCGTTCAGCGCGGCGGCGGTGGCCCACTGCTGCGAGTCGGTCATCTCCTGGGTGTTCTGCTCCTCCACCTCCTTCGGCGAGGAGGTCTTGGGGAACAGCGTCTCCTCCGGCACCACCGCGACCGTGGGATCGAGCCAGCCACGCAGCGCGGTGACCAGGTCGAGGCGGTTGCCCGGCCCGCCCTGGTAGGCGACGGTGACCATGCTCAGCCTGCCCTGCGTCGGGTACGTCTCATGCCCCGAGATCGAGATGACCGGCTTGCCCTTGACGTCCCCGATCGTGTTCTCCGTCGGCCCGGGGCTCAGCACGACGTACGGCACCGGGACCATGGCGCCGATCACCGCGAACGCGAGCGTGAGGAAACCCGCGACCAGCAGGGTCAGAGCGCGTCGGGACATGGACGAACTCTATGCGTTCCGGACCGCTCTATTCGCAGGCACCGACCCATTCGGCGCCGCCGTCGGCGAACACCTGGTGCTTCCAGATGGGCACCTCTCGCTTGAGATCGTCGATCAGCCTGCGGCACGCCTCGAACGCCTCGGCGCGGTGCGGGCAGGCGGCGGCCACGACCACGGCGATCTCGCCGAGCCTCAGGTCGCCCACCCGGTGGACCGCCGCCAGCGCCGTCACCTGATGATCGGCGGCCACCTTCTCCGCGACCCTGCGCAGGTGCTCCTCGGCGGACGGGTGCGCCGAGTACGCCAGGAGCGTCACCGGCCTGCCGCCGTCCTGCTCGCGCACCGTCCCGACGAAGACCGCCGTACCTCCGGCCGCGTGGTCCTCGACGGCGCCCAGCACCTCGTCGACGGACAGGGGGGTGTCCCGGATCCCCAGCAATCGGATGACGTCCACCATCCCGAGGGTAGTACGTGAACGTCACGTGGCCGGGGACCGGGACCACCGGCCGGGCTCAGGTACGGCGCTTGCGGCGGGCGGCGCGGACGATCGCGGCGGTGCCGATGACCGCCACGGTCGCGCCGGCGGCGGTGATCGTGGCCTCCTTGCCCGACAGGCGGCGGCCGACGACGGCGTGCCTGCCCTCGACCAGTTCGAGCAGTTCGCGCAGGGCCGCCTCGTTGGACCAGGCCGGTTTCCAGCCCGCCTCCCGCAGCGCCACGCCGTCGACCACCCAGGGATAGACGACGTAGTGCAGGTCGGTGGCCGCGGTCGGGGTGATGCCGAGCCGGTGCAGCCGCTGCGCGGTGCCGAACGTCACCCCCGCCGGGAGCTCGAACCTCTTGAGGCCCGAGATCTCCTCCACCTGGTCCATCTCCAGCCAGCCCTCGGAGCCGACCGCCACCACCCCGGAGACCCGGCCGAGCGCGGCGGCCTCCAGCGCCGACACCAGGTCGTCGACGTGGCAGAACTGCCAGCGGGGCAGGCAGCCCTTCACCACCAGCAGCCGGGGCGCCTCGAAGTGGCGGGTGATGACGGTGTCGACGCCCGGCCCCACCAGGGCGGCGGGCCGCAGCACGGTCACCTCCAGGCCGGGATGCGCCCGCAGCGACCGCCGTACCAGTGCCTCGATCTCCAGGTGGTCGCCCACCAGGCCGGTGTCGGGCTCCGCCGCCACCGGGGCGTCCTCCTGTAGCGGGACCGGGTTGTCGGCGGCGGCGCCGTACACCATCGCGCTCGTCACCAGCACGACCCGGCGCACCCGCGCCGCCGCGCAGGCCGTCAGCACGGTCTGGGCGGCCCGGATGTTGTAGCGCCGGCGCTCGGCGGCGTCGGTGTCGAGCGACTCGTCCGCGCCGAGATGCACCAGGACGTCCACGTCGGAGATCCGGTTCGCCAAGAGCGGATCACGAATGTCGAGGACTCGCCAGGTGACGTCCTGGACGTCTCCGCGCTGCTCGTCGATGGCCACGACGCGGCGGAAATCCGCAGACGAGGCCACTTTCGCGAGGAACGCACGGCCGAGACCGGAGGCGGCGCCCGTGACCGCGACGACGGGGGGACGCAGGCGTTTCGAGGTAGGCACGAGGTCCTCACTTTGCACTGATCCGCCCCACGGCGGCTAACGTGGCGGATGTGGACTCCTCCATCCTGCACGAGGTGGCGCGGTGACTGACCTGCCAGGTCGCGAAAACGACCCCAACGACAATCCGTTCGCCATGTTCGGCAGCCCGGAGCAGATGGCCGCGGCCATGCGGCAGTTCGCCGACATGCTGTCGGCCTCGCCGGAGGCCGGGCCCGTCAACTGGGACATGGCGAAGAACATCGCACGGCACGCCGTGGTCGCCGAGGGTGATCCGAGTGTCATGGAGGGCGAGCGGCGGCAGATCGCCGAGGCCCTCAACCTGGCCGATCTGTGGCTGAACGAGGTGACCCCGCTGCCCGGCGGTGTGACGGCGCCCCAGGCCTGGAGCCGGTCGGAGTGGATCGAGAAGACGATCCCGGTGTGGAAGCAGCTGTGCGATCCCGTCGCCGCCCAGATGGTGGAGACGATGGGCGGCACGCTCGGCGCCGCCGGTCTGCCGCCGGAGGCGCAGGCCGTGGCCGGGCCGCTGATGGGCATGCTGAAGCAGATGGGCAGCATGATGGTCGGCCAGCAGATCGGCCAGGCCCTCGGCTCGCTCGCCCGGGAGGTCGTCGGCTCCTCCGACATCGGCCTGCCGCTCTCCGACACCGCCGCCCTGCTGCCGGGCGGCGTGGCCGCCTTCAGCAAGGGCCTGGAGACGCCCTCGGACGAGATCCGGCTCTACCTGGCGCTGCGCGAGGCCGCGCACCACCGGCTGTTCCAGCACGTGCCGTGGCTGCGGGCGCACCTGCTCGGCACGGTCGAGGAGTACGCCCGGGGCATCACGGTCGACGTGTCCGCGCTGGAGGAGAAGCTCCAGGGGCTGGACATCAGCAACCCCGAGCGGATCCAGGAGGTCCTGGGCGGCGGCGAGTTGCTCAAGCCCGAGGAGACCGAGCGGCAGAAGGCCGCCCTCACCCGCCTGGAGACCGCGCTGGCGCTGGTCGAGGGCTGGGTGGCCACGGTGGTGGACGCCGCCGCCGAGGGCAAGCTCCCGTCCGCCGCGGCGCTGGCCGAGACCGTACGGCGCCGCCGCGCCACGGGCGGACCGGCCGAGCGGACCTTCGCGACGCTGGTGGGCCTGGAACTGCGGCCGAGGCGGCTCCGTGAGGCGGCCGCCCTGTGGAGGGCGCTCGGCGACGAGCGCGGCGTCGACGGCCGGGACGCCGTCTGGGGCCACCCCGACCTGATGCCCACGGCCGACGACCTCGACAACCCCGAGCCGTTCGTGAAGGGCGGCGCCGCCTTCGACCTGTCCGCCCTGGAAGAGCCCGGGGAGCCGGGTGAGCCCGGCGGGTCCGGTGGGTCCGGCGAACCCGGTCCCGGCCCGGAGCGCGACCGATAGAGGGACCGGCGGCGGCCGGTAGGCTGCGCCGGTGAGCCTGAACCGTGACGCGTGGGCCGTGCTGACCGGGTGGACGGCCCCCACCCCGGAAGAGGAACGGCTCCGCGCGGACTTCCTCGCGCACCTGGACGCCCACGAGGACGCGATGTGGCGCGAGTGCGTGCCGGCGCACCTGACGGCGACGACGGCCGTCCTCTCGCACGACGGCGCGCGGGTGCTGCTGACCCTGCACGCCAAGGCCGGAATGTGGCTGCCGATGGGCGGGCACTGCGAGGCGTCCGACGCCACGCTTGGTGAGGCCGCCCTGCGCGAGGCCACCGAGGAGTCGGGCATCCCCGGGCTGGTGCTGCTGGACGGCCCGCTCGCCGTCGACCGGCACAAGGTGTGGTGCCACCCGCCGCACAGCTGGCACCTGGACGTCGAGTACGGCGCGGTCGCGCCGCCGGGAGCCGAGGCGGTGATCAGCGACGAGTCGCTCGACCTGCGCTGGTTCCCGGTGGACGAGATCCCGGAGCTGAGCGACGAGGCCACCCGGCGGCTGGTCCGCCGCTCCCTGGCCCTGCTGCGCGCCTGAGCACCGTTCCGCACCGTACGCGCACGTCATCGTTACGCCCGCTTTCGACGGCGTTCATTAGGGTCGGGTTCATGACCAAGGTGGACGTGGGCGGTGAGATCGTCGTTCCGCCCCGCCGGAGGCTGCGGGTCTCCCCTCCGCTGGCGTGGCTCACGGTGACGCCGTTCGCCCTGTGGGCGGTGGCCCGGCTGGCCGGTCTCGACGCCGCCGGTGCGGGAGTCGCGCTCATGACCGGCACGCCGTACGTCGCCGCCGCGTCGACGGTGGCGGTGCTGGCCGCGCTGGCCGGCCGCCGCCGGGCCGTGATCGTGACCGCGGTCGCGACGACGGCCGCGCTGGCCGCCGTGGTCCTGCCCCGGGCGATCGGAACGGCGCCGGCGGCCACCTCCGCCACCGGGCCGGTGCTGCGGATCCTCACCGCCAACCTCTTCTACGGGGTCGGCGACGCCGAGGCCGTGGTCGGCCTGGTCCGCAGGCTCAAGCCGGACGTGCTCACCACGCAGGAGCTCACGCCCGCGGCCGTCGAGGCGCTCGACGACGCGGGCCTGGGGAGGCTGCTGCCGTACCGGCATCTGGAGGATGCTCCCGGGGCGTCCGGCAGCGGCGTCTACTCGCGGCACCCGCTGACCAGGCTGCCGGATTTCGCGCCCGAGGGCAGCCACAACATGCCGCGGGCCCGGATCGCCCTGCCGTCCGGGCCGCCCGTCGAGATCGTCGACGTGCACACCCTCTCGCCGGTCGTCCGCGACGTGGCCCTGTGGGCCGCCGACCTGGCGGCGCTGCCGGCCGCCTCCCCCGGCGTCGTACGCGTGCTGGCCGGCGACTTCAACGCGAGCCTCGACCACGCGGCGCTGCGCGCGGTCCTCGCGCGCGGGTACGTGGACGCGGCCGGCGCGACCGGGAACGGCCTGGCGGCCACCTGGCCCGCGAACAGGCGGTTCCCGCCGCTGATCACGATCGACCACGTGCTGTACGACCGGAGGGCGGTGGCCGTGGACACCGGCGTCCACGCCGTCCCGGGGAGCGACCACCGCGCGTTCTTCGCCGAGATCCGCCTGCCTGGACGCCTCTGACGGCATTGGTCTCCGGCCGGGCCCGGACTACCGGTCCCCGGCCGGCCGGCGGTCACATGAGCAGGGCGCGGGTGTTGTCCCAGCCTTCGAGGCCGGGGTCGAGGCGGGCCACGTCCTCCGGCTTCCGCAGGCGGTGCCAGCCGGGACCGGTGGCGACCATGCGCGGCCCCGGCGCCCGGCGGCGCATCGCGGCGACGACGTCCGGCTCGTCGAGATCGGGCGCGGCCCAGCCGGGGACCGGCAGGCGAGCCGCGACGGCCACGGCTCCGCCGCCCTCGGCCGGGCAGACGGCGAGGTCCGCCCGGCCCAGCTCGCGGAACAGCTTGCCGATCAGCAGCGGCGGCAGGTCGGGGGCGTCGCCGCTGACGACGACCGCCTCGTCCGCTCTCTCCGCCCCGGCCTCGTACAGCGCGGCCAGCGCCGTGAACGCGCCGGCCGGCGAGCCGATCGTCAGGACCGGCGTGCCCGGCCAGGCGATCTCGGCGAGCCCCGGCACTCCGGCCGACAGGATCACCGGCCGCACGAGTTCGAGCCCGGCGATCATCTCGTAGGTGTCCTCGGCCATCGCCGTCAGGAACTCGGCCGGGTCCACGCCGGGCGGAGCCGCGCCGGCCATGCCGGGGGTGACCAGCACCGCGGCCACGCGGGTCAACATTCCTCCGTCGAACCGTTGGCCGCCATCGAGAAACCCTCGAGGAACCCCCTGGCACGTTCCGCGCGAGGGTAGCGCTCGACCAGCGCCCAGAAGCGCGGGCCGTGGCTCGGCACGAGCAGATGGACGAGCTCGTGCATGATGACGTAGTCGACGACCCAGGCCGGCATCCCCCGCAGCCGCACCGAGAGCCTGATCGTGCCGTGGTCGGGCGTGCACGAACCCCACCGGTGGAGCTGGTTCTCCACCCACCGCACACTCGCCGGGACGGCCTTGCCGTCCAGGTAGCGCGCGGACAGCTCGCTCGCCCGTTCCAGGAGGTCGTCGTCGCTCGGACGTCTTCGCTGCTCCTTGGCCGCAAGCCGGTCGAGCATGCGGCGTACCCACTGCTCCTCGTCGGTCGTGCTCAGACCGGCCGGAAGCAGCACGATGGTCTTGTCGCCATCGCGGTACGCGGAAACGGTTCGCCGCCGTCGTGCGCTCCGACGAACCTCGACTGTCTCGGGGGGCACATATGAAAGGTAGCCGACAGACGCCGATTTCCACAGGGGGTGGTACACGTTCTCCCTGGTCAATCGGGCGAACGTTACCTTGCGGGCGTGGAAGTTACGGGGTTGCGGATGTTCACCAACCACGATCACCCCGGTAATTATCCACAGCCCCGACCGTTCCGGCGCCGGGCCGCGCCCGGCTGTGCCAAGGTCTGCCGACTATGGGACACACCATTCGACCACGCCTCAAGCCCGTCCTGCGCAGGGTCGAGCGGGACGGCCGCACGCTGCAGTTCGGCGTCCACCCGCTGCGTGCCGTCGTCCTCACCGGTGTCGAACCACCGGTGCGCCGCCTGATCGACGGGCTCGACGGCACCCGCACGCTCGGGCAGGCGGTGGCCGGCAGCGGGCTGGACGAGGCGTCCGCCCACGAGGTGGTCGCCCGGCTCACAGCCCACGGCCTCATCGAGGACGCCGCGACCCGGCCCGGCCCGCTCGCCGACCTGCCGCCGGCCGAGCGGGACCGGCTCCGCCCCGACCTGGACAGGCTCTCGCTCACCTGCTCCGACGGCGGCATGAGCGGTCTCGCCGCGAGGAGAGCGGCCCGGGTCCGCGTGTACGGCGCCGGCCGGGTGGGCGCCCAGATCGTCACCCTGCTCGCCGCCGCCGGCGTCGGCCACATCTGTGTGGTCGATCCCGCCGTGGCCGGGCCGGGCGACGTGGTCCCGGGCGGTCTCGGCCGGAGCGACACCGGCATGTCCCGGGAGGACGCCGCGGTGCTGGCGGCCCGGCGGATCTCCCCCGGCGTCAACGCCTGGCCCGGCCGGACCGCCTCCCGCCTGGCGGACGGCGGCGCGCGCCCCCACCTCGTGGTCCTCGCCCCGACCACCCCGCTCAGCGCCACGCTGGTCGGCGAGATCGTCGCGTCGGGCGTGCCGCACCTGCTCGCCTGCGCCTTCGAGGGGTACGGCTCGACGGGCCCTTTCGTCGTCCCCGGCCTCACGCCCTGCCTGCGGTGTCTCGACCTCGCCCGCCGTGACCGGGACCCGTCCTGGCCGGTGGTGGGCGCCCGGCTCGGCGGTTACCCCGCCGGTGAGATCGCCTGCGACGTCGCCCTGTCCTGCCTGGTCGCGGCGCAGGCCGCCGGCCAGGCACTGGCGTATCTCGACGAGGGGAGCGTGCCGGGCGGCCTGACGGAGGTGTCGCCCGCCTGGCGCTGGCGGCACCGCCGCCTCGCCGCCCACCCCGGCTGCGGCTGCCTCGGCGACGACGTCGCCGGCCTCCACAAGGAAGATCGGCCATGAATGTGATGAAAGACACAGCTGACGGAATCCTCGCCCGCCGTTGGCGTCCGTGGGCTCCTGTGGGTGATACGAACAGGGAATTGTGGTCGAAAGGCCCCGCCATCGCTAAGAATGGTTGAGTGAGTGACGTTCCCCACGGTGCCGTGACACGCTCGGCCAAGCTCGCGACGCTTCCCCTCGGGTTCGCCGGCCGTACCGCGCTCGGACTGGGCAGGCGGATCGGCGGCGCCTCCGCGGAGATCGTCGCCCAGGAGATCCAGCGACGCACGGCCGACCAGGTCTTCAAGGTCCTCGGCGAGCTCAAGGGCGGCGCCATGAAGCTCGGCCAGGCTCTGTCGATCTTCGAGGCGGCGCTGCCGCCGGAGATCGCCGGCCCGTACCGGGCGACACTGACGAAGCTGCAGGACGCCGCGCCGCCGCTGCCCGCCTCCGTCGTACACCGGGTTCTGACCGAACAGCTCGGCGACGACTGGCGGGAGAACTTCCTGGAGTTCGACGACAGGCCGAGCGCCGCGGCGTCCATCGGGCAGGTCCACCGCGCGGTGTGGCACGACGGCCGCCAGGTCGCCGTGAAGATCCAGTATCCCGGCGCGGGCAAGGCCCTGATCTCCGACTTCAACCAGCTCTCGCGGCTGGGCAAGCTGTTCGGCGCGCTGCTGCCGGGCCTGGACCTCAAACCGGTGCTGGCCGAGCTCAAGGAGCGGGTGGCCGAGGAGCTCGACTACTTCAAGGAGGCCGAGGCCCAGCAGGCCTTCGCCGAGGAGTTCCGCGACGACCCCGACTTCCGGGTCCCGGCGGTCATCGCCGCCAACGAGCAGGTGCTGGTCACCGAGTGGATGACCGGGACCCCGCTGTCGAAGATCATCACCGACGGCACGCAGGAGGAGCGCAACCACGCGGGCCTGCTGTTCGTCCGCTTCCTGTTCTGCTCTCCGGCCCGGGTGGGGATGCTGCACGCCGACCCGCACCCCGGCAACTTCCGGCTGATGGAGGACGGGCGGCTCGGCGTGCTGGACTTCGGCGCCGTCAACCGGATGCCCGGCGGCCACCCGGTCGCCTTCGGCAGGCTCACCCGCATCTTCAACCAGGGCGACATGGACGCCGTCGTGCACGGCCTCCGCGCGGAGGGCTTCATCCGCCCGCACATCGAGGTGGACGTCGACGCCCTGCGGGCGTTCCTCGCACCGTACGTCGAGCCCACCCGCGTCGAGGAGTTCACCTTCAGCAGGGAGTGGCTGCGCGAGCAGGCGGCCAACGTGGCCGACCTACGGCCGAACAACGTGGTCCGCCAGCTCAACCTCCCCGCGTCCTATGTGCTGATCCACCGCGTTCACGCCGCCGGCGTCGGCGTGCTGTGCCAGCTCGGCGCGACCGCCAGGTTCCGGGACGAGGTCGTCCGCTGGGTCCCCGGCTTCGCCGACGACCCCGGAGCCCCTGAAACCACCCCTCTCGCCCTCGGCTAGCCGGCGTGGGCCCGGCCGCCGCGGCCCTCGACGGCCCGCAGCGTCTGGTTGATGACGCAGCGGTTGATGCCCCGCCTGCAGTTGCCGTTGACGGTGTTGGTGAAGACGCTGACGCTCGACACCTGCTGGACACCGGCGAACGTGACGGCGCTGTTGGCAGCCGGAGCGTTCACGTTGCGCCGCCCGGTCGCGACCTGCCGTGCGGGGCTCCCGATGCTGGGCGAGCTCGAGGTGCCGGTGCCGCCGGTGCTCTGGGTCGCCCCGCGCCCGTGCCCACCGCCGTGATCATTTCCGTTGGCGCGGGCATGAGCATGGGCGTGCCGAACCGTCCGCAGGCCCGGAGGGAGCTGCGCGGCGCCGGCCGGCGGCACGGCGAGAAACGGCAGGCCGGCGACGATCAGACCAGCGGCGACCAGACCGGTGCTCGGGCCGCGGAAATGTCTCGCTCTGTCGCTCATCCGCATCCCGTCCGCCGCTCGTCTGCCCACTTGGCCGCCACATGCCGTCGCTTCCGCCCGGCGTCGTCAGCGGCCGTCCGGCTCATACCCCGCGGCGCGGGGCACCTCCCGCGGAAGGCGCTCTGCTGCGCGGCCGATGACCCATCCTTTGCGGCAGGCCGGGTTAGATGCCCGATATGGGCGAAGGCCCGGGCCGGTCACCCCGGCCCGGGCCTTCTCTGTTCACTCTGCTCCGGTCACGGCGTCAGACGCGCGCCAGCGCGGACCGCAGCCGGCGGGACGCGCGCTCTACTTCCCGGCGCGCCTTCTCGACGCTCCTGACCCGGCCGGCGAGCCGCTCCTGCTCCGCCTCGCGGTGGAGGGTCCGTATTCGCTCGTGTACCAGTTCTTGATTCAGATACATGGTCGTCATGGGGGCGATGTTCATTTCGGTCGGTTTCCTTCCGGATGCGATGTCGTGCGGTTCAGGCGGCGACAGGGGTCTTGCGCGGGCGCCCACGGGGACGCTTGCGGGGTACGACGACCCCCCGCAGGATGAGCTCTCCGCCCCAGACGCCCCACGGCTCCTCGCGCTCCAGCGCGCGGGCCAGGCAGGCCTTCTGGATCGGGCAGCCGCCGCAGAGCGCCTTGGCGAACTCCACGTCCTCGGGAGACTCGGCGAACCACAGGTCGGGCTCGGTACGGCAGGGGATTTCGGCTTCGATCAGGTCCATGACCGGGGCCGCCATCTGCGTCACCTCTTCGAGTGTTTCTGGTCTGGTGTCCTCGTTGCGGGGTGTGGATTCGTGGCCGACAAACAAAAGGGCCGCGGATCCTGGTGCGGATCCGCGGCCCGGAGAGGGAGACCGGTCAGGGTATGACTGGTTCTCTCCAGGCGTGGTGCGGACCCTGGGCGGCGCCGCCGCGAGCGGCGGCGCGGATCTGCTCATCACCCATCGGCCGGTTCACGTACACCGGAAGGTGGGTGGGGGTGCTGTGGCCGGTCCGGCCGGCGAACGCGCCGAAGGCGGCCGAGCCCGCGACTCCGCTCACCGGAGCCAGGGCGGCGACGGCCTCGTCACGCCGCAGTTTCACCGGCGTTCCAGCCGGCGTGACAGTCGACGCGACAACGGCGGCCGGGCGCGCGGAGACGAGCCACAGCACACGGGACGTCGTCATGTTCCTCACTGGACTCACCTCCATTTCTCTGCGCTCTACTGTTCGTCGTGCGTCTCGGCCGGGCAGGAGCGTCCGGCTGACTTGTCCAAGACCCTAAACCGCCGCGGCAGACCGGGCAACCTATTTTCTACCTGCGATTTTCACGACTTCGTGACACGAGGATGTGACTCCGGCGACACCCGGATCAGGCACTCCTGGACCACCGAGACGACGAGCTCCCCCGAGGGGCTGAACATCTGCCCGCGGGCGAGCCCGCGCGCCGCCCCGGACCAGGGCGACTCCTGGGCGTACAGCAGCCAGTCGTCGGCCCGGAAGGGCCGGTGGAACCACATGGCGTGGTCCAGCGACGCGCCGGACACGGCGGAGGACCCCCAGGCCAGCCCGTGCGCCAGCAGCACGGTGTCCACCAGCGTGAAGTCACTGGCGTACGCCGCGAGCACGATGTGCAGCAGCGGGTCGTCGGGCAGGTCGGCGTCGTACCGGAACCAGACGCGGTTCTCGGGGGTGACCAGGCTCGGGTCCTTGGCCGCCTCCCAGGGCAGCGCGTTGACGTACCGGACGTCGACCGGGCGCGGCTTCGACAGCAGGTCGCGCCACCCCGGCTCGTCGCCGAAGACGTCGCGCATCCGCTCCTGGAAGGTCGGCAGCGTCTCAGGGGCCGGCGCCTCCGGCATCCGGGCGGCCTGGTGGCTCACCCCCTGCTCCTCGACGTGGAACGACGCCGACATCGAGAAGATCGCCTTGCCGTGCTGGATGGCCGTGATGCGCCGGGTGGTGAACGACCGGCCGTCCCGCACCCGCTCCACGTTGTAGACGATCGGCACGGCGGGGTCGCCCGGCCGGATGAAGTAGGCGTGCAGCGAGTGCACCATCCGGTCGCCCGGCACCGTGCGCCCGGCCGCCACGAGCGCCTGCGCGGCCACCTGGCCGCCGAAGACCCGCTGGAACCGCTCCTCCGGGCTGCGCCCCCGGAAGATGTCGAGCTCGATCTGCTCCAGGTCGAGCAGGTCCAGCAGCTCCTTCAGGGCCGAGTTCACGGGAGGCCTCCAGCTCAGGCGGGGGAATACTCGCCGGTAACACTACCGTCGCCGCGGCACAGCCCCAGGACCGCGTCGCCGTACCGCTCAAGTTTGACGCGCCCGATTCCCGCGATCGCGAGCAGGTCCTCCTCGGCGGTGGGCACCCGCTCCGCGATGGCCTGCAGGGTGACGTCCGTGAAGACGACGTACGCGGGGACCTTGGCCTCCTTCGCCGCCGTCGTCCGCCACGCCTTGAGCCGTTCGAGCAGCGCCTCGTCGTAGTCGGCCGGGCAGGTCGCGCACCGGCCCAGCTTCTGCTCGGCCGCGACGGACAGCGTCTTGCCGCAGATCCGGCAGTGCAGCGGCACCGCCGCCGCGCGCCTGCCCTTCCCCCCGCCGCTGGGCCGCTCGGCCCGGCTCACGCTCGCCGTACGCGGGGAGAGTCCGTCGAGGAACCGGGACGGCCTGCGGGCGCGCCGCCCGCCGGGCGACCTGGCGAGGGCCCACGACAGGTGCAGGTGCTCGCGGGCCCGGGTGACCCCGACGTAGAGCAGCCGCCGTTCCTCCTCGACCTGGTCCGGCGTCTCCGCGTAGACGATCGGGACCATGCCGTCGGTGAGGCCGACGAGGAAGACCGCGTCCCACTCCAGGCCCTTGGCGGCGTGCAGCGAGGCGAGCGTCACGCCCTCGACCGGCGGCGCGTGCTGCTCGGCCGCCCTGCGCTCCAGTTCGCCGACGAAGCGAGGCAGGTCGGCGCCCTCGGCCGCCATGTCCTCGGCGAGGTCGGCGAGGGCCTTGAGCGACTCCCACTTCTCCCTCGCCTTGCCGCCTCCGGGCGCTTCCGCGGTGAGCCCGATGCCCGAGAGGATGGCGTGCACGGCGGGCGCCAGCGGCTCCTCTCCCGCCGACCGCGCGGCGCCGCGCAGCAGCACCACGGCCTGGCGCACCTCGGGGCGCTCGAAGAACCGCTCCGCCCCGCGCAGCAGGTAGGGCACGCCGGAGTCGTTGAACGCCTGCTCGTACGCCTCCGACTGGGCGTTCACCCGGAACAGCACCGCGATCTCGCGGGTGGGCACGCCGTCGGCCATCAGCTTCTTGACGGTGAGCGCGACGCCGAGCGCCTCGGCCTGCTCGTCGTCGTACTCGGTGAAGACCGGTTCGGGGCCGTCCGGCCGCTGGGCGACCAGTTCCAGCCGGTGCCGCGAGCGGGCCATGACCCGGTTGGCCAGCGTGACCACCTGCGGCGTCGACCGGTAGTCGCGCACCAACCGGATCACCGCCGCCGAGGGGTGCTCTACGGCGAAGTTCGTCAGGTAGTGGGGCGTGGCGCCGGTGAACGAGTAGATCGTCTGGTTGGGGTCGCCCACCACGCACACGTCGTCGCGCCCGCCGAGCCACGTGTCGAGCAGCAGCTTCTGCAGCGGGTTGACGTCCTGGAACTCGTCGACCACGAAGTAGCGGTACTGCTGGCGGATCTGCGCCGCGACCTCCCGGTGCTCGGTCATCACGGCCGCGGTGAGCTCCAGGATCGTCTCGAAGTCGATCAGGTTCCGCTGGCGGCGCACGCTCTCGTAGCCCTCGTACAGCCGCGCGACCTCCTCGGGCGCGATCGGCGGGGTGCGCCGCGCCTTGACGGCGGCGGCCGGGTAGTCCTCCGGGGCGACCTGGGTGACCTTCGCCCACTCGATCTCGCTCGCGACGTCGCGCAACTCGCCGCGCTCGGGGTTCCTGCGCAGCCGCCGGGCCGCCTCGATCAGCAGCGGCAGCTTCGACTCGACCACCTGCGGCGGGTCGCCGCCGATCACCCGGGGCCAGAAGTAGCTGAGCTGGCGCAGGGCCGCCGCGTGGAACGTGCGGGCCTGCACCCCCGGCGCGCCGAGCCGGCGCAGCCGCTGCTTCAACTCGCCCGCTGCACGGGTCGTGAAGGTGACCGCGAGCACCCCCTGCGGATCGACGACCCCCGTGTGCACGGCGTACGCGATGCGGTGGGTGATGGCACGGGTCTTGCCGGTGCCCGCGCCCGCGAGCACGCACACCGGTCCGCGCACCGCCTGGGCGACCTCGCGCTGCTCGGGATCCAGACCGTCGAGGACGTCCAAGGAGCCGCTCCCAACATGCGTGGCGGACGTTGTTACTGGCATCATCCTTGCAGCAGCAGACCGAGCGTGTCCCATTGACCGGTCGGGGCACGACGCGACAGCGACGCGACATGGACGCGACATCGGGGAGGATGACGCCGTGGGAACCGCGGTCCGAACTGCCATGGGCATGGGCGCCGCCGCCCTCGCCGCGCTGATGCTCACCTCGCCCGGCGCGCGGGCCGCCACCGTGGCCGCCACCGTGGCCGCCGCCCCCGCCGGCAACCCCGCACCCCAGCCGTCGGCCACTCCGGTTCCGTCCGCCTCCCCGGTGTCGTCCGCGTCGGCCACGCCGTCGGCGCCGCCCACGCCCTCCGCGAGCGCCTCGCCTTCGGCGTCTCCCACGCCGCCCGCCGGCGCGAGGATGCACACCTACTCGTACGGCCCGCACCCCCGCCAGATCATGGACGTGTGGTGGCATCCCACCGGCCCGCGGCGTCCCGCCGTGTTCGTCATCCATGGCGGCTGGTGGTCGGGGGGCGACAAGAAGTACATGACGTCGGTCACCCGCTACTACGTCCAGCAGGGCTATACCGTCGTCAACCTCGACTACCGGCTGTCCGGCGACGCGCCGTGGCCGGCCCAGCGCACCGACGTCCTGTCCGCGGTCGCCGCCGTCCGCAGGCACCCGGCCCTCTTCAACACCGACCCCGGGCGCTACGTGCTCCTCGGGTTCTCCGCCGGGGGCCACCTCGCCGCCGCCGTCGGCACCTACGGCGACGGCCGGCCGGGCCTGCGCGGGGTCGTCGGGATCTCCCCGCCCGTCTCGCCGCTCTCGGCGTACGAGGACGGCACCGCGGCCGGCACGTTCGACCAGCGCAAACTCCGCCGGGCCGCGGTACGGCTGGCCGGAGGCTGCTCCCCGGCCCGGTGCCCGCGTGTCTGGTCGAGCATGGAGGTGCCGTTCCACGCCACCCCCGGCGACGCGCCGATGCTCGCGGTCCACTCGGCCGACGAGTTCGTGCCGCCGTACCAGAGCGAGGTGCTCAAGGAGTCGCTGGAGAACGTCGGGGTCCCGATGACCGTCAAGACGATGGCCGGCACCTTCCACAGCGCGCCGCTCTACCGTGAGCCCGGGGTCCCCGAGACCGTCCGGGCGTGGATCGCCGCCCGGCTGGCGCAGCCGGCCCGCTGACCGGAGGACCGGCGCAGAACCGGGAACAGCCGGGGCGTCCGCGATGTTGCCATGACTGCTCAAGCAACGCGTTGCCCCACGAAGCTGCCCGGGAAAGGGACGAAGATGGCGCTCACGGTTTACACCACGAGCTGGTGCGGCCCCTGTAAGCGACTGAAGAGCCAGCTCACGCGGGAGGGCATCGCCTACAGCGAGGTCGACATCGAGCGCCACCCGGACGCCGCCGAGTTCGTGATGAGCGTGAACAACGGCAACCAGGTCGTGCCGACCGTGGTCACCGACTGCCACACAATGACGAACCCCTCGGTCGCCGAGGTCAAGCGGCACCTCCAGGGCGCCTGCTGACGACCTACCAGCCGGTGTCGGGGATCGGCCCTCCGTACCAGGTCTCGATCATCCGCCGGGCGATCGAGACCTCGGTCGGCAGGAGCAGCTCACCCGACCGCACCTGGGCCGCGAGCTCCTCCCGGGACAGCCAGCGGGCCTCGGCGATCTCGTCCAGGTCGGGGCGCAGGTCGGTCGTGACGGCGCGGGCGAAGAAGCCGAGCATCAGGCTGCGCGGGAACGGCCAGGGCTGGCTGCCCAGGTAGCGGGGGGTGACGACGGCGATGCCGACCTCCTCCAGGACCTCGCGCACCACCGCGTGCTCCAGCGACTCGCCGGGTTCGACGAACCCGGCGAGCACCGACATCCGGTTCGCCGGCCACGCCGGGCCGCGCGCCAGCAGTACGCGGCCCTCGTCGTCGTGGACCAGCATGATCACTGCGGGGTCCACGCGGGGGAAGTGCTGACTGCCGTCACGCGGGCACACCCGCATGTGCCCAGAGGCCGTCACGTTCGTGGGGCCACCGCACCTGGGGCAGAACTCGTGGGTGGCGTGCCAGGCCTCCAGGGCCACCGCGTAGACGAGCAGCCCCGCGTCGCGGTCGTCGAGCAGCACCGCGGCCTCCCGCAGGCCCACCGCGTCGCCGGCGCCCTGGGCGGGCTCGGGCAGCGGCGCGTTCACCGCGAAGTAGGGCACGCCGTCCTCGTCCACGCCGAGGAGATAACGCGTGCCTTCCGGCGCCTCCGCCGGAGAGGTGAGCACCAGCGCCGCGCCGTCGGTGAAACGGCGGATCAGCGTGCGGCCGTCCTGGACGAGGAGGACCCTCGTCTTCTCCGCCTCCCAGGCCTGCCGCAGCCACTCCTCGTCGCCGCGCAGGGCCGCCGACCGGTCGATGGCGCTCCGCGCGAGGAGCAGGGGGCCGAGCAGTCCGTCCGCGATTTCCACCCCGTCATCCTTCCACTGGCGCCGCCGCGGCAATCTCCCCGTCAAGCCCGTTCCCCGCGCCACCGCGCTAGGATGCACTCACTTAGGTTAGCCTTACCTATCGGAGGGCCGGTGCGGCTGTACCTCACCACGCTCAACCCGACCGACTCGGTGACCGGCGGTTTCCTTCCCGCCGCGGCCGCGCTGGGCTGGGACGTGACGATACTCACCGACCAACCTGATCGGTATGCCGGGTACCCGGGATGCGAGGTCGTCGCGGCCGACGTCCGCGACGCCAGGGCCGTGATCGACGCCGTCGCCGCCCATCACCCGCCCGGCGTGATCTTCTCGAACTCCGACCACCTCCAGGCCCCCGCCGCGCTCGCCGCCGAGTACTTCGGCCTGCCGGGCAAGGACTGGCGGGCCTGCGTCACCGCCAAGAACAAGGCGCTGACCCGCCGCGCCCTCGCCGCCGTGGAACCGGTCAGGTCCGTACGGATCCCTCCCGGCGGCGACCTCCCGCTCGACCTGCCGTACCCGGTGGTGGTCAAACCCGCGCTCGGCGTGGCGAGCGAGGACGTCGTGCTCGTCGACGGCCCGGACGCGCTGCGCGCGGCGGTGGCGGAGATCCGGGAGCGCCGCCCGGCCGAGGTCCTGGTGGCCGAGGAGTTCCTGGACGGGCCGGTGCGCACGCTGGAAACCCTCGGCGACGGTGGCGGCGTCCGTGACGCCGGTCGTGGCGCCGGTCGTGGCGCCGGTCGTGGCGCCGGTCGTGAGGCCGGCGGCGGCCGGCACAGCGGCGGCGGGGGTGCGCGGCGGGTCCTCGGCGGGTTCGCCACCACGCTCGGCCCGCCGCCGCGATTCATCGAGGAACGCCTGGACTGGCGGCCCCCCGACGCCGGGCATCTCCCCCACCTGAACGCCGCGCTGGACGCCGTGGGCGTCGGCTTCGGCGTGTGCCACACCGAGTACGCCGTCACCCGCGACGGCCCGCGGATCATCGAGATCAACTATCGGCTCATCGGCGACAACTGCGACTTCCTGCTGGCCGACCTCCTCGGTGTGCCCCTGCACGAGTGGGTCCTGCGGATCCACGCCGGCGAACCCCTCTCCGCGTTCGACCTCGACGCGTTCGACGCCGACGCGTTCGGCACTGACGGCCCGCGCCCGGCGTACGGGTCCGTGGTGAGCCTCGTGGCCGAGCGCTCCGGCACGGTCACCGCCGCGCCGCCGGACCTTCCCGCGCCGGATCTTCCCGCGCTGAGCCTTTCCGCGCCGAACCTCTCCGCGCCGGGCCTTTCCGCGCCGGACGCCGGGGACGGCGTACGGCTGTGGCACCGGGCGCTGCGCGAGGTCGGCGATCACGTGGAGGTGACCGGGACAAACCGCGACTACCTCGGCCTGCTCCGCGCCGTCGGCCCGGACCGGGAGCGCGTCGACGCCGCCGTGGACGCGTTCCGGAAGGAGCACCCTTGGGTGCTCGCATGACCGCGGAGCACTATCTCGCCGCCCGGGTGCTCGACGCGCTGCTGCGGGAGGACTACGGCGGCGTCTCCTCCCGGGTGACCCGCGACCGGGACGGCGTCGCGATCGTCCTCGCCTCGGGGCGGCGGGCCGGCCTCACGCCGGGCAGCCCGTTCCAGGACTTCTCGACGGCCCCGGACGAGCGCCTGAGCCTGGCCGAGGTGCTGGACACGCTGCGGGAGGTCGCCGACCCGGCCGACGCCGAGGGGGTCGCCGCCTTCGCGCGGGAGTGCCGCGAGACGCTCGCGGCCCTGGCGGCCCGGCACCGGCTGCGCGGCGAGGTGGACCGGCGGCTGCGCGGGCGGGACGGGCTGATCCGCTACGAGTCGCTGGCCGCCTCGGTGGACCATCCGCTCTATCCGACGGCCCGCTGCCGCCTCGGCGTCTCCCCCGGCGACCTCCCGTCGTACGCGCCGGAGTTCGCCCCCGAGTTCGCGATGCGCTGGACGGCGGTGCCCCGGGAGCTCGCGACGCTGTCGCGGCCAGAGCCGCCCGCGTGGTGGCCCCGGCCCGGCGACGTGGGGCTGCCGCCCGGCCTCGCTCGTACGCACGTGCTGTTCCCCGTGCATCCCCTGGCTGAGCCGCTCGTGGCGGGGCTTCCGGGGGCGGTGCCTGGGCTTTCCGGGCTGGTGCCGGGGCGGCGTCCGTACCTGGTCGTGCGGCCGACCCTGTCGATGCGGACGGTCGAGGCCGGCCCGCGCGTCCATCTCAAGGTGCCGCTGCCCACCAGCACGCTCGGCCTGCGCAACCGCAGGTCGATCAAGCCGGGAACATTGCTCGACGGGGCGCTGGCCCAGTCGCTGCTGCGCCGGATCCTGCTGCGCGAGCCCGCCCTGCGCGCCACGCTCGCCGACGAGCAGACGTACGGGCACGCGGGGCACGAATACCTGGGCTGGCTGGTCCGCGGACTGCCCGAGGGGGAGATCGTCCCGGTCGCCGCCCTCCTCGCGCCGCTGCCGGACGGGGACGGCCGGCTCGTCGCGCACGAGGTGGCCGGGCGGCACTACGGCGGCGACGTGCGCGCGTTGCTCGACGACTACCTCGCGGCGCTGTTCGCCTGGAACGTCACACTCTTCGTGCGGTACGGCGTCGCGTTGGAGGCCCACCAGCAGAACCTGGCCCTGCTGTTCGGCGACGGGCCCATGCGGCTGCTGGTCAAGGACAACGACGGGCTGCTCGCCTCCCCCGGGCGGCTGCGGGCCGCCGGGCTGGACGCGCCGGAGTTCGACGACGCGCGCATGCTGACCGACGACCCCTACGCGCTCGCCGACGTCTTCGTGACGATCACGCTGCACCTGGCCGCCATGGCGGTGGCCCACGGCCTGCTGCCCCACTCCGGCGCCGCGCCGGTCCGGCGGGCGCTCACTGCGGCGCTGGAGCCGTACGGGGACGACCCGATGGCCCGGCTGCTGCGGGCCCGCACGCTCGACGCCGCCCGCCTCACCGGCAAGTCGATGGTGGTCGCCGGGACGCTCGTCGCCAAGGAACGCACCGGGGCCCGGGACGTCAACAAGTTCTACGGCACGACCGGCCCCAACTATCTGAGAGGCGCCCGCTCCGTCGACCCCACAGCTGCGGAGCTCACGGCTTCGGATCTCGCAGCCGAGGAGACCGCGCTGGGGGCGCTGCTGCGCTGCTGGCTGCGTGAGGTCGGCGGCCCACGCGGCGACGTGCGCGCCGCCGGACCGCATCTGACGCTCCGATTGGCCGGGACGCCGGTGCGCGTCCGCGCACGCGGGGGCATCGCCCTGCGATTCGACGGCCCGCCCGAATACCTGGCGGAGGGGCGGTGGCGGCCCCTCGGCCTGCCCTCCCTCCTCACCCTCGTGGAAGACGATCTCGACGGCGGCAACGAGGAGTTCGCCGACCAGGTCCGCGCCGGGCGTGACGCGACGGCCGCGATCCTGGCCGCCCGCGAGCGGGCCGCCCCGCCCGCCGACCCCTGGCTCGCCTCCGAGCAGGCCCTCGTGGCCGGGCATCCGTTCCACCCCGCGCCGAAGGCCCGCGCGGGCGACGGCTGGCTGGACCACGCGCCCGAGGCGCACGCGCGGTTCGCGCCGCGGCTGCTCGGAGTGCGCGCCGACCTGGTGGCCCAGGAGGGTGACACGACGGCGCTGGACGGCTTCGGCGAGGCGCCGCCGGGCTACCTGCCGCTGCCCGCCCATCCGTGGCAGCTCCGCCTGCTGGCCGCCGAGCTGCGGGAGCCGCTCGCGGACGGGCGGCTCGTGGACCTCGGCCCCGGCCCTCGCACGGTCGTGCCCACGTCCTCGGTCAGGACCGTGTACGACCCCGGGGCCGGCGTGTGCCTGAAGTTCAGCCTGGACGTGCGGATCACCAACTGCGTGCGCAAGAACGCGTGGTACGAGCTGGCCGGCGCGGTGGAGCTGACCCGGCGGCTCGCCCCCGTCTTCGAACTGCTGGACAGACGCTTTCCCGGCACGCGCTGGCTACCCGAGCCCGGCTATCGATCGGCCGCACTCGGCACGCGGCTGCTCGAAGGGCTCTCGGTGATCGTCCGTACCGGGCCGTGGGCCGTGTGCGGACCGGGAGTCACCCCGGTCCTCGCCGCGGCCCTGGCCGCGGGCGGCGAAGGGGTGCCGGAGGCCGTCCTGGCCCGCCGGGCGGCCGATCCGGTCGCCTGGTTCGAGGCATACGTCGAGCGTGTGGCATACCCGGTGCTCGACGCGTACGTCCGGCACGGCGTCGTGCTCGAACCGCACGTGCAGAACGTGCTCGTCGGGTTCGACGCGGACGGCCTGCCCGCCGAGGTCGTCTTCCGCGACCTGGAGGGCACCAAGCTGGTCACCGGCCACCACGACCTGACCGGCCTGCCGGACGAGGTCGCCGGCTCCCTGTCGTACGACGCCGGGCGCGGCTGGGACCGGGTGGCCTACTGCCTCTTCGTCAACCACCTGGCGGAGGTCGCCGCCACAGTGGCCGACGCGGCGACCGACGCGGCGACGGACAGGGCGGCGGACGCGGGGGACGGCCGTCTCCTGCGGGACCTGTGGGCCGCCGCCCGCGCGTCCCTGGAGCGCTACGTCGCCGGCCACGCGCCCGACCATGCTGCCGGTCACGCTGCCGGTTTCGACGCCCTCGCGCCGCTGACCCGGCTGCTGGCGGGGGCGCCGCTGCCCGCCAAGGCGAACCTCACCGTACGGTGGGCGAGGGCAGCCGACCGGGAGGCCGGATACGTACACGTCGCCAACCCGCTCGCGCCGCCCGGGCCCCGCCTCGGCCCGCTCTGGCCCGAGCCGACCCACGCCAGGGGGCGCGGATGAGCATGGACATCCCATCGAGCGTGCGGCAGATCGCCGAGGCCCTGGACGACGTGCCCGCCTACGTCTACGACCTCGCCGGGCTCGCCCGCCACGCGGCGGCCGTACGCGCCGCCCTGGCCGGGACCGAGCTCTGCTACGCCGTCAAGGCCAACCCCGACCCCGAGGTGCTGCGTGCGCTCGCGCCGTACGCGGACGGGTTCGAGGTCTCCTCCGGCGGCGAGTTCGAGCACGTCAGGGGGCTGCTGCCGGACGCCCGGCTGAGCTTCGGCGGGCCGGGCAAGACCGGCGCCGAGCTGGCCCTGGCCCCCTCGGCACACCGGTGGCACGTCGAGAGCCCGGCCGAACTGCGCCGCCTGCGCGGACCGGCGGACGTGCTGCTGCGGGTCAACCTCGACATGCCCGTCACCGGCGCGGCCCTCGCGATGGGCGGCGGCGCCACGCCGTTCGGCATGGACCCGGACGGGATCGCCGAATGCCTCGCCCTGCTCGGCCGTCCCACCCCCGCCGACGCCACCTCAGGCCAGAATGGAGGCGCGCTTCCAGGGCGGCTCTCGAACGGCCTTCCGGAGCCGCGGCCAGGCCACGTCTCAGCCGACCTCCCGGGCGAGCCGGAGGGGCGGGGGGCGCTGCGGCTGCGGGGCGTCCACGCCCACCTCGCGAGCGGCCTGGCCGCCCCCGGCCTGCTCACCCTCGCCGAGGCCGTGCTCGCGTACGGCAGGAGCCTGGGCCTGCGGGAGTTCAACCTCGGCGGCGGAATGGCCGTCTCCTACACCCGTCCCGAGGAGCGGTTCGACTGGGCGGCGTACGGCGCGGGCCTGCGGGCGCTCGCCCGCCCGGGCGAGACGCTGCGCGTGGAGCCGGGACGGGCCCTGACCGCCTACTGCGGGTGGTACCTGACGACCGTGCTCGACGTGAAGCGAGTCCACGGGGAACGCTTCGCCGTGCTCTCCGGCGGCACCCACCACCTGCGGACCCCGGTGACGAAGGGACACGACCAGCCGTTCGCCGTGCTGCCCCGAAGCGGGGAGGGCGAGGACGGCCCGGTAACACTCGTGGGACGGCTCTGCACCCCCAAGGACGTCTTCGCCCGCCGCGTCACCGCCGCACTCGCCGTCGGCGACGTCGTCGCCTTCGCAATGGCCGGCGCGTACGCCTGGAACATCTCCCACCACGACTTCCTCATGCACCCGAAGCCCGAGTTCCACTACCTGCGCTGAGGGCCGAGAACCTTCGCGGAGTCGGCGAGGCGGGCCGCGTTCTTCAGGCGCTCACGTCGACCACGACGCGAACCGTGGCCTGGTCCGTCTCCGTGGTGCGGACCGTGAGAACGGCCTGCCAGCGACCCGGGAACGGCAGGTTCAGCTGGCCGATGTAGTGCCCGCCGGCGCCCTGGAGCTCCACCGGGATCGGCCCGAGGTCCCGGTCCGGGAGGGTCATGGCGGCGTGCACCTCCGGCACGTTGAGCGGCGCGCCGTTCGGGTCGAGCACCGACAGGTGCAGCTGCGCCGGCCCCACCTTGGGCGGAAACACCACGAGCAGCACCGCACCGCGCGAGTGGGGGCCGGAGCCGGCCGAGAACGGCACGGGTGTGGGCACGGCCGGCACCGGCGCCACTCGATTCGCGGGCACCGCCGTATTCGCGGGCGCCGCCGTCGAGCGGTGCTCGGCGTACGCCACGCGGGCCGGCTCCATGGCGACCAACGCGGCGGACAGGCCCAGCACGACGGCGCCCACCGCCGTCTCGGTCAGCAGCCGCCGGTAGAACGCGTAGAGCTGGTGCGGGTCAGGGCCGCCGCGGCGCCGGTTGCCGCCCGCGCCGTAGTGGCGGGCGACCCATCCCCGGGCGGCGGCGCCGAACGCGACCAGCACGACCACAAGGGCGACCTTCGCCAGCAGAACCCGGCCGTACGCGGTGGCGAACAGCGTCGGCGGCGACCCGACCTGCCGCCATGCCTGGAACAGGCCGGTGGCGACCATGAGCGCCACACACACCAGCGCCGTGTGCGAGAACCGGGGCACCGCCACGCGCAGGGTGACGGCGTCGCGGGTCGGCACGTGCGTCAGGGCGAGCGCGACGAGCCCCCCGAGCCAGACCGAGCCGGCGACGAGGTGCACGACGTCGACCGGCACGGCGAACCCGCCGGCCTCGCCCGACACGCTGTGGTTCGCGATGCTCCAGGTCACGGCGAGCGCCGCGGCGGCCGCGAGCACCGCCGCCGCGGCCGTCCACCGTGTGCGGCGGTCCGGCGCGTCCGGGTAGCGGTTCAGCAGCCAGACGAGCGCGGGCGCCGCGGCGAGCAGCAGAGCGACGCGAATCCCGAGGGCACGGCCCAGGCCGGTGGCCCACGTCGTGGACAGCAGCCGCGGGTCGAAGACGCCCGCCACATCGCCGTCGGCCACGTACGGCCCGTACAACAGGCCGGAGGCGATCGCGGCGGCGAGGCTGGCGCCCCAGCCGGCCCACAACACCCGCCGGGCCGGCCGTCGCCGCGCACCGGCCGGCCAGCACCACGCCAGGTAGAACGCGGTGCCGAGCAGCACGGCGAACCCTGCGAACGCGGCCCACCGGGCGGCGCCGTACGCCGTCGCGGCATCGCCGGAGCGATCGCCCGAGGGCGTGACGGCGGCCGGGCGGCTGCCCGGCGTACCGACGGTGAACGTGTAGGCGCCCTGCACCGGGTGGCTGTCGGAGGACACCACCCGCCACGAGACGGTGTAGACGCCGTCGGCGAGTTTCCCGTTCAGCGGGGCCTCCACCGACGTGTCGTCGCCCACGCGGTGGACCGGTGCGCCGATGCCGATGCGGGCGCCGTCTGGGCCGAACAGCCGCAGGCCGTCCGGCGGCACGGTCACCGGGTCGGTGAACTGCAGCAGCAGCGTCCGAGGGGAGTCCTGGTAGATCTGGCCGTTGGCCGGCGCGGCGTCGACCAGTTCCGCGTGCGCCCAGGCAGGGCTCGCCACCACGAGGGACACGGCGGTGGCGAACCCTGCGAGGAGGACGGCGAGCCCCGCGCCGCGCGTCCTGGTGAGGGTCATCGCGAGAGCCGCGCCGCGGTGTCCGCCTCCGCGAGCGGCGCCGAGGCCGGCGCCGGGGTGCGCCGGCGCAGCCCGGTCGCGGCCGCCGTCAGCAGCGCGAGGGCGCCGAGCGCGAGGCCGGCCCAGCCGAGCAGGCGAGCGACGCCGTCGCCGGTGGGGGTGGCCGCGGCGGCCGCGGCGGGCGCAGCAGGCGCGGCGGGCGCGGCGGGCGCGGCGGGCGCGTTGGCCTGCGCGTCCACCGGCTTGACGTCGATCATCGGCGCCGGGTGTTCGGGCCGTGGCGCGCCGGCCTCCGGGATGTCGATCCAGCGGACGACCTCACCGTCGCTGTAGGTCTGCAGCGCTTTGAACACGAGCCGGCCGGGCGTGGTGGGCAGCGGACCGAGGGACACCTCGAAGAGCTGGAACTCGCCGGGCTTGATGGCGCCGCCCTCCCACACGATGCCCGTGACGGCCTTGTTGGCGGCCTCCTCGTCGTCGTCGTGCCCGGCGGACGCGGCGTTCGGCAGTTGCCGGGTGGCGACAGTGGCCTTCCAGCCCGGGACGGGACGCAGGGAGACGCTGGTGAGCTGGGCGTTCTCCGGGAAGACGACCTCGACGCGGGTCGTTTTCGCGTCCGCGCGCTCGTCGGGCACCTTGAACGCGAACGTGCCGTAGCCGCCGGTGGTGGCGACCGAGGGGGAAACGGTGACGTGGGCCCACGCCGGCGAGGTGGGGGCGAGCAGGACGGCGACGCCGGCGACGAGCGTCGCGGCGACGACACGGATGGGCTTCATGCGCGGACTCCTTGCGCGTATCGGTATGTGGAGCCCGTGCCGGTCAGGTGCGCTCACGGCTGACCGGCACGGGTTCGGAGGCGGGTTCAGCCGGCGATTACGGCGTTACATTGATGATCGTCACGAGGCCGATCATGCCGTTGGGTCCCTCGGAGTGGGAGAAGATGTGGCAGTGCAGCAACCACTTCCCGGGCTCTTTGGGCTGGAACACGATGTCGTACGTCTGTCCGACGCCGACGTTGAGCGTGTCCACGGTGTACGGTGAGGCGAGCTTGTTGCCGTCTTGGGCCACGACCTGGAACGGCACCCCGTGCAGGTGCATCGGGTGGATCATCTCGGGGCCCGTGCCGATCAGCCGGACGTGGACCTTCTGGTTGACCGCCGCCGTCAGCGGCACGGTCGCCGGGTACGACTTGCCGTTGAAGGTGAACCCGTTGGAACCGTCGCCGATCTCGATGGTGTAGTGCTTGTCGGCGGCGATGTCGCCCAGCGTCGGGGTCACCAGGAGCGCGCCGTAGAGGCCCCGGCCGACCTGGCCGCCACCCATGTGCGAGTGGTACCAGTGCGTGCCGGTCGACTTGGCGGTCCACTCGTACGTGTAGGTGTTGCCGGGCATGATGTGCGGCTGCGTGATGTCCGGCACGCCGTCCTGCGCGTTCGGCAGTTGCATGCCGTGCCAGTGCACCGCCGTGTGCTCCGGCAGGTCGTTCTGCACGATGACCCGCACCTGGTCGCCCTCGTTGACCTTGATGGTGGGGCCGGGCACTATGCCGTTGAACGTGTACGCCTGCTTCACCACCCCGGGCGAGACCTCCCAGTCGGTCTGCGACATGCACAGCTTGAACACCTTGACGGTGCCGACCAGGTTGTAGGCGGCCAGCCGGGTGCCATCGCCCTGATCGGCGCCGAGGGCCGGGTTGTCGCAGGGCGCGGAGCCGGGCGGCGGCGTCGTCGTCGGAGTGACGCTCGGGCTCGGGCTCGTGCCCGGGCTGCCGCTCGGCGACGGGCTCACGCTCGGTGAGCGGGACGGCGACGGGCTTGCGCTCGGTGACCGGGACGGCGACGGCGACGGCGGTGCCGTTCCGGCGTTGATGATGCCGGTCATGTACGGGTGGAAACTGCAGTAGTAGTTGTACGAGCCGGCGGTGGCGACGGTGACCATGAAGCTCGCCCCGGGCGGCAGGTCCGGGGACGTGAAGTCGCCGCGGATGGCGTGGACGGTACCGTCTGTCTCCTGGTTGACGAACGTGACCGTGTCGCCGGGTGCCACCGAGAGCACGTCCGGCGTGAACGCGAAGTTCTTGATCGCGATCGTGTGGTTCGTCGCGCCCGCGGCCTTCGGCGCGAACAGTGCCGCGCCGGGGACCAGGATCGAGAGCGCGATCACGCCGATCAGCATCAGCCGCCGTACCGGTGGCGAGGCGTCGGAGAGGGCACGCCGGAGGGCCGCGAAGGGCTCCGGCGCGGTCGTATCAGACATGGGTGTACTTCCTCGTCTACTGTGGAATGCACGCGCCCACGTGTCGGCGGCCGAATGGACCGGCGTGGGTGGTGCGCGATCGGGGGCCCTGGTCAGGGGGAGGGACCGTCCGCTTTACGGTCCCTCCCCCGCTAGTGCGGGCCCGCAGTTACTCGCAGACCCCCTGGTTGATGGGGTTGAGCTGGGCACACGTGAGCTTGTCCGCCATCTCCGGCGTGGCGTTCTGCACCCAGCCGTTGTAGACGATCGGGTAGGGGAAGACGCCCTGCCCGCCCATGCCGTTGTAGCCGGTCACGACGTCGTCCACGCTGGTGCCCGCGGCCGAGTCGAGAACCATCTTGCCGACGATTGTGGAGTCGGCGGGGCTGCCGTCGCCGTTGGGGTCGGGGTCGATCACGGCGAGGGTGTTGGCGAACTTGCTCGACACGTAGGCGTAGTAGCCGCCGCCGCGCTTGGCACCGAAGTTGATGCCGTGACAGCCGGAGTCGCACGGCAGGTACTTGATGACCTTGTCGGTCTTGGTGTCGATGACGGCGATGTTGCTCGTGAGCGTGTTCGCCACGAACGCCACGTTGCCGTCAGGGCTGACCGGGATCTGGATCGGCAGGCCGCCGAAGCCCCCGGTCGTCGCCCCGGTCACCATGTCGTAGTTCGCCCACAGGTTGATGGCCTTGTAGCCGACGTTCGTGCCGCTGTCGGAGTGGCACGCCGGCCCGTCCAGCGAGATGCAGGAGACGCTCTGGCCGAGGAAGTTGGCCACGTAGTACTTCGAGGAGTCCGGCATCATGCCGGTCGCGATGGGCAGCTGCTCGGTCTGCACCTCCTGGATCGAGCCCGACGGCACGTCGACGATCGTCGAGTTGTTGTGGTTGACGTTCGGCGTGACCATGGTGTGCCCGTCGGCGCTCATCCAGTGCGCGTGCGGGTGGGCCGGTGTCTGGCCGGGACCCTGCACCAGGATGCGTCTGTCGATCTGCGTGGCACCCGGACTCAGTTCGACCACCGCGTTGCCGGCGTTGATGGCGACGTGGAGCTGGTCGGTATCGGTCCGGGTCATCACATGGGATGGGTCCGGGCCGACCTGGATAGTTCGCACGAGCTTGCCCGTGGTCCGGTCGAACACGGTCAGGCGGTCGGAGAACCATTCCGTCTGATAGATGTACTTTCCGTTGCGGTCCGACCACATATTGTGCGGGTTGTTGAGGTTGATCTGTGGCAGCGCCACCTTCCGGTCTACGGTCCAGTTCTGCACGTCGACCTTGGTCGCCGCGCCGGACTTGACCTTGCCGGCGTACTGCTCCATCTGGGTGTCGACCCAGAGCTCACCGACGCCGGGCGTGCTCGGCCGCTGGGTCAGCGCGGGCAGCGTGACGCCCTCGTTGAACTTGCTGTTGTAGTACGCGTCGAGGCTCGGGATGATCACCGGCTGCTCGTTCGCGTCGTACTCCAGGATCGGCGCGGGCGGGTAGTAGGGGTTCCAGTTCTTGGTCTGCGTGTTGCTGAAGACCTGCCAGTTGTCGGGCGTGGTGATCCGGAAGAACTTCTGCACGAGCTGCTGCACCACGTCGGCCGAGCTGGGCACGACGATGCCGCCCTTGACGTTGACGTTGAGCTTCTTGCCGAAGTCCAGGCCGGGCGTGAGCGGGTCGTCCACGACCACAGCGCCGAGCATGTACGGGTGGATCTTGCAGGCCCACGCGTACAGGCCCGGTTCGGTCAGGTTGGCCTCGACGTTGCCGATGAACGCACTGTTCTGGTCGATCGGCTGCGCGCCGACCGGCCAGATCAGGCTGGTCACCGAGTGGGCCGAGGCGGCCGCCGGTGCCGCCACCGCGAACTTCGCCTTCGGCGCGAGGCTCAGGTCCGAGGGCGCCAGCGCGGCGACCTCCTTGAGCGTGCGCATCAGGTCGAGTCCCACGGGCAGGCTGCCGAGCGGGGTGGCGCTGCTGTCCGGCACCGTCGACAGCTGCTGGCTGAGCTGGTTGATCTGCGTCTTGGCACGCTGGATCGTCGGGTTCAGGAATCCGAGCGCGCCGCCCGCCGCGTCGACCGCCGAGTTGAGCTGGTCGAGGTTGAGCAGGCTGTTGACGTTCACACCGAGCTGGCCGATCAGCGGTGCGTCGCCGTTGAGCAGCGGCAGGTTGAGCAGGCCACCGCCGAGATCGCCGTTGAGCAGCGTGTCGGTGTTCAGCGGCAGCGACGCCAGCTTGGTCCTCGGCGTCACGGCGACGCCGAGCGACCGCGTGCCGAACAGCGTCGCACCGGTGTCGAACCACGCACCCTGATTGTCGGTTAGCGTGAATTGCACCGGCGTTCCTACACCGATCGGAAGCGCCTGGGATGAGGAAGGACTGACCCCAATTGTTACGAGAGCAAGGATGGGGGTCAGCAGCCAAGCCAGTCGTCGTCGATTGGCCCGGCGTCGGGCGGCGAGAATGCCGCGTGGGGGAGAATGCATGCACTCCTCCTGAAGTGGGGTGGAATTGATGACGCCAGCCGGATGTTTCACGCGCGGCTAGGCGCAGTTAACTCGCTGTGAACGGGCGCTCACGCGCAACACGGTTACGAACGCCTCAACGTGGCGCGGCGGGGTCCGTGAATGGGGTTGGTTCAGTGCCAAGCTCAGGTCGAACCGACCAGAGCGGGATTTGCGCCGCTCAGGCGGCTGATGGACGAATACAACAGACGCAACAACCCCGAAACAAGCGGCGTCAGGTGACCCGACGGCCAGGGTCCACCGATTACTCCACTGCCGGCGACGGGACGCACGGCGTGACACACACCGGCACCCTTCACAACTCATGAGACGCCAAAGGCCGCGTGGGAGAAGGACCGCGCTGAGCTGGAAAAACGAGCGAATGTTCTCAAGCGCTCAGTGGTCTTATGGGTGAAAGAGGCGATGGGCCGGTGAGCACCCCTCAGCACACCGGTGGCACGTCGAGAGTCCGGCCGAACTGCGGCGCCTGCGCGGCCCCGCGGACGTGCTGCTGCGGGTCGACCTCGACGTGCCCGTCACAGGTGCGGCACGCGCTCCGTCTTTCCGGAGCTCCCGGTGCCGGCCCCGCCGTGCTGCCCATTTCCTGTCCTCGCGGCCTCAGGAATGTACCTGTCCCGGTTGATCACCTCATCCCATACTGAAAACGCTGCAGCCGTCCCCCTTATCTGGAGTGTCCCGTGCGTGGTCGTCGCTTCCCTGCGTTCGCTTACGCCACTACCTGCGCTGAGGGCCGAGAACCTTCGCGGAGTTGGCGAGGCGGGCCTCGTTGAGCGACCTGATGACGTCGAGCCGGGCACGATCGCGGTCGATGACCCGCTGCTGGCGCCGAGCACCCGGCCGCCGCCACGACACCGGCCATCACGAACACCATCCGCAAAACAGACATAAGCCATTCATAGCCGATCATGACCGACAAAAAGGACAATCCCTTTCAGAAAAGATCACCCAACTGCCGGTATGACATTCACGACCAATGACCGGATCACCGGAGTGGTTTCCTCCCCCGAGTGAAGCTTCCTCCACTTCGCCCGCCTCCTGAGGCACGCACGCCATCACGTATCGGTTACCTTCCGTGTCGACACAAGAGCGTTCCGTACCATCGGCATGGAGGAGTAGGAGAGGATGGCGACATGGCCGTCACGAAGCCGAGCCGTCGCGGCAGGCACGACCACCCCGTCCCGCACAGGCAGGACGGTCCCGTCCCCGACGAGCACGAGCCCCAGGAGACCGGGAAGCCCGAAGAGCCCCAAGAGCTCCCGGACGAGGTGCAGCAACTGTTCATGCAACTCAACGACGCCGGTTATCGGGCGGAGATTCGTCTCGGGCAGGTCGTCGTGACGCCGCCGGCAACCATGCAGCACGGCGACGTTCTCGACCGGCTCACCGAGCTTCTGTTCCCCTTGAAGCTGGCTAACCGCTGGCGCTTTCACTACCACTGGGGGGTGCACATTCCACCGCTACTCGACCATCGACTGCCCGACATGATCGTCGTACCACCCAAAGTCGAGAGCCTCGATCCGATGCGCGTACACGGGCACAGCGTCCTGCTGGTCGTGGAGGCCTGCTCGCCTGGCACCCAAGTGGCCGACTGGCAGGAGAAGCCGCTCGACTACGCGCGAGCGGGCGTACCGCTCTATCTGATCGTGGACCCCGTGACGTCTCCGCGCAGAGTGACGCTTATGAGCGATCCTCTCTCCGATCTGAAGCCCCTCGACTACCACCGGCAGGCGTACCGGCAGATCGTCACGGCCGAGGAGGGCGAGGTCCTGGAACTGCCGGAACCGTTCGGGATCAAGATCGAGACAAGCGTGCTGTTCGACTAGGAACCCTGCCCGGAGATGGTTGGAGGCGGACGGATCACAGCGCGACCAGGCGTCCGCCGCGCCCCTGGAGACGGACAGCGGCCAGTGCGCCGGAGGCCGACGCCACCACGAGCAGCAGGCCGCAGGCCGTCGCCACGGTGTGCGTGTCACCGGTGACGGCGGCGCGCAGGCCCTGGACGGCCCAGTACCCGGGAGAGACCGGTGCCGCGGCGGCGATCCACCCCGGCATGGCGCCGAGCGGGACGAGCGCGCCGCCCAGGCTGCTGAGCAGCATGCCGCCGATGTCGTAGGCCGCCGACAGTTCGCCCATGCTCCGCACGAGCACGCCGAGCAGCGCGCCGATGCCGAGCAGGGTGCAACTCCAGCAGAGCAGGACGCCCAGCAGCGGGAGCGGATGGGGAACGCTCACGTCCAGGACGCACACGCCGAATCCGACGATGAGCAGTTGCTGGGCGAGTAGAGCGGCGAAGACGGGCACGGCCTTGCCGACGAGCATCTCCGCCGGGTGGAGGGCCGTTCCGCGCATGCGGTCCCAGGTCCGGCCGAGCCGTTCGGTGAGAATCGAGTTGCCGGAGATGCTGAGGGCGAGCAGCGAGAAGGTGACCAGGGTGCCGACGACGGCCTGTTCCGTGCCCGCGGCCCGTCCCTGTGCGGCGACGTAGAGCGGGCGCAGCAGGGTGAGGAAGGCGAGCGGCAGGATCATCCTGCTCAGCAGCGGGCCGGGCTCTCGGAGCATCAGCAGCAGGTTGTGACGGACCAGGACACCCGTACGGAACACGGACTCACGCGGCGACATCACGAGCCTTCCCGGCTTCCAGCGCGCGGTAGAGGTCGTCCAGGCTGGGGCGGCGTACGTCGACGGACGTGGGCGTGCGGCCCGAGGCGAGCAACGCGGCGAGGTCGGCGCCGGGATCGGTGGTCGGCAGACGCAGTTCGGGCTCGGCGGGATCGGCGAAGGTCACCCTGAGCTCGCCCGGCAGCCCTCGGGTCAGCTCCCGCTGGGTGCCGCGCGCGACGACCCGACCGGCTCGGGCGAGCGCCACGGTCGCGTCGAGATCCACGAGTTCCGGCAGGTAGTGCGTGGTGTAGAGAACCGCGGCCCCCGCCTCCGCGCGGGCTCTGACCGCTGCCAGCAGGGCCGAGCGGGTCTCCGGGTCGGCGCCCGCGGTCGGCTCGTCCAGCAGCAGCAGCGGTGGCGAGCCCACCATGGCGGTGGCCGCCTGGACGCGGCGGCGCTGGCCGCCGGACAGGACGCCGACGGGCCGATCCGCGATCGGGGCGAGGTGAAGCTCGTCCAGGACGCGAGTGATCTCCGTGTCCCGGCGCCGCCCGCGCAGCCCGGCCAGTCCGGCGAACAGCCGCAGGTTCTCGCGCACGCTGACGCCGTTGTAGAGCGCGAACTCCTGCGGGGCGACGCCGAGCAGCCGACGTAGGGCACGACCGGAGCCACCTGCTATGCGTACACGGCCCGCATCGGGGCGTACGAGGCCGGTGACGACTTCGACAAAGGTCGTCTTGCCCGCTCCGTTGTGCCCGATCAGGCCGACGATCTCGCCGGACGCGACCGCGAGGTCGAAGCCGTCGAGCGCGCTGCGCCGGCCGTAGCGCTTCACCAACCCCTCCGCGACGAGCATCCCGCCCCCTCTGGTCTACGGCGTATACGTCTACACTGTATACGTGTGAGTGGCCGGAGAGAAGAGATCCTGGACGCGGCGCTGGCGATCGCCGACGAGCACGGCATCGGCAAGGTTTCGATGCGCGCGCTGGCCGAGCGGGTCGGAGTGACGCCGATGGCGCTGTATCGGCACGTCAGCGACAAGGCCGAACTCCTGGACGGCATGGTCGGCCGGCTTCTCACCGGGCTCCTGCCACCGGACGCGGGGAAGGGCCGGGCGTGGCACGAACGACTCGCCGCCCTCGGGTACGCCGTCCGCGGGATGGCCCGGCGACATCCCTGGGCGGCGCAACTGCTGTTCTCCCGGCCGGCCGTCACACCGGACGCCGTGCGGGTGGTGGACCTCATCTACACCGCGCTCGTCGAGGCCGGTGTTCCGGACCGCGAGGTGCCCCGGCTGGAGCGCCTGATCTCCACCTTCGTGATCGGTTTCGCCGCCTCCGAGGCCTCCGGCCGCTTCGGCACCGGCTCCCTCGATCCGCGCGGCCGGCGCGGCCGGCTGCCGGAGGGCGAGCTTCCCGGCCACGGCAGGCTCGCGCCGTGGCTTGACCTGCCCTGGGACCTCGACACGGAGTTCGAGGCCGACCTGGACGACCTGCTGCGTCTGATCAAGGCGGTCGCGGGCGGGCGCGACTGACCGCAGCCCCTGCGGCGGGAAAGCCTCCTGAATCCGACGACGGCCGGCGGCTCCCCTCGGTCACTCCTCGGGAACGCGCTGGATGAGGATGGTGAGGCCGTCCGCGTCGAGGAGGTCCACGGGACGGATGGTCTCGTTCGAGCGGACGTAGTGGAAGGCCGCCCCGACCTGCTCCAGGGGCACCCCGGCCAGTGCGGCCCAGGCCACCCGGTACGCCGCGAGCTGCACCGACGCCGTGTCGGCGGCCCGGCCGTGCGGCCGTTCGCCGGTCTTCCAGTCGACCACCACGTAGCCGTCGCGCTCGCGGAAGACCGCGTCCATCCGCCCGCGCACCAGCCGATCGCCGATCATCGTCTCGAACGGGACCTCCAGGTCGACCGGCTCCCGCACGGCCCACTCGCTCTCCTCGAACCGCTCCTGCAGCTCGGCGAGCTGCACGTCGCTCTCCGACAGCTCGTCGGCGGCGCCCGGCAGCTCCAGGTCGTCGATCAGGCGTTGCTGACCCCAGCGCGACTCCAGCCACCGGTGGAAGGTGGTGCCCCTCCGGGCCAGCGGGGCGGGCCTGCGCGGCACCGGCCGCCGCACCTGCCGGGCGAACGCCGCCGGGTCCTGGGCCAGCGTCACCAGTGACGACACCGACAGCCGCGACGGCAGCTCCACCACCGCGCCGGCTCTCTGGCGGTTCGTCTCGCGCTCGCGCAGCAGCAGGTCGGTGTCTCGGGCCCAGGCCCGCATCCGTTCCAGGTCCCGGTCCCGCAGCAGAGCGGGACCGTCGCCGGCCGAGGCCGTCGCGGGCGTGGCTCCGGTCATCGCCTCCTCCACGAGGCGGGCGCCGTCGCGGATGGCGTCGTGGACGGTGACGGACGGCCACTCGGCCGCCGACGGCTCGGCCAGCAGAGGATTCTCCAGGCTCCGCGCGTCCTCGTCCTCCGCCCAGCGGGCGACCCCCGCACCCGCCTCGCGGATCTCCCGCAGGAAGTCCGACGGCTCCAGCGGGCGGGACGAGCTCCCCCAGCGGTAGCCGGAGGCGATGAGCAGGTAGTGCGCCCGGGTGACGGCGACGTAAGCCAGCCGCCGTTCCTCCATCAGGTCGCGGTCGCGGCAGCGCTCGTCGAACGCGCCGAGCGCCTCCCGGTCCAGCCCGGCCAGCTCGGGCAGGTCCGAACTGTCCCCCCGCAGCGGGTACGGCAGCTTGCGCGGGTTCTCCGTCCAGCGGGAGTTGGTGACCGGGGTCGCCGGGAACACGCTGCCCTTGATCAGCCCGCCCTTCTGCGAGGTGAGCTGCGACAGCCCCGGCACCACCACGACCGGCCACTCCAGGCCCTTGGACGCGTGGACGGTCATCAGCTTGACGGTGTTGCTGTCGCCGACCCGCCCGGCCTCCAGGCCGAACTCCTCGCTCTCGGCCGCCTTCAGGTACGCCAGGAACGCGCCGAGCGTCGGGTCCTCCGAGTCGCCGGCGAACCGGGACGCCGCGTCGAGGAAGGCGTCCAGGTCGGCGCGGGCGGCCAGCGGGCCGCCGCCGCGGCCCCGGGCGGCCACCTCGACGTCGAGCCCGAGGCGGCGTTCGATCTCGCTGATGAGGTCGGGCAGCGGCTGCCCCGCGTGGGCGCGCAGCTGACGCAGCTCGCGGGCGGCGGCGGGCAGCCGCTCCTGGGCGAGCGGGGAGAACCGCGCGAGCCAGTCGGGCCGGTCGGGCAGTTCGTCGAGCGCGTCGACCAGGCTGCCGCGCTCCTCGGCGAGGTCGGCGACGACCTGGTCGAGCGGGTCCTCCGGCCGCGGCCCTCCCCTGGCCGCCCTGATCTCGCGGTTGAGCTCGCGGGCCAGGTCGCCGAGCACCTTGAGATCGGCCGGGCCGATCCGCCGGCGCGGCCCGGCGAGCAGCCGGACCAGCGCGTCCCCGGCGGTCGGGTCGTACAGCGTCCGCAGCGTCGCCACGATGTCGGCCACCTCGGGCACGGTCAGCAGCCCGCCGAGCCCGACGACCTCGACCGGGATGCCCCGCGCCTCCAGGGCCCGGCGCAGCGCCGGGAACTGCGACCTCTTGCGGGCGAGGATCGCGACGTCCTGCGGCTGCAGGGCCGGTCCGCGTCTGGCCCGCTCGCCCTCACCCCAGGGCAGGCCGTCCGGGGCGCCCTCGCCGTGCAGCATCGCGGCCAGGCCACCGGCGATCCACTCCGCCTCGTCCTCGGCCGTCTCGTGGAAGGCGCACACCACCCGCCCGCGCCCGGCCCGGTTGCCGCCCGGCACCAGCACCGGCACCTCCCGGGCCTCCCGCCGCAGGGGCGCCTGGATCCGGGCCGCGACATCCAGCACGTGTTCGCCGTTGCGGAAGCTGACCGACAGGCGCCGCACCTGCGCCGGTTCGCCCGACGCCGCCGGGAAGTCCTGCGGGAAGCGGGACAGGTTGCCCGCCGACGCGCCGCGCCAGCCGTAGATCGACTGGCAGGGGTCGCCGACCGAGGTGACCGGGTGGCCCCCCGCGTACAGGGACCGCAGCAGCACGAGCTGGGCGTGGCTGGTGTCCTGGTACTCGTCGAGCAGCACGACCGAGAACCGCGACCGCTCGGACGCGCCGACCTCCGGATGCCGGGAGGCGATCCGGGCCGCCAGCGCCATCTGGTCGCCGTAGTCGATGACCTCCCGGCCGCGCTTCAGCCGACCGTACGCCTCGACCATCGGCAGCAACTGCTCGCGCACGGCCTGGGTGTCGACCGGTCTGCGCTGGTCCTTGGTGATCCGCCCGGTGAGCGAGGCCAGGCGCTCGCGCAGCCAGTCGCCGACCTCGCGCACCTCCCCCGGATCGCGCAGGTGCTCGGCCAGCTCCCCGGCCAGGTCGAGGACGGCGGCGGTGACGCTGGGCGGGGACAGGTCCACCCGGTCCATCGGCCCGTCGTACTGGCCGACCACCCGCGCCGCCATCTGCCAGGCCACGGCGGGCGTGACGAGCCGCATCGTGGGCTCCTGCCCTTCGCGCAGCGCGTGGTCGGTCACCAGCCGCGCGGCGTACGCGTGGTAGGTGGAGACCGTCGGCTCGGAGTCGAGCATCTCGGGCTCGACCAGCCCGGCCTCCGCGAGCCCGGCCAGCCGCCGGCGCACCCGCTCGGCCAGTTCGGCGGCGGCCTTGCGGGTGAAGGTGAGGCCGAGGATCTGCTCGGGGCGCGCGTAGCCGTTGGCGACGAGCCAGACCACCCGCCCCGCCATCGTCTCGCTCTTGCCCGAGCCCGCGCCCGCCACGACCACCATCGGCTCCAGCGGCGCCTCGATGACGGCGGCCTGCTCGGGCGTGGGCGGGAGGATCCCGAGCCGGCCGGCCAGCTCACCCGGCGTCAGCACACCTGTCCCCCGTTGTCGTTCACCGGGCAGGCGATCCTGGCGGCGCAGTTGCGGCAGCCGTCGTTGACCGTGGCGACGAACACGTTGGCGGACATGCCGGTCGCCACCGTCTTCACCAGGTCGTCCGCCCACCCGGGAGCGTGGTCGTCGGCGAGCGCCCGCTGCGCCTGCTCCCGCGCGTCCGCGCCCTGGCCCGCCGCCTTGCCCAGGTGCAGCAGCGACGCGCCGCCCGGCTGGGTGAGGCCGTGCCGCTCGAACGCCCCGAGCGTCGTGGCGAGCTGGTAGACCCCGAGCTGCGGATGCCGGTCGATCTCGGTGTCCTTGGGCCTGCCGCTGCCGGTCTTGATGTCGATGATCACGGCCCGGCCGGCGCCGTCCCGCTCCACCCGGTCCACCCGGCCGGTGATCTGGATGTCGTGACCCGGCACCCGTACGGTGAAGGCCTCCTCGACCGCGACCAGGTCACGCTGCTTGTCCTTCTGCCACCGGACGAAGCGGTCGACCATCTGCTCGGCGACGCGGCGCTGCTTGCGGTTGAACCACAGCCCGCCGAAGTCGAACTGGTCCCAGATGTCGTCGAGCCGCTTGACGTAGTCGGTCCCGTCCTCGGTGGCCATCGCGGCGATCGCGTGGACGACCGTGCCGAGGCTCTGGGTGACGTTGCTCGACCCCGCCCCGACCGCCGTCTCCAGCATCCAGCGCAGCCCGCACTTGGTGAAGTTCTCCACCGACGACGGCGAGATCTGCACGATGTCGTCCGGCCAGCCGAGCGGCCGGTCGTCGGAGATCGGGGTCAGGGCGTACCACTCGCCGGGGTTGGCCCCCGGCACCCCGGCCTGGGCCAGCCGGGCGAGGTGCGCGGCGGCCTCCCGGCGCACCGCCTCCGCCTTGGTCGTGTCGCACACGGCCGCGCGCAGGTCCGCGACCAGCGCCGACATGCTGAGCCACCGCGCCCGGTCGTCCACGGTGGCCGCCTCCACGCCGTGGGGCAGCAGTTCGGTGAGGAAGCGCGAGGGCCGCTCGTCGGTGTCCTCGCCGCCGACGGCGGTGACGACGAGCCTCCGGCGGGCCCGGGTCGCCGCCACGTAGAACAGCCGCCGTTCCTCGGCGAGCAGCTTCGACGCCAGCGCCGCCGCCGCGGCCTGGGTGGTGTCGAGCGCCGACCCGCCCGCGAACTCCACCAGCGCCTCGGTGCCGAGGAGCGAGCCGCGCAGCCGCAGGTCGGGCCACAGGCCCTCCTGCACGCCCGCGACCACCACCACGTCCCACTCCAGGCCCTTGGACCGGTGCGCGGTCAGGATCCGTACGGCGTCGCCTTCGGGGGCCGACTCGGCCAGCGAGTCACCGGCGATCTCCTGGGACGTCAGGTCGTCGAGGAAGACCGCGACGCCGGCCTTGGGCAGCCGGTCGGCGAAGCGGGCGACGTGGTCGAACAGGGCGACGACGGCGTCGAGGTCCCGGTCGGCCTGGGCGCCCCGCGCCCCGCCCGCGAGGCTGGCCTCGCTCCAGCGCTCCGCGAGCCCGCTGGCCTGCCAGATCTCCCACAGGGCCTCCTCGGCGCCCCGGCCGTGCCGTACTGCGTCCCGGGCCGTCGTGAGGAGCCGGGCGAGGCGTTCCGCGGGGGCCGCGACGTGCGGCTCGACCCCGGTCAGCTCCCGGGCGTCGCGCAGCGCCGCGACCAGCAGCTCGTCCGACGAACGCGAGGTGAAGGGCAGCGCCGGCTGGCCCGCCTCCTCCTTGGCGGCCTCCGCGGCGACCGCCTCGTGCTCGGCGATCCGCAGGGCCCGGCGCAGGCGGCGTACGCCGATCATGTCGGTGCCGCCGAGCGGACCGGTCAGCAGCTCCTCGGCGGTCGCCACGTCGAGCGCGGACGGCGAGACGGCGACCCGCAGCAGCGTGATCAGCGGCCGTACGCCGGGCTCCTGCACGAGCGGCAGCTCGTCGCCCGCGACCACGACCGGGACCCCCGCCGACACCAGCGCCCGCCGCAGCAGCGGCACCTGCCGCATGGCGCTGCGCACCAGCACCGCCATGCGCGACCACGGCACCCCGTCGAGCAGGTGGGCCCGGCGGAGCGTGTCGGCCACCACCGCGGCCTCCTGGCTGACGCTGTCGGCCAGCAGGACCCTGACCTCGCCCGGGTCCGCGTCCCCGACGGGGATCAGGTCACGGTGGCCGCCGGCCCTGTTGTCATGACCCGGTACGGCGGGCAGGCGGGAGGCCACGCGGCGGGAGGCCTCCAGCAGGGCCGGGCCGCTGCGGCGGCACACGCGCAGCGCGACCACCGGCGCGTCGCGGCCGTCCCGGGCCGGGAACCGCTCGGGGAACCGCAGGATGCCCTGCACGTCGGCGCCGCGGAAGCCGTAGATGGACTGGTCGGGGTCGCCCACGGCGATGAGGTCGCGGCCGTCCCCGGCGAGCTGCCTGAGCAGGAACTCCTGCGCCGGGTCGGTGTCCTGGTACTCGTCCACGAGCACCACGTCGTAGGCCGCCCGTTCGCGCCGCCGCACCTCCCCGTCGGTCAGCAGGCCGGCCGCCTCCCGGATCAGCTCCGAGTAGTCCAGCGCCGGCACGGGATCGAGGTCGAACCGGTCCTGGTAGCGGAAGGAGAACAGCCCGGCGGCCTCCCAGTCGGGCCTGCCGTGCTCGCGGCCCAGCCGCACCAGCGCGTCGCCGTACAGGCCGCGCTCGGCCGCCCGGGACAGGAAGTCGCGCAGCTCCTCGGCGAACCCCCGGGTCTTGAGCAGCTCCCGCATGTCCGCCGGCCAGTGCCGGGCGCCGTCCTCCAGCTCGCCGTGCAGCAGCCGCCGGACCTCCAGCAACTGCTCTGGGCCGGTGAGCAGGCGCGGCGGCGGCTCACCGGCCAGCACCGCCTCCCGCCGCAGCAGCGCGTACGCGTAGCTGTGGAAGGTGAGGGCCAGCGGGGTCCTGGTGGTCCGGCGCATCCGCGCGGTGATCCGCTCACGCAGCTCCCCGGCGGCCTTGCGGCTGAACGTGAGCACCAGCACCCGTTCGGGATCCACGCCCCGCCGTTCGACCCGGTCGACGACGGTCTCCACTATCGTTGTGGTCTTTCCGGTGCCCGGCCCGGCGAGCACGAGCAGCGGCCCGCTCTCGTGCTCGACGACGGCCCTCTGGTGCTCGTCCAGCACGGGAGCCGCGCGCCGTCCCACGCCTCCACGCCGCACCAGCCGGTAGTTCTGACCACTCACAACACAGCATTCCACCAGATCCCTGCGGCAGATCGTGCCCGAATGCCCAGTACAGCTGTTCGCACTACTTCAGGGCGTCAGTCCTACACAGCCAAACGGGTGCTGTTCACATTTTTTGTACTGCCATACACGTTGCACACGACCGATCACGCGAGTAGATTGATGATCGCAGCAGGGACCTCCCGGAGGCAGCGTCGCGATGACGGGCAGAGGTCTCCGGGGAACCGGCATTCCAAA
The DNA here is from genome assembly GCF_014161415.1 of Microbispora sp. H10885. Classification (NCBI taxonomy): domain Bacteria; kingdom Bacillati; phylum Actinomycetota; class Actinomycetes; order Streptosporangiales; family Streptosporangiaceae; genus Microbispora; species Microbispora sp. H10885. The sequence continues at coordinate 133,147 of NZ_JABBWY010000014.1, read as the reverse complement.
AAGCCGTGCCCCGGGCGGCATGCAGAGCAGAGGCGGACCCGGGGCGTACGCGACCACTTTACCCCACGGCTCCGCCCCTTACCAGCCGATGCTCAAGGGGTACGTCATGGAATTCAAGCTGCCCGACTGGGTCGCGCGAGTGTTATCGGTTCCACGCTTCGGCGCGTACCTCGACGCCACGAACAGAGACGTCGAGGGAGCCTGGGAGCTGTACCGCTGGAACGTGGAGGTCTCTGAGGCCTTCTATGGTCCTCTGCACTGTATTGAGATCGCCCTGCGGAACACCGAACATCGTCTCCTGAGGACCAGGTATGGCCGACCGGACTGGTGGAACGTGGCCCCCCTGACGAAGCATGACGCCAGCAGGGTCGACAAGGCTTATGCCGATCTCGACCGTAAGGGCGTCCCCAGCCCGACACCTGACGATGTGGTGGCGGAGTTGGGCTTCGGCTTCTGGGTGTCGCTGCTGAACCGCACCTACGACCGGCACTTGTGGGTGCCTGCGCTCCACAGGGCCTTTCCGCACTATCACGGGCGCAGGAAGTCGCTGCACGACGCCCTGCTGTCCATGGTGTTGTTCCGCAACAGGATCATGCACCATGAACCGATTCATCACCGCGACCTCGCGGCCGACCACCGAAAGATCTATCGCCTGCTCAGCTACATGGAGCCTGCGGTCACGAGCTGGTTATGCGACTTCGACCGGGTGCCAGACGTGCTCAAGCGGCGGCCGGGAGGAGGTCGACGATGACGCCGACGCCGGAAGATCACATTTCCCGCTCTGACATCGCTCGCCTCGCCGGCGTGGGTCGTGCGGCCGTCAGCAACTGGGAACGCCGCCATCAGGACTTCCCTCGCCCAATACTGATCGAGGGAGATGAGTTCTTCGACACGCAGGCCATCATGACGTGGCTGGACGGCCGGGTCATCCCGAGGAATGCACTCAGGGAAGGGGAAGCCCCTGGCCTGACCTACGGCGCACGTTTCCGGGAGTGTCAGGAGCGCCCGCCGACGCCCTCTCACACGGTGAACACTCCGCCCCGGGAGGCGGAGGACCGCCTGTGGGTGGCATTCGACGGGCTGCGGAGCAATCTAGCCCCCGAGCGGTTCAACCTGCTCGTCCTCGCCCTGGTCTATGCCCGCGCTCGCGACGAGGAAGGTTGGGCCGCGGTAGAGCGCAGGCAGATGGACGCATCACGATGGGCGGTAAGGGCACTTCACACCTTGGCGGACCTCGGTGGACCACCGATGTGGCGAGAACTCCCTGCAGGCGAGCGGGGAGATCGTGTACTAGCAGAGATTGCAAGAGCGGTCGATCAGTGGGTGCAGAAGCTCGGGGCGGTCGACACCTTCCAGATGATCCTGGCCCGCCTTACCGAGGCGCAGGGAAACAAGGCCACCGAGTTCTTTACTCCCGCCTCAGTCACCCGCGCTCTTGTCGACCTCATGGCACCAGAGGCGCCCCTTGACGTCTACGACCCCGCATGTAGAGCTGGCGAGCTGCTGGCCGCCACCGCCTCCCGTGTCCGTGAAAGGAGCGGCGCGTCGTCTGCACATGTCGACGGTAACGCATTGGACCCCGAGTCCCTACCGTTGGCACGCATGAATTTGGACCTGCACGGAGTGGACGCACGGCTCGACAGCCGCCCGGTCGAGTCGCTATGTGCCCCGGGTCCTGCTCACCGTTTTCGTTATGTCATCTCAAACCCCCCCTTCAACGTACGCGACTGGTGTGTGGACAACCCGGATTCTGAGTTTTGGCGGTATGGGCCACCGCCTCGGCATAACGCGAACTTCGCCTGGTTGCAACGCGCAATCGACCTGTTGGCCCCTGAAGGCCGCGCGACCGTGGTGATGCCTAACGGTGCCGCCTTTTCTGAGAACCCACGCGAGCGTGCGATACGAGCCGGCCTTGTGGAGGACGGCTGCCTCGAAGGTTTGGTGTCATTGCCGCCCAACCTTTTCCACACCACAGCGATCGGCGTGACGATCTGGCTCCTCAGGCATCCCCTCCGACGACCCCAGGAAATCATCCTCATCGATGCAACGGGCATGGGACGGATGACGACCCGTACCCGTAGAGTCCTTGCCGATGAGGAGCATCAAATTCTCGCGCAGATCGTTGAAGGATGGCGACATGGCCGAGGGACTGAAGGCCACGACGCCCTGGCTAAGATCGTCCAACCCGAGGAGGTGCGCCTTCAGAACTACAACCTCAACCCCCGCCGATACCTGGTGCGACCAACAGGTGGTGCAACAGGCGGCAACCAAACGGTTACCGCCCTACGGCAGGAACTGGATCATCTTCACAGTGAGGCACTGGCAGCCGATGCTCGTGTGACCGAATTGCTGGGCAAGCTGAAATGGTGATGTCGCTCGTTGGAGAGCTTCCGTCTGGCTGGAGGCAAGCCCCGTTGAAGGAGGTCTGCGAACTGAGGGCCGGAGCGGGTGTCTCTGTCACCGCCAAAGGGACCGTGCCCTTGCTCAAGCCGCGCAACGTCGCCGATGGCTGGCTGACGGAAGAGCCGGATGGTATCAGCGAGGTAGCCGCCGCCAGCCTGTCGCGTTATCGACTGGCGGTGGGAGATGTTGTTTGCGTGCGGGTAGGCGGAATCGGCCGCCACGCCATGGTGAGCGGTGAGCAGGACGGGTGGATTTTCGGCAACGGGATCATCAGGCTACGCCCCGGCGACGCTGTCGACCCCTCCTATCTGAATCACTACATGAGCCACCCGGGTGTCCAAGACTGGATGGAGCGGAACGCTGCAGGCACTGCCATACCGAGCCTCAGTATGAACACCCTGGCTACCATGCCAGTCGCGCTGCCGCCACTTGAAACCCAGCGATCGATAGGCCAAGTGCTTGACGCCCTCAACGAGAAGATTCGGGTACACGAACGGATTCGGCGGACCACTGCGCAGCTTCGCGACGCTGTCCTCCCGTTGCTCATGCCCGGCGTAACCTCCGTGCCCGGACAGTAGAGTCGCCACCATAACGATCTCGTACAGGCAGAAGAAGCTCGTCATGCGCATGCGTCCACTAGATGGTGCACCGGACGAAGCCTTCTGAGCCCTGCTGGGCCTATGCGACCCGCGAGCGTTGTTCGACTGCTCCCGGCTGACCTTCGGACTCACGACGACCCGGCCATAGGTGATCTCGGCCGTATAGCCCGCGTCGTTGAGCTCCTGGCACAGGCGCTGGATGTCGTCCTGCTTCATGAACGCCATACGCCCGATGTTACTTAGCGTTATCAAGTAGCCACGGACAATCGGTAAGGTGAGTGGGGTGGTCCGCTTATGAGGATGGATGGGCCTGGTCGGCCGGGTCTCCGAGGGGGACGTCGCGCAGGTTGAGCAGCAGGAGGAGGGCGCAGCCTCCGACCAGCGCGATGTCCGCCACGTTGCCGACGAACAGGCCGCCGTAGTCGATGAAGTCCACGACATGGCCCTGGGCGAAGGCGGGCGGACGGAAGAGGCGGTCGAGCAGATGGGAGGTGGCGCCTCCCAGCAACGCGCCCAGCACCAGGGTCCAGGCCGGTGAACGCAGCCGCCGCCCGACGTAGAGGATGCCGCCGACCGCGCCGGCCGCGGCCAGGGTGAACACCCAGGTCGCCCCCTCGCCGATCGAGAACGCGGCGCCGGGGTTCAGCAGCAGCCGGAAGCGCAGCAGCCGCGGGATCACCGTGATGGCCGCACCGTCGGAGAGCGCGGAGGTCGCCCAGAGCTTGGAGGCCTGGTCCACGAGGAGGACCACCGCGGCCAGCACGAGCATCCGCCCGTACGGCCGCGTTCGTGGTCCCGTCCCCGGCGAACCTCGTCCGTCCGGCACCTCTTCCCCGCTGTCCACGACGTCCTCGGTGCCGGTCAAGACGTGAAGACGTGGTCGACGACGCGGGCGGCGGCCTTGCCGTTGTCGTGGGGGGCGTAGGTGCGGACGAAGGCGGCGTAGCGGTCGTGCAGCTTCGCGGTGACCGTGTCGATGTGGCGGAGCGTCTCCACCACCTCGGCGGAGGTCTCCAGGCGCGGCCCCGGCCGCTGCGACTCCAGGTCGAGGTACAGCCCGCGGGACGAGCGATACTTGGCCAGGTCCGGCGTGAACAGCACGACCGGCCGCCCGGTCGCCACGAAGTCGAACACCACCGACGAGTAGTCGGTCACCAGCACATCGGCGATCAACATCAGGTCGGCGGTGTCGGGGTAGGTCGTGACGTCGATCGCGAACCCGCCGTGCGCGTGCACGTGCGGGAAGGCCTGCATCATGTGTCCGCGCACCAGCACGACGTGGTCGTCGCCCAGGGCCTGCCTCGCGTCGGCCAGGTCGAGCTTGACCGCCGCGTTCCTGCGGTCCCAGTCCCGGAAGGTCGGCGCGTACAGGACGACCCGCTTGCCCTCGGGGACGCCGATGCGGCGCCGGATCTCGGCCGCGATGACGTCGCGGTCACCGGCGAGCAGCACGTCGTTGCGCGGGTAGCCCGACTCAAGAATCTCGCCCTCGTAGCCGAACGCCTTGCGGAGCACCGACGACGCCCAGGGGCTCTGCGACAGCAGCAGGTCCCATCCGCGCACCTCGACGGCCTGGCGGTGCCAGACCGGGGGCCGGGGCTCCCGCTTCATGTGGGCCTGGTCGCGGCCGATGTGCTTGATCGGCGTACCGTGCCAGGTCTGCACGCACACCTGCTCGTCACGGGCGCGGAACCACTGCGGCAGGAAGCCGTTGGAGACGACGTACCGCGCCCGGGCCAGCGCCTCGTAGTGCTCGCGGCTGCCCTCGCGCACGACGGTGGGCGTCACGCCGTCGCCGAGCCCCAGCTCGCGCGAGCCCGGCGGGACGAACGCGCCGTCCCGGACGACCCAGATGTGCTCGCTCTCGTCGCCGCGGCGCAGCCGCTCCTCGTAGATGGCCCGCGGGTTGTCGGAGTAGGCGCGGCCGTCGAAGGAGACGTAGACCGTGGCGTCACGCACCGGCCGGGCCCGCTCGGCGGGGTAGAACGTGCGGCTGAGCGCCCAGACGCCCGCCGCGCTCCGCTCGTCGCCCGGCCGGTCCTCGGCCGTGACCAGCACCGGCACGTCGAACCGGGTGGCGACGAACCGGTAGACCCGGCCGCCGATCGTCCGGGGCCCCTCGTCCAGCCCGTCGAGCGCCGCGTGGTCGAACCGGGTGGGCACCATGGCGGGGCCGTACTTGCCGGGCGGGGCCACCGAGATGTTCCAGGTGCCCTCGGCCAGCGGCACGGCCGTGCCGAAGCGCGGCATCGCGCCGGGCGACAGCCGTACGGTGAACCGCTCGCCGTCGCGCTCCAGCGGGACGCGGATGGTGAGCCCGCCCCGGTGCCGCAGCACGAGGTCGCGCGGGCCGTCGTCCGGGTCGGGGTAGCGCCCGCTCAGCGTGATCGACTCGTCCTGCCACACGGCGGAGGTGATCACGGGCAGGATCTTGTGGCCGGAGATGACGACCCGGTCGCGCCGGTCGCCCTGCACGGTGATCTCGCGGTCGCCCACGAGCAGCCGCGTCTCCTCCGCGCCCTCCAGCATCACCGCCGCCGCCGGGTCGCCCTTCGGCTCGACCCACAGCCGCCGGGACTCGGCGCTGAGCAGGGTGTTGACCGCGAGCGAGAGCGAGAAGCGGCTGCCGCCCTCGGCCGGGGTGAAGTCGGCCGACATCCGGTGCCCGCCGACGCGGGCCTTGCCCCTGGCGACCGGCCGGCCCGGCAGGAAGCCGGTGAGCTCGACGCTGTCGCCGTTCAGCCGGACGCCGGTGAGCTCCGCGCGGGTGGGCTGGTAGACCACCTGCAGCGCCTTGTCGGAGGTCCACACCGGGCGCACCCACCAGCGCGGGCGCACCCGTAGGCCGGCCGGCCGCTCGGTGCGGCCGATCACGGGGCCGCGCAGCACGCCCCTGGACCGGGCGGCGCGGCTCCAGATGACGATCTCGGCCCGCCAGGTGGTGGTGTCCTGGACGGTGTGGCGGCGGCGCAGCAGCCGCTTGGCGCCGCGCACCAGGGCCCGCACCCCCGCCCGCCAGCGCAGCGAGAACGGGTGCAGTTCGGCGGTGAAGCCCGCCCAGTCGTAGTTGCACCCGGGCTCGCGGGCGGCGTGGGTGGCCTCCGGGCGGTAGATCCGCCGGGTCCGCAGCGTGACCCGGGGCAGCCAGCGGGGGCCGCGCAGCACGACCGTGGCGTGGTTGAAGCGCCGGCCGCGGACCGACAGGCCCGCGATGTAGGCGTGCCCGGTGATCCGCAGCCGGTTGCCCGCCCAGGTGATGTCGTCGATCTGCGTCACCGGCACGAGGTCGGCCGCCCGCAGGCGCAGCAGCGAGGGGTCGCCGACCTCCACCGGCAGGTCGGCGTACCACCGCAGGCCCCGGCGGACCCGGCGGGACGGCTCGGCCGCGGCGGCGGCCAGCTTGACCAGCGCGTCGCCCTCGGCGAGCGCGCCCGGATCCTGGGTCTCGATGAGGTGGCAGGCGACCCGGCGCCCGACCGGCAGCTCCCGCTTGACCTTCGGATCGACCTGCGCCAGGTACGGCCGGAGCACGTCGACGGCCTGGCGGCGGCGGGCCGCCCCGCGCTTGGCCGCGGCGTCGAGGCGCAGGCCCAGGGGGCCGACGATCGCCTCACGGTCGAGCTCTCTGCGCTGCGCGGGGCTCAGGCCCTCCGCGCGCACGAGCGCGACCAACGCGTCGATGGGCTCGCCCCGGTCGTAAAGCTCCTGGACAGCCCGCAATCGTTCAGCGACGGCGTCGCTCGTGGGTGCGGGTGTCATAAGGGAGGCACCGCCCTTCGCCAGACCTGTGTTCAGAAAATGGTAATGCTGTCAGGACACTGCCAGACCTGACTCCGCGCAGCCTGTGAATTTCGTGTGATCCGGCGCGTGACGCGCCGACGGCGAAGGGTGACCCGTCAGGGGCCGGGCCGGATCCGGGGCGTCACTCGCGGCCGTCCCAGCGGGCCGTGCGCATGTCGGCCCGCGCGCCCCGGGTCGGGGTGCCCTCGGCCCGCCATCTCGCCAGGCATTCGGCCTCCAGGCCGGCCGCCGGCGTCCCGTCGGCGCGGATGACCCGCCACCACGGCACGGCGCCGCCCCACAGGGACATCACCCGGCCGACCTGCCGGGGACCGCCCTCGCCGAGATACTCGGCGACGTCTCCGTACGACATGACCTTGCCGGGCGGGATCCGCTCCACCACGTCGAGCACCCGCTCCGCGTACGGCGGGGGCTCGCGGCCGGCCTCAGACACCCCAGTCGGTGGGCCCGGCCGCGATGATCTCTTCGAGCTTGCCGAACTCGTAGGTCGCCGCCCCGTTGATCTGCTCGACGACGCCGTTCCTGATGCCGTACGCCTCGCCGTCCTCGCCCACGAGCCGGGCTCCCATGAGATCGGTGAGCCGGGCGAGCTGGGCGACCTGCCAGTCCGACCCCGGCTGGCCCACGAGCCGCCCGGACCAGGTCGCGATCCGGTGCTCGGAGTCGCCGTGGCGCGCCAGGACCTCGCCCGCCTCGTGCGACCCCCGCAGCTCGAATCCGGCCTGCGCCGTGACGTTCGCGAGTTCTGCGTAGGCGAGCGGTGCATCACGCTCTACGCGCAGCTCGTACCCCATGAGCCGCGACCTTAGCGAAAATTGACCCGGCTTTGTGACCGGAAACGCGAACAACGGGAAGACCGCGCCCGAAATGCGGCCGAACGGCGGCCAACATGTGATCACCGGCGGCTGAGCGCGAGGGCGGCCGCGCAGAAACCGCCGATCCCGAGAACGACGGCGATGCCGTAGACCCAGAGCCTAACGGGATCCGGCCCTGGGCGCGCGGGCGCCCGTGAGACCGGGCCCTTGCCGAAGTGCGCGTCGTCCTGCACCGCCGACGCGTGGCCGTATCCGACCAGTTCCCCGGCTTTCGCGAGGGCCGCCGCCGCGTCCACAACCCCGAATCCGACTTTGTCGTCATAACCGGCGGGTGGATGGGGACGCGACGTCGCGGTCAGTGCCCGTGATACCAATTCCGGCGGCAAATCCGGATATTTCGCCTTAATTAGCGCGATGGTGCCGGCGACAATCGCGCTGGCCACTCCCGTTCCCGACGCCGTGCCCCTGCGTCCGCCGGGAAGCGCGACCGGCACCCGCTCTCCGGGCGCGGCGACCAGGACCGAGAGGTTGTCGCTGCTGCCGGAGGTCTTGCCGCCCCGCCGGTCGACGGCGCCCACGCCCACCACTCCGGGATATCCCGCCGGGAACGCCCAGAAGGAGGTGCCGTTCTGGCGCGTGTACGCCGACTGGCCCGCGTCGCCCGCCGCGGCCACGAGCACGACGCCTCTGGCCAGCGCGAAGGAGATGGCGTCGCGCTCCACGCGGTCGACGCCGTACGCCGGGACGGGCAGGCAGATGACCTTGGCTCCCTGGGCGGTGGCGTACCGGATGCCGCGGGCGAGCGGGCTGTCCCGCGTCTCCTCCGGCCGTTCCTCGGGATCGACGTAGTCGCGCTCCGGCCGGTCGACCGTGACGGGAAGGGACAGCACCCGCGCCTCCGGCGCGACCCCGGAGAACCCGCCCCCGCTTCCGCTCCCCGCGATCACCGATGCCAGCCCGGTCGCGTCGTCGCCCGGCCGCTGCGTCTCGTCGCCGATCACGGTGCCCGTCATGTCCGGTCCGCGCTCGACCCGGCCGGCCAGTTCGGGCAGGCCGGTGTCGGGCTGGCCCTCGCCGAGGAGGGCCACGACCACCCCGGCGCCCTTGGTCACCTTCCAGGCTTCGGCGGCGTCGACGACGTCGAGCGCCCACCGCTCCTCCCCGCCGCCCGGCGCCGCGACCCGTGCGGCGGCGGGGATCTCGTCCGGCAGGGCCGCCGCGGAGACGGCCGGGCCGGTCCCGAGCAGGAGGGCCGCCAGCCCCGCGCGGAGCGAGACGGCCCTCAGCACGCGTTCCCCTGGGTGCAGCGGGGGACGTCCGGGGGCTCGCCGAGGGCACGCGCGATGCGCCCGGCCACGGTCTGGGCCAGGGGCCACATCTCGCTGTTCACCTGTTCCTCCAGGGGGACGGACGCGCGTGTCCTTCCGTCTGTGTACCCCACTGTGAGGAAGACGATGTACGGTCCCGCGCCGACCCAGCCGGTGCGCTGCCGCTGGGCCGCGCCGAACGAGTCGGTGACCGTGCCGGGGAAGGCCACCGGCCGCACCCCCACCCGGTCGTCCACGGGCAGGTCGGCCGCCGCGTCGGCGCGCGCCTCCTCGCTCGGCATGACGGCGACGCCCACGGTGACGGCGAAGGTGGCCGTCTGGTCGACGTACGTGGCGCGCAGCAGGGTCACGCAGCCGTGCTCGCTCAGCACCGGCGCCACCGTGGCGTCGACCACCGACCCGCACGCCGCCTCGGGCGCGATGCCGACCCTGCGCGCGTACTGCTGGGTCCGGCCGAGCCCGGTGTAGGGAAGTTCCTCGGGGAAGACCATCCCCGCGGGCCAGGCCTGCCATCGGCGGGCCACGTCCTGCGCGACGTAGCGGGCGCGCTCGGCGTCGGTGAGCGGCCTCGACCGGGTCTCGCGGAAGAGCCCGAACGCCCCGAGGAGCACGTTGACCGCGGCCACGGCGAGGACGACACCCATGATCGTGAGATAGGCCGACCGGAACCGCACCCCACGCGCCAGTTCCGCCCGCTCCCTGGCCGCCAGCGCCGCGGCGGCGCGTCCCCGCGACGCCGTCCAGGGCCGCGCCCGCGCCCGGCGCGGCAGCCGGGCCGTCTGCGGGATCCGCGCCCTCTTGGGGCTGTGGGACTGCTCGGGCGGCATACTCCGATGCTACGTCGGCAGGCTCGACGGCCAAGGAGCCGGAGGCAGTGCGTCGTCCTCTCGTTCCCGCCGGCTCGCCCGCCGGGCGAGCACGAGCAGGACGGCGAGTCCCGCGCCGGAGCCCGCGAACGCGGCGAGCGCGATGCCGCCGTAGAGCAGGATCGCGCCGGTGTCGCGCCGTACGACCACGATGGGCTCCTGGCCGCGCGCCGCCGTACGGAGGGGGCGCGCGGGGTTCAGCACGCCGGCGCCGGAGGCGACGGCGCGGTGCCGCGCGAGGGTGGCCGCGACGCTCAGCGCGCGGTACGCGTTGACCACCCCGAAGCCGGTGCCCGTGTTGTAGGGCCCCTTGCGGGCGGGCGACGAGGTGAGCGCCTGCGCGACGAGCGCGGGCGACATCCGCGGATGGCGCGACTTGATGAGCGCGGCGATCCCGGAGACGAGCGCGGTGGCCTGCGAGGTGCCCCGGCCGACCCAGTACTCGTCGCCCGGGCCCGCCCCGAGGACGTCCACGCCGGGGGCGGCCACCATGACCGAGGAGTTGCGGTTGGAGAACGAGGCCCGCCGCAGCGTGGAGGTGACCGCGGCCACCGAGATCACGCCGGGGATCGCCGCGGGGTAGGAGTACGGCGCGGTCTGCTTGCCCGCGCCGTCGTTGCCCGCCGCGGCGACCAGGACCACGCCCTTGGAGATCGCGTACCGGATGGCCGCGCGCTCGTCCTCCGTCGGCATGTCCTTCGACAGCGACAGGTTGACGACCTCGGCGCCGTGGTCCACGGCGTACCTGATGCCCTTGGCGACCACGCCCTCGTAACGCGCGTCGGAGTTGAACGTGCGGAACCCGGGCTCCTCGTCCTCCAGGATCACCCGCACGGACAGCACCCTGGCCTCCGGCGCGACGCCGATGATTCCGTCGGCCCCGCCGGGTCCGTGTCCGTGCCCGGCGATGAGCGAGGCCATGTACGTGCCGTGCAGCCGCACCGGCTGCACCCCGCGGGGGTTGGCGCCGGCGGTGAAGTCCCTGCCGGTGACGACCGAACCGGCGAGGTCGCGGTGGTCGGGGTCCACCCCCGAGTCCAGGACCGCCACCGTGACGCCCGCGCCCTTCGTCAGTTGCCACGCGTCGTCGACGTCGAGGGTCCGCAGCACGTCCTGCTGGCTGAGCCGTACGTCGTCGGCCCGGGCCGCGTGGAGGAACGCCCCGCCGGGCAGGGTGAGCGTCCCGGCCGTGAGCGCGGCCAGGAGGCACCTCCGGATCTTCGTCCGTGCGCGGCGGGTCAGCACTGCCACTCCCGGGCCCGGCAGTCCGGGGACACCGGTGCGGTCAGGATCGCGGCGACGTCCCCGGCCAGGTCGCCGGCGAACGAGAAGATCGTCGCCCGCTGCTGCCCGACCCCGCGGGCCGGCCGCCCGTCGACCTGGCCCGCCGTGGTCAGCACGAGGTAGGGCCCGGCCTGCCGTACGGTCGCGGCCTGCCGTCCGCCCGCGGTGAAGCGGTCGGTCACGGTGCCGGGGAACGGGAGGGCGCGCAGGCCCGGGACGGGCGCCCCCTCGCGGGGGAAGGCGGCGAGCGCGGTGCGCGCCCGGGCCGCGTCGGGGAAGGCCGCCACGCCGATCGTGACCACGACGCCCTGCAGGCCGTCGAGGTAGGTGGCCCGCAGGACCGCCCGGCACCCGGCCGCGCGCAGCGCCCTGACGGCGGCGGTGTCGACGGCCGACCGGCAGTCGGTGCGCGTGGAGACGCCCACCCGGCGCGCCAGCTCGCGGCCGCCCTGCTCGCTGTTGTACGCCAGGCTCGCGGGGAAGACGCGCCCCACCGGCCAGCGTTCCCAGCGCAGCGCCGTCTCGGCCGCCTGCGCCTCGCGCAACTCGGCCCGGCTGGGCCCCCGGGTGAGCTCGGCGACCGCCGCGCTCGCCGCGATGCCGCCGACGATCGCGCAGATCAAGGTGATCGCGGAGGCCACGGCGACGGCCGGCCAGGTGCGGGTCTCGCCCACTGCGCCTCCGTTCGCGTCTCGGCCTCCTCTCCTACGTGACCTTAACGCGACCAACCGCCCGCCATACCCCCAAATGCGACGGAAAGTACTTGACGCCATGGAAAGTGAAAAGTACTTTCCATAGTGGAAAGTGGTTGTCGCGCGAACGGAGTCCCCATGAACGTCGAGGAAGCGGAGCGGAGCCTGGCGCTCATCCGGCGGACTCAGGCCAAGGCGGTCAGGTCGCAGCCCTGGTTCCCGGCCTGGTACGCCGCCGGGGTCGGGCTGTTCGTGACCGGCGTGCAGTTCGTCACGGAGCCCGGCACGCCCGTCGTGGTGATGATGGTCACGGGCCTCCTGCTGGCCGCCGGCATGGGCGCGCTGATCGCCCTGCTGGTGCGCACCCGCACCATGACGGCCCACCGCAGCCTGGTGCGGGCGAACGTCATGACGCTCTTCATGCTCTGGCTCGCGCTGGGCATCGGGCTCTGCCTCGCCGTCGCCTTCCGGCTCGACGCGGCGGAGGTGGCCTACGCGCGGACCTACGCCGGCCTGGTCATGACCGCGTTCCTGCTGGTCACCGGACCGTTCGTCGGCCGGTGGATGTCGGCGATGCTGGCGCGCCGGATCGAGAGCGGCTCGTGATGGAACTCGACCCCGTCATCCACGCGCCCACCCGGCTGCAGATCGTCTCGCTGCTCGCCGCGGCCGAGGAGGCGGAGTTCGCGTTCGTCCGCGACACCCTGGGCGTCAGCGACTCGGTCCTGTCCAAGCAGGGCAGCGCGCTGGAGAACGCGGGATACGTCCACGTACGCAAGGGGTACGTGGGCAAGCGGCCCAAGACCTGGTTCAAGCTCACGGACAGGGGTCGGGCGGCGTTCACGGCGTACGTCGCGAACCTGCAGCGCATCGTCTCGCCCAGCGGTCTCAACGTGGTGCAGGAGGAACGCGGGCAGCCCGCGGGCAGGCCCCTCTGAGCGCGCGGGCCGGAACGACGCGGCCGCCGCCTCCGGGGTGGAGGCGGCGGCCGTCGTGGTGGAGCCCCGTGGCGGCGATCAGTAGGTCGGCAGGCTGGGGTCGACCGTCTTGACCCAGCTCAGCACGCCGCCGCCCACGTGGACGGCGTCGGAGAAGCCGGCGTTCTTCAGCACCGCGAGGACCTCCGCCGAGCGGGCGCCCGACTTGCAGTGCAGCACGATCTTCCGGTCCTGCGGGAGCCCCTCCAGGGCCGAGCCGTTGAGGAACTCGCCCTTGGGGATCAGCACGGCGCCGGGGATGTTGACGATCTCGTACTCGTTCGGCTCGCGGACGTCGATGATCATGATGTCGTCGCCGCGGTCGCGCATCGCCTCGAGCTCGGCCGCGGTGATCGTGCTGCCCGCGGCGGCCTGCTGGGCCTCGTCGGAGATCGTGCCGCAGAACGCCTCGTAGTCGATCAGCTCGGTGATCGAGGGGTTCTTGCCGCACAGCGGGCACTCGGGGTCCTTGCGGACCTTGACGTCCCGGTACTTCATCTCCAGCGCGTCGTAGATCATCAGGCGGCCGACGAGGGGCTCGCCGACGCCAGTGAGGACCTTGATGGCCTCGTTCACCTGGATGGAGCCGATCGACGCGCACAGCACGCCGAGCACGCCGCCCTCGGCGCAGCTCGGCACCATGCCCGGCGGCGGGGGCTCGGGGTAGAGGCAGCGGTAGCAAGGCCCGTGCTCGGCCCAGAAGACGCTCGCCTGGCCGTCGAAGCGGTAGATGGACCCCCACACGTACGGCTTGCCCAGCAGCACGGCCGCGTCGTTGACCATGTAGCGGGTGGCGAAGTTGTCCGTGCCGTCCACGATCAGGTCGTAGCCGGAGAAGATGTCCATCACGTTGTCGGTCGTCAGAGCGACGTTGTGGATGATGACGTTGACCAGCGGGTTGACCTCGCGCACGCTCGCGGCGGCCGACTCGGCCTTCAGCCGGCCCACGTCCGACTGGCCGTGGATCACCTGCCGCTGGAGGTTCGACTCGTCGACGACGTCGAAGTCGACGATGCCGAGGGTGCCCACCCCGGCCGCGGCCAGGTACAGCAGGGCGGGAGAGCCCAGGCCGCCCGCGCCCACACACAGCACCTTGGCGTTCTTGAGCCGCTTCTGACCCGCCATGCCCACATCGGGGATGATCAGGTGGCGCGAGTAGCGGCGCACCTCGTCGACCGTCAGCTCTGCTGCCGGCTCTACCAGCGGTGGCAACGACACAGTTCCACTCCTGCTTTGCGTGTCCGTCTTCGTGCCAATGGTCGCGCTCGGCTCCATGGGCCCATCACAAGCTCTTCTCACAACTTAACCGGGGTGGCCCCGCATTCCCCAATCACGCTGTTCGGCGCGGGGACATCCTCGTGTAGGCCAGCAGGCGGCGCGCCTCCCGCGCGACGAGCTCGGGATACTCCATCTGCGCCACGTGCCCGGCGTGCGGGAGTGTGACCAGGCGCACGTCACGGAAGGCCCGCCCGGACCGGTGCACCATGCGGGCGTGGATCAGGCGGTCGCGCAGGCCGTAGACGACGAGGGTGGGCGCGGTGACCCGCCCGGCCTGCCGCCAGAGGTTCTCCTCGCCGAACCTGAAGTACTCCCGCACGATCGCGCGGGTGCAGCCGACCATGGACAACACCGCGTGCGGAAGCGCGTCGCGGCGGCGCAGTTCCTCCACCGCCTCGCGCAGCCGGTCCGGATGCACGCGGCCCGTGTCGGCGTAGCACATGCTCACCGTCGCCAGCACGCGCCGCTCGGGCGGGAGCGCGCTCAGCCATCGGACGGCCAGCTCGCCGATGGACGGGGCGGCCGACAGGGCGATCCTGGCCGGGCCGTACCTCGGCCGCAGGTCGGGCAGCGCCGGCGAGACCAGCGTCAGCGACCGGACCAGGTCGGGCCGCGTGGCCGCGACCCGGACCGAGACCGCGCCGCCCATGGAGTGACCGAACAGGTGGACCGGGCCGTCCCCGAGCGCCTCGACGAGCCTGACCACCGCGGTGGCGTTGGCCGCGACGGAGTAGTCGCCGTCCAGCGGCTCCGGGGAGTGCCCGGCACCGGGCAGGTCGACCGCGACGCCCCGCACCTCACCGGCGAGCTCGCCCATCAGGTCCGTCCAGTTCGTCGCCGAACCCGCCAGTCCGTGTACGTAGACGGCGGTCTCCCGCGGCCCCTCCGGAGTCGCCCGGAGATGGAGGCGGCCGCCGCCCTCCACGTCGATGAACCGGCCGGGCCACACCGGAATCGGCTCGTCTCGCACGTGTCCTCCCCCGTTCACCTCGCGTTTCCGACCATAACCCCGCCCCTGCGACACCTCGGCGGGCGCTCCCCCTACCCAGGCGAGACGGGAGCGATCATCCGGTTCATCCCGATCGGCCGGTCGCGACATAAGCCCAATATCCACCCCATTCGGACATTTCGAAATGCGGATATGAATGACATTCCACGCCAAACCGAGCGCTAGCGGTTCAACGGAGCCAATAAAGCGATAAGCAGAAGGCAAAAGCCGCCGATCGCCGTTTGTCGCTCGGACACCGAGGAAATCAAGACAATGCAGGGATGATCCACCAAGGGTCATCAGTAAGGGCATTTTCCGAACGACTTGGAAAACGCCGGAGTGTCGGGGCAACAATCCTTCAAGGAGGACATGAAATGCCCAAGTTCAACAACCTGGTCGGGATCCTCGCGATCAGCGCCGCGCTCACCGGTGGTGCCGTCACGCTGGGCACCGCGGTCGCCGCCGGCAGCGCGAACGCGGCGACCGTCATGGGCGGCTACGTGGGCGGCGGTGGCTACCCGTACCCCTACGGCAACTTCAACGCGAACCGCAATTCGCAGCGGCAGAAGCACAAGGCGCTGAACGGCAACAAGAACAAGAACAAGAACAAGACGAAGCAGTGGCAGCACGAGCGGCAGAACCAGGGCCAGCACCAGTTCCTGCTGCGTGACTTCACGCTCGTCCTCACGCCGTTCCAGAAGACCGACACCGACGCGCGGGCGCTTCCGTACAACTGGCAGTACGGAAACACGCAGTCGTACCCGTACACCCGCACGAACAGCTTCAGCGACCAGTTCAACAACCCGCGTCAGGGCCAGGACGCCCAGGCCCAGCCGAAGACGAACACGGCCACCGAGATCAACCCGCGCATCAAGAAGAAGGACATCGACGCGGACATCGACGTGGACGTGGAGAAGGAGAAGAAGAAGGACTACGGCAGCGAGCCGGAGTTCGTGCGCTGACGCGATCGGCACGAGCGGCCTCGGCAGACGTCCCGGCCACGACGGGTGACGCGCCGGCCGACGGCCACCCGTACTCGTGACCGGCGGCCTCACCCGAGCCGGAACCCGCGAGCGGCGGGAGACACACGCGAGCGGCGGAGCGGCGGGCACACCCGCCCGGCGGGACGGGCGGCGACCGGATGACCGTGAGACACGGCACCGGCGCCACCCGCGTCCGCCGCTCCGTCCGCGGCCGTGCGAGCAGTCGAGAGCAGTCGAGAGAGCAGTCGAGAGAGCAGAGCACCGGAGGCGTGTTTCGAGGAGAGGGCCGCCGGTGCCAGTGAACGCATCGCGCCGCGTCACACACGACGGCGCCGAACCAACTACCACCCTCCCTGGTCCCCCACCGGACCGGGCCGGGGTCGCGATATTCAGAGGAGAAACACCCAAATGTCCGTGTTGAAGAACATCGCCGGGGCCCTCGCTCTCGGCACCGCGCTGAGCGGCGCGGCCATCGTGCTCGGTGGCGTCGCCGCCGGCACAGCCGGCGCGGCGACCGTCATGGGCGGCTACGTTCCCGCTCCGTCCGGTGGCGCCCGCTACGTCCCGCGGGCCTACAACTACAACTACAACACCAACCGGCAGCGCCAGGGGCACAAGGCGCTGAACCGCAACAAGAACAAGAACAAGAACAAGAACCACGAGTGGCAGCACGCCCGGCAGTCGGAGTACCAGGACCAGTTCCTGATGCGTGACTTCACGCTCGTGCTCACTCCGTTCCAGAAGTCGTCGAACGGCTCCGCCGCGGTGCCGTGGAACGCCCAGTGGTCGCAGAACTCCACCAACCCGTACACCAACACCACCGACTGGAACCAGATGCACAACCGGCCCTGGCAGGACCAGTCCTCGCAGGCCGACCCGCGCACGAACACGGCCACCGAGATCAACCCGAAGGCCAAGACCAAGAACGTCGACATCGACGTCGACGCCGACATCAAGAAGAAGGAAGAGGAGAAGAAGAAGGACTACGAGCGGCCGGGATACGACGCCATTCCCTGATCCGCGGCGTCCTTCGCGTGACCGGGACGACCGGTCGCGCTGAGCCTCGGGCCGCCGGCCCGGGTGCCGGATGTATGTGCCCGTGCTCACCTGAGCGTGAAGTCACACGCCCATCGTGAGCACGGGCACTCTTCGTCTCCCCCGACCGCTTTCCCCGCGCCCGCCCCGGGGGTTCGTCATCCGGGTCGCGGTCCCCCCGGCCGCCACCTCCGGGTCGCCGTCCAGCCGCCCCCGCCGCGGCCCGCCCCATGCCCTTTCGAACCCCTCTGGAACACCACCACCCGCCTCCGGTCGTCACTGAGCACCCCACGTTCAAATCGGACATTATGGGACAAGTCGCCCCTTTTATCTCCAATTCGTGCCATAGCCTGCTAATAGCTGACCAAAAGCCATAAGGGCGCGTTTGTCGGGTGATGTCGCCGGATATCAACGTATCGCAGGAACCCGGCCCACGGGGGCCAAGAGGTATTTCTCTCGAATCTCCACGGAGAAATACCGAAGGATGCGGGGAATTCCAATCCTTTCAAGGGGGACAGCAATGCCCAAGTTCACGAAGCTTTTCGCCGGACTCGCACTCGGCACCGCGATCGCCGGGGGCGCGATCGCCATGAGCGCCACGGCCGCGAGCGCCGGCTGTGGAGACGGCCTCATGGGTCTCGGCGGCGGCATGCCCTGCAACAACAACAACTTCGTTCCCTTCAACACCAACAACAATAACAACTGCGGGAACAACAACAACGACAACTTCGCGAACAACAACTGGTGCAACAACAACCAGAACAACAACTTCTGGAACAACCAGAGCTTCTGGAACCAGAGCGCGTTCTGCGACAACCTGGACAGCGACTCCAACTTCGCCATCGTCGGGCCCTGCGCGACGATCGCCTTCAGCGACAAGACCAACCGCGAGAGCAACTGGTTCAACAACGGCTGGTTCCAGAACAACTCCTGGTGGAACAACAACAACTGCAACAACTGGAACAACAACAACAACTTCGTCAACTGAGAAGGCGGGGCCGGCAGCGGCCTGCGAGACGACCGCGCCGCTCGGAATCCTGCCGGGTGAAGGGATGACTGATACGGCCGGCCACCCGGTCGTCCACCGCCTCGACAGGAGAACGGCGCCCTGAAGCGCAGCCACGTTCCCACAGCGCCGAAAGATCCGTAGCACTTCACGCTCAGGGAACGGCCGTTCGATTCAGCAGAAAGCAGAAACAAGGGCTCCGGCGAGACTCTCGCCGGAGCCCTGACTTTTTCCCCCGTACGGCGGGCTCAGGCACGGAGCCCGAAGGGACAGGCTCACCGGCGGGTTCCGGGCGGCACGGAGCCCTCCAGGTCGCCTTTCCCTGCCCCGGCAGGATTTCCAGCGGCCATGCGGCGGCGGTGCGTCAGCGGTACGCGGGCGAACGACGCCTGCCGGAACACCCGCGACGACGCACTCAGGCCGCCGCCTCCGTTTCCGCCGCGTGGCCAGGCCGGTGAACACCCTTCCAGAAATCGGTCAATCGCGACATTTCACTTTCAATACCTCTAAGTCAGTCCATAAGAGTCTAACTGGTGATCAAAAGGCTTAGATGGCCGTTTGTCTGCCCACCACGCTGGAAATCATCACAGCACAGGAAGTTAGGGCTCAATTAAGAGCCCGAAGGGCCTTTCTCTCAAAGAAACGCCCTTAACAAATTCAGGGATACTGAATCCTGTCAAGGGGGACACGCATGTCCAAGCTCCACAAGATCATCGCTGGCCTCGCGCTCGGCACCGCCACCGTCGGCGGCGCACTGGCCCTGGGCGCCGGTGCCGCCGGCGCCGTGACCAGGACCGGCGACGTCGACCGTCCCATCGTCCGGAACGGCCTCGCCAACGGCGTCGACGACAGCACGGGCGGCATCGCCCAGGGCAACAGGGGTGTCGGCGAGCGCGGTGATCAGGAGAACGTCTTCCCTGTCTTCTCCAGCCCGAACAACAACGTCGACAGGAACAACCAGAACCACAACCTCAACCAGAACAACGACAACTGCTGGTGGAACAACCAGCAGTTCTGGAACCAGGGGGCGTTCTCCGACAAGCGGGACGACTTCTCCGGCTTCGGTCTCGTCGCCAAGGACGTCGCGATCGGCTTCCAGGACAAGACGAACAAGGACAACACCTGGTTCAACAACGCCTGGTGGAACAACAACAACTGGTGGAACAACAACGACAACAACTGGTGGAACAACAACAACAACGACCACGTGAACTGAGAAGGCAGGTCCAGCGGCTCCTGCGAGACGATCGCGCCGTTCCGGGAAGACGACGGATCCCGAAGACCTCCCACGAGGTCTCCGGCTCCGGCTGAGGAACCGGCGCCGTTGAGTGCAGAGACACGCTCCCCGACCGGCCGGCCGCTCGCTCACCGAGCGGCGGCGGTCTGAACGGGAACGGCCGTCAATCCTCCTACAGGGACAACCAAGGGCTCCGGCGGGAAGGTTCCGCCGGAGCCCTGCTCTTTCCCCCGACCGTGGTCGTCGGCGCCACCACGTCCTTCCGCGGCCTTTCTCCGCCCGCGACCGCGGTCGCTCCCCGCCTCCCCGACCTCCCCGACCTTGCCCGCCGACCCTGGTGGCGAACGCAGCTGAGCCGGCACCCCCCTCACGGAGCGTCGGGCCGCGTCCGCGCCAGGGGGCAAATCGTACCTATCACTACATAAGGCGCATTATCCATCGAATCAAGCCTATACGCAGCTAATCATTAATCAAAAGCAGCAGACGTCAGTTTGTCGGGCCACCCGGCAGGAAATCACCCTAGCGTCGGGAGCAGGGCCCAATAAGGGCCATGAAGAAAAAATCCTGACCGCAGTAGGCGGCCAGGAAACGCCGACAGACACAGGGCAATTCGAAATCGAATCCTGTCAGGGAGGAACCATAATGCCCAACCTCAAGAAGATCTTCGCAGGGCTCGCGCTCAGCACCGCGGTCGTCGGCGGCGCCGTCGCCATGGGTGCCGCGGCCGCCAGCGCCGACGACAGCCCCTTCTACACGAAGAACGAGGACCGCCCCATCGTCAAGGACGGCGCGGCCAACGGCGTCGACGACAGCACGGGCGGCATCGCCCAGGACAACAAGAAGGGGGTGGACTTCCCGCGCGCGTTCTTCCCGAACAACAACAACAACCGGGAGCGCAACGACCGCAACCACAACATCAACGACCGCAACCAGAACAACTTCTGGGACACCAACAACTGGTGGGGCCAGAACCTCTACAAGGACGACAAGGCCCAGCACGACGCCTTCGGCCTCGTCGCCAAGGACGTCGCCTTCGGCTTCCAGGAGAAGGACGACAAGGCGTTCAACTGGCTCAACAACAACTGGTGGGCCGACCAGAACTGGTGGGACCACAACAACAACGACTGGTGGAACCGCAACGACCGCGAGCACACCAACAACGGCAACAACAACAACGGCAACAACGTCTGATCCGCGAGGCCTGACGCCTCGCGCGGCACCGCGCCGTCCGGTCGGGTGACGGGAGCCGGTGGGCGGGACCACCCACGAGTGCCTCTCCGCCACCGGCCGGGGACGACGGCGCCGGTGAGTGCAGCCAGGTGTTTCCAGCGCATCCGCGCGCCGAGCGACCGGAAGTCTGGAGACGCCTTCCACCGGATGGCATGAGACAAGGGCTCCGGCGAGATCCTCGCCGGAGCCCTGACCTTTCCACGCCCTGGACGGGCGGGCGAGTCCGCGGCCGCGAGGATCTGGGACCGGGACGGGGAGAACGGCCGGGCGAGTACCCTCCGGAACGGCCGGCGAATCGCGGGCCGGACACCGACTGCGTCAGCGGCCGGGCCAATCCGCGCCATGAGTCGCGACGAGAGGTCAAACTCTCCCCCGCCGAGTTTGGCCGGGGGCCCCTTCGGCAATCAAGACACCACGGCGATGACCGGACATATAGGTCATAACCGGACATCTCCGGTTCCCACCGGAGAAGTCAGAAGTACGGGCAATCCATCCTTCGAGGAGGGCCTCTATGCCCAAATTCCGGAACGTCATCACCGGCCTGGCGGTCAGCACGGCGATGGCCGGCGGCGCGCTCGCTCTGAGCACCGTCACCGCCCACGCCTCCACCCCGACCACCGCCACCATCAGCGCCAACGGGGGCTGCGGCTGGAACGGCCACGGACGTGGCCGCGACTACAACAAGAACAAGAACAAGCTCGTGAACCGGAACGAATTCCGCAGCTTCAAGTACTACAGGATCAAGAAGGTCCACCGGGACAACACCGCCTTCGCGTCCGGCGACGCCGTCGTCGACATCGACGGCGACGACGACGACTGATCCCGGACGGCGCTACCCTGCGCCGCTTCCGTACCGTGAACAAGCCGTACCGTGAACAAGCCCCGGCGGGACAGCCGCCGGGGCTCCCGTGGAGCGGCGAGGAAGGCGGACGATCAGGCGGAGCGGCGGGTCTTCCGCTTCCTGGGCGCGCTCTCCTCCTCCGCGCCTTCCGGGGCCGCCCTGCCGTCACTCTTCGCGGCGCTCTTCGCGGCGCTCTTCGTGGCGCTCTTCGCAGTGCTCTTCCCGGCGGCCTTCACCGGAGTCTTCGCCGCGCTCTTCTCGGCCGCCCCGGCGCCCTGGCGTTCCCGCTTGGCGGCCTCGACGCTGGCGCGCAGCGCGGCCATGAGGTCGACGGCCGGGCCCTGCTCGGCCGGCGCCTCGGGCGCGACGATCTCCCTGCCCGCGACCTTGGCCTCGATGACCTCCTGCAGAGCCTCCCGGTAGGCGTCGGTGTACTCCGCCGGATCGAAGTCGGCCACCATCGTGTCGATCAACGACTCGGCCATCTTCAGTTCCTGGGGCCGCACCTGGACGTCCTCCTCCAGGAAGCCGAACTCGGCCTCGCGGATCTCGTCCGGCCAGAGCATCGTCTCCAGCACGAACACGCCGTCCCGGACCCGCAGCGCGGCCAGCGACTCCCGCTGGCGGAGGGCGATCTTCACGACCGCCACCTGCCCCGACCTCTCCAGGGCGTCCCGCAGCAGCACGTACGGCTTCGTCCCCTGCCCGTCGGGCTCCAGGTAGTACGACTTCGCGAAGTAGATGGGGTCGATCTGGGCGGCGGGGGTGAACTGCAGCACGTCGATCCGGCGCGAGGTGGTCAGCGGCAGGTCGGCGAAGTCCTCGTCGGTCAGCACGACCATCTCACCGGTCGGAAGCTCGTACCCCTTGGCGATGTCGGAGTACTGCACCTCCTCGCCGTCGACCGAGCAGACCCTCTTGTACTTGATCCGCCCGCCGTCCTCCCGGTGCACCTGGTGGAAGCTGACGTCCTTCTGTTCGGTCGCGGAGTACAGCTTGATGGGAATGGTGACCAGACCGAACGAGATGGCGCCCTTCCAGATGCTCCGCATGGCTACATTCTCGTCTCTGTGTTCGAATACCGCTATGGTGGGATTCAAGGGAGTTACCTCATGGGCAGGTACCCACTAATGGCGGAGCCGTACCCGGTGGAACCCGCGCTCGCGGCCTCCGGCGCTCTCCCGCGTGCCTGATTGAGCCGCCCGAGATCGGGCAGAGCCCCTTCTCTGGCGGGCCGCCAAGGGCGATCTCCGGGAATGCCCGCCGAGGGCCGGCGGGAGGAGCGGTGATGACGGAGAAGGTGCGGGTGAAGGTCGAGGACCGGATGCTGGTCCTGACCAACCTGGACAAGATCCTCTACCCCGGCACCGGGTTCACCAAGGCCGAGGTGATCGACTACTACACCCGGATCGCCCCGGCCCTGCTCCCTCATCTGCGGGGACGCCCGCTCACGGTCAAGCGCTACCCGAACGGCGCGGACGCCGCGTTCTTCTTCGAGAAGAACGCCCCCGACCACACCCCCGACTGGGTCCGTACGGTGACCCTCCCGGCGCCGGGCAGCACGAAGAACCGCGAGGAGATCGAGTTCGCGGTCGTGGAGGACCTGCCGACGCTCGTCTACTACGCCAACCTGGCCGCGCTGGAGATCCACGTGCCGATGTGGCGGGTGGCCAAGGACGGCGAGCCGCAGCCGCCCGACACCCTCGTCCTCGACCTCGACCCCGGGGCCCCGGCCACGATCGTCGACTGCTGCCGGGTCGCCGTCCTGCTGCGGCGGGCACTGGCCGACGACGGCCTGGAGAGCCATCCGAAGACCAGCGGCAACAAGGGCATGCAGCTCTACGTTCCGTGGGACCGCGGGCCCGGCACCTCCGACTACGCCAAGGAGCTGGCCCGGCGGATGCAGGCGGAGCACCCGTTCGTCACCAGTGTGATGGCCAGGAAGGAAAGGCCGGGCAAGGTCTTCATCGACTGGAGCCAGAACAATCCGGCCAAGACCACCGTCGCGCCGTACTCGCTGCGCGCGAACCCGTTGCCGACCGTGTCGACGCCCCTGCGGTGGGAAGAGGTCGAGGCGTGCGAGAACCCGGAGCAGCTCGTCTTCACCTCCTCCGACGTGCTGAAGCGCGTCGCGGAACACGGCGACCTGTTCGTGGCCCTCGGCGCTTAGCCGGGCCGCACCCCTGGCCGTAGTGTTGGACCTGGGTGTCAGACCTGTCGCAGCCGACCGTCGAACGGAAGGAAGATCACATGCCAGAGATGGAGCCCCTCGACGAGACCGCCGAGGAGATCTCGATCGAGGCGCCGGAGGCCGACGCGGTCGAGCAGCACCAGCTCGTCAAGGTCGCCGAGGACAGGCGCTGGCCCGAACGCGTCCCGTTCGACGCCGACCCGGCCGACGTGACCGAGCAGGAGCGCACGGTCGACCTCGACGACGACGACTATCGCTGATCACAGATACCGACACGTAGGATGAGGCCCCGGGGCGGGAGCCCCCGATGCGCTTCTTGCAAGGAGACTGCCGTGACCGCTACCCCGGACGCCAAGCCCCGGGGCACCCGGCTGCCCCGGATGGCCCGCCGCCGCCAGTTGCTGAGCGCGGCGCAGGAAGTGTTCGTGGAGAACGGCTACCACGCCGCGGCGATGGATGAGATCGCCGAGCGGGCCGGGGTCAGCAAGCCCGTGCTCTACCAGCACTTCCCGGGCAAGCTTGAGCTGTATCTCGCACTGCTCGACCTGCACGTGGACGACATGGTGAACCGGTGCCGCCAGGCGCTCGAGTCGACCACCGACAACAAGCAGCGGGTGCAGGCGGCCATCGGCGCCTTCTTCGACTTCGTGTCGAGCCAGGGAGAGGCCTTCCGGCTGGTCTTCGAGTCCGACCTGCGCAACGTGGCGCCCGTACGGCAGCGCATGGAGCGCTCGCTGTACGAGAGCGCCGAGGCGATCAGCCGGGTGATCCAGGAGGACACCGGCTGCTCCAGCGACGAGGCGCACCTGCTCGGCGTCGGACTGGTCGGCATGGCCGAGGTGAGCGCGCGCTACTGGCTGAGCAGCCACGGCTCGATCCCCAAGGAGGCGGCGACGCAGCTGATGGCACGCCTGGCCTGGCGCGGCATCAGCGGCTTCCCCCGCACCGGCTGACCGGGCCTCCGGTTCCCTGTTCGCTTGACGCGATCACAGGGCTCGCCGCGCTACCGGGCGACGACGATGGGGAGAGAACAGCCCTCGCGAAAGGGGAGCCTTATGGAAATAAAGATCGGCGTGCAGTCGGTGCACCGCGAGATCGTCGTGGAGACCGACCTGTCGGCCGAGGAGATCGAAGAGGAGCTCCGCAAGGCGCTCGCCTCGGACAAGGGCGTCTTCTCCCTGACCGACACGACGGGACGCCGGGTGGTCGTACCCGTGACCTCGCTCGGGTTCGTCGAGATCGGCGAGGACGAGACGCGTCCCGTCGGCTTCGGCGGAACTCTCTGACCCGGAGACGCTCCGGCTCGGAGACGCTCTGACTCAGAACGCCCTGACTTCAAACGCTCTGACTCAGAACGCTCTGACGCGGAAACAGTCTGACGGCGGCCGGAGCCGACCGGCGGCGCGGGTGTCCCAGGACGCGCGGCGTGCCGGCGGCCGGAGCCGGCCGCCCGGGTCAGGACCGCCCGTAACCGCATCCGCGGGGACGCCGGGTGAGATCCGCCCGATGCGGATCGTCCCGTCTTCCGCCGATCGTCGGACAGCCCGCGCTTCCTCTCCGCAGAATCGCACGGGGGGTCCAGCTGTTCGGCCCACATCTTGTCAAGGAACTGCCGTAGCGGCGCGAGGCCCTCATGCTCGCACCGTACATCCGTTTGCCGGGTGCGCGAATCAGGAACGGCGAGGTTTCACCCGTTGGGGGTGAGGCCGAGAGCCGTCATGCGCCTGCCGTGCTCCTCGGTCAGCCGGGCGAACATCCGCCCGATCTCCGCCAGATCCTCCCCCTGCTCGCCCACGAGCAGCGCGGCGAGGTGCGGACGGGCGGCGGCCAGCCGCTGCCCCTGGCTCAGCGCCTCGCCGACCATCCGGCGGGCCCACAGCGCGAGCCGCCCGCACAGACGCGGATCGGCGTCGAGCGCCGCGCGCATCCGCTCCACCGCGAACTCCGAACGGCCCTCGTCGGCCAGCACCTCGTCGACCAGGGCGGTGGTCGAGGGGTCGGCGTGGCGGGCGGCCTCGCGGTAGAAGTCGCCCGCGATCCCCACGCCCACGTAGGCCTTCACCAGCGCCTCGTACCAGTCCTTCGGCCTGGTCTGGGCGTGCCAGGCGTCGATCGCCTCGACGAAGGGGGCCATCGCCTCCTCCGGATCGGCCCCGAGCGAGGCGATCCGGTCGCGCAGCACCCGGAAGTGCCCGTACTCGGCCGCGGCCACGTCCCCGAGCGCCGCCCTGTCGTTCAGCGTCGGCGCGAACAGCGCGGCGTCCTCGGCCAGCCTGAGGAAGGCGGTGAGCTCGGCGTACGCGAGGACGCCCAGCAGGTCGACGATCCCGGGAGACGAATCACTCATGGATGCAGCGTAAGGGTCGGCGCGACGCCCGCGGAGCCGGCCGCTCCGGTCCGGCGGAACCCCGGCGCGACCCCCGGTGGAACCCCGTACGGCCGCCCACAGGACAACAGTTTTTAGCGAGAAGACGCGGAAATCGGTTCCGTGTTGTGGTATCGAGTAGACTGGTTCGTGGAAGTGCGACCGCACTGGCCAACAACCAGCGCTGGCCTACAACCGAGTCGATCCGGGGTTTGCCCCGGACCTCTGGAACCAGTGGATGCCGCGGTCGCTGTTCACGACGAGGGCGCGACTGTCCGCGAGGACCCGGACCGGGAAAGATCTGCCGGCCGGATGTCCCGGAGGGCCGCCTTCACAGATTGAGGCAGGCCACGCTGACAACGACGTTCCGAGACCTGGGAGTCATCCCGGAGATCGCCGATGCCCTCGAGACCGAGGGCATCACTTCACCGTTCCCGATTCAGGAGATGGCGCTCCCGCTGGCGCTGGCCGGCCAGGACGTCATCGGGCAGGCGCGCACGGGCACCGGCAAGACCTATGCCTTCGGCGTCGCCATGCTCCAACTGGTCGGCAAGCCGAGGAAGAACCGCAAGAAGCCCCGCGGTCTCGTCCTCGTCCCCACGCGCGAACTGGCCCTTCAGGTGACCGAGGACCTCGTCCTCGCCGCCGGGAAGCTGGGGTCGCGCATCCTCACCGTCTACGGCGGGCGCGCGTACGAGCCCCAGATCGAGGCGCTCAAGAACGGCGTCGACGTGATCGTCGGCACCCCGGGGCGGCTGCTCGACCTCGTCAAGCAGAAGCACCTCGACCTGAGCCAGATCACCATGCTCGTCCTCGACGAGGCCGACCGCATGCTCGATCTCGGGTTCCTCCCGGACATCGAGCGGATCATCAAGCTCGTGCCGGACGACCGCCAGACCATGCTGTTCTCGGCCACGATGCCCGGCGAGATCGTGAACCTGTCGCGCCGCTACCTCGACCGGCCCACCCGCGTGCGCGCGGAGAGCGGCACGGCCGAGGCCGAGACGACCACGCTCACCACGCAGTACGTGTACCGCACGCACCGCATGGACAAGATCGAGATTCTCGGGCGGCTGCTGCAGAGCAGGGGCGCCGGGCTCACGATGGTGTTCTGCGAGACCAAGCGGGCCTGCGACATGGTCGCCGAGCAGCTCAAGGACAAGGGTTTCGCGGTGGCGGCCGTCCACGGCGACCTCGGTCAGGGCCAGCGCGAGCAGGCGCTGCGCGCCTTCCGCAACGGCAAGATCAACGTGCTGGTGGCGACCGACGTCGCGGCGCGCGGCATCGACATCGACGACGTGACCCACGTCGTCAACTACGACTGCCCGCAGGACGAGAAGGCCTACGTCCACCGGATCGGCCGCACCGGCCGGGCGGGCCGCACCGGCGTCGCGGTGACCTTCGTCGAGTGGACCGAGCTGACCCGCTGGAAGGTCATCAACAACGCCCTCTCGCTGGACTTCGCCGATCCCGTCGAGACCTATTCGAGCTCGCCGCACCTGTACGGCGAACTCGACATCCCCGAGGGCACCAGGGGCGTGCTGCCGCGCGCCCAGCGCTCGCGCGCGGGCCTGGAGTCCGAGGAGATCGAGGACCTCGGCGAGACCGGGCGCACCCGTTCCCGCGGCAAGTCCGACCGGGGCGGGCGCGGCAACGGCCGTGACCGCGACCGTGATCGTGACCACGACAACAGCGAGGAGCGCCGGGAGCGCCCCGCCCGCACCCGCGAGCGGCGGCGCACCCGTGGCGGACGCCTCCAGGAGGCCGGAGCGTCCTCCCCCGGCGACGCCGACGCCCTGACCCCGCAGGTGGGGGACGGCTCCGAGTCGCCTGAGCAGCCCGCCCAGGCCGCACAGGCCCAGCCCCAGACCCAGGGGCGCAGGTCCCGGCGAGGGGGCGCCAACACGGACGCCCTGACCGGCGCGCTGGCCGAGGTCCCGGCCGCACGGCCGCAGGAGGAGCAGGCGGACGGACCGGCGGCCGGTGCGGTGTCCGAGCCGGAGCCGGCCCCGCGCCGGGCCTCCCGCCGCAGGACCCGCGCCGCCGACACGGCCGGTACCCCGGTCGCCGAGCCCCGAATCGACGAGTCACAGGTCGTCGAGTCACCTGCCGGCGAGCAGCGGAGCGGGGACCAGGCGGTCGCCGCGCCCGTCGAGGACCGGCCCGCCCGCCGGCGCGGAACCCGCGCCGCCGCGGCGGCCACCACGGGGGCCACCACGGGCACGGAGGACGCCGCGGCGGCCTCTCCGGCCGTCTCTCCGGCTGTCTCCGTGGACCGGCCCACGCGCCGCCGTACGCGGAGCACGGACGCGGGCGCCTCGGACGAGGCGCCGTCCACGCCGTCTGTGCCGGCCGCGCCGGCCGGCGCGGCCGGCGAGGCGACCGTGAACGGCGTGGCGGACGAGCCCGCCCGGCCGCCGGTCGTCCGGCAGGAGCCGGAACGGATCATTCCGGCCAGCCCGTTCATGGTCGTGTTCAAGTCTCCCGACCTCGCGACCGACGACGACGATCCCGCTCCGTCCGCCGCGACCGAGCGGGCCCAGCAGCGGCGCCGCCCGGCCCGGCCTCGCCCGCGCCGTACGGGGTGAGGGGCCGGCCGCGGCCCGCTCGTCGATGAGCACGACCACCAGGGCAGGGAGAGCGCCGGACACCCGGCGCCCTCCCTGCTTTCGCGCGTGGGCGCCTTTACGCGTGGGCGCCTTCACACGTGGGCACGGTCCCCCCGGCGGGCCGCCACGTTCGCAGTGGGTATGACCTGGACAGGAGGCACGCGTCATGACACCCGGACTCTCTCTGCCCGGCCGGTCCGCAACCGGCTTGGATCTTTCGGCGGTGTCGCCGGAGTCCCCGCTGGGTATCGTGATGCCACGTGAGTGAGCGAGCCTTCAGCAGACGGTCCATGCCGGGGAACCCGGGTGAGATGGAGGAGGTCTCGTGAGCACGCCACGGTTCCTGACCCTCCCTCCGGGCGTCAGCAGCGAGCAGATCGAGACGCCGCTGGGCTCGTTCGCGGCCCTGGAGGCGCTTCCCGTGAGCGGGATCCCCGAGCGCTGGCCCGCCCTCCTCGTCCCCGGCTTCACCGGGTCGAAGGAGGACTTCATCGCCGTGCTGCAGACCCTCGCGCAGGCCGGCCGCCGGGTGATCGCCGTGGACATGCGCGGGCAGTACGAGACGCCCGGCCCCGACGACCCGGCGGCGTACACCTGCGGGGCGCTCGGCGCGGACGTCGACGCGATCGCCGCGGTCGTCGGGCAGGGCGAGCCGGTGCACCTCATGGGGCACTCCTTCGGCGGCCTCGTCGCCCGGGAGGTCGCGCTGAACGGCGCCGCCAAGATTGCCTCGCTCACGCTCATGAGCTCCGGGCCCGCCGGCATCGTCGGGCCCCGGGAGCAGATGGGCCGGGTGATGCTCGCCGAACTGCCCGAGTACGGCCTGGACTACATGTGGTCCAACCGGATGGAGCCGGAGGCGCTGAAGGCGGGCGTCCCGGACGACATCGTGGCGTTCCTGCGCAAGCGGCTGCTGGCCAACCATCCCACCGGGCTCATGACCATGGCGCACGAGGTGCTCGGCGCCGCCGACCGGTGCGACGAGCTCGCCCAGTGCGACCTCGACCTCCTGGTCCTGTACGGCGAGCACGACGACGGCTGGCCGCCGCCGCTGCAGGCCGAGATGGCCCGCCGGCTCGACGCGGAGTGCGTCGTGGTGCCCGGGGCACTCCACTCACCCGCCGTCGAGGCGCCCGAGACCACCGCCGCCGCCCTGACCCGGTTCTGGAACGCGGCCGAGAGCCGGCTGCTCCAGCACGGCTGACGCGACGGCCATGACCGGGGTCAGCGGTCCGACCGTCCAGCCTCCCGAGTCCGTGACGTGGCTGGTCCACGTCGACCGGACCATGTGGGTGGGCGGCGTCCGCGGCCTGATGCTGCAGGCCCTGCATCCGGTGGCGATGCGGGGCGTGTGGCAGAACTCCGACTTCCGGGAGGACCCCTTCGGGCGGCTGCGCCGTACGGCCGACTTCGTGGGCCGCGTGACGTACGGCAGCCCGGAGGAGGCCGAGCGGATCGGCAGGCGGGTCCGCGCGATCCACCGGGCGCTGCGCGTCCACGACCCCGACACGGGCCGGGTCCACCGGGTGGACGACCCCGAACTGCTGCTGTGGGTCCACTGCGCGGAGGTCACGTCCTACCTGGAGGTCGTCCGCCGCGCCGGCGTCCCGATCACCGACCGGCAGGCCGACCGCTACCTCACCGAGCAGCGGCGCAGCGCGGCGTACGTCGGGCTGCGCCCGGAGGACGTGCCGGGCACGATGCGCGAGATGGACGACTACTTCGCCCGGATGCGGCCCGTCCTGCGGGTCATCCCCGAGTCGGCCGCCGCCGTCCGGTTCCTGCTCTGGCCGCGTCTGCCGGAGAATCTGCGGTTCCTGTCCCCGGCCAGGCCGGTCTACTTCCCGTTCGGCGCGCTCTGCTACTACACGCTGCCCCGCTGGGCCCGCCGCCTGTACGGCGTGCTGCCGGAGGTGCCGGAGATCGCGGTCACGGCGGCGCTGAGGGCGTTCCGGCTCACCATGAACACCATTCCCGACCCGATGCACCAGCGCGTGCTCGGCGAGGGCACCAGGGCCATGCTGCGGGCCTCCCGGGAGCGCCTCGGCGCGGCCGGGTACGACGTCGGCCAGGGCCTGCGGGGGCTGGCCGACCCACGCCGCCACCCCGCCGCGACCCCGCCCGGAGGCTGACCGGAGACACAGCCTAGCCGGGGACCTCCTCGGCCGTGGGGAGGCCGTCCCAGGGCAGGCGTTCGGAGGAGGCGGCCCGTCCCTCCGGGCAGTGCGCGCGGAAGTCGCACCACGAGCAGATGGGTCCCGGCTCGGGCGGGAACAACGCGTCGATCTCCGGCGGCACCGCGACGGCGGCGCCGTCCTCCGCGGACCCGCCCTCCCCTCGCCTCGGGGCCGGCACGGCGCCCGTCGCACGGCCCCGCCCGCGGCCCGTCGTACGGCCGCTCTCGCGGGAGGAGGGCCCGGCCCACTCCCGGTAGGCGTCGTCGGCGTCCGCCGCCTCCAGGCCGATCTCCTCGGCCCGGCGCAGGTGGCGGGCCAGCGACTCGTCGCCGTGCTCCCACTCCGCGACCGAACCGGTGGGCAGGTGATGCAGCTCCACCCGGTGGCAGGGGCGGCGCATCATGCGGGACGAGGCGATCGCGTAGACGGCGAGCGCGAGCGAGGACCGGGCGTCGTCGGGCGTCGGCGGGCGTCGGCCGGTCTTGTAGTCGACGACGACCAGTTCGTCCCCACGCCGGTCCAGCCGGTCGATCCGGCCGGACAGGGCGAGCACGGACGTGCGCGTGGCGACCGTCCGCTCGACGCCCACCGGCTCGTCGGCCGGGTCGAGCGTCGCGACGTAGGAGGAGACCATCTCGCGGGCCCGGTCCCGCCAGGCCGCCGACTGCTCCTCGTCCCTGAACCCCTCGCGGATCCAGCCGCCGGTCAGCAGGGTGGCCGCCACGACCGGCGTACGCCGCTCGTACGGCTCCCGCCACCACGCGGCCAGCGCGTTGTGCACCGAGGCCCCCACGCTGTTGTGCGCCCATGGAGGCCCCTTGCGCGGGGCCGGCCGGTCGAGGTAGGCGAAGCGGTAGCGGCGCCGGCAGTCGAGCCAGGTGTTCAGGCGTGACGGAGTGCAGGTGTAGAGCCGCCTCGGCATGCCCTCGAGGCCGAGCTGCTCCACGGCACTACTCGTCGCGGTTCAGCGTGATGCCGGACGCGCCGGTGCCGTCCACCAGCGGCGAGATCGGCTCGGCCTCCTCGGCGCCGGTGAGCGACCCCGACAGCCAGCGGTCGAACTCGGGCTCCAGGTCGCCGATCCTGCCCTCCTCGCCGTGCGCGGGCAGCACCCTCGTCTCGTGCGGCAGCGTGAACAGCCGCTCGCCGATGGAGGTGAGCTGGTCGGCCAGGGCGGGATACTCCCCGCCGAGCTTGCCCGGCCCGTCCATGAGCAGGGTCTTCCCGGTGAAGACCGCCGCGAGCTCCTCGCAGTAGAGCGAGACGCCGCCCGCGGTCACGCCCGGGGTGGCGAGCACCTCAAGCTCGACGTCGGCCACGGAGAACAGTCCCTCGTCCTCCATCTCGATGTCGGGCCAGGTCTCCTCCCAGGTCTGCCGCCACAGGCGCCTGTCCTTGGCGTGGACGGCGATCACCGCCTCGTCCCTGGCCGCCACCTCGATCGCGGCGCCCACGTGGTCGGGCAGCCCGTGGGTGCAGATGACGGCGAGGACCTCGCGGTCGCCGACCTTCTCCAGGATCTTCTCGGCGTCCCGTGCCGGGTCGATGACGATCACCTCGTCGTCGTCACCCAGGATCCAGGTGTTGTTCTCGACCTTGTGCTCGTCGCCCTCGATGTCCACGAGGCCCGAGGTCACCACTCGTTCGATACGCGCTGTCACGGCTCAGAACCTTACTATCCCCGGCGCTTCGGACCGGCTTTACCGCGCATCCCCGTCCAGTCTCGGCGAGAGGGCGCCGAAGGGCGGAGCCACCGCCTGGTCCTGGTCGCGCAGGTCACGCAGCGAGAGATCGGCCAGCGCGATGAAACAACCGGCCTCGGCCGGCCAGGCGACCGTCCACAGCCAGTTGCCGAGGGCCTCCCCGACATAGGCGGCACGGTCGTCCGGCACGCCCGGCCCCGCGCACCACAGCGCCGTCGGGTGGCCGCGTACGTCGATCTTCGCGTGCGGCGGGCCGGCGTCGAAGCCGGAGCCGGGATCGGGCCCGGGCAGCCCTGCGTACGCGGCCCCGAGGCCGATCCCGGGCTCCTCGGCGACGATCAGCATGTCGGCGGGCCCGTGGGTGATCGAGGGGCCGGTCAGCGCGACGACGCTCGCCCTCGCACCGGTCCGTTCATCGCCCACCTCGGCGAAGCCGGTCACCAGCCACCCCGTGGGGAGCGGCCACGGAAGCCACACGGGAACCCGGGCGGCCTCGCACATAGCGTCGAGCGCGGGCTGAGAGGGCCGGTGGGGCGGCTGGAACGGCAGGACGTCGCCGTGGGCGGCGCATCGCCATGAGCTCGACCAGACGTTCGGTTCGTGCAGCGGCCCGAAGCACCGCGGGCAGGTTGGCGCGGTTCTCACAAATATTCACGGTGCTTCGGTGATGTCCATCAGTCAAGAGCCTGTCCGTTATCTAGTCGTAATCTTGGTGTTGTGCGACATCTTGGTCTTGGAAAGCGCGTCAGATGCGTCGGGGCGATCGTCACCGATCCGGACGGGCGGCTCCTGCTCGTGCGCCGGGGCCGCCCGCCCGGCGAGGGGCTGTGGTCGCTGCCCGGCGGCAGGGTCGAGCCCGGCGAGACCGACGAGCAGGCGGTGCGCCGCGAACTGCGCGAGGAGACCGGCCTCGACGTCGCCGTCGTACGGCTCGCCGGGACCGTGCTGCGGCCCGGCCCCGGCGGCGTGACGTACGAGATCCACGACTACGTGGCGACACCCTCGGGAACGGCCTCGGGGACGCCGGTGGCCGGGGACGACGCCGCCGACGCCCGCTGGTGGGCGCCGGCCGACCTGGCCGGCCTCCCGCTGACCGACGGCCTCGCCGGCGCCCTGGCCGAATGGGGGGTCGTCTCCAGGATCACCGGTCCGTGACCGTGCTGCGCCAGATCGTCAGGTGGTCGTCGGCGTAGTCGGTGGACCTGCCGACGGCCACGACCCGGCTGCCGGAGACGGCCACCGCGCCGAGCCACTGGGCGCCCCGCCCGCCCAGGCCGTCCTGGGTGAGCGTGTGCCGCGACCAGTCCAGGCCGTCCTCGGAGATCCAGGCGGTGCTGTCCCCCTCGCCGTCCGCCTCGGCGGAGCGGTGCGATCCCACCGCCACGACGCCCTTCGCGGTCGCGGTCAGGTCGAGGACCGAGGCGTCCGCCTCGGCGGGCAGCATGGCGTACTCCCAGTGCTCGCCGTCGTCGGTGGACACGGCGGAGAACGGGCGGGGGCCGTCCTCGGTCACGGCGACGCCCACCGCGACGACCCCGGCCTTCGTCGCGACCACGTGGCGCAGCCCGGCCGAGGTGGCGTCCGGCGGCAGGACCCTGCCGCGCGCGGTCCAGTTGAGCCCGTCGGAGGAGACCCAGACCACCCCCGACTCGCGGTCGGCCGAGCCCGAACCGCCGACCGCCATGAACCCGTGGGGCGTCGCCGTGACCCCGGACAGGCGCACGTTGACCCCGCCCGCGGGCAGGCTGCCGGCCGCCGAGCGGGTGATCCGCCTGAGGTCCGGGCTGAACCACAGGGCGGCGACCACCCCCGCCGCACTCCGGTCCTCACCGGCGAGGACGTAGCCCTTCTCCCCCGCGGCGACCACGCGGGGCGCGAGCAGGAAGTGGCCCGGGGGCACCTCGATCGGCGGGCCAGGCCGCCAGGACCTGCCGTCCGCCGAGGTGACCAGCAGCGGCCGGGTCACGGCGGGGTCGGTCATCGTGCCGCCCACGGCGAGCCACCCCTTCGGGCCGTGCGCCACGCCGCCGAGGGCCTGCCGCCCGGGGCCGCCGAGCAGGTCGGGGAAGCCCGCGTCCTTCCAGTTCGCCCCGTTGTTGCCACTCGTCCAGATGGCGGCGTCGCCGTTGGCCGAGCCCACCGCCACGAACGTGCCGCCGGCCGCGGCGAGGTCCGCCGTCTCCCTGGCCAGCCGGTTGAGTCCGCCGATCTCCTTGAGCGGCACGGGGTGGGCCGCCTCGCCCTTCCCCGCCGTGATCAGCACCGGCAGGTTCTCCACGTCGCCGGGGCCCCGCTTGTCGCCGCCCGCGACCAGCGTGCCGCCGTCGGTGATGGCGAGCCCCCGCACCGTGCCGGGGATCTCGCCGAGGTCGGCGCTCTTGGTCCACTCGCGCCCGTCCCGGCTGGTGTAGACGGCGTACCGCTCCCAGGCCGACTCGGCGACCGCCGCGATCCCCGCCGCCGACGAGGCGAGGCCGCGTACGCCCGTGCCCTGCGCGCCGAGCGGCCCGATGGCGCCGCACTGCGTCCAGGCGGCGCCCTCGGGCGAGCAGTACACCCGCACCTCGCCGCCGGCGTCCCGCTGCCGGGTGGGCACGAGCACGAAGCCCTTCTCCGCGGCGGCGAGCGCGCCCGGCTCGGGCCGTACGTCGGAGATCGCCGCGGCCGTACGCAGCCAGGTGCGGCCGCCGTCGTCGGATCGCAGGATGACCGAGACCGTGTCGCCGGAGCCGGGGTCGGCGAGCGCCACCACCCGGTCGCCGCGCGCCGCCACCGCCCGCATGCCGCGGACCTTGTCGGGCGTGCCGATCTGTTCGGTGTCCACCCGGGTCCAGCCGGTGCCGTCGGCCGACACCCAGGCCACCGGGCCCGCCGTGCCGTCGCGCAGGGTCGTCGCGCCCACGGCCAGGAAGCCGGTCGCGGTCCGCGCCACGTCGGTGATCCTGTCCTGGCTCCAGAAGGCGGTCAGCCGGAGCGGGTCGACCGCGGTCCAGGAACGGCCGTCGGAGGAGACCCACATGCCGCGCGCGGCGGGGCCCGCGGGGCCCGGCGCGTCGGTGCCGACCGCGAGCCAGCGGCCGTCGCCGCCCGCGACCCGGCCCACGGCCGCCGCCGCGGTCTCGTAGCCCGGAGCTCCCGCGACCCGGCCCAGCTGCCAGTGCGCGCCGCCGTCGGCGGAGACGAGGAACAGCGGCCGGGCGAACGCCCCGGTCATGTCGCTGCCCGCCGCCACGACGGTCGAGCCCGCCGAGGCGAACGCGTTGAGCACCTGGCTGGAGCCGTTGCCCGGCAGGCCCGGCGCGGCGAAGGCGGTGTCGCCCGACTGGCCGTCGCCCGCGGCGAGCCGCAGCCCGGTCGTGGCCGGGCCCCTGGACCACTTCACCACCGCCACGCCCAGCACCGCCGCCACGACGAGGACCGCCGCGACGACCAGCGGCGTGACGAGCCGGGGCAGCCCCCGGACCGGCGAGCCGCGGCCCGGCAGCACCCGCCTGTGGTGGCGCCCTCCGCCCGGTCTCGGCGGCCCGACGGCCACGAGCACGTCGTGCCGGGCCGGGCGGCCGCCCGGCGGGCGGCCGATGCGCTCGACCGGCCCGGCCTCGGGTCCGGGCCGTGACCCGGGCTCCGGCCCGAACTCAGGGCCGAACTCAGGGCCGGACTCAGGGTCGAACTCCGGCCCGGGCTCCGGCTCGACGGGGATCTCCGGGCTCATCCGGATGCCCGGCTCGGCTGTCTCCGGCTCACCTGGCTCCCGGTCGTCTGTGTCCGGATCGTCGCCGTGTCCGTGGCCGTGGCGTGAGGCGGGCTCGGGGGGCGTGTGCGCCCACACGTGCTCCTGTCCCGCCGTCTCCTGTCCAGCCGGGGGACGCAGCGGGCCGGACGGAGGAGTGTCGATCTCGGGGGCCCCGGGGCCGTCGGGGTTCTCACGCGGGATCTGCGCCCGGCGCTGCCGGGGCGGGCCCGAGGCGACCAGCTTGTCCGGCCGGTCCACGACGCGCCGCCGCCGGCCCCCTTCCTCCAGCGGTCCGGCCTCCGACGGTCCGGCCTCCGACGGTCCGGTCGACCTGGCACCCTCGCCGTGCCAGGTGGTGGAGTCCTGAGGGGAGCCCGGTGGGCCGGTGGCTCCGGTGTCTGTGGCTCCGGTGTCTGTGGCTCCGGTGTCTGTGGCTGCGGTGTCCGCGGCGGCGCCGTACGGGGCCGAGTAGGGCCTGCGGCCGGTCCGGTGCGGATGGCCGCCGGATAAGTGGGGCGGGTCCTCCGCCTCCGGCCGCGGCGCCCAGTCGTGCGCCTCGCCCTGAGACCCTGCCTGCGACCCCGCTTGAGGCCCTGCTTGAGGCCCTGCTTGAGGCCCTGCCTGGGGTTCGGGGCGTGGCTGCGGGTCGCCGAATTTGCGGTAGGGCCGGGTGTCCTCGTCGTCCCCGGACAGGACGTCCCCGGACAAGGGCTCCTCGGGTAAGGCGTCCTCGGGTACGGGGGCGGCGAAGGGGGGCAGTGCCCACGGGGAGGGACCCGGCGGCCGGTGATGCAGCTCCGGAGGGGGCGCGGGCGTCTCCTGCTCACCGGGCGTACGCCGGCGGTCACGTTCGTCGGGGCCCGAGGCCACGCTCAGTACCTCCTCCCCGGAGAGGTCAATCCGGACCGTTCCACCTCTATTACGGCAAAGCGATCACAGTGATACCCCATCACGAATCCAGAGCAACACGGGAAAGCCCCGGGGACCATACCTCTCTAGTGAGATTTATCGGGAGAGAGTCTGAATTGCCCACTTTCGGGCGATTATTAGGACACCAAACCCGAAAACCGCGAACTGGACGGCCGATCCGATCAGAGCCTGCCACGGGACCGCACCCTGCTCCAGGGCGCCGTTCATGTCGCCGGAGGCGGCCACGAGCCCGAACGCCACGACGTTGTTCGAGGCGTGCAGGGCGATCGGCGCCTCCAGCCCGCCGGTGCGGACCGCGAGCCACCCCATGAGCACGCCGAACACGAAGACGTAGACGATCCCCCAGCCCGTGTAGCCGTGCGAGGCGGCGAAGGCCACCGCGCCCAGCAGAATCGCCGGCCACGGACTGCGGAAGTACGCCCCCAGCCCCTGGATGATCCAGCCCCGGTAGGCGTACTCCTCGGCCGCCGCCTGGAACGGCACGAGCAGCAGGATGACGATCAGGGCCGGGAGGAACGCCCCCCAGCCCGCCCAGCCGTACCCCGGACCCACTCCGGCCGACAGCAGCATCCCGGCCTCGGCGGCCTGCCCGAGCACGACCGACACCACAGCGACCAGCAGGCAGGCCGCCAGCCACCTCCACCGCAGGCGCAGGGCCACCGAGGAGAGCGATCCGGGCGGCCTCCGCTGGAACACCCACGCCGCGCCGAGCACCAGGGGGAGCAGCAACGCGATGACGCCCAGCTGGAACCCGAGGTCGAGCACGGGATCGGCGAACAGCCGGGGTCCCGACCCCGTCATCGGCACCCGGGTCACCAGGGAGACGAGGTAGGCCACCAGCCCCGCCCCGATGGAGATCACCACGAAGGTCGCCACGATCGCCAGGGTGCCCACGATGGGCCGCCACCAGCGGTTCAGGACCGTGCGCGCCATCTGGTCGTACGGCGTGCCGGGCGGCGGCGGGACGTCCCAGCGCGTCCGCGCGGGCGGCCCCCATGCAGCGCCTCCCCAGACAGGGCCTCCCCATGCGGCAGGGCCTCCCCATGCAGCAGGGCCTCCCCAGGGAGAGCTTCCCCAGGCGGCGTCCCCCCACTGGGGCCCGCGCGGGTACCGGCCGGGGTGCCATCCCGGCGGCGGGCCGGCCGGCCACGCGGTCCCGCCCGCGTAGGGCCCGGGAGCCAGGTAGACCGCGGGAAGCCGGCGCGGATCCGGCTGTGTCTCGCTCATGTGTCCATTCTTCGCGGCCCTCGTACGCCCGCTTCAGGCGGGCCTTCAGGCGGGCCTTCGGGAGGGCTTCGGGAGGGCTTCAGGAGGGCGGGGTGAAGGCGCTCGTGCGGGCGAGCCCGGCGGCGCGGCCGCGGGCCGAGACCACCAGCGCCATCTTCCGCGACGCCTCGTCGATCATCTCGTCGCCCAGCATCACCGCGCCCCGCTTCTCGACCGTCGTGTAGTACTCGTACGCGTCGAGGATCAGTTCGGCGTGGTCGTAGTCCTCCTGGGACGGGGAGAAGACCTCGTTGGCCGCCTCGACCTGCGAGGGGTGCAGCACCCACTTGCCGTCGAAGCCCAGCGCCGCCGACCGCCTCGCCGACCGCCGGAAGCCGTCCAGGTCGCGGATCTGGAGGTACGGCCCGTCCACGGCCTGCAGGCCGTACGCGCGGGCGGCCATCAGGATGCGCATGAGGATGTAGTGGTAGGCGTCCCCCTCGTCGTATCCGGGGGGCTGCTCCCCGACGACCAGCGTCCGCATGCCGATGGAGGCCATGAAGTCGGCCGGGCCGAAGACCAGGGTCTCCAGCCGGGGCGAGGACCGGGCGATGTCGTCGATCTCGACGAGCCCCCGGGCGTCCTCGATCTGGGCCTCGACGCCGATGCGGCCCTCGGGCAGCCCGACGGCCCGCTCGATCTGGCCGAGCAGGGTGTCGAGCCAGGCCACGTGCGAGGCGTCCCGGACCTTCGGCAGCATCAGGCAGTCGAGCCTGTCACCGGCGCCCTCGACCACCTCGACGACGTCCCGGTAGGTCCACTGGGTGGTGAGGTCGTTGACCCGGACGACGACCGTCTTGCCCGTCCAGTCGCCCTGCCGCAGGGCGGCGACCACGTTGCGGCGCGCCTCCTCCTTCGCGCCGGGGGCGACGGAGTCCTCCAGATCGAGGAAGACCTCGTCGGCGCCCAGGCCCTGGGCCTTCTCCAGGAATCGAGGGTTGCTGCCGGGCACCGCCAGGCAGGAACGTCGCGCGCGCATGGCCCTACCGTAGCGAGATCCGGTGGGCGGAAGGCCGCCGCGGCACGGCCCGCGCCCCCTGAACCCGCACCCCCTTACCCGCCCCCCTTACACGCGTACGGCCTGCGGCGCCTCGGGGGCGTGGTGCGCGGCGCCGATCCGCGTGGTCGCCGACTGGGCGAACAACGCGCCGGCGAGCACGATCGCGCCCCCGGTGATCTGGGCCGCGCCGAGGTGCTCGCCGAGCAGCACCCAGGCGATCAGCGCGCCGGCGAGGACCTCCACCGACGCGACCGTCGCCCCGACCGCCGCCGACAGGCGCCGTACGGCGGTGACCCCCGTCGTGTACGCCACCACGGTGGCCACCACGATCATCCAGAAGCCGGCCGCGGCGACCGGCACGGTGTGCCCGGAGACCTCGGCCGTGCGGGTGAACGCCGCCCAGTCGATCTGCCACGGCCGCGAGACGGGCAGCAGCACCACCGCCGAGCCGAGCATGCCCCAGCCGATCAGGCCCAGCGTGTCCACGTCGTCGCCGAACGAATCGCTCATCAGGAAATATCCGGCGCAGCAGGCCGCGGCCAGCAGGCCCAGCAGCAGCCCGAGCGCGTCCAGGCGCAGACCCTCCCAGACCTGGACGACGATCGCCAGGCCGGCGACCGCGACCAGGGCTCCCAGGTAGGCCGAGCGCGGCAGCCGGACCCTCCGTACGAACCTCACCCACAGGACCACCAGCACCGGAGAGGTGTACTCCAGCAGCAGCGCGACGCCGACCGGCAGGCGCGTGATGGCGACGAAGAACAGGCCCTGCACGGCAGCGACCGCGATCACCGAGTACGCCGCGAAGAACGGCAGGCGGTCGCGGGGGATGCGCAGCGCCCGCGGCCTGAAGACGGCCAGCACCAGCAGCAGGAGCACCCCCGCCCCCGCCATGCGGACCCACACGGCCTCCAGCGGCGTGAGCCCCGCCATACCGAGGATCTTCGCCATCGGGCCGGAGAACCCGAAACAGAAGGCCGATACGCCCGCGATCGCCAGGCTGACCGCCCTCATCGCCACCTGCCCATGTAATCACCAATAAAAGGCTTTGATCCTGTCACAACACGGACCGGCCCGCATCCTTGCGTAACCTGGCAGGGTGGATCGGATCTTCGTGGCCCGCCTGGCGGGGGTGGCGGTCTTCGACCCGGCCGGCGACCAGATCGGCCGGATCCGGGACGTCGTCGTCTCGCTGCGGGGGCCGCTGCTCCCCCGGGTCCACGGCTTCGTCGTCGAGGTGCAGCCGCGCCGCCGGGTCTTCCTGCCGGTCACCAGGATCACCTCCATCGAGGCCCGCGCCGTCATCTTCACCGGCAAGCTCAACATGCGCAGGTTCGAGTGCCGGGACACCGAGACGCTGGCCATCGGCGAGATGCTCGACCGCAGCGTCGAGTACCGCGGCGAGCGGGTCACCGTGCAGGACCTCGCGATGGAGCGGACCCGCCCCTCCGACTGGCTGATCGCGAAGGTCGCCGTACGGCGGGGGTCGCGCCGCAGGGGCGAGACGCTGATCGTCGACTGGGGAGACGTCTCCGGCTTCGCCGGGGTCCAGAAGGACCAGGGCGCGGCCAACCTGCTCGCCGCCTTCGAGGCGCTGCGCCCGGCCGACCTGGCGAACATGCTGCACGAGCTGCCCGGCGAGCGGATGGCCGAGGTGGCCGCCGCGCTGGACGACGACCGCCTCGCCGACGTCCTGGAGGAGCTGCCCGAGCGCGACCAGGTGCTCGTGCTGAGCCGGCTGCACCGGGACCGGGCCGCCGACGTGCTGGAGGAGATGGGCCCGGACGACGCGGCCGACCTGCTCCAGGAACTGCCCGCCGAGCAGGCCGAGGGCCTGCTGCGCCTCATGATGCCCGAGGAGGCCGCCCCGGTGCGGCGGCTGCTGAGCTACCGCGAGGACACGGCCGGAGGCATGATGACGACCGAGCCGGTCGTCCTGCCCCCGACCGCGACGGTGGCCGAGGCCCTCGCGCACATCCGGCAGCAGGAGCAGACGCCGGCCATCGCCGCCCAGGTGTACGTCGCCCGGCCGCCGAGCGAGACGCCCACCGGGCGCTTCCTGGGCGTGGCGCACTTCCAGCGCCTGCTGCGGGAGCCGCCGTCGACGCTGCTCGGCAGCGTGATAGACATCACCGTGGACCCGATCAGGCCGGAGTTCACGGTGTCCGAGGTGGCGGCGTACCTCGCGACGTACAACCTGGTCGCGGTCCCCGTCGTGGACGAGCTGGGGCGCCTGCTCGGCGCCGTGACCGTCGACGACGTGCTGGACCACATGCTGCCGGACGACTGGCGGGAACGACCATGACAGAACGCCTCGACCAGCCGCGCGAGATCGGCTACCGCGTGCGGCTCTACTACGACCCCGAGGCGTTCGGCAGGTTCTCCGAACGGTTCGCGCGGTTCCTCGGCACCGCCCGCTTCATCGTCTACATGACCGTGTTCGTCGCGGTGTGGCTGCTGTGGAACCTGTTCGCGCCGGTCACGTTCGACCCGTACCCGTTCATCTTCCTCACGCTCATGCTCTCCCTCCAGGCGTCGTACGCCGCGCCGCTGATCCTGCTGGCCCAGAACCGGCAGGCCGACCGCGACCGCGTCCAGTACGAGCAGGACAAGACGTCGGCCGAGCGGAACCAGGCCGAGATCGAGTACCTCACCCGGGAGATCGCCGCCCTGCGCATGGCGATCGGCGAGGTGGCCACGCGCGACTACATCCGGTCGGAGCTCCAGCGCCTCCAGGAGGAGCTGGGCGGCGAACCGGCGAGATCGTGCGGGGCGGGTTCGGAGGATCCCCGCTGAGTCCATAGCATGGATTCATGGCACCATCCCCTGAACAGGTCACGGCCGCGCTCGCCACGGTGAACGACCCGGAGATCCGCCGGCCGATCACCGAGCTCGGCATGGTCAAGAGCGTCGACATCTCTCCCGACGGGGTGGTGCGCGTCGGCGTGTACCTGACCGTCGCCGGCTGTCCGCTGAAGGACACCATCACCCGCGACATCACCGGCGCCGTCTCCCGGCTCGATGGCGTGTCGCGCGTCCACGTCGACATGGACGTGATGAGCGCCGAGCAGCGCAAGGAGCTGCAGACGAAGCTGCGCGGCGACCGCGGGCCGGAGAAGGAGATCCCCTTCTCCAAGCCCGGTTCGCTGACCCGCGTCTTCGCCGTCGCCAGCGGCAAGGGCGGCGTCGGCAAGTCGTCGGTCACGGTGAACCTCGCCGCCGCGATGGCCTCCCAGGGCCTGAAGGTCGGCGTCGTCGACGCCGACATCTACGGCCACTCGGTGCCGCGCATGCTCGGTGTGAGCGAGAAGCCCACCAAGGTCGAGGACATGATCATGCCGCCGGTGGCGCATGACATCAAGGTCATCTCGGTCGGCATGTTCAAGCCCGAGGGCAACACCCCGGTGGTCTGGCGCGGCCCGATGCTCGACCGCGCGCTGTACCAGTTCCTGACCGACGTCTTCTGGGGCGACCTCGACGTCCTGCTGATGGACCTGCCGCCGGGCACCGGCGACATCGCGATCTCGGTCGCCCAGCGCCTGCCCACGGCGGAGATCCTGGTCGTGACGACCCCGCAGCAGGCCGCCGCCGAGGTGGCCGAGCGCGCCGGGTCGATCGCCGCCCAGACCCACCAGCAGATCGCCGGCGTCATCGAGAACATGGCGTGGCTGCCCTGCCCCCACTGCGACGAGCGCATCTCCGTGTTCGGCGAGGGCGGCGGCCAGTCCGTGGCCGACGCGCTGACCCGCACGCTGGGCTCGCGGGTGCCGCTGCTCGGTCAGGTGCCGATCGACATGCGGCTGCGGGAGGGCGGCGACGAGGGCAAGCCGCTCGTGCTGACCGACCCCGACGCCCCGGCGGCCGCCGAGCTGCGCCGGATCGCGGCCGGGCTCGGCCGCAAGCCGACCGGCCTCAAGGGCCTGAAGCTCGACATCTCACCGGTCAAGCACTAGAGCGGTCAGGTCGCCTCGTTGTCGTAAGGCGGGATCTCCCCGACGCCCAGCTCGGGCAGCTCGGGCGTCGGGGAGTCCGGCCCGTGGTCCGTGTGCCCGGAGTCGTTCCAGTCCTTCTCGAGGTCGTCGAGCAGGTGCTTGCGCACGAAGTTCTTGGGGTTGAGGTCGGCCGGGTCGAAGTTGGCGAACTCGGGACCCATGTTGGCCTGCAGGTCCGACTTGGCGTTGTTGGCCATCTGACGGAGCTGCCGCAGCGTGCGGCCCGCCTGCTGGGCGGCCTGGGGCAGCTTGTCCGGGCCGAAGACGAG
Organism: Microbispora sp. H10885; assembly: GCF_014161415.1. NCBI lineage: Bacteria > Bacillati > Actinomycetota > Actinomycetes > Streptosporangiales > Streptosporangiaceae > Microbispora > Microbispora sp. H10885. The sequence continues at coordinate 89,552 of NZ_JABBWY010000014.1, read as the reverse complement.
CAAGGCGATCACCACGAGCGCCAGGGCCTCCGCCCAGCCGAGTCCGAACATGGCGATCTCCTCCAGCAAGTACGACTGGTTTCAGACTAATGCCCACGCCCCCGCGCTGGGGACGGGGGCGTCCCGGCAGGACCAGCCGCAGGATCAGGACGGGGCGGTCAGGACGGGGCGGCGCTGGGGACGGGTGCCGCGCCGACCGTGACGGTGGCGGTCCGCACCTCGCCGTCGTGCCGGAACCGCAGGCGGACCTGGTCGCCGGGTGCCTTGCTGCGGATGGTGACGACCAGTTCGCGGCTGTCGCTCACCGGCCGGCCGTCGACCTCCAGGATGACGTCGCCGGCCCGCAGGCCCGCCTTCGCCGCGGGCCCGCCGGGAGTGACCGGCACGGCGCCGCCCTCGGTCTCCGTGGCGATCCGCACCCCCTCGCCCTGATAGTTCTGGTCGATGGTGATGCCGATCCGGGAGGTGCGGGCGGCCCCGGTGGTGATCAGCTCCTGGGCGATCCGGCGCACCTGGTTGACCGGGATCGCGAAGCCGAGGCCGATGCTGCCGGACTGCTGGCCGAGCAGCGAGCCGCCGCCGACCGTGGCGATCGCCGAGTTCACGCCGATCACCTCCCCCGCCGTGTTCACCAGCGGGCCGCCGGAGTTGCCCGGGTTGATCGCGGCGTCGGTCTGGATCGCGTTGATCAGCGCGTAGTCGGACCCGGTGCTGCCGCCGGCTTCGACGGGACGGTTGAGCGAGCTGATGATCCCGGTGGTGACGGTGCCGGTCAGGCCGAGGGGCGAGCCGACGGCGATGACCGGGTCGCCGACGACCGCCCCGTCGGAGTTCCCGAGGGCGAGCTCCGGCGCCCTGACGGTCCCGTCGGGCTTGACCACCGCGATGTCGGAGTTCGGGTCGCGGCCCACGACCCGCGCCGCGGCGGAGGTGCCGTCGTTGTAGCGCACGCGGATGTTGCCCACCTGGCCCGAGACGGCCACGACGTGGTTGTTGGTGACGACGTAACCGCCCTTGATGACGAAGCCCGACCCGGTGCCGGCCTCGCTGTTGCCCTTCACCTCCAGCGAGACCACGCTGGGCAGGACCTTGGCGGCCACCCCCGCGACCGACCCGGGCGGCCGTGCCGTGGGGAGGGACGACGGCCCGCTCAGCGTGTAGCCGGGGTCGATCCCGGAGGTGGGGCGGGTCAGCAGGAACGTCCCCCAGCTCGCCACCCCGCCCGCCACGAGCGCGATCACCACGGCCAGCGCCGTGAACAGCGCGAGGTTGGGCCCGCGGGGCTCCGGCGCCGCCTCCGTGAAGGCCGTCTCCGTGAAGTACGGCTGCCGGGGGACCCCCGGCGGGGGCGCCCACCGGGCGCCCCAGGAGTCGTGGGACGGCTCCTGGGGCGCCTCATGTCCGGCGGGCAGGAACTCGGGCCGGTCCGACGCGCCGTGGGAACGCGTGTTGTCGGTCATCGCGACAGTGACTCCTCGCACACGAGCGCACTTCCCGCACCCAAACGGCTGCGGTGTCCGATCGTATGCCGTCTCCCCCGGTCAGCGCGAAAGACCCCTGGTCACGCTCTGCGACGGACTGGGCGACACGCTCACCACCGGCGCCTTGTTCGGGGCGGGATGAACGAACATCTGCCCGGGGGTCTGGCTGGGAGTGGCGCTCGATCCGCCGGCCATGAGCATGGTGCCGAGGGCGACGGCCGCGGAGGCCATTCCCACGGCCACGTATCCCGCGCGTCTGGCCCTGCCGGGCCGCCCGGGCCCCGATCGTCCGTCGTCCCGGCGCCGGGGCCGGTTGTCCATCGGCCCCGCGGCGTGCATGCCGGGAAGCCGGCCGAAGGCCGGATGGTCGGGAAAGGGCCGCATCCGCGGCGGCAACGGCCCTCCCGGCTCCGCCATGCGCAGGAGCGACATCGTGAGGTCCGCCGGCATGGCGGGCGGATCCATGGACCGCAGGCGGGTCTTCAGCGCCCGCAGCGCGTCGACCTCCGCGCGGCAGTCCGCGCAGAAGGTGAGGTGCGCCAGCGCGCGTTCCCGCTCGTTGTGACTGAGTTCGCCGTCGATGAGCGCGGAGACGCGCTCGCCAAGATGACTCACAGTCCCTCCCTGCTGAATGAAGGGGGGGTTTGGTCGCCGTTCCGGTTCGCCGAGGGCGCCCGGTGGTCGAGTGCCTCCCGCAGTTGCGCGCGGCCGCGGTGGATGCGGCTGCGCACCGTGCCGAGTTTCACGTCGAGAGTCCTCGCGATCTCCTCGTAGGACAGGCCCTCGATGTCGCACAGCACCACGGCCGCCCGGAACTCCGGCGCCAGGGCGTCGAGCGCGGCCTGGATGTCGGGCTCCATGTGCGCGTCGTCGTACGCCTGCGCCGGGGACGGCTCGCGGCCGTGCAGCCGCTCGGCGGCGTCGTCCGCCAGTCCCTCGAAACGGATGCGCTGCCTGCGCCGCGCCATGTCGAGGAAGAGGTTCGTGGTGATCCGGTGCAGCCACCCCTCGAACGTGCCGGGGGTGTAGCTCGACAGGGATCGGAACACCCGGACGAAGACCTCCTGCGTGAGGTCCTCGGCGTCGTGGACGTTGCCCGTCAGCCGATAGGCCAGCCGGTAGACGCGTGCGGAATGCGTTCTGACGACCTCCTCCCATGTGGGAGGCGTCCAGTCGGACACCGAAGTCTCCGCCTGGTGGTCGTGCTCGTCCACCGGCATTCCTCTCTGCAGGATCGTCGCTACAGCCATAGTGCCTGGTTTCGCCCCTTCCTGCGTACCGTGGGCCGAGCGGCCTTGAACAAAGACCGTTCAAAGCGTGCAACGTCCCCGTTGTGGCGTGAGTTCCCGTTCCGGGCCGACTCCCCTAGGCTGCGTGCAAGATGAAGCAGGGGAGGGAGAGGCCGATGGCGACACCGGCCAGCCTGGAGTACGCGGAGGAGTTCGTCCCGGAGGACGACATCCTGCGGACCGCGCGCCGGCGTGGCATCGAGGTCGGAGCGCGCCCGATCCTGCCCGGGTGCGGAGCGGCGCTCTGCTTCCTCGCCACGGTGGTGAACGCCCGCTCGGTGGTGGAGGTCGGCACCGGCTGCGGGGTCTCCGGCCTGTGGCTGCTGCGCGGGATGCGCCCGGACGGCACGCTCACGAGCGTCGACGTGGAGCCGGAGCACCAGCGCATGGCCCGCCAGACGTTCGCCGAGGCGGGCTTCTCCGGCAGCCGGATCCGGCTGATCGGCGGCCGCGCGCTCGACGTGCTCCCCCGCCTCGCCGACGGCGGCTACGACATGGTCTTCTGCGACGCGGCCAAGCAGGAGTACATCGACTACCTCACCGAGTCGGTACGGCTGCTGCGCCAGGGCGGCGTCGTGGTGTTCGGCGACGCCTTCGGCGGCGACCAGGTGGCCGACCCCACCCAGCGGGACCCCGACACGGTCGCGATCCGCGAGCTGGGCAAGCTCGTCCGCAACGACGAGCGGCTGCGCCCGCTGATGCTGCCGCTCGGCTCCGGCCTGCTGGCCGCCGTCAGGCTCGCCTGAACCGGCGTCAGGCGGTCAGGTAGCGCAGGAGCAGGCGGACGCCGAAGCCGGTGCCGCCCTTGGTGATCTCCCCCTCGTCGGAGCCCGCCCGGGCGGGACCCGCGATGTCCAGGTGCGCCCAGGGCCGCCCGCCGGCGAACTCGCGCAGGAACAGCGCCGCGAGGATCGACCCCGCCGACCCCGACATCGCCCGGTCGACGTTCGCCAGGTCGGCCACGTCGGAGTCGAGCATCGCGCGGTAGTCGTCGATCAGCGGCATCCGCCAGAGGCGCTCCCCGGTGGCCTCCCCCGCGCCGGTCAGGCCCGCGGCCAGCTCCTCGTCGGTCGAGTAGAGGGCCGCGATCGCCGGGCCGAGGGCGATCTTGGCCGCGCCGGTCAGGGTGGCGACGTCGATGACGACGTCGGGGTCGAGCTCAGCGTCCGCGTACGCCAGCGCGTCGGCCAGCACCAGGCGGCCCTCCGCGTCGGTGTTCAGCACCTCGACCGTCCGCCCGCCGTACTGCCTGATGACGTCGCCGGGGCGCTGCGCGGAGCCGGAGATGGAGTTCTCGGCGCAGGCCACGAGCCCGGTCACCCGCACCGGCACCTCGAAGTCCGCCAGCGCGCTCATCGCGGCGATGACGGCGGCGCCGCCGGCCATGTCGGTCTTCATCGTCTTCATGCCCTCGGTGGGCTTCAGGGACAGACCGCCGGAGTCGAACGTGATGCCCTTCCCGGCGAGCACCACGTGGGCGCGCGGGTTCTCCGGCGTGTAGGAGAGCCGGACGAGGCGCGGCGGGTTCACCGACCCCTGGCCGACGGCCCGGATGCCGCCGAACTCGTCGAGCTCGGGCCCCGCCCAGACGCGCACGTCCAGGCCGGCGCCGGCCGCCACCTCCGCCGCCCGGTCCGCGAGCCAGGCGGGGGTCTTCACGCTGGCGGGGGTGTTGACGAGGTCGCGGGCGAGCGCGGTGGCCCGCGCGAGCGCCTCGCCCCGCCGCAGCTCCCGCTCGTCGCCGCCGACGAAGACGATCTCCCGCACCGGCTTCCCCGCGCGGCCGTCGCCGATGGTGAACGAGTACGACGCCAGCAGCGCCCCCTCCACCAGGGGCGCCGTGGCTCCCTCGGAGGCGGGGACCACGACCGACAGCGACGCCTTGCGCCTGGCCCGTCTCGCGACGGCCGCCCCGGCCCTGCGCAGCGCGCCGGGCGAACCGTCGCCGACGCCGTACAACAGGACGCGCCGCAGCCCGCCCTCCCGCGGGGCGGTCGCCTCGACGACCTCGCCGGGCTCGCCCTTGGCCTCGTACTGCGCGAGCAGCGCGTCCGCCGGCACCGGCAGCTCCGCCCAGGGCGTGGCGGGCAGGGTCGGGCCGGGGCCGAAGGGCACGGCCACGAGGTCCGCCTCCGGCGCGGGCCCGGCGGTGCGGGGGCCGGAGAGGACCGGCGTGGTCTCGATGGGCACGTCCACCTCCAACAGGGCGGCCCCGGCGCGGAGGGACCCGCCGCCAGGGCCGTGGATCAACAAGCCGGCCGGATGATCAGCCGACGACCTTCTTCAGCGCGTCGCCGAGGGCGCTGGCCTCGTCCGCCGAGAGCTCCACGACGAGTCGGCCGCCACCCTCCAGAGGGACCCGCATGACGATGCCCCGCCCTTCCTTGGTGACCTCCAGCGGACCGTCACCGGTCCGCGGCTTCATCGCCGCCATGCGTGTATCCCTTCCCGCCTTGTCGGCCGCCCCAGGGGGTAACCGGCGTATTCACGTTTCTGTGATGTTCTATTATCCCGCCTCGGAGCTCAAAAAGGTAACGGCCCGGCCCCGGTAGGTGGATCAATGCACGCACCGCGCGCGTTGTCGGAGGGCGGGACGTGACCCCACACTGGGTGGCGTGAACGCCCGAGCCGCGCTTTTCGATCTCTATGGGGACCACCTCCGCACCCGTGGCGGCCGCGCCTCCGTGGCCGCGCTCGTACGGCTGCTCGCGCCGCTCGGCATCGCGGCGCCGGCCGTGCGGACCGCGATCTCCCGCATGGTCCGGCAGGGTTGGCTCGATCCCGTACGGCTCCCGCAGGGACCGGGGTACGCCGTCACGCCGAAGTGCGAGCGCAGGCTCGACGACGCCGCGGCCCGGGTGTACCGCGGGGGCGACACCCCCTGGGACGGGCGGTGGCACGTCCTGGTGCTCGAACCGGTCAGGGACCGGGCGCGGCGCGAGCGTCTCCGCTCCGACCTCGCCTTCCTCGGGTACGCGCCGCTGTCCGAAACCACCTGGATCGGGCCGCGGCCGTCGCCGGAGCTCGACGCGCTGCGAATCCCCGGCCACCGGTTCGACGCGGCCTACGAGGGCGACGCGCGGAACCTGCTCGCCCGCGCCTGGGACCTGGACGCCGTCGGCAGGGCGTACGAGGACTGGCTTACCAGCGCGGCCGGCCTGATCGGCTCGCTGCCGGAGGGGGCCCCGGACGACCGGGTCTTCGCGGTCCGCAGCGAGCTGGTGCACGGCTGGCGCAACTTCCTGTTCCGCGACCCCGGCCTGCCCGCCGACCTGCTGCCGCCGGGCTGGCCGGGTGAGAAGGCCCGCGCCTTCTTCGACCAGGAGGCCGCCCGGCTGCTGCCGGCCGCCGCCGCGTTCGTGGACCGCAACCTGGCCGCGAGCTGAGACCCGCCGCGGTCAGGCGCCGCGGAGAGCGGTGACGGCCTCGCGGACGTGGCAGTCGGCGACGTGGTCGTTGACCAGGCCGATGGCCTGCATCAGGGCGTACGCCGTGGTGGGCCCGACGAAGCGGAAGCCGCTCTTCTTCAGCTCCTTGGCCAGGGCGGTGGAGCCGGGGGTGCGGGCGGGAACGTCGGCGAGGGTGGCCGGGGGTGTCCGTCCCGGCTCCTCGGCGTACCGCCACACGAGCGCCGACAGCCCGCCCGGCAACTCCGCGGCGGCGCGGGCGTTGGCGACGGCGGCCTCGATCTTGGCGCGGTTGCGCACGATGCCCGCGTCGGCGAGCAGGCGCTCCACGTCCGCCTCGTCGAAGGCCGCCACCGCGGGGATCGAGAACCCGGCGAACGCCTTGCGGAAGTTCTCCCGCTTACGCAGGATCGTCAGCCACGACAGGCCGGACTGGAACGCCTCCAGGGTGATCCGCTCGAAGACGAGGTCGTCGCCGCGGACCGGCCGGCCCCACTCCTCGTCGTGGTAGGCGACGTAGTCCGGCGTGGACCCCGCCCACCCGCACCGGATGACCGTGGTCACCTCCGTGGTCAGCTCCGTGGTCACTCGGTCACCATGTCTCTTCGGCGTCGGAACGGTCGCCGTCCCTGTCCTCCCTGGCCGCCGGCACGGGCACCTCGGGCTGGTCGCCGGCCCTGTCGTCGGCCCTGTCGCCGGGGAGTTCTTCGGTCTTGTTCTCAGTCTTGTCTTCGGTCGCGTCGCGCGCCCCCGGCCGTCCGTGGGCCAGTTCGGCCACCCGCTGCTCCAGCACGGCGATGCGGGTGTCCCGCTCCGCGAGCGCGATCGACACCCGGTTCAGGGTCTCGTCCACGGCATGGGTGCTGTAGCCCACGAGACCGATCGGAAGCCTGAGCGTCATCAGGTCGGTGGGGGTTAACTGTCCGGCGGCGGGCAGGCCGAGCGGCGGAGCGTCGGAGGAGAACTCCGCCATCTCACCCCCATGGCCCAGCGAGACCATCACCACACACGCGATCACGGCGAGCCCGGCGATGACGAGTACGACCAGCACATACGAATCGTGCCACAACTCGTGTGCGTGCGAGCATGGAAGGCATGACGCTGGTGATCGGGCCGGACGACCCGGCCGACCCGGAGTGGGCCGAGGCCGCCTCGCTGCCGGAGGTGTCCGCCCTGGTCCGGGCGGGGCGCACCGTCCTGGTGACGCTGCCGGAGGACGAGACCGAGGCGATCGCCGCCGCCGCGGCGTACGCCTGGGCGGGCGCCGGCGTCTTCCGGACGTCCCACCCCGCGACCTCCCACCCCGCGACCTCCCACTCCGTGCGGCAGGCGCTCGACATGACCGAGGCCCTGCTTGGCCGCCGGCCCCCGGCCCTGACCCGCCGCGGGCTGGCCTGAGCCGGGCCCGTCCTCCGGGCGGTCAGCTCTCGCCGAGCTCCTCTCCGGTGGGGCGCAGCTGCGGGACCGGCCGTTCGAGCAGGTCGAGGGCCTCGTCCACGGTGGTCGCCCACGCGATCGCGTCGAAGGCGTCGGGCCGCAGGAAGCCGTGTTCGTACATGCCGTCGACCAGGACGCGCAGGGGGCCGTAGAGCCCCCACGGGTCGAGCACGACCAGCGGCCGTTCGTGCATGCCGAGGACCCTGGAGGTCCAGATCTCGAACAGCTCCTCCAGCGTGCCGATGCCGCCGGGGAGCACGAGGAAGGCGTCGGACCTGGCGTCCATGACCCCCTTGCGCTCGCGCATGTCCGCGGTGACGATCAGCTCGTCGGAGTCGGTGTCGGCGATCTCGATGTCCACGAGCACCTGGGGGATCACGCCGACCGTCCGGCCGCCGCCCGCGCGGACGGCCCGCGCGACCTCGCCCATGCAGGAGACGACCGCGCCGCCGCTGACGAGCCCGTGGCCCCGGCGGGCCAGCTCCGTGCCCACCTCCCGGGCGAGGTCGGCGTACTTTCGGTCGATCCGCTGGCTGGACGAGCAGTAGACGCACACGAACACCCGGACACCCTACTTGTTGGGGTCGCGGCGGTCCGCCTCCACGATGGTCCGTACGGCCTCGTCGGGGTCGTCGGTGACCGTGACCAGCTCGACGTCCTGCGGGGAGATCTTGCCGGACGCCATCAGGGTGTCGCGGATCCAGTCGATCAGCGGGGCCCAGAAGGCCACGCCCATCATGATCACGGGGAACGAGGTCACCTTGCGCGTCTGGACCAGCGTCAGCGCCTCGAACAGCTCGTCGAGCGTGCCGAACCCGCCGGGCAGGGCCACGAACCCGCTGGCGTACTTCACGAACATGGTCTTGCGGACGAAGAAGTACCGGAACTCGATGCCGAGGTCGACATAGTCGTTGAGCCGCTGCTCGTGCGGCAGTTCGATGCCGAGGCCCACCGAGACGCCGCCCGCCTCCAGCGCGCCGCGGTTGGCCGCCTCCATCACCCCGGGGCCGCCACCCGTGATCACCGCGTAGCCCGCCTTGGCGAGCGCCGCGCCCACCTTCACCCCGAGTTCGTACTCGGCGGTGTCGGGACCGGTGCGGGCCGACCCGAAGACCGTCACGGCCGGGGGAAGGTCGGCGAGGGCGCCGAAGCCCTCCACGAACTCCGACTGGATGCGCAGGACCCGCCAGGGGTCCTCGTGCAGCCAGCCGGTGGGGCCCCGGCGGTCGAGCAGGCGCTGGTCGTGGGTGGATTCGGGGACGAGGCCGCCGCGAACCAGCGATGGGCCCTGCCGGCGTTCGGGTCGGGTGTAGTTCATGCCCGTCACGCTAACGGCCGCCGTCGGGACCGGCGAAAAAATCTTGGATGAAATCTTGGCGGGAGGGAACCGCTCCTCGCCGAGGCTCCGTCTAAGAAACGAGGGTGCTGCTCGGGACGAAAGTGGCTCTCCCCGCCAAATGGCCGGCGAGGAGAGCCACTTTCTTCTATCTACCGCCGACCTTCTCGGTAAGCCACTCCGTCATGCGGCGCTCGCTCTCGACGATCTTGGCCAGGCTCACGCTCTCTCCCGCCGTGTGCGCGACGTCGGGGTTGCCCGGACCGCAGTTGACGGCGGGCATGCCCAGGGCGGAGAAACGCGCGACGTCGGTCCAGCCGAGCTTGGCCCGGGGCGTGCCGCCGATCGCGGCGGCGAACGCCGCGGCGACCGGGTCGTTCAGTCCCGGCCGCGCCCCGGGAGAGCCGTCGGTGAGCCGTACGTCGAAGCCGTCGAACACCTCGCACACGTGCGCGAACGCCTCCTCGATCGTCCGGTCGGGGGCGAAGCGGTAGTTGACGGTCACCACGCACTCGTCGGGGATGACGTTGCCGGCCACCCCGCCGCGTACGCCGACCGCGTTGAGCCCCTCCCGGAACCGGAGGCCGTCCACCAGCGGGCTGCGCGGCTCGTACCTGACCAGCCGGTCCAGCACCGGCGCGATCCCGTGGACGGCGTTGACGCCCTCCCAGGAGCGGGCGCTGTGCGCCCGGACGCCCTTCACCGTGATCTCGGCGCGCAGCGTGCCCTGGCAGCCGCCCTCGATGAGCCCGTCGGTCGGCTCCATCACGACCGCGAAGTCGCCGGCGAGCCACTCGGGGTGGGTGCGGGTGAGCCGCAGCAGCCCGCTGCGCTCGGCCTCGATCTCCTCGCAGTCGTAGAAGACGAAGGTCAGGTCACGGTTCGGCGCGGCCAGCAGGCAGAGCTTGAGCTGCACCGCCACCCCGCTCTTCATGTCGGAGGTGCCGCAGCCGTACAGCACGCCGTCCTCGGTCCTGCTCGGCAGGTTTCCGGCCACCGGGACCGTGTCGATGTGCCCGGCGATCACCACGCGCTCGGCCCGGCCGAGATCGGTCCGCGCCACCACCGCGTCGCCGTCCCGCAGCACGGTGAGGTGGGGCAGGGCGCGGAGGGCCTCCTCGACGGCATCGGCCAGCGCCTTCTCCGCGCCGCTCACCGACTCGATGTCCACCAGCCGCGCGGTCAGCGCGCCGACGTCCTCGGCAAGGTCAAGTCGCATGCCTCCCGACCTTACGCCACCTGGACGGAGTCGGTGGGCTTGGCGTCCTTGCGCCAGCCGTCGTGCCCGGCGGCCGCCGTCCAGGCGACCCCCTCGAACCGCACCTCGCGCAGGCCGTACTTCTTGGCGTGGGCGACGTACCAGGCGGCGACCAGCCAGCCGCGCTTGCCGGCCGCCTCGGTGCCGAGCGCCCGCACGAGCTGTTTGCGGGCCGTCTCCGCCTGCGGCTTGACCGGCTTGGCGGCCGGCGGGTACCAGCAGTGGACGGCCCGCGGGACCCGCCCGGTGAACGCGGCGGACAGGATCCGGGCGGACTGCTCGTGCTCGGCGTAGGCCGAGCCGTCGGCGGAGCGCTGCACGGCCTGGGCGGCGTCGTGCAGCGGCAGGGTCCGGTAGTGCTTCACCTTCTCCAGGGCGGCGAAGAACTTGCGGGTCGCGTAGACCGGGTCCTGCAACTGCTCGACCGTCCCCCAGCCCTGTGAGGGCCGCTGCTGGAAGACCCCCACCGAGTCGCGGTCGCCGTACGGGAGGTTGGCCAGCTTGGACTCCTGGATCGCGGTGACGTAGGCGATCTGGAGGGCCCGCTCGGGCAGTTTGCGCCGGGCCGCGACGGCGGCGACGGTGGCCGCCACCTGGGCCTGCTCGATGTCGATGTCGAGCGTTCCCTCGGGGGTCGTGACGAGGCAGTGTTCCCCGAGCGCGAAGGGCTCGGTCCGCTTCAGCAGGTGATAGGCGCCGTAGAAGATCGCCCCGCCCAGCAGGACGACGATGACCACGACGGTCACGACAGGTTTGGTAAGGCGCCGTTCCACGATCCAGAACCTACCCCGGTGATCAGGGCAGTCGTTCCGCGCGGACGGATCCGGGAGTGAGGGGACGGGCGTACGCCGCCTCCCACTGGCCGCCCTGAACACGCTGGAACGACAGCAGGCGGCCGTCACCCGCGCGGTAGTCGGCGAAGTCGAGCAGCCCGCGCTCGGGCAGGCCCGTCCTCCCCTCGGACCGGAAGGCGGCCGTGCCCCGCTCGATCGGGGAGAACTCGACGCCGTCGACGATCAGCATGTGCTTGGCCGGCACCATCCCCTGGGTCGGCACGTCGGTCCACAGCAGGACCTCCAGGTGGGACGGCTCGCCCCCCGGGCCCGGCCGTTCCGCGACCGACAACCAGTTGTCGTACCGGCGGGCGCCCTCGTCGAGGAGGTAGTCGGTCCACTGCTCGCCCTGCACCGCGCAGTGCACCGCGCCGACGGCCCGGTAGCGGGCGGCCTCCACGTAGACCGTGTCCCCCACCTTGATCGTGCGGGGGTCGAAGTAGTCGGGATCGGACGCGAGGTCCCGCGCCGCCGATTCTCCCGGGGCGGCGGGCGGGGTGCGCACCGGCTGACGCGTACGGCTGCGCCGGCTCGCCATCACGGCACCCAGCAGGACGACGACCGTGGCGAGGCCCAGCACGATCACGATCGTTGTCGTCATGGCGCGCGATCCTACTGGAGGCGGCTCACCGCCGCATCGACGCGCTCGTCGGTGGCGGTGATCGCGACACGGACGTGACCACGCCCGGCGTCGCCGTAGAACTCGCCCGGCGCGACGAGGATGCCCCGGTCCGCCAGCGCGCGCACCTGGTCCCAGCAGTCCTCGCCGTTGGCGGCCCAGAGGTAGAGCCCGGCCTCGGAGTGCTCCACCCGCCAGCCCGCCCGTTCCAGCGCGGGGCGCAGCGCCGCCCTGCGGCGGGCGTACCGCTCCCGCTGCTCGTCGGCGTGCGCGTCGTCGTCCAGCACGGCCGCCATCGCGGCCTGCACCGGAGCGGGCATGATCATGCCCGCGTGCTTGCGCACCTCCAGCAGCCGCCGTACGAGCCGGGGGTCGCCGGCGACGAACCCCGCGCGGTATCCGGCGAGATTCGACCGCTTCGACAGCGAGTGAACCGCGAGCAGCCCCTCGTGCGAGCCCTCGCACACGTCCGGATGGAGGACCGACAGCGGCTCGTCCTCCCAGCCGAGCTCGATGTAGCACTCGTCGGAGGCGACGATCGCGCCGTGCTCCCGCGCCCACGCGACCACCTTGCGCAGGTGCTCGGCGGGCAGGACCCGTCCCGTGGGGTTGGACGGCGAGTTCACCCAGACGAGCGGCACCCGCTCGGGCCCCAGCGAGAGCAGCCCGTCGGTCGCGTAGGGCTCGGCTCCGGCGAGCCTGGCCCCGACGTCGTAGGTGGGATAGGCGAGCGCGGGAAAGACCACCCGCTCCCCCGGCCGCACGCCGAGCAGCGTCGGCAGCCAGGCCACCAGTTCCTTCGTGCCGATCGTCGGCAGCACGTCCGCGGGGTCGACGACGACCCCGTGCCGCCGCCGTAGCCAGCCCGCGGCCGCCTCACGCAACCGCGGCGTGCCGTACGTCAGGGGATAACCGGGGCTGTCGGCGGCGGCGGAGAGTGCCTGGCGGGCGACGGGGGGAACCGGATCGACCGGCGTGCCGACCGACAGGTCGACGATCCCGCCGGGATGCGCCCGCGCCACCTCCTGGTACGGCACCAGCCGGTCCCATGGAAAGTCGGGCAACGCGATCAAAGGAAATCCCCCAGTCGTGACGGAGCGGGCCCGCGAGGGTCGGTGACTCTTTAGTGTTCCTCGCTCTGCGGCGGAAGCGCCGCGACCACCGGGTGGTCCTTGTTGATCTTCCCGACCTTCGAGGCGCCGCCGGGCGAGCCCAGCTCCTCGAAGAAGTCGACGTTGGCCTTGTAGAAGTCCTTCCACTGCTCGGGAAGGTCGTCTTCGTAGAAGATCGCCTCCACGGGGCAGACCGGCTCACACGCCCCGCAGTCCACGCACTCGTCGGGGTGGATGTAGAGCATGCGTTCGCCCTCGTAGATGCAATCGACGGGGCACTCCTCGATGCACGCCTTGTCCAGGACGTCCACGCAAGGCTGCGCGATGACGTACGTCACCTCGGGCTCCTTCTGGGTTGCACGGCTCGACCGCGGGTTGCTAGCCCTAGTATTGCGGTGCCTGCTTACCAGCCGGAACAGGAGGGGGGCAATCGTCGTGGCCCCTCGGGCCGGAGCCCGTCTCGTTGTCGCGATCACGCCCGCCGACGTGGGCCAACGCGTGACCACCCGGCGCAGGGCGCCAGGTGGGTACCGGGACGCCGTCGGCGTGTTGGAATCCTGGCGCGACGGGGTGCTCACCGTGCGGAAACGGGACGGAAGCCTCGTCGAGATCGACGAGGAGACCCTCGCCGCCGCCAAGGTCGTGCCGCCCGGACAGCCGAGGTAATCAGGCGGCAATCCCGCAGCGCGCCGCCTCGACCGGCCGCGTCGGCGGGGCGGAGCATACGCGACGTGACCCTACGCGCCTGTGTCGTGACGATCTCCTCGGTGGCGGTCCTCCTGGCCGCGGCCTCCGCGTGCTCCCGGCAGCGGACGCCGGACAGGCCGCCGCCTCCGCTGAATCCCCGCGCGGCCAGTCTGGCCGACGGGTTCGGCACGATGGACAGGCTCGTCGACGCCGCCCGCAAGGAGGGCGCGCTCACCGTCGTGGGCCTGCCGGGCGGCTGGGTCGGCTACAAGGAGATCATCGCCCGCTTCTCCGACAAGTACGGGATCAAGGTGACGTCGGTCATGCCGGAGGCGAGCAGCCGGCAGGAGATCGACGCCGCGGCCCGCCTGCGCGGGACGGCCCAGGCGCCGGACGTCTTCGACGTCACGCTGGAGGTCGCGGTGGCCAACTCCCGGCTCTTCGCGCCGTACCGGGTGACGGGCTGGGCGGACATCCCCGACGAGGCCAAGGACCAGGACGGCCGCTGGTACGCCGCCTACGGCGGATACATGTCGATCGGCTACGACCCGAGGAAGGTGCCCGCCCCGGCGTCGTACGCCGCGCTGGCCCGGCCGGGGACGACGGTCGCGCTGCCCGGCGACCCCCGGCAGGTGGCGTCGGCGTTCAGCGGCGTCATGGCCGCCTCGCTCGGCCAGGGGCTGCCCGACGCCGCGCGCGGGGTGAACCTGTTCGCGCGGCTGCGCAAGGGCGGCATGCTCGGCCGTCCCGACCAGGCCACGACGGTGGTGGACTGGGACTTCATGAACGCGGCGCGGGCCGCGGGCGGGCGCGGCGCGGCGGCCTGGCGGGTCACGATCCCGAAGAACGCGGTGCTCGCCTCCTACTACATGCAGGCGATCGACGCCGCGGCGCCGCATCCGGCCGCCGCCCGGCTGTGGGAGGAGTTCCTGCTGTCCGACGAGGGACAGAACCTCTTCCTCAAGGCCTACGCCCGGCCGTCGCGGATGGAGGCGATGCAGACGCGCGGGGCCCTCGACGGGGACGCCGCCGCCCGGCTGCCCGAGGCGTCCGGCGACCCGGTGATCCTCACCATCCCCGAGCAGGACAAGGCCAAGGCGTACCTGGCCACACACTGGGCGAAGGATGTCGGCTGACACTCGCAGAGGCGGCGGAAGCCGTAAAGTGTGTCGCATCCCACCGGAATCCCACCAGATCCCAGGAGTCTCAGTCGGCACGAGACCGTGGTGATCAAGGCGTGGTGGCCAAGCCGCGGATCGAAGCGTGGTGATCCCGGCACCGGCCAGTAAGAATGCGAGCCGATCTTGAGGTACGAAACTCCCAGTCCCACTCGATGGAACGCTCGCGCCTACGACAGCTCCTTCGGCTACGTCTCGCCCGTCGGCGCGCCGCTGGTGGACCTGCTCGACCCCCGCCCCGGTGAGCGGGTGCTCGACCTCGGCTGCGGCACCGGGGTGATGACCGCCGAGATCGCGGCGCGCGGCGCCCACGTGCTGGGCATCGACGGCTCCCACGCGATGATCGAGCAGGCCATCGCCCATCACCCCGGCCTCGACTTCACCGTCGGCGACGGCCACGACTTCACCGTGGCCCAGTCGTACGACGCGGTCTTCTCGAACGCCGCCCTGCACTGGATGAGCCGCGACCCGGACGCCGTGATCGAATGCGTGCGCGAGGCGCTGCGGCCGGGCGGCCGGTTCGTCGCCGAGATGGGCGGCGCGGGCAACTGCGCGGCCCTGACCTCGGCCATGCTCACCGCCTGGCGCGAGCACGGCCTGCGCGAGCCCGAGCTGCCGTGGTACTTCCCCGGCCCGGCCGAGTACGCCCTGCGACTGGAGAAGGGCGGGTTCACGGTGCGGCTGCTCGAACACTTCGACCGTCCCACGCCTCTCGACGAGTGCCCCAACGGCGCGGCCGACTGGGTGCGGCTGTTCGCCGGCCCGCTGCTCGACCGGGTCCCTCCGGCGACCGTCGAACCGCTGCTCCGGCGGGTCAACGAGCTGGCCGCCCCGGCGCTGCGGCGCGAGTCGGGCTGGATGGCCGACTACGTACGCCTCCGTTTCGCCGCCGAACGCCACTGAGCCGACAACTGAGTCGGGAATCTCCAGCACGGCGAGGCGATTTGCCAGACTATGGTCTGGTCTTTGTGAGCGATGGGGACAGCATGAACTTCTGCCTGAGTGACCTCGTGCCACCACTGCGCTGGAGTGATGCCGCCCGCATCGGGACGCTCGACCGGCCGGGCCTGCCCGACGCCTGGTGGCGCACGCTCCCCCTGCACCGGGTGCTGGCCGTCGCGGACGCCGAGGCGCTCGCCGAGCTGCTCACCGTCCTCGCGCTGGAGCACTGGCCCGCCGCCGCCGTGGGCGACGTGCTGCCCGCGCTGCACGTGCTGGATCCCGACGAGGCCGACGACCCCCAGGTCGCGATCGCGCTCGACCGGGCGGGATCATGGCACGGCCTGCTCGCGCTGTCCGGCCGGGAGCTGGCCGACCAGCCCTTCGTCAAGGCGCGGCCGGTGCTCACCGCCCTGTTCTCCGCCGTCTTCGCCCGGCTGGCGGAGTCCTCGCGGACGACTTCGGAGCCTTCCCCGGAACCCGAATCCGAACCAGAGCCCGAGCCGGAACCGGCCGGCCTGCCCGAGCTGATCGACGCGGCCTTCGCCGACCTCGACGACCAGACCTGGATGGTGGCGCAGAACCGGGTCTTCACCGACGACCCGTCGGCGCCCGAGCAGCTCGCCAAGCTGCTCGCCGTACCCCCCGAGGTCCTCGCCGGCGCCGAGGCGGCCCTGCGCGGCCGGATCGCCCACTGGCTCGCGTCACCGGAGGCGGCGCCGTACAACGAGCACCTGGCCCGGCTCACCGCCGCGCTCGGGGTCGCGGTCCCGAAGGCGCGGCTGGTCGCGGCGGCCGACTGGCACGGGCGCGAACTGCGCTCGCTCGAGGTGCCCGCCTGGCGGTTCGTGCTCGCCACGCTGCCCGACCACCGTCTCTCCGGCGACTGGCTGGTGGCCGGGGACATCGAGGACCTGCGGGAGCGGACCCGCGGCCTGATCACCGCCGCCGAGCGGCCGCCGACCGTCTCGCAGGCACTCGAACTGGTCCGCTCACTCGGCGTCCGTCCCGACGCGGCCAGGGAGTGGCTGGACAGCGTCCCCCAGTTACGCGCGCAGCGGGTGCCCCGCGGGAGCGGGCTCAAGGACGTGTCGCTGACCCGGCGGTGCTTCCGGCAGCCGGACGGCAGGTGGTGGCTGCGGGTCGACGTCTCCGGCGAACATCTCGGCGGCGCCGAGGTGATGCTGCCGACCGGGTTCGCGGCCTACGTCGGGCTCGCCCCAGGCGACACCCGGACCGTGCAGAGCGCCGCAGGGGACATCGGCCTCTCCTGGCACACCCGGCCGTCGCTGGGCTCGCTGCGGCGGATCCTCACCGAGGTCGCGGCCGAGGAGGGCAGTCACATCTTCCTGACCCTGTCCGAGGAGGGCCTGCTGCGTGTACGGCACCTGCCGGCGGCCGGAGGCGACGAGACGAGACGGGCGCTGCGCCTCGTCGGTTACACCGCTCCCGGCGGCACGCCCGAGCAGGCGGCGCGGGTGATCGCGACGCGGGTCGGGCTCACCGGGCCCGCCGGGCGGCCGGAGATCCTCGCGCGGCTGCGCGAACGCGGGGACCGCGACCTGCTGTCCCTGCTGGGATAGCGGGATGCCCCGGCTCGCGCTCTCCCCGGAGTTCCTGCACGGGCTCGACGCGCTCCCCCGGCCCGTCCGCCGGGAGGCGATCCTCGCCGTGCGCCGCTTCCTGCTGAACGCCTCCACCGCGCCGCACCCCGAGAGGGTGCGCAACTGCCGCGATCCCCGGGTCGCCACGCTGCGGCTCGCCGACCGCCACCGGGGAGTGGTCGTACGGCAGGACGACGTCTACTGGCTGCTGACCGTGCTGCCGGACGCCGAGGCGTGGTCGTACGCCCAGCGGCACCGGTTCGGGGTGAACACGGCCGTCGGGATCGTGGAGGTCTGGGACGCCGAGGCGCTGGAGCGGATCGAACCGGCCCTGCGCCGGGCGTCGCGGAGCGGCGGCCGTCCGGTGTTCGAGGACTTCTGCGACACCGACCTGCTGAACATCGGCGTGGACGCCCGCCTGCTGCCGCTGCTGCGGATGATGACGTCGGAGGCCCACCTCGCCGCGGTGGAGCCGCTGCTCCCGCGCAGCCAGTTCGCGCCGCTGTCGGCGCTGGCCCGGGGCGGCTCGCTCGCGGCGGCCTGGCGCGAGCTGGACGCCTGCCGTTGCCGGGCGGCCGACGAGGTCGACCCCGAGGACCTGCTCACCGCGCTGCGGCGCAGTCCCGACCGGGCGGCGTTCGCGGCCGACGCCGCCGAGCTGGAGCGGCTCGTCGCCCAGCCGCACTGGTGCACGTTCCTCTACCCGCCGCAGCACACGTACGCCAACTGGCCGGCGTACGACGAGCCGGTGCTGATCACCGGGGGCGCCGGCACCGGCAAGACGGTCATCGCGCTGCACCGCGCGGCCCTGCTGGCTCGGGCGGCCACCGGCCCTGTCCTGCTGGTCACGTTCTCGCAGGGCCTAGCGACCGAGCTGTCCGCGCGGCTCGACACGATGGTCGGCGACGAGCTGGTGCGCAAGCGCGTCGAGGTGGGGAACGTGGACCGGATCGCCCACCGCATCGTCGCCGAGGCGGAGGGCCGCGCCCCGGCTCTGGTCTCCTCCGACGACCTGGCCGGGCTGTGGCAGGAGGCGGCGGCCGGGCGCTTCGGGAAGCACTCGGGCAGGCGCTTCGGCAGCGCGTTCCTGCTGCGGGAGTGGGAACAGGTGATCCTCGCGCAGGACCTGCGGACGCTGGAGGAGTACCAGGCTGCGGCCCGGCCGGGCCGCAGCGTGCCGCTGGACGCCGGGGCGAGGACCCTGGTGTGGGAGGCCGTCCAGCACGTCATCGGGCGGCTGCGCGAGACGGGTCGGCGGACCCTTCTCCAGCTCGCCTCCGAGGCGGCGGGGCTGCTGGGGCGGGCCGTGGGCGACCTGCTGGGCGACCGGGAGCCGGGGCGGGAGCCGTACCGGCACATCGTGGTGGACGAGGCGCAGGACCTGCACCCCGCACAGTGGCGGCTGCTGCGGGCCGCGGTCCCCGCCGCGCCGAACGACCTGTTCATCCTGGGCGACCCGCACCAGCGCATGTTCGACACGCGGGTCGCGCTCGCGGACGTCGGCATCCCCGTCCGCCGGTTCCATCTGAAGCTCTCCTACCGGCTGCCCCCGGAGATCCTTTCGTGGGGCGTGCGGCTGCGCGGCGGCGGACCCGCCGACGGCCTGGTGGCGGGCAACGCCGGGCTGTACGGCTACCGCGGGCTGGGCCACGGTCCGCGCCCGATGGTGCGCGAGTACGTGACCCCGGCGGCGGAGATCGCCGGCCTCGTCTCGACGGTGGCCGAATGGCTGCGGGAAGGCGTGCCCACGGCCGAGATCGCGGTAGCCGCGCGTACCGCTGACCTCGTGCGCACCGCCCGTACCGCACTTCGCGAAGCGGGCATCACGGTCAAAGTCGCCTTGCTTCACGGGATGAAAGGGCTGGAATTCCGCCGGGTCGCCGTGATAGGCGTGGCTGACGGAATCGTGCCGGCGCCCGACGCGCTGACCCCGGCCGCCGAGGATCCGACGGCACGGGCGCACGATCTGCAACGCGAACGGGGGCTGCTCTACGTGGCGTGCACACGAGCGGGAGAGTTGCTCTACGTGTCCTATTCGGGACGCGCCAGTCCCTTCCTGCCTGTGTGACCACCTTGGCCTGATCCCCTAGTGTGAACTGCGGATATATTCCCCTCGCCGGTTGGACCTGCATGAACCTGAGCCTTAGCGACATCGTGCCTCCGCTGCGCTGGACCGCGCCCAGCCAGGTAGAGCCGATCGCGAGCGACCCCGGTCTTCCCGACGCGTGGTGGCAGGCACTCCCCCTCGACCGGGCCTGCGCGGCGGTGGGGACCGTCCAGATCGCCTCCCGGCTCGCCGACCTCACCAGCGCCTGCTGGGCGCATCTGGTCCTCGGCGACATCCTGCCGCTGCTGAGGTTCACCCACCCCGAGGAGAGCCTGCAGACGCCCGGGCCCCGCGATGTCGTCCACAAGCTGTTCATCGACGTCATCGACAGGCTGCTGGCCACCGAGCCGGCCGGGGAGCCCGCCGGGGTCCCGGTCCCGCCGGCCCTCCCCGAACGGCCGATGGCCGAGATCATCGACGAGATCTTCGCCCGGCTGGACGACCGCCAGCGGGCCATCGCCAGGGACCGGCTCTACTACGACACCTCCCAGCAGTCCGGCCAGCACCCCGGCCAGGCCCAGCGCGCCACGCTCGACGAGCTCGCCCAGCGCTTCTCCGTCACCCGCGAGCGGATCCGGCAGATCGAACGCGACCTGCGCGACCACGTGCTGGAGTGGCTGCAGAGCCCGGCCGCCGCGCCGCTCAACGCCCACCTGGCCTGGCTGCGTACCCGGCTCGGCTCCGCGGTGCCCGCCGACGACCTCGCCGCGGCCGTGCCGTGGCACCGCACCGAGCTGATCACCCTCGCGATCCCCGCGTGGCGGTTCGTCCGCACGCTGCTGACGGGGTACGACCAGGTGGACGGCTGGCTGGTCGCGGGCGGCGCGGACGAGCTCAGGGAGAAGACGCGCCAGCTGTTCGCCGACGGCCCCCGCCCGATGGACGAGGCGGTCGCGCAGGTGGCCCAGCTCGGCGTACGCGAGGACGTGGCCGAGCGCTGGCTGGCGTCGGTGCCGCACCTGCGCGTACTCGAAGGGCACGTCGTGCCCTGGCCGCGCAGCATGGGCGACAAGGCCGAGGCCGTGCTGGCGGTCTCCGGCGGACCGTTGACGCCGGAGGAGATCCAGGCCCGCATCGGCGAGGACTACAGCCTCGTCGGGCTGCGCAACCAGCTCGCCGCCGACGAGCGCTTCATCCGGCTCGACCGCAGCAAGTACGGCCTGCGCCGCTGGGGCGGCGAGGAGTACCTGGGCATCCGCGAGATGATCACCCGGGAGATCGAGCGCGCGGGCGGCGAGGCGTCCGTGAGCACGATCGTGGACAACCTCACCTCGCGCTACGACGTGAGCGAGAGCTCGATCAGGGCGTACGCCGGAGGGCCCGGGTTCGAACGCACCCAGCGCGGCTACATCAGGGTCGCGGGGCAGGCGCAGGGCGAGCCGTACCAGCCGCGCCGGGACGTCTCGATGACCCGGCGCTGCTTCCGCAGCCGCGACGGCCGGTGGTGGCACCGGGTCGACGTCAACGCCGAACACCTCCGGGGCTCCGGCTCGCCGCTGCCGACGGGTTTCGCGGCCCATCTCGGCATGGCGCCCGGGGGCCAGCTCACCGTGTCGACCTCGTCGGGCGAGGTGGTGATCAGCTGGCACAACCAGCCGACCATCGGATCGATCAGGAACGTGCTGGCCGACTACAACGCCTCCGAGGGCGACCACGTCTTCCTCACCGTCTCCGACGGCGGCGAGCTGCTGACCCGGTTCCTGCCCGCCGCCGCGGCCGGGCTGCCCGCGATCAACCAGGCCCTGCACCTGATCGGGTACACCGCGCCGGTGGCGTCCGAGGCCGAGGGGCTGCGCCTCATCGGCGCGCGCATCGGCCTGGCCGAGGGAACCGGCCGGGAAGAGGTGCTCGACCGCCTGCGCGACCGCGGCGACCGCGAGATCCTCCGCTTCCTGTCCTGACCTTCCTCTCCTGACCGAGGGCTTCCTGACTCAGGTTCCTTGCTCGGGTGAAGGGGACGCCGGGCGCAGCACGTAGGCTCAAGGCATGTTGCGGCTCCACGACACCCTGACCCGGCAGATCGTGCCCCTCGTACCGGCGGGTTCGCGGATCCTGCGGATGCACACCTGCGCCGCACACGGGCCCGCCGGTCTCGGCGACCCGCGCCCGCATCTGCTCGCCGACCTGATCCGCCGCCTCAGCGAGCGGGCCGGGTTGCGCGTGCTCGCCTGCCGGAACGTCTACGACCTCGGGCACGGGAGCGACGACGGAGCCTCGCTCGAAGCCGAGTCCCTCGCGCTCAACCTGCGCGTGCCCGAGCACTCCCCCCGCACCAGCGAGACCATGGGCCTGATCATCGAGCTCATCGGACGGCTCATCGAGCGCGGCCACGCGTACGCCACCCCGGAGGGGGCGGTGCTGTTCGACGCGGCGTCCTTCCCCTCCCATGGGGAAATCCGCGGTGAAGCGGCCTCCGGCGACTGGACGCTGTGGGAGCCCGGTGACGAGGACGGCGTCGGCGCGGCCTGGGACGCGCCCTGGGGACGCGGGCTGCCGAGCCGCGACATCGAGTGCACGGCGACGCCGCTGCGGTTCCTCGGGCCGCGCTTCGACCTCTACGTCGGCGGCGACGACCTGCGCTCCCCGCACCACGAAAGGGTGCGGGCCCAGTCGAACGCCGCCACCGGCGAAGAGGCGGCCGCCCACTGGGCGCACGCCGGACGCCTGCTGTTCGAGGGCCGGCCGGTGGGCTCCAACGGCGGCTCGTCTGGTGAGTCTGAAGGTGACTTTCCCGGTGGTTCTCCTGATGGTTCTTCTGGCGGTTCTTCTGGCGGCGCCCTGACGCCGTCCCGCGTGGCCGCGGCGGGGCTCGACCCCCTGGCCGTACGGCTGGCCCTGCTGCGGCACCCTTACCGGCAGCAGGTGGACCTCACCTGGGACACCCTGAAGACGGCCGACGCGGAACTGCGCCGCCTGCGGCGGAGCGTGGCCGAGTGGGCGGAGTCGCCCAGCCGCCCGATCGACGCCGCGCACGCCGAACGCGTCCAGAGTGCGCTGGACAATGATCTCGACACCCCGGAGGCCCTGCGCCTGCTCGGCGACCTGGAGACCGACGAGTCGGTCGCGCCGGGAGCCAAGTTCGAGACCTTCCTCCACTTCGACCACGTGCTCGCCCTCGACCTGCCCGCCGAAATAGGCAGGATCTGACCTCCACGGCAGCGCTCCGGGCAGGCCGAGTTCCGAGCGCCTGCCGGCTCGATTCCAAGCGTCCTGCCGACTCTGTTTCGAGAGCACCGCCGGCTTGAGTTCCGGGAGCCGTCTCGGTGGTAACAACCCGCACGCCTAAGCGGCGGCGAGCGCGCCTCTCGGCGGCCTGTTCCGCGAGTCCAACGCGGGTCCGCTGCGGTCCGCTGCGGGCGAGACGGAACTGCGGGCGGCGAGCTGCCGCATCATCCGGCATCCCCTGGCGACAAATCGCCCGACAAATGGCTGAAACACGTTAATAGACCGCCGATTTGTGACTCCAACAAATCGCCATGCAGAGGTGTTCACGGCGCACTGGTATGAAAGAATTCATACAGGCTTTCGAATCAGTGAGCGGTGAGGAGACGTGATGGATCTGTTCGACACTGATCCTGAGCACCTCCGTCGTTCGAACGATAATGGTGATGGCGACTGGTGGGATCAGCTCACCGCCAACTCGCCCCTTTGGTCGTCCGAGGGCGCACTTGCCCGTGAATATGTGCCGATCGTCGATCCCGATGTGCGCAAGCACGCGAGCCGGTTCGACGATTCGGCGAAAACGCCCAACTTCCACCGCGCATTCGAGACTCGTGGCGGCAACGCGCCCGATACTGATTTCACCGGTGATGAGACCGCGAGTGGTGTCTCTCCTGACGGCGTCGGAGGAGGAGCCTGGAGCGACGATCCCGCTGGCGTTCCCTACTGCGCTTTGGCGGGCGATCCGGGCGGTTTTCCTGGTGGCGCTTCTGGTGCTGTTCCCGGTGGTGCGTCGGACGGTGCCGCGGGCGCTGGCCGGAACGATGCAGGCCGTGATCAGGATGCTTCTGGTGCTGGTGGCGGCGGTGCATCGTCGTGGGTGGCGGTGACGGCGGTTGGTGAGGCGGCGCGGGCGGTGGCGCTGGTGCCGGTGCCTGAGTCGGCGGAGGTGTGTCTGGCCGAGGCGGAGGAGCTGCTGGCGGCCCGCGATCGCATCACTTCGGCGTTGGCCGCTCGGGTGGGCCGGGTGCATCGGTCCGGAGAGGCGAAGAACCATGGGCACGCCTCCACCAAATTGTGGCTGCGCTCGGTCGGCGGGATGACCATCCCCGGAGCCGGTCGGTTGGTGACGATGGGCATGGAGTTGGGTCGTCTGTCGCGGGTGCGTGAGCGGTTCGCGGAGGGCAGCCTGGCCGAGGGGATCGTGGAGGCGATCTGCACGGCCACGGCGGGGTTGGCTGATGAGCAGGCGATCACCGCTGAGGGGATTTTGCTGGAGTTGGCGGGTTCGGCGGGTGCGGCGGAGGTGGCCAAGGCGGGGCGGTATCTGCGGGCGGTGCTGGACCCCGACGGCCACGAAAGCGATGAGCAGGCCGACTTCGACCGCCGCTTCTTCCGGGTCCGGCGGCGCCGGAACGGCGGGCTGGAGGGAGAGTTCTACCTCCCGGTCGAAGCCGCCGCGCGGATGCAGCACCTGCTGGACGTCTACGCCAGGCCCAAGGCCGAGGGCGACGACCGCACCCCGAGCGTGCGGAACGCCGATGCGGTCATCGCGTTCCTGGAGAACAAGATCGCGACCGAGCTCCTGGTGCTGGTCAACGCCGAAAGCCTCCCCGACGACCCCCCAGCCGACGAACCCTCAGCCGACGAACCCTCACGCGAGCCCGGAGGCACCGACCCCTCAGGTGATCCCACAGCCAGCCCTTCAGACGACCCCACAGCCGACCCCTCAGGCGACCCCACAGCGGACCATGCCACCAGCGGCCCCTCAGACACCGATCCGAGCGACGGCCCTGGCCCCGACCGCTCCGGCACCTACCCAGGCCCTGGTCCTGATCCCGACCTGTCGGGCACCGGCCCGATGGGCACCTGGCTGGGAGGAGACGCCCGGGTGGGGCGCGAGACCTGGCCGGGAGGCCGGGCGTGGCTGGGAGGCAGCGTCCGGCGGGAAGGTGATGCCTGGGAGGGGGTGGGGGTGAACAGTCCGCCGCCGGGGGTGTGGTTGCGGGGGTTGCCGGGGCTGATCCTGGCGACCGGGCATCTGCTGCCCGCCTCCAGCGTGCACCGGCTGGCTCGCACCAGCACGTTGGTGCGGATCGTGATGGACGCCGGTGGGCAGGTGCTGGACATGGGCCGCAAGGTTCGCCTCGCGACCCCGGCTCAGCGGCGGGCGGTCTTCGCGCGGTATGCCACCTGCTGGGTGGACGGCTGCCCGCTGCCCGCCACGATGTGCCAGATCGACCACGCCGAGGACTGGTGCAGCGGCGGACTGACCGACCTCAAACTGCTGGGACCGGCGTGCCAGTTCCACAACCGCGACCGCTACCGCCACCCCACCCGCTACACCCGCCGCAAGATCGGAACCGACCGCTGGGCCTTCACCTACCGCAACCCCCGCACCACACGACTGCGGGTATAGGGGCGGGCGGCGCGTGGGAGCCGGGCGGGCCGTCAGAGGTCGAGGCCGGTCAGAGGTCGAGGCCGGTCAGAGGTCGAGGCCGGTCAAAGGTCGAGGCCGGTCAGAAACCGACATCGGCCAGAAGCCAGCATCGGTAAGAAGCCGAGGCCGGTCAGAGGTCGAGGCGGTCGGGGGCGACGAGGATGCCGTCCTCGTCGCTGTAGAGCCATTCGCCGGGGGTGAACGTGACCTCCCCGAAGGTCACCGGGACGTCGACCTCCCCCAGGCCGGTCTTGGCGCTCTTGCGGGGATTGGAACCAAGTGCCTTGATGCCGAAGTCCAGGCCGGCGAGCGCCGCCGTGTCGCGTACGGCGCCGTTGACGACCACGCCCGCCCAGCCGTGCTTCAGGGCGGCGGTCGCGATCACGTCGCCGAGCAGCGCCGTACGCAACGACCCGCCGCCGTCGACCACCAGCACCCGGCCCTCGCCCGGCGATCCGATGGCCTGCCTGACCAGCGCGTTGTCCTCCAGGCAACGGATGGTGGAGATCCGGCCGGAGAACCGCGGACGCGAGCCGTACGAACGGAACTGGGTGAGGCAACTGCGCAGCGCGTCGCCGTGGGCGTCGTAGAGATCAGCGGTGGCGAAGCTCATGCGGAAATTGTGCCAAAGCGCCTCGTCAGGGCAGCCTACGGCTCTCGCCGACCGCCAGGTCCCACAGGTCGCCGGGGTCGAGGCCGCGCGACTCCCAGGCGGCGCGGGCCTCGCGCACCGGTTCCAGGAGCGGCTCGCCGGACAGCACGAAGGTGCCCCAGTGCATCGTCGCCATCCGCCGGGCGCCCACGTCGATGCATCCCTGTACGGCCTGCCCGGGATCGACGTGGGAGACCTTCATGAACCAGCGGGGATCGTAGGCCCCGACGGGCATGAGGGCGAGGTCGATGCCCGGATAACGCTCACCGATCTGGGCGAACCGTTCCCCGTAGGCCGTGTCGCCCGCGAAGTAGACCCGGTGCTCGGAGGAGCTGAGCACCCAGCCGCCCCACAGTGTCCGGCAGGTGTCCCACAACGTACGGCGGCTCCAGTGGTGGGCCGGGACGAAGTCGAACGACACCTCGCCGAGGCGGGCCGACTCCCACCAGTCCAGTTCGGTCACGTTGTGGAAGCCCCGGCGCCGGAACCAGGCCGCGAGCCTGGCGGGCACGAAGACGGCCGTGTCTCGCGGCAGGCGGCGGATGGTCGGCGCGTCGAG
Organism: Microbispora sp. H10885; assembly: GCF_014161415.1. Lineage (NCBI taxonomy): Bacteria > Bacillati > Actinomycetota > Actinomycetes > Streptosporangiales > Streptosporangiaceae > Microbispora > Microbispora sp. H10885. Next base: position 63,455 of record NZ_JABBWY010000014.1, on the reverse strand, counting down.
GTGGTCGTAGTGGTTGTGACTGATCACGACCGCGTCGACCTTGGGCAGGTCCGACCAGGCGACGCCGGGAGGGGTCAGCCGCTGGCGCACTCCGGGGATCTTCCGGGACCACACCGGGTCGGTCAGGACGGTCAGCCCGCCGATCTGCAGCACGAACGTCGCGTGGCCGACCCAGGTCACCATGGTCTCGGTCGCGGCGGCGCGGGGCAGGCCCACACGTTGGACAGGAATCTGGTCGCCGTCGCCGATGTCGGGCCTGAGCTGCCCGTGCCACATGACGCTCGTCACCTCTCGGAAGTCCGGGAGGGGAGCGGTCAGCCGGTCGGCGAAGCTCGACGGCCACCGGCGGGGAGTGGTGGCGGGCCGTACGACGACATCGGAAGAAACGCGTATTTCTGGGGCCTCAGGGCTCTCCGGCTGGATCGTCTGCGACATGGGGAACTCCCTTCCGCTCTCATGATCCCCACGAGACCGGAAATATTCCTCCTACGACCGGCGGATTCGATTCCCCCTCCATCGCGCCCTCGCCCACAGGGGACGCAGCCGGGGATAGCCGCCGTCGTCGAGGCCGGCCATCCGTTCGAAGAGGTTCCACGAACCCGGATGGCCGCAGAGGGCGAACGAGACCGCCGAGGCGACGAGGTACAGCACGACCATCGGCAGGCCGACGCAGAAGGCGTACTGCGTGGCGTGGCGCGCCTCGTGGTCGAGCAGCCGGCCGGTGAGATAGCCCTCGCCGTACTTGGTGAGGATCACGTTGCCGACCGTGAAGGCCCCGGCGACCGGGAACGGGATCCGGTAGCCGTGCGCGTAGACGAGCCCTCGCTCCCCCCTGCACGTGCGTGCCCGGCCGAGCCTCGCGATCAGCAGGCCGAGGGGCGTGGAGAGATTGGCGTAGTTGATGACCTGCCGGACCCGGTGCGACCGCCGCATGTCCCCAGGATCGGCGACTCTCCGGAGCCGGGCAAGCTGCCGGGCAGGCTACATGACAAGCTCACGCCCGGCCGTACGACCGCAGCAGCCAGGAGCCGGTGGAGCGGGTCACGGCCACGGCGGCCGCGACGGCGAGGACGCCGCCGTAGAGGTACCAGTAGCCGGCGGGGTTCCCGGCGATCGCGAGGTCGCCGGCCCGCTGCGGCGTGGACAGCACGAACGACACGAGGAGCCAGCCGGCGGCCGGGACGAGGGCCCCCAGCTTGCCGCCCATCATCCTGCCCATCGCGTACGGCAGGGCGAACAGCACGACCAGCCACGCGATCGCGGCGATCGGCAGCCCGCCCAGGTACCACGCGTGCTGGAAGCCGCCGACGACCCCCAGCACGAGCCCCAGCAGGAAGAGCATGCCGTAGGCCGCGCCTGCCACGGCCCCGGCCACAGGACCGGCGTCAGGGCCGGGACCGTCCTCGGCCCCGACCTGCGTCTCCTCGGTCTCCGGGGTCATAGCGCCAACCTAGCCGATGCCGGAGAACAGGTCGCTCTCGCGGTCGTACGGCTCGCCGATGCCTCCCGCCTCCGGGGGCACGCCGATGCCGGGCGGCCCGGGCACCCCCGCGCGCAGGATGTAGTGCTCGACCCCGAGGATCTGCTGGCCGACGTTGTTCGACAACGCGAACCAGGGCGCGTCGACCGCGATCTGGGTCGCGTGCGCCCGCATCGCGTCGACCTTGGCCTCGACGTACGGCCGGGCGTCGATCTCGGTCGTCACGTCCTCGTCGGGGCACGACGGCAGGTCCTCGACCGAGTCGGGCACCCAGAAGCCGACGCGGGTCTCGCGCATCGTCTCCGTCGTACGCCGCAGCACGGACCTGGGCATCGCGGTGCAGTAGAACTTGGCGACGCGCCACGGCTCCCCGCCGGGGTGCTCCGGGTCGGCGGCCAGCTCGAAGGCCCGCCAGGAGACGCGGTACGCCTGGATGTGGTCGGGGTGGCCGTAGAAGCCGTTCTCGTCGTAGGTGACGAGCACCTGCGGCCTGACCTCCCGGATCACCTTGACCAGCTCGCCCGCGGCCTCGTCGAGGCCGGCCCGCCAGAAGCAGCCGGGGCGGTCGTTGGCCGCCCCGCCCATCATCCCCGAGTCGCGCCAGCGGCCGGCGCCGCCGAGGAACCGGTGATCGGTGACGCCGAGCGCCTTGCACGCCGCGGTGAGCTCGCCGATGCGGTACGTGCCGAGGGTGTCGTCCCGGTCGGCCGCGTGGTGGGCGAGCTCCGGGGGAATGACCTCGCCCTCCTCGCCGAGGGTGCAGGTCACGAGCGTCACATGGGCGCCCTCGGCGGCGTACTTGGCCATGGTCGCGCCGGTGCCGATGGTCTCGTCGTCGGGGTGGGCGTGCACGAGCAGCAGACGGCGGTCAGTCATGCCTCCGAGGGTAGTGCCCTCCTGCTGGCAGTATGAGGAGCTATGACGGAGAGCTTCCCACGGTTGCATGCCAGGACCCGGCGGTTCACCCTCGGGGTGCCGCGCGGCTTCACGATCTCCCCCGACGGGGGTCGTGTGGTCTTCCTCAGGACGAGGTCGGGCACCGATCCGGTGACGTGCCTGTGGGAGCTGGACGTGCAGTCCGACGGCGCGACCGGCGCCGAGCGGCTGGTCGTCGACCCGCTCGCGCTCGGCGCGGCCGACGAGGACCTGCCGCCGGAGGAGCGCGCCCGCCGTGAGCGGTCGCGGGAGTCGGCCGGCGGCGTGGTGGCGTACGCCACCGACCGGGAGACGCGGCTCGCCGTCTTCGCGCTGTCCGGCGAGCTGTACCTCGCCGAACTCGCCACGGGCGAGGTGCGGCGGCTCCCGGCGGCGGGGCCGGTCATCGACCCCCGCCTCGACCCCACCGGCACGCGGGTGGCGTACGTGACGGGCGGCGCCCTGCACGTGCTGGAGATCGGCAGCGGGGCCGGCACAGGCGCCGACACCACGCTCGCCGAGCCGGAGAGCGACACGGTCACCTACGGCCTCGCGGAGTTCATCGCGGCCGAGGAGATGGACCGGATGCGCGGCTACTGGTGGTCGCCCTCGGGGGACCGCCTGCTCGTGGCCCGGGTGGACGAGGCGCCGGTCGCGCTCTGGCACATCGCCGACCCGGCCAACCCCTCCCGCGAGCCCGTCCCCCAGCGCTACCCCGCCGCCGGCACGGCCAACGCCGAGGTCACGCTGTGGGTCATCGGCCTGGACGGCACGCGTACGGAGGTGCCGTTCGAGCAGGAGTACCTGGCGACGGCCGTGTGGGACGCCCACGGCCTCGCGCTCGTGACGCTCTCGCGGGACCAGAGGAGCATGCGCCTGCTGTCGGCGGACCCGGACACGGGCGAGACGACGATCCTGCGTGAGGACACCGATCCGGCCTGGGTGGAGATCGTCCCCGGCGTGCCGGCGCGTCTGTCCGGCGGGACGCTCGTCTGGGTGGCCGACGCCGAGGGCGGGCGCCGCCTCGTGGTCGGCTCCGAGCCGGTCACGCCGCCGTCGCTGCAGGTCCGCGCGGTGCTCGACGTGGACGGTGACACGGTGCTCTTCCAGGCGAGCGGCGACTCCACCGAGATCCACCTGTGGACGTACCACGACGGCACCCTCAGCCCGGTGACCACCGAGCCGGGCGTCCACTCCGGCCGCCGTGCGGGCGGGACGACGCTCGTCATCCGGCAGAGCCTCGACACCGAGGGCGTGACGGTGTCGGTCAGACCAGCGTCTGCAGGGGGATCCTCGATCAGGTCGGTGGCGGAGCGGCCCGGCCTGGAGCCGCGTGTCTCGCTGGTCCGCGCGGGCGAGCGCGAACTGGCCGCGGCGGTCCTGCTGCCGTCCTGGCACGTGCCCGGCTCGGGCCCGCTGCCCGTCCTGATGGACCCGTACGGCGGGCCGCACGCGCAGCGGGTGCTGTCCGCCCGGCGGATGTTCCTGGAGTCCCAGTGGTGGGCCGAGCAGGGCTTCGCGGTGATCGTGGCCGACGGGCGGGGCACGCCGGGGCGCGGCCCGGCCTTCGAGCGGGAGATGCTGCACGACTTCACGATCTCCCTGCAGGACCAGGTGGACGCCCTCCAGGGCGTGGCGGCCCTGCACCCGGGCGATCTCGACCTGTCGCGGGTGGCGATCCGGGGCTGGTCGTTCGGCGGCTACCTCGCCGCGCTCGCGGTGCTGCGCCGCCCGGACGTGTTCCACGCCGCCGTCGCGGGGGCGCCGGTCACCGACTGGCGGCTGTACGACACCTGCTACACCGAGCGCTACCTCGGCCACCCGGACGAGGGCCACTACGAGAGGTCGTCCCTCCTGGGCGACGCCGAGAAGGGCGCCGGGAGTGAGACCGGGAAGCAGGAGCGCCCGCTGCTGCTGATCCACGGCCTGGCCGACGACAACGTGGTCGCCGCGCACACGCTGCGGCTGTCGTCGGCCCTGCTCGCGGCGGGGCGCCCGCACACCGTACTCCCGCTGTCGGGCGTCACGCACATGACCCCGCAGGAGGTCGTCGCCGAGAACCTGCTGCTCCTGCAGCTCGACTTCCTCAAGAAGTCCCTGAACATGACCGGCTGAACATGATCGGCTGAACATGACCGGCTGAGTCACCGGGCGGTGCCGTGCCAGCTGTCCCACAGCGCGGCGTAGGCGCCGCCCGCCGCCACCAGTTCGTCGTGGGAGCCCAGCTCGCTGATCCGGCCGTCCTCCACGACGGCCACCCGGTCGGCGTCGTGCGCCGTGTACAGCCGGTGCGCGATGGCGATCACCGTACGGCCCTCCAGCACGGCCGCGAGCGAGCGCTCCAGGTGGCGGGCGGCGCGCGGGTCGATCAGCGAGGTGGCCTCGTCCAGCACGAGCGTGTGCGGGTCGGCCAGGACCAGCCGCGCGAGCGCGAGCTGCTGCGCCTGGGCGGGCGAGATCGCCGCGCCGCCCGAGCCCACGGTCGTGTCCAGGCTCCGCGGCAACGCGGCCACCCACTCCCAGGCGTCCACGGCCTCGAGGGCGCGGCGTACGTCCGGGTCGGCGGCGTCCGGGCGGGCGATCAGCAGGTTGTCGCGCAGCGTGCCCCGGAACACGTGGTGCTCCTGGGTGACCAGCGCGACGTGCCCGCGCAGCTCGTCGAGCGGCAGCTCGACCAGCGGGACCCCGCCGACCGTGACCGACCCGGTCCGCGGCCCGTGCACCCCGGCCAGCAGCCGGCCGAGCGTGGACTTGCCCGCCCCGGACGGCCCGACCATGGCCAGCCGCTCCCCCTGGCGTACGTCGAGGTCGACGCCGTGCAGCACGTCGTGGCCGGGGCGGTAGGCGTACCGCACGCCGCCGGCCTTCAGTTCCTCCCCCACCGGCCGGGCGGTTCCGGCCGCGCGGTCGTCGGGGACGCCGCCGACGCCCAGGAGCCGGGCCATCGAGGCCGCGCCGACCTGCAGCTCGTCCGTCCACGACAGCAGCCGGTCGAGCGGGTCGATGAGCTGCTGGACGTACAGCGTGGCGGTGGTCACCTGGGCCACCGACACCCAGCCCTCGATGTGGAACAGCCCGCCGACGAGCAGGGTCGCCACGACCGGGACGACATAGCTGAACTCGACGGCCGGGAACCACACCATGCGCAGGCCGAGGGTGTAGCGCTCGGCCGCGAACGACCGGGCGATGTCCCGGTCGGTCCGCTCGTGGCGGCGGTCCCGCAGGCCCAGCGCCTCGATGGTGCGCGCGCCCTCGACCGTCTCGGCCAGGCCCTCGGTCATGTCGGCGTACGCCGCGTTCTCGCGCAGGTAGCCGTCCCTGGCGCGGGTGAGGTACCACCTGGTGGAGATCCACAGCAGCGGTACGGCGATCAGCGACGGCACGGCCATGAGCGGCCCGACGAGGATCACGGCGCCGACGACGAAGGCGCCGGTCACAACGGCGATCAGCGTCTCCGGCACGGCGTGCCGCACGGTGCGCGACAGCGCGTCCACGTCCCGGGAGGTGCGGGTGAGCAGGTCACCGGCGCCGGCCCGCTCGACCGTCGACAGCGGCAGTGCGAGCACCTGGCCGACGAAGTCCTCCCGCAGTTCGGCCAGGACCTTCTCGCCCAGCCGGGAGGAGGCGTACACCGCGAACCTGATCAGCACCGCCTGCGCGGCCACGAAGGCGGCGATGGCCAGGGCGACCGCGTCCACGCGCAGACCGGCCCTGCCCTCGGCGAGGCCCTCCACCAGGCCACCGAGCATCCGGGGGGCGACCAGGCCCGCGACGGCCGCGAGGGCGTGCAGGGCCAGCGCCAGGCCCAGCTCACGCGGATACTTCAGCGTCAGCCGGCGCGCGTAGGCGCGCACCTGCGCCCGGTCGGCGACCGGCAGGATCTCGCGGGCCATTCCTGAACCTCTCAGTCCTCTCCGCGGGTGACGGCCGAGCGGTAACCGGGCGACGTGCCGAGCAGCGTGCGGTGGCCGCCCTCGGCCCGCACCACGCCGCCCTCGACGTACAGCACGTGGTCGGCCCGGTCCAGCACGAGCGGGCTGGTCGTGCAGACGAGGGTCGTCCGGCCGGCCCGCGCCTTGCCCAGCCGCTCGGCGACGCGGGCCTCGGTGTGGGCGTCGACCGCGCTGGTGGGCTCGACCAGGATCAGGATCTCGGGGTCGGCGAGCAGCGCCCGGGCGAGCCGCAGCCGCTGCTGCTGGCCGCCGGAGAACTCCCGGCCCGACTCGGCCACGTACGCGTCGAGCCCGTCGGGCAGGGCCGCCACGATGTCCTCGGCGCAGGCCGCGTACAGCGCCTGGCCGATCTCCTCGTCGCCGGCCGTGCCACGCACGTCCAGCTCGTCGCGCAGCCGTCCGGAGAACAGCCGCGCGCCGTTGTCGGCGACCACGATGTGCTCCCTGACCTCGGCGAGCGGCAGGTCCGTCAGCGGCGCGCCGCCGAGCGTGACGTCGCCGGGGGCGAAGGCGCCCAGGCGGTCGGCGACGGCGATCGCGTCCTCGGGCGCGGCGGCGGCGAGCGCGGTCAGCCGGCCGGGCCGGACCTCGACGCCCGACTCGCCGTCGCGGAGCGTGCCCTCGCCGGCGGTGAAGCGGGCGTCGCCACCCGTGATCTCGGGCTCCAGCGACAGGATGCGGCAGACGCGGCGGGCCGCCACGTGCCCCTTGGTGAGCTTGTCGGCGGCCTCGGTCAGCGTGCGCAGCGGCGCGATCAGGAAGACCGCGTAGCCGTAGAACGCCACGAGCTGGCCGGGGGTGATGCGGCCGTCGAGCGCGAAGTGCGCGCCGAGCCAGGTCACGCACGCGATCAGCACGCCGGGCAGCAGGATCTGGGCGCCTTCGAGCAGGGACTCCACGGAGGCCACCCGGACGCCGGCGTGCCGTACGCGCTGCGACTCCTCGCGGTAGCGCGCGGCGAAGACCTGCTCGCCGCCGACTCCCCGCAGCACCCGCAGGCCCGCCACGATGTCGGCGGCGCGGGTGGCGAGGTCGCCCTGCAGGTCGCGCTGCTCGTGCTGACGCCGGTGCAGCGGCTTCAGCAGGGGACCCACGGCGGCCGCCATCAGCGGCACGCCGATCAGCACGACCAGGCCGAGCGGGACCGACGTGGCGATGAGGATCACCGTCACCGCGACGATCGCGACGACCGCCCCGGCGCCGCGCAGCAGGATGTCCATCGCGTTGCCGATCTGCGCGATGTCCGAGTTGCCCACGCTGACGACCTCGCCGGTCGACAGCCGCTTGGGCAGCGTCGCCCCGAGCCTGGCCGCCTGCCGCACGGTGACCTGCACGGTGCGGTACGCCGCCGACAGCCAGGTGAAGACGGCGAAGCGGTGGCGCATGACCCCGGTGACCGCCTGGACCACGCCGAGCCCGAGCAGCACCGCCGACCAGGTGAGGAGCGTTTTCGAGTCCGCCGCGGTGACGGCGTCGACGGCCCGGCCGACCGCGGACGGCACCAGCGCCTGGCCCAGCCACCACAGCACCGAGAGGCCCACTCCGGCCAGCAGCGGGGCGCTCTGGGCGCGCGCCACCCACCACAGGTACCGGAGGGGCCCGCGGGCGTCTGGAGTGCCGGGATCGGTCACAGGAAGAGAGCGCATGGTTGTTCCAGCCTCGCAAGATCGCAGGTCGGAGGGCAAATCGTTTTCTTTGCCGTCAACCAGGGTTGACATGATCGCGCCGTCAACCTATGTTGACGACATGAGCGACACGGCACAGCTGGCGAGCGACGCCGGCAGCCGCGATCCGGCCATCGGCCTGCGGGCCGTACGGGCCCTGCGGCTGCTGGTGGAACGGCTCGAGGCGCTACAGGTGGAGAACGCGCGCGCGGCGGGATGGTCCTGGCAGGACATCGCGCTCCTGCTCGGGGTGTCCCGGCAGGCGGTGCACAAGAAGTACGCGGGCGGCCGAGGACTGCTGAGACGGGAGAAGTAGATGTTCGAACGGTTCACCGAAGACGCCCGGCAGGCCGTGCGGCAGGCCGTCGAGGAGGCCAGGCGACTGCGGCACGGGCAGGCGGGCACCGAGCACCTCCTGCTCGGCCTGCTGAGCGTCACGGACTCGGCCTCCGCCCGGCTCCTCGCGGCCCGTGGGGTCGACCGCGAGCGGGTGCGCACGGAGATCCTGCGCATCCGCGGCAACACGGCCGGCGGGGAGATCGACGCCGAGGCCCTGGAGACGATCGGCATCGACCTGTCGGCCGTGCGGCGGAAGGTCGAGGAGGCCTTCGGCCCCGGCGCGCTCGACCACGAGGCGCCCCGGGGCCGCCGGGGGGTCCCCGGCGGCGGCCGCTGGGCGACCGTCACCCCGCGGAGCAAGAAGGTGCTCGAACTCGCGTTGCGCGAGGCCGTCGCGCTCAAGAGCAAGGAGATCCGCGACGGGCACATCCTCCTCGGCATCATCCGGGAGGGCGAGGGCCTGGGCGTACGGGTCCTCGCCGACGCGGGGGTGAACCTGGTCGCCCTCCGGGAGGACGTCAAGAGTCACCTGGCCGGCGCGGGGCGGCAGCGGTGACAGTGGTTACCGGGGCCGACCGGCCGGTCAGTCGGTCGCGGCCGCGGCCGCGTCCGTGACGCTTCCGTAGATGGGGAACGCGGCGTACAGCCCGGTGACCGTGAGGATCCTCCGGAAGACGCCCTCGACACCGGCGAGCCTCATGAAGCCACCCGCCGCGACGGCGCGGTCGTGCGTCTCCAGCAGCAGCCGCAGCCCCATGGAGTCGCAGAATCCGAGCCGGGCGGTGTCCAGGACGAGCCGGGTGTAGCCCTCGTCGAGCAGCTTGTCCAGCGCGGGGCGGAGCCGCTCGCCCGAGATCACGTCGAGCTCACCGGTCAGGGTGACGAGAGTGTGCGTCGCCTCATGGCTCACCGTGACGGCAAGTCTCGTCATCGCCTGTCCTCAGCCCGGAAAGATCTACAGAGAAGCTACACCTCTGAGCATCCCACGGCGACAGGGACAGGCAAGGCGTTGACGGCGACCACGCCTCACCCTCGATCGCTCAACCCGGACACCGCCGCCGTCACCGCCGCCGTCACCGCTTCCGCCTCCGCGGGCGGCACCGGCTCGGGCGTCTGGGCGAGCCGGATGACGTTGGCGTCGGGATCGGCGAGAGCCCACAGTGTCGCCAGTCCGAGCTCCGACGTGCTGCCCGGCTCGACCTGCATGAGGACGAGTTGCTGGCCGGGGGCGCTCCTGGCCGTGTAGAAGTCGTACTCGAACGCCAGCTCGCCGGCCAGCCGATGACGGAACCGTTTGGTGTCGGTCGTCCTCGGGCGCAGGTCGCGCTGAGTCTGCAGGCGGCGGAACTCCTCGCTGTGCTCCGCGAGCTCCTCGACGAGCTGGGACAGGAGTGGATCCTGCGGACCCATCGCCGCGACGGTCCGTATGTGCGCCGCCTTGAGATAGGCGGTCTTCTCCCAGTCCGCGTAGAAATGGACGGCTTCGGGGTTGAGGAAGACCAGCCGGATGAGGTTGTCGTTGCACTCCAGCCCCGCGTAGAGCGCATCGGCGAGACGGTTGGTCGCGAGCATGTTCATCCAGCGGTCGATGATGAACCCGGGTGTCCGCGTCCATCCGCGCAGCACCCGGAGGAGGGTGGGCGCGGCCTGCTCGCGGTGTTCGACGACCCGGCACCCCTTCGGCAACGGGTGGGCGAGTGCGTGCAGATACTCGACGGCCTCGGCGTCGAGGCACATGACCCTGGCGAGGGCGCCGAGGACCTGGTCGGAGGGATTGCGTTCGCGCCCCTGTTCCAACCGCGAGTAGTAATCGGTGCTGATGCCCGCCAGGACGGCCACCTCCTCCCGGCGGAGCCCCGGGGTACGGCGGTGACCGACCCTCGCCAGGCCGGCCTGCTCGACCGGCGTGGCCTCCCGGCGTGCCCGCAGGAACTCTCCGAGGAACCGGTTCCGTTCCATACCTCCACAGTAGGCGGCGTTTTCCCGTCTGAGGGGGAGTTCCACACCAAGGTTGGGTGCGTCCTGGCAGGTGAGCGGTGGAACGCGGATTCTGGAGACGTGGCGCCACCTGGCCTTCGAGGAGTGACCGACCATGTCTCCGGAACGACCACACCGCACGCTGCGACGGGTGAACGAGATCGCCAGGAGGCTGGACGCCGTCAACCGTGGCGAAACCGTGGGCCGAGTCCCCGAGCCGTACGGGTACGGGCCGGTCTCCCGGCTCGGCCGCAGCGTCAACGGCACCCTCGCCCGCCTCGACGATACGAACCGGCGCCTCAGGGAGCTGCGCGACCGGCAGCGTCGGTGCGCCCGCGACCTCTCACATGAGCTGCGTACCCCGCTCACCGCGCTGCGGACGCGCTTGGAGGACGCGCGGTCGCATCCCGATGAGGCCGGCCTGCCGGCCCTGCTGGAGCAGACGCTCGGCGACGTCGACCGGCTGGAGTCGATCGTCACCGACCTGCTGCTGCTCACCAGGCTGCGCGCCGCCGAACCCGGGTCGACGATGCGGCTGGATCTGGGCCGCCTCGTACAGGACGAGACCTCCCTCCAGTCCTGGGGGAGCGTCCACCTGAGTATCCGGCCGGGGGTCGTGGTCGAGGTGGCGGAGGACCTCGTCCGGCGCGCCCTGGCCAACCTGCTCGACAACGCGGTGCGGCACGCCAGGACCCGTGTCCGGGTGGAGGTCCGGCATGGGAAGGACACCGGTGAGCTGCTGGTCACCGACGACGGGGAGGGGATCCCCCATGGCCAGTGGGAGCGGGTCTTCGATCCGTTCTACCGGCTGGACGCCGCCCGCAGCCGCGCGCAGGGCGGCCCGGGCCTCGGCCTGACCATCGCCAGGGAGATCGCAGAAGCACACGGCGGCGGCCTGCAGGTCAGGGATTCGTCCGCCCCCGGGGCGTTCTTCCTGCTGTGGCTCCCGCTCGCGAGGGATGCCTGATCACGCCGGCCCGAGAGCCGTCAGCGGTCGCCCGCGATCTCGAACAGTCCGCCCATCTCCGGGCCTGGGGGGTGCCGCGGGCCCGCGTCGGACGCGCTGCCGAGCGCCTCCTCGACCGTCGGGTGCTGCTCGAAGACGTTGCGCAGACCCGTGATCGTCAGCACCCGGCGCAGCACGCCCTGCACGCCGCTCAGGATCAGCCTGACGTTCGCGGCCTGACCCCGCTGAAGTGCGGAGATGAGCTCGCTCAGCCCCCGGGAGTCGCAGAACATGATCTCGGCGACGTCGATGACGACGACAGAGATCCTGGACGACTCCCAGACCTGCCGCAGCTCCTCGCGCAGCAGGTGGGCGGTGGTCGCGTCCAGGTCGCCCTCCGCGTACACGACGAGAGCGTCGCCTCGCGCGACGGACGCGACCTTCAAGGTCGAACGGGGACCGGACACGAACATGCACACTCCTCGCCTGCGGGTTCACGGCAGACGTGTTACGCCAACACAAATCACACGTTACCCGGGAGCAGGGGAGGTTATGTGCCCGGACACCGGAACTCGGGGCCCCAGAGCGATGTCGCGCTACTTGGAAGCCGACCTGAGGTAGTCGGCGTTCATCCGGGCGATCGTGTCGAACGGGATGCCCTTGGGGCACACGGCCGTGCACTCGCCGGTGTTGGTGCAGCCGCCGAAGCCCTCCGCGTCCATCTGCTCGACCATCGCCCTGGCCCGGGAGTCGCGCTCCGGCTGGCCCTGCGGCAGCAGGCCGAGGTGGGTGATCTTCGCGGCGGTGAACAGCGAGGCCGAGCCGTTGGGGCAGGCCGCGACGCAGGCGCCGCAGCCGATGCAGGTCGCGGCGTCGAAGGCGGCGTCCGCGTCCTCCTTGGGCACCGGGACGGCGTGGGCGTCGGGCGCCGACCCGGCGGGGACGGAGACGAACCCGCCCGCCTGGATGATCCGGTCGAACGACGACCGGTCCACCACCAGGTCCTTGATCACCGGGAAGGGCGCGGCCCGCCACGGCTCGATGGTGATGACCGCGCCGTCCTCGAAGTGCCGCATGTGCAGCTGGCAGGTGGTGGTGGCGCGCTGCTCGCCGTGCGCCACCCCGTTGATGACCATGCCGCACATGCCGCAGATGCCCTCGCGGCAGTCGTGGTCGAAGGCGACCGGGTCGTCGCCTTCCAGGATCAGCCGCTCGTTCAGCACGTCGAGCATCTCCAGGAACGACATGTCCGGGGAGACGTCCTCGACCCGGTAGGTCACCATCCGCCCCTTGTCGGAGGAGCCGGACTGGCGCCAGATCTTCAGGGTCAGGTTCACTTGTAGCTCCGCTGGGTCATCTTCACGTACTCGTAGTCCAGCTCTTCCTTGTGCAGGACCGGGCCGTCGGGGGTCCACTCCCACGCGGCGACGTACGCGAAGTTCTCGTCGTCGCGCAGCGCCTCGCCGTCGGCGTCCTGCGACTCGGCCCGGAAGTGTCCGCCACACGACTCGGTGCGGTGCAGGGCGTCCACGCACATCAGCTCGGCCAGCTCGAAGAAGTCGGCCACCCGGCCGGCCCGCTCCAGCGCCTGGTTGAGCCCCTCGGCGTCGCCCGGCACCTTGACGTTGTTCCAGAACTCCTCGCGCAGCTCGGGAATGCGCTCCAGCGCCTTGCGCAGCGACTCCTCGGTGCGCTCCATGCCGCAGTAGTCCCACATGATCCGGCCGAGCTCGCGGTGGTAGGAGTCGGCCGTACGGGTGCCGTTGACGGAGAGGAGCCTGTCGATTCTGTCCTGGACGGCCTTCCTGGCCTCGTCGACGTCGTCCTCCTCGACCGGCCCGAACGCGCCGGCCCCGGCGAGGTAGTCGCCGATCGTCGTCGGCAGCACGAAGTAGCCGTCCGCCAGACCCTGCATGAGGGCCGAGGCGCCCAGGCGGTTCGCGCCGTGGTCGGAGAAGTTGGCCTCGCCGATCACGAACAGGCCGGGGATGGTCGACTGGAGGTCGTAGTCCACCCACAGCCCGCCCATCGTGTAGTGGACGGCCGGGTAGATGCGCATCGGGACCTCGTACGGGTTCTCGCCGGTGATGCGCTCGTACATCTCGAAGAGGTTGCCGTACTTCTTCTCGACGGCGTCGCGGCCGAGCCGGGCGATGGCGTCGGCGAAGTCGAGGTAGACGCCGAGCCCGCCCGGGCCGACGCCGCGTCCCTCGTCGCAGACGTTCTTGGCGGCCCGGCTGGCGATGTCACGCGGCACCAGGTTGCCGAACGCCGGGTAGATGCGCTCCAGGTAGTAGTCGCGCTCGTCCTCGGGGATGTCGGCGGGGGCCCGGCCGTCGCCCTTGCGCAGCGGCACCCAGACGCGGCCGTCGTTGCGCAGCGACTCCGACATCAGGGTCAGCTTCGACTGGTAGTCGCCGCTGACGGGGATGCAGGTCGGGTGGATCTGGGTGAAGCAGGGGTTGCCGAAGTAGGCGCCCTTCTTGTGCGCCCGCCAGATCGCCGTGGTGTTGCAGCCCTTGGCGTTGGTGGACAGGAAGAACACGTTGCCGTAGCCGCCGGTGGCCAGCACGACCGCGTCGGCGAGGTGGGTCTCGATCTCGCCGGTGACCATGTCGCGGACCACGACGCCCCTGGCCCGCCCGCCGCTGACGACGACCTCCAGCATCTCGTGGCGGGTGTGCATCTCGACCGTGCCGGCCGCGATCTGACGCTCCAGCGCCTGGTACGCGCCGAGCAGCAGCTGCTGGCCCGTCTGGCCGCGGGCGTAGAAGGTGCGCGACACCTGGGCGCCGCCGAAGGAGCGGGTGTCGAGCAGGCCGCCGTACTCGCGGGCGAAGGGCACGCCCTGCGCCACGGCCTGGTCGATGATGTTCACGCTGACCTGGGCGAGGCGGTAGACGTTCGACTCGCGGGCGCGGAAGTCGCCGCCCTTGACGGTGTCGTAGAAGAGCCGGTAGACGCTATCGCCGTCGCCGCGGTAGTTCTTGGCGGCGTTGATGCCGCCCTGCGCGGCGATCGAGTGGGCCCGCCGGGGCGAGTCCTGGTAGCAGAACGACTTGACCTTGTAGCCCAGCTCGCCGAGCGTCGCGGCGGCCGAGCCGCCGGCCAGGCCGGTGCCGACCACGATGACGGTCAGCTTGCGCTTGTTGGCCGGGTTGACCAGCTTGGCCTGGAAGCGCCGGGTGTCCCAGCGGTCCTCGACGGGACCCGACGGCGCCTTGGTGTCCCGGATGGGCTCCCCGGTCCGGTATGTGCCGGGCCGGGGCGGGGACACGGGCAGGGACACGGACGGAGACGGGGACGGCGACGGGACCACCGGCTCCTGCTGCTGGCGGCGGCGGAACTTCACTTGACCACTCCGATCATGATGCAGACGGGCGCCGCGACGAATCCGACCACGAGCACCGCGGAGACCACGGCGGCGCCCGCCCTGAGCGCGTTCCGGACGCGGGGGCGGCGGGTGAGGCCGAGCGACTGGAACGCGCTCCACAGGCCGTGCCGCAGGTGAAGGCCGATCATGACCATGGCGACCAGGTAGAACAGCCCCACCCACCAGCGGCCGGGCTGGAAGCCGGCGATCATCCGGTCGTACGGCGTGGCGTCGCCGCCCCCGGGGTTCACCGTGCCGAAGGTCATGTCGAGCAGGTGCCAGATCACGAACAGCACGATGATCACGCCGCCGTACCGCATGGTGCGCGTGGCGTACCCGCCGGCCTGCGACCTGCGCTTGGCCGCGTACTTGACGGGCCGCGCCTTGGCCGCGCGGCGGGCGAGCGACACGGCCGCCCACATGTGCAGCGCGACGGCGAGCACGAGCACGATCTCGGTGATCGTCAGCAGGGTCCGGTCGGGCAGCGCGGGCGAGCCCACGGTACGCAGCCAGTCGGCGTAGTGGTTGAAGGAGCCGGCGCCCAGGAAGATCTTGAGGTTGCCGAGCATGTGGCCGAGCAGGAAGAGCACGAGCACGGCACCCGTGACGGCCATGACGGCCTTCCTGCCGGCGGAGGTGCCGAACAGGCCGCGCCGGGCGGGCGTACGCGGGCCGGGACGGGCCGGCGCGCGGGACACGTCCCGCCGGGGAACCGGCGCGGTCGCCGAGCCACGCCCCACCGAGCCGTGATCAACGGAGCCGTGATCAGCAGGGCCGTGCCCCGGAACATGGTCGACAGAGTGGTCAATGGTGGCAGTCACGTATGGAAACGCTAGGTTCGGTCTTTCCAGGCGTCCAAGTCATCGCGGTTCTGGTTTCGATAGCCGGGGGCTATGCCCTCTGCGCCGTACGCATGCGGGGCCGGGACGCGCCGGGCGGGTGCGACCAAACTCACAGTCCGGGGGCCGCATCGGGCCGCCGGCGACCATAGCCGTAGGCTATCGAGCTGTGCAGCTCCAGCAACTGGCCTACTTCACGGCCGTGGCAGAGACGCGGCACTTCACCCAGGCCGCCGAGCGGATGCGGGTCGCCCAGCCGTCGCTGAGCAAGCAGATCAAGAGCCTTGAGACGGAGCTGGGAGCCCCGCTGTTCAGCCGGGCGCGGGGGAACGTCACGCTCACTCCGGCGGGTGAGGCGCTGCTGCCGCTCGCCCGCCGCATCCTGGCCGACGCCGACACGGCCCGGCGGGAGGTCGCCGAGCTCGCGGGGCTGCGGCGGGGGCGGGTCCGCCTCGGGGCGACCCCGTCCCTGTGCGCCGGGTTGCTGGCCGACGCGCTGGCCCGCTTCCACCGCGACTACCCTGGTGTGGAGTTGCGGGTCGAGGAGGGCGGGTCGCGCGACCTGGTGCGGGACCTCGCCCGCGGTCAGCTCGACCTGGCGCTGATCATCCTGCCGCTGCAGAGCAGCGATCCGGCCCTGGTCACCCAGGAGATCCTGAGCGAGAACCTCGTCGTGGTCTCCGGGGGCGACCGGGGGCGCAAGCCGTTCATGCGGATCGAGGACCTGCGCGGGCGGCCCCTGGTGATGTTCCGCCGGGGCTACGACGTGCGGGAGGCGACGCTCGCCGCCTGCCGTCAGGCGGGTTTCGAACCCCGCTTCGCGGTGGAGGGCGGGGAGATGGACGCGGTGCTGCGCTTCGTCGAGGCGGGGCTCGGCATCGCCGTGGTGCCCTCGATGGTGCTGGAGAACCGGCCGGGGCTGGTCGGCACACCACTGGTGCCGGGGCTCCGCCGTACGGTCGCTCTCGCCCACCGCAAGGACGTGGAGCCGACGCGGGCGGCGCAGGCCTTCCGCTCGACGCTGCTGTCGTTCCTGAGCGAGGCCGCGCACGCCGGGACCCTCGCCCCCGGAATCGAGGCACTCGTCGCGATGTGAGTAGCCATGTGAGTAGCCAGGGGAGCCGCACCCCGCCCTCCCCTGACGCTAAGTTTGTCCCCACGATGCTGCCGACGCTGACCGAGAGGCGTTCGTGACCCCCGTCCCACCTGACCTGCCCGATCCGCTGACGCTCCTGCTGATCGAGGACGACGCCGGCGACGCGTTCCTCGTCGAGGAGCTGCTGGCGGACGCCGACAGGCCACCGAAGATCACCTGGGCGCGGACGCTGTCCGAGGGGCGCGAGCGGCTGACCGACGACGTGCAGTGCGTGGTCGTCGACCTGTCCCTGCCGGACGCCACCGGGCTGGAGGCGCTGGAGCAGGTCATCGCCATGGCCCCCGACACGGCCGTGCTGGTGCTCACCGGCCTCGGCGACACGCACGCCGGCATCGAGGCGGTCGCCGCCGGAGCCCAGGACTTCCTGGTCAAGCAGGACGTCGACGCCCGCCTGCTGATCCGCGCGATCCAGTACGCGATCGAGCGCAAGCGCGCCGATCTCGCCATGCGCGAACTGCTCCAGGAACGCATCGTCAGCAAGGAGAACTCCCGGCTCGAACGCGGCCTGCTGCCCGTCCCGCTGCTCGACCCCACGCTGCTGCAGCACCAGGCCCGCTACCTTCCGGGCCGTACGGGCGGGCTGCTGGCGGGCGACTTCTGGGACACGGTGCAGACGCCCGACGGCGCGGTGCACGTGCTGATCGGCGACGTGTGCGGGCACGGGCCCGACGAGGCCGCGCTCGGCACGGCGCTGCGCATCGCCTGGCGCACGCTGGTCCTCGCCGGGCAGACCGGCAACGACGTGCTGCGGACGCTGGACACGCTGCTGCGGCACGAGCGGAAGTCTCCGGAGATCTTCACCACGATGTGCAGCGCGGCCATCAGCCCGGACCTGACCACCGCCCGTTTGCACGTCATCGGCCATCCGCCGCCACTGCTGCTGCGTGACGGCGTGCTCGGGGTGGTCACCGAGACGCCGTCCGGCCCGCCGCTCGGGATCTTCCCGGACATCGAGTGGACGCCCATCGACGTCACGCTGGGCGAGCGGTGGTCGCTGCTGCTCTACACCGACGGGCTGATCGAGGCCACGGTCGGCGAGAACCGGGACCTGCTCGGCACCGAAGGGCTGGCGAACCTGATCCGCGCCCAGGAGGGGATCGACCTCGACCGCATCATCGCCAGCCTCGACGGCGCCATGCACGACGACGTCGCGGCCGTCCTCGTCTCCCGCGGCAGAACGGCCTTGACCGGCATCACCGGGGTCACCGGCATCACGGGCGCCGGGGAGGGCAGGGCATGACGACCATGCCTGAGACGACCACCCCTGAGACCACCGCGCCTGAGACGGGCGCGCCGCCGGCCCTCGCCGGCCCGCCCCCGCTCGCTCCTCCGCCGCTCAGCCCGCCCGCGCTGGACTCCCGCCTGACGGTCAGCCGCTGGTTCCTGCTCACGGGCGCGGGCGTGCTGGCCGTCTTCCTGATCGCCCTCGGCGCGACCCTGCTCGCGCTCGTGCAGGCGCAGGACGCCCGGCAGACCCTCGTCGACGCGGTCGACCCGGCCGCCCTCCACACGCTGCGGGTCGCCACCGCCGTACAGGCGCAGGAGGGGGCGATCCGCGGGTTCGGGCTCACCGGGGAACAGCAGTACCTCGACGCCTACCGCAAGGGCGTCTCCGACGAGCGGGCGGCGAAGGACGAGATCGCGAGGCTCGTCCCCCGGCTGCCCCACGGCTACGGCGTCCGCGGCCAGATCACCGCCCTCACCGAGGCCACGGACGCCTGGCGGCGCGACTACGCCGAGCCGGTCGTCACCAGGACGCTCGACCGGGGTCCCGGCCCCCTCACCGACCTGGCCAGGAGTAACCTCCAGCGCTTCGCTGCCGTCAAGGCCGCGCTCGACCGGCAGCAGTCGGCTCTGGGCCGGCTCCACGACGTCGCGCGGGACCGGCTCTACTCCGCCTGGACGACCATCTACGCGGCGATCGCGGCGCTGGGCGGCGCGATGGTGCTGGCGCTCGTCGTCTGCGCGCTGATCGTGCGCCGCGCCGTCGTCGGCCCGATCGCGCGGCTGACCCGGCAGGTCCGGGAGGTCGCGGCGGGCGACTTCGACCACGAGCTCGGCGTCACCCGGCCGGCCGAGCTGTGGGAGCTGTCCGGCCACATCGACGGCATGCGCCGCCGGATCATGGCCGAGTGGCAGTCGTCCGTCGAGGCGCGCCAGCAGCTCGCGGACCAGGCCGAGGAGCTCCGGCGCTCCAACCGGGAGCTGGAGCAGTTCGCGTACGTGGCGAGCCACGACCTGCAGGAGCCGCTGCGCAAGGTGGCGAGCTTCACCCAGATGCTGGAGCAGCGCTACGCCGACCGGCTCGACGACCGGGCCCGGCAGTACATCGGCTTCGCGGTGGACGGCGCCCGGCGCATGCAGCTGCTCATCAACGACCTGCTCGACTTCTCCCGGGTCGGCCGGGTGGGCGGCGAGCGGGAGGAGATGGACAGCGGCGACGCGCTCGCCGCCGCGCTGCGCAACCTCGACGCCCGGCTCACCGACACCGGGGCGACGGTCACGCACGACGACCTGCCGAGGGTCCTCGGCAACCGGACCCTGCTCACGCAGCTCTTCCAGAACCTCGTCGGCAACGCGCTCAAGTTCCGCTCCGAGGAGCCGCCCCGCGTCCACATCGGCGTACGGCGGGACGGCGACATGTGGGAGTTCAGCTGCGCGGACAACGGGATCGGCGTCGAACCGAAGTACGCCGACCGGATCTTCCTGATCTTCCAGCGGCTGCATTCAAGGGACGTCTATCCCGGTACGGGAATCGGGCTGGCGCTCTGCCGCAAGATTGTCGAATATCATGGCGGCCGGATCTGGCTCGACACCGGCGGGGATGCCGGGGCCACGTTCCGCTGGACGCTGCCGGCCCTGGGAGACCCCGATGAGTGAGTTCCGCCCGATCGAGGTCCTCCTGGTGGAGGACGACCCCGGCGACGTGTTGCTCTGCCAGGAGGCGTTCTCGCACAACAAGGTCGGCAACAACCTCCACGTGGTCCAGGACGGGGAGCAGGCGCTGGCCTTCCTGCGCGGCGAGGGTCCGCACGGCGCGGCGCCGCGGCCCGACCTCGTGCTGCTCGACCTGAACCTTCCCCGGTTGAACGGCTTCGAGGTGCTGCAGGAGGTCAAGGCCGACCCCTCGCTGCGGAGCATCCCGGTGGTGATCCTGACCACTTCGGAGGCTGAGCAGGATATCCTTCGGGGATACAACCTGCACGCCAACGCGTACATCACGAAGCCCGTCGACTTCGAGCAGTTCACCCGAGTGGTGCGGCAGATCGACGAATTCTTCGTCACCGTGGTCAAACTCCCGGGGAAGTGACCGAGATCACAGCGGGTAGGAGTGACCCTCCTCACAGTTCGTGATGTGCTCGTCGTAATGTGTGCCCCACCAATAACGCGCACGGCCTGAGCAGCAGGGTCAGCACGGCCCGAGCAGCACGGCCTGAGCACGCGCGACCGCTCCGGCGTGCGCGGAGTCAGTGAGGGTGGAAGGTCTCCGATGACCCAGACAACGGCCGAGAGCGCGGTACGGAAACAACGCGCGCAGATCAGGGTGCGCACTCTGCGCACCGACCGATGGTGGCTTGCTCCGGTGCTCACGTTCGCCGGGCTCTTCTTGTTCCTGATTTACGGCTTCTGGGCGATGTTCGACTTGAGCATGCTCGCCGGGTCGTACATCGCCCCCTTCTCGTCGCCCTGCCTCGCCGCGGCGACCTGCCCGGAAGGGGCCCGGCTGTTCGGATTCGCCCCGTTCGGCGACTGGTACACCCTGCCGCCGGGACTGCTGATCCTCGCGTTCCCGGGCGGGTTCCGGTTCACCTGCTACTACTACCGCAAGTCGTACTACCGCTCGTGGTGGATGTCGCCGCCGGCCTGCTCGGTGGCCGAGCCGCACAGCAAGTACACCGGCGAGTCGCGCCTGCCGCTGATCCTGCAGAACGTCCACCGCTACTTCTTCTACGTCGCCGCGATCATCGGTCTGATCCTGACGTACGACGCGGTGCTGTCCTTCCGCGACGCGGACGGCAACTGGGGACACGTCGGTCTCGGCACGGTCATCCTCGTGGTGAACGCGGTCCTGGTCCTCTGCTACACGTTCGGCTGCCACTCCTGCCGCCACATCACCGCCGGGCGCCTGAACCACTTCTCCAGGCACCCGCTGCGCTACAAGGCGTGGACGCTGGTCTCGAAGCTCAACGCGCGGCACCAGCAGTTCGCCTGGGCGTCCATGGTCTCGATCGTGGTCGCGGACCTGTACGTCCGCCTCGTCGCCAAGGGCGTCATCAACTTCCCGTTCGCTTAAGCAGCACGTCGTTGTAAGGATCTCAAGGTGGAGCGTCACGAATACGACGTCGTCGTCATCGGAGCCGGCGGAGCGGGACTCCGCGCGGCGATCGAGGCGCGGCAGCAGGGCAAGCGGACGGCCATCGTCTGCAAGTCGCTCTTCGGCAAGGCCCACACGGTCATGGCCGAAGGCGGCGCCGCCGCCGCGATGGGCAACGTCAACCCGAACGACAACTGGATGGTGCACTTCCGCGACACCATGCGCGGAGGCAAGTTCCTCAACAACTGGCGCATGGCCGAACTGCACGCCAAGGAGGCTCCGGACCGGGTCTGGGAACTGGAGGCCTGGGGCGCGCTGTTCGACCGCACCAAGGACGGCAAGATCAGCCAGCGCAACTTCGGCGGTCACGAGTACCCGCGCCTCGCCCACGTCGGCGACCGTACGGGCCTGGAGATGATCCGCACCCTGCAGCAGCGCGTCGTCGCCCTGCAGCAGGAGGACGAGAAGCTGCACGGCGACCCCGAGGCGTACATCAAGGTCTTCGCCGAGTGCACGATCACCCGGCTGCTGAAGGACGCCAGCTCCGTGCACGGCGAGAACGGTGCCATCGCGGGGGCCTTCGGCTACTGGCGGGAGACCGGCGACTTCATCGTCTTCGACGCTCCCGCCGTGGTGCTGGCCACCGGAGGCATCGGCAAGTCGTTCGTCGTCACGTCGAACTCCTGGGAGTACACGGGCGACGGGCACGCGCTGGCCATGCTCGCCGGCGCGAACCTCATCAACATGGAGTTCATCCAGTTCCATCCGACGGGCATGGTCTGGCCTCCGTCGGTGCGCGGCATCCTGGTGACGGAGTCGGTTCGCGGCGACGGGGGCGTCCTGCGCAACTCCGAGGGCCGCCGGTTCATGTTCGACTACATCCCGGACGTGTTCAAGGACAAGTACGCCACGACCGAGGAGGAGGCGGACCGCTGGTACGACGACCAGGCGGGCAACCGCCGCCCGCCCGAGCTGCTGCCCCGTGACGAGGTGGCCCGGGCGATCAACTCGGAGGTCAAGGCGGGGCGCGGCTCACCGCAGGGCGGCGTGTTCCTGGACGTGTCCACCCGGCTGCCCGCCGCCGAGATCATCCGGCGGCTGCCGTCGATGCACCACCAGTTCAAGGAGCTGGCGGACGTCGACATCACCAAGGAGCCCATGCAGGTCGGCCCGACCTGCCACTACGTCATGGGCGGCGTGGAGGTGGACGCCGACACCGGCGCGGCCTCGGTGCCCGGCCTGTTCGCGGCCGGTGAGGTCTCCGGCGGCATGCACGGCTCCAACCGTCTCGGCGGCAACTCCCTCTCGGACCTGCTGGTGTTCGGCCGCCGGGCCGGTGCGGGCGCCGCGGCGTACGTCGACGGCCTGGCGAGGCGGCCGGCGGCGGCCGCCGGGCTGGTCGAGGAGGCCAGGGCGGAGGCGCTGGCTCCGCTGGAGCGCACCGGCGGGGAGAACCCGTACGAGGTCCACCACGAGCTCCAGCGCACGATGAACGACCTGGTCGGCATCATCCGCAAGGCGGAGGAGATCAGCGAGGCCCTCCAGGTCGTCGAGAAGCTCAAGGAGCGGGCCAGGCACACCGCCTCCTCGGGCAGCCGGATCTACAACCCCGGCTGGCACCTCGCGATCGACCTGCGCAACATGCTGCTGGTGAGCGAGGCCGTGGCGAAGGCCGCGCTGCTTCGTGAGGAGAGCCGTGGCGGGCACACCCGGGACGACTACCCCGGCATGTCGCCGGAGTGGCGCAGGAAGCTGCTGCGCGTGGCGGTGACGCCGGACGAGTCCGGCGTGAGCGTCGAGGAGAGGGTCCAGCCGTCGATGCGCTCCGACCTGATCAGCCTGTTCGAGCGTGGCGAGCTGGAGAAGTACCTCACCGAAGAAGAGCTGGCGGAGTACGACGCCGCCGTCAAGGAGTCGTGATGGGATACAAGGCGAAGTTCCGCGTCTGGCGCGGTGAGGGCGGCGAGGGCAGGCTTGAGGACTTCACCGTCGAGGTGAACGAGGGCGAGGTCGTCCTCGACGTCATCCACCGGCTCCAGGCCACCCAGACGCCCGACCTCGCGGTCCGCTGGAACTGCAAGGCCGGCAAGTGCGGCTCGTGCTCCATGGAGATCAACGGCAAGCCGCGCCTGGGCTGCATGACCCGGATGTCCACCTTCGAGGAGGACGAGACCATTACGGTCACGCCGCTGCGGACGTTCCCGGTCATCAAGGACCTGGTGACAGACGTGTCGTTCAACTACCAGAAGGCCCGCGAGGTCCCGTCGTTCACGCCGCCGGCGGACGTGAAGCCGGGCGAGTACCGCATGCAGCAGGTCGACGTCGAGCGGTCGCAGGAGTTCCGCAAGTGCATCGAGTGCTACATGTGCCAGAACGTCTGTCACGTGATCCGGGACCACGAGGAGAACAAGCCGAACTTCTCCGGCCCGCGCTACCTCATGCGGATCGCCGAACTCGACATGCATCCGTACGACGTGCTGGACCGCAAGGAGTCGGCGCAGGAGGACCACGGCCTCTCCTACTGCAACATCACCAAGTGCTGCACCGAGGTCTGCCCCGAGCACATCAAGATCACTGACAACGCGCTGATCCCGATGAAGGAGCGCGTGGTCGACCGGAAGTACGACCCGCTGGTCTGGCTGGGCTCGAAGATCTTCAAGCGCCAGCGCTGACCCGCGCGTGACACGAGAGGCGCCGCCCGGTCTCGTCCGGGCGGCGCCTCTCGTGTGCTGCTCTGAGTGTCTACTGCGGGTCTACTGCTCTCGCTGCTGGGGCTCTCCGGCCGCCGGCG
Organism: Microbispora sp. H10885; assembly: GCF_014161415.1. Lineage (NCBI taxonomy): Bacteria > Bacillati > Actinomycetota > Actinomycetes > Streptosporangiales > Streptosporangiaceae > Microbispora > Microbispora sp. H10885. The sequence goes on along the minus strand of NZ_JABBWY010000014.1, from coordinate 39,707 downwards.
CCTGCCCCTGTGCCGGAGCCTGTGCCTGTGCCTGTGCGGGGTCCCCGGCCGGGTACCCGTACGGCTGGGCGTACCCGTACGGCACGGGGTAGCCGTAGGGCTGCTGCGGGTAGGGCACGGCGTACTGCTGGGGGTACGGCTGCTGCGGGTACGGCTGGACCGGCACGAAGCCCATCATCGGGGCGTAGCCGGCGCCCGCCGGATAGGCCGGGGTCTCCGGTGCGGCGGCCGTGGCGGCGACCGGGCCGCCCCGCCGTACGGCGGCGGCGTGGGCCATCCGCCGGAGCCGGCCCTCGAAGATCAGCCAGGCGATCAGCGCGATGCCGAGGAGCACACCGGCGGGGATCGCGAGCCGGTGGGCCAGCGACGCCTTGTCGTACTCGGGCGATGCGTTGCGGATCTCGTACGGCACGGTGTCGGGCGCGGGCTCCTCGAACGAGGCGGCCGCGGTGGGAGTCTGGCCGACATCCGGCGTCGAGGCCGGCGGCAGGCTCACCTGTCCCTCGCTCTCCGGGGTGGGGGTGGGGGACGTGCCGCCCGCCCCGGCGGGCACCTCGGTCGTCGAGGGGAAGTGCTCGGTGGTCGCCGGAGGCTGCTGCCCCTGCTGGCCCTGTTGCCCCTGCTGGCCGCTGGTCGACGCGGGCGGGGTGGTGGAGTGGGTCGCCGTGGGCTTGCGGGTGGTGCGCTTGGGCGTCGGCGTGACGGTGACGGTCTTCGTCACCACCGGCTCGGCGGTCGGGCTGGGCGAGGGCGACGGCGTCTGCGTGACGGTGACCGTGACGACGTCGCAGTTGTCGCCCTGGGTGGTGTCGCACGGGTTCACCGGGTCGGCGGTCGCGCCGAGCATGGGACTCACGACCACGACCGCCAGCGTGGCGAGTGCCAGCGACGCGGCAGCCGAGGACGCGGCCCTGATGTATGCGCGTCCGATCACCGATCGCCTCCTGTCAGCGCGTGCGAGGTCAACACCGATTGTAGTTCCGTCCACGGCGCGGCAAAGCCGGTCTCAGGGCACGATTCTGCGTCCTATCCGGGCAACAGCGTCTCTATCTCGGCGACCACCGGCAGATCCGCGGGCAGCCAGGCGACGTCGTACAGTTCGTGCGGCTCCAGCCAGCGCAACGCGAGGTGCTCGATCGGCCGGGGGACGCCCGCGGCGAGCCCGGCGAGCCAGACGCGCATCACGCCGCCGTTCGGCAGCGGCCAGTCCCCGCCGACGCGGTGTGACACCACGATGTCGACGCCGAGTTCCTCGACGCACTCGCGCACCAGCGCGGCGCGCTCGTCCTCCCCCGGGTCGACCTTCCCGCCGGGGAACTCCCAGCCGCCGCGCAGTTCCGGCGGCGCGGACCGCTGGGCGGCCAGGAGCCGGCCGTCCTCCACGATCGCGGCGCCCACGACCAGCCTGCCGGTCACGTCTGGGCCCGCTTGAGCTGCGCCAGCACGGTCTCGTTGCGGAGCGGCCGGGTGAAGCCCACGATGTTCGGCCGGTCGCGGTAGGTCGTCACCTTGATCGGCCCGCAGAGGGTGCACCTCGCCTCGATCATCGTGCCGGGCGAGACGACCATCCCGACGTGCCCGGGGTTGTCCTTCGACGTGCCGGGGCCGGCGTTGAAGAAGACGAGGTCGCCGGGCTGCTCCTCGCCCTGCTCGATCGGTACGCCGAAGGGCCACTGGCCGAAGGTCGTCCGCGGGATGCTCAGACCGGCGTTCCGGTAGGCCATGTAGATGATCCCCGAGCAGTCGAAGGCGTCCGGGCCGGTGCCGCCCCACCGGTACGGCTTGCCCCGCTGCGCCAGAGCGTATTCGAGGATCTGGCGGACGACGTCGTCGGGGGCGTTCTCGACGAACCCGGAGTCGCAGGCCGGGTCGGCCTCGGCGGGCAGGCCGATGTCCCCCGTCGCGGCGTAGCGCTTGGCGATCTCCAGGACCTGGTCGACGTACCAGGTGGCGCGGTTGTAGACGAAGATCGCCCTTCTGAGGTCGTCGGGGGCGCCGTTGCGCTTGAGCATCTTGGCCGCGCCGAGGATGGCGTCCGCCGGGTCGTAGACGTCGCCGAAGCCGTCCCCGTCGCCGTCGGAGGCGTAGCCGTTGATGCCCGGCTCGATCTTCATCTTGGCCTGGCCGCCCCAGGTGCTGATGAGGAACTGCATCGGCCCCGCCGCGCCCGCGTAGTTGGTGCCGCTGCGCACGCCCGGCAGCGAGGACCGGCCGTGGTTCGTCTCCCGCTTGCCGATGGCGGCGAGCACGTTCCACTGCACGCCGATCTGCTTGCCGAACTTCTTGTAGAGCTCCAGGTAGTCCTCGGGGATGTCGCTTCGCGCCGTCGCGGACAGGTCCGCCCCGGCACCGGGTCCCGTGGCGGCCTCGGCGCAGTTCCCGGACGAGCCGCCGCCGAGCAGCATCGACGGGCTGGGGGTCATGAGGATGATCGAGGCGAACAGCGTGACCGGCACGATCACGACGAGGGCCACGGCGATCAACCGCCAGGACCGCCCTCCCGAGGCGAGCCGGCGGACGACGCTCCCCGAGGTGCGTACCGAGGTGCCGCGCGGCGGGACGGTCACGGCGAGGTGTCCCCGTCCTGGCCGGAGTCGGCCAGTTGCAGGTCGTACACCCGCCAGTCGGTGCCCGACTTGACGACGGTCACGGCGAACCGCTCGGGCACGTCCTTCTGGCCGCTCCGGTCCGTCACGTGCCGGGTGGAGTCGACGACGAACACCACCTGACTGCCCGTCATGTCGCGGATCGACGCCACCTTCGCCGACCCCTTCGAGATCACCTGGTCGGCCTCGTTCTGGTCCGCCACGGCGGGATCGGTGACGGTCCTGGTGAGCTGGCCCGCGAACTCGGTGGTCGCGAACGCCGTGAGCCGCTCGGCGCGGGAGGCCGGCTCCTCGTCGTGGGAGAAGGTGCCGTACGCCTCGGCGAAGCGGCGGGCCAGGTCGGCCGCCGCGCCGATCTCCTCCCTCGACAGCGGCAGGTACGCGTACACGTCGAAGGCGCCGGGCGTGGTGGCGACCGGGCCGGGCTCCCGCGCCCCGCTGGTCGCCCGCCCGGTGGCGGCCACCGACTGGCCCACCGACTGCTGTCTCGCCTGCTCGTCGCCGTCCGTGGGCGGGCTCATGCTGAGGTAGACGCCGACGGCGGCGAGCACCACCACGGCCGCCCCGAAGGCGAGCCCCTTGCCCCGGTCGCTGTTCCGGCTTCTCATGGCCTCGTCGGTGGTCCCGTCACTCGCCGGAGTCGCGGTCGGCCGGCTTGGCCCAGAACGGGGCCGGCGCGTCGCCCTCGCGCCGCGTGCTCTCCCCCCGGCTCGGCAGCCAGAGCGGGGGCGGCTCGGCCGGACGCGAACGCCCGGCGGACGACCCCGAGTCACGCGGTGGCGGCGGCGCCGGACGGGAGCGGCCCGCGTCGCCCCGGCGGGACGAACCGCCGAACAGGGCGCCGGAACCGCCACTCGAACCGCCGGAGCCGCTTGAGCCACCCGAGGAGCCCCGGGACGAGCGACCCGAGCCGCCGCCGAACAGGCTGCCCGGCCCGCCGCCGGAGCCACGCGTGGTCGACGGCCGGGAGGCCCAGCCGCCGGACCGGCCGCTGAACCAGCCGCCACCGGACCCACTGCCAGACCCGCTACCGGACCCACCGGATCCGCTCGCGGGAGCGGCAGGAGCGGCGGAGGCGGCGGAGACACCGGTGACCGCCGCTCCCGTCACCCGCCGGGGCACGGACGGAGCGGACGGCGCCGACGGCCCGGACGGCGCTGCCCCGCCTCCCGGGGCCCGTCCGGGCGCCTGGCCGTTCGCCTGACCGTTCGCCGGGCCCCGCGCACCGGCCGGCCGTACGCCGGACAGGTTCAGCGGCGGGGCGGTGCCGGGACGGGCGGCGGCGACCCCGGCCTTGCGACGGCCCGCCTGCCCGTCGGCGTCGAGCGGCGCGGGCTGCGCCCCCGCGCGCGCACCGGCCTGGGCGGGAACGTTGCCCGCGCCCTCCTCGCCGCGCACCCGGCCCTGGGCCACGGAGGAGGCGGCAGCGGCGGCGGCGCCCGCACCGCTCGCCATCGCGGCGGCGCCGATGATCGGCTCGGCCTTGCGCAGGCCCCACCGGCCCGCCCGGGCCGCCGCGACCGGCGGCAGCACGGCGGCCGCCCGGGAAAGGGTCGGCGCGGTCGCGGCCTCGCCGAGCATCCGCGTGGCCAGCGTGTGCCCGTCCATCGAGGCGAACAGATGCTGGAACGGCCGCCGGTAGAAGAAGACCGCGATCGTCAGCAGCGCCATGAAGAGGATCTGCATGCCCCACGGCAGGTTGGTCGAGATGATCAACGCGTAGCCGTACACGAGGATGCCCAGCACCAGCGCGAGCACGGCCTGGCGGAGCAGCGTGCCGACCAGCATCTCCAGCCAGCGCATCGCGATGATCCGTCCCGAGCCGGGGTGCACGCCGATCAGCAGGAAGACCGGCGCGAGCATCAGCAGCAGCAGGAAGCCGACCTTCAGCACGAGCAGCGACACCGCGACGAGGAAGATGAGCAGACCGGCGACCATCGCCGCGATGAACGCCCCGATGGCGATGCCGAGGCGGCTGGTCCAGTCCTTGCCCTGGAAGAGGAAGAACACCGGAGTGCTCTGCAGCGGCTTGGCGACCTCCTCCTCGAACCGCTGCTGATGCGAGTCGGAGGCCGGAGTCTGCTTGGCGGCCAGTTCCTGGGCGTCGATCGCCTGGAGGTCGAGGGTCTTCTGGCCGAGGCCCTTCACGAGACCGGCGTTGGGGTCGGCCGTGGCGAACTCACCCATCAGCCACGGCTTGCAGACGAGGATCGACCACAGCGCGTCGGCGTTCTGGGCCACGCCGGGGGTGCCCTGCCGGCCGTAGCCGCCCGCCGTGGGCTCGCTCGGCACCTCGCCCGGCTCGGTCGCCTTCATGGGCAGACAGGACGCGCCGCCCGCTCCCGGCAGGCCGGAGAACGCCGAGTTGACGATCTCGCCGGTCTTGTCGGTCACCGTCTTGCCGAGGCCCGTGAAGTCTCCCGGGCGGCTGAAGAACCAGATCGCGACCGTGACCGCGAGGACCATCCAGACGACGCCCTCGGTGGTCGTCGTCGCGCGTTTGCGGATGAGGCCGTACCAGGCCAGCCAGATCGCGCCGAGGATGACGACCGGCCGCAGGTACGGCCAGTACATCGCGTCGGCGAGGTTCTTGACGATGTCGTCGGCGACTTCCTTGATGGGCTGCAGCGGGCCCTCGGTGGCCGCCGCCTGGTACGTGCTGATCGTCAGCCGGTCGACGGCCTTGGCCCAGGAGAAGACGGTGTTGGCCCACGCGTTGCCGAGGACCGCGGTGACGTCGGAGCACCCGAGGTCGTAGGTGTGCCAGAACTGCCCGGCCATGCCGTACCGCTCGTAGTTGGTGAGCGGCTCCTTCGGCGCCGAGCCGTCCGCCGAGCCCTGTGCGGAGCCGGCGGGCGGCTTACCGGTGCCGGCGGCCGTCGCGTCGTCCGGCGCCGGGGGCTGCACCAGGCCGTCGACGCCGCCGCCCACGATCTCGGGGGCGAGTTTGGGCGACAGCTCGCAGATCCCGTCGGCGCTCGCCGTACCGGACGGGAAGACCAGCGGCAGCGTCACGAACGCCGCGAAGGCGACGAACAGCAGGGCGAGGCTCCGCCGGAGCCTCCTGCCGCGTCTGCCGCCCTCCCCGGTGCGACCTCTGGGACCGTTCCTGCGCACGCTCACGATCGCACCTCCTGCGCGACCCCCGACCGACCGGAGCCCCCGTCAAAGAGATCATGCATGTTCTCGCCGGGTTTGTCGTGTGTCGGATTGGTGTCAAGCCAGCGCAGCAGCTCCTCCGAGATAAGGTCCACCCCGATACGGCCGGCCCGGCCGTCCAGATCCCGGAAGACGCACTCCCCGTTGCCCAGGGAGCGCAGCACCCCCTTGTGGTCCTCCGAGGGATCCACGCCGAGAAGCTCCATCACGTGCTCGACCTCCACCCGCTCGGTGGACCGGAACGCGAAAACCGACGACAGGCAGTTCGTGACCTGTTCGCTGAGAAGGTCACCGGCGTTCTGCGAGACCAGGACGAGCGCCGTGTTGCGCGAACGGCCCATCCTGGAGACCTCGGGCACGAGCTTGGCGCCCTCGGGGGTGGACGTGATCGCCCACGCCTCGTCGAGGAAGATGGCCTTCGGCGTGCGCCGGTCGAGCCCGTTCATCAGGCGGCGGGCGAACTGCGACACCAGGTAGAGCAGCGCCACCGACAGCCGCTGCTCGTAGGAGTAGTCGTCCCTGACCGTCGCCACGTCGGGCAGCGTGAGACCGCCGAGCGTGAACACCGTCGTCCAGCCCTCGGTGTCGATCTGCTCGCCGCCGTAGGCGTCGAAGCACAGCCGGGCCAGGTGCATCTCCGACATGGAGCGCAGCACGGCCCCGAGGTTCTTCGACGCGGGGTCGGACGACTGCTCCAGGTGGTCGACCACCTTCCCCAGCGAGGGGTCGGGCTCGTTCGACACGGCCGCGACCGCCTGGATCATGGCGGACTCGCGCTCCTCCGACATCCTCGGCAGCAGCAGCCGCAGGGTCTCGCTCGCCATCGTCTTCTTCGCCGCGATGTCGTCGCCGAACGCGAACGGGTCGAGCAGGCCCGGCGCGGCCGACCCCAGCGGGATGACCCTCGCCTTCCGGCCCCGCGCCCGCAGCAGCCGTACGAGCGACTCGGCGTCGCCCTTGGGGTCGATCACCGCGATCGTGACGCCGCGCAGCGCCATCTGGTAGATCAGCAGCAGCGCCAGCGTGGTCTTCCCACCGCCCGGCTCACCCGTGATCGCGATGGCCGTCGGGCGGTTGCGCGCCGCCGCGACGAGCGGGTCGAAGTGGACGATGCTGCGCGCCCGACCCAGGGTCTCCCCGACGTAGGGCCCGATCCACCCGGCGTTCGACTCGTCCACCCGGTCGCCGATCTCGACGGTCGCGGTGGCCATGCCGCCCGCGATCGTCCGCAGCGGCTGCCGCTGGGCGTACGCGTTGACCCGCAGCCGCTCCCCCGGCAACGCCTCGCAGAACAGCGAGAACTGGTCGCCGGTGGAGTTGACGACGTCGATGCCGATGTCGCGGAAGTGCTCGACGATGGCCTCGACCCGCTGGACGCACATCTCCTCGGTCGGCGCGCTGACGCTCAGCCGGTGCCAGCCGTACACGAAGGGCAGCCGCTCTTTGGTGATGCCGTGCTCCAGCATGCGGGCGGCGTCGATCTGCTCGGCCAGCGCGAGCGGGGCCTCGGCCCCCGCCTCGCGGATGTGGATGTCCATGTCGCGGGCGTGGGCGAGCTTGCGCGCCACGTCCTTGCTGGCCCGTACGGGGGGAATCAGCCGCATCCGGCTGGAGATCTCGACGGGGAAGGGAAGCTGGTCGGCGAAGTGCAGCCACGGCTCACCGTCGGGGAACGGCATGAGATCGGGGAACCGGGCGAACGACAGGTGCGCGACGTAGGCCTCGCCGGCGGGCTGCTGGATGCGCAGCAGCGACCTGCCGTTGTGGATCTGACCCTCGACCAGCGCCTCGATCTCGCCCTTGCCCCACCTGCGGCGGGGGGAGGCCGAGGGCCACGGCTCGCCGAGACCGGCCGCCGCGGCGTGCTGGAACAACCAGGCGATCTCGGTCGAGGTGGCGTGGCGGGCGTAGAGCGCGCTGGAGGCCAGCGCCCGGCCGAGCCGCTCGGCGGCCTCGGTCCACCGGGCGATCTCCCGGTCCGGCACGTGGTCGTCCTCGATGCCCAGCTTCTTCTCGCTGCGCTGGTAGAAGCCGAACAGCTGGGCCAGCACGCCGGTGCCGAGCTGGGCGCCGCGCGGGCCGAGCCTGACGCCGAGGTAGACCTCCTTGCTCCAGAAGTCCTTGGCCCAGACGTGGCGGTACATCTCCTCCAGGTACTCCCGCCAGCCCGGGCCCTCGTCGGAGGTCGCGTTGAGGGCCATCGCCCACTCCGCCGCCGGGTACGCCCGGTGCGCCACCCGCAGGTGCACCTCGGCGTCGGGCATCCTGATCGCGGCCAGCGCGATCGTGACGTTCGTGGCCAGCGCCTCGCGCTCCTCGGGGGTGAGGAACTCGTAGCTCACCGTCGGCAGGCGGAAGTAGGCCCAGGCCGCCGAGTCGGTGAGCAGAACCCGATCATCGAAGTACCGCACCGCCAGGCGACTGCGCGCCCTGCTCATCGACCTTTCACCAGCTCTCCTGATCGCACGTCCCGGGACCCGTCGGACCCGCGCGACCGCCCTCGCCGCGGCCCGCGTCCGGCGTTCATCTCGCCACCTCCTGCTTGGCCTGGGCAGCCGCCAGGCCGTTCACGATCACTCCCGCGAGCGCGACGTACGCCCTGCGGCCGCCTGTCCGGAGATGGGTGATGTCGACCGGTCCCGGCCGTCCGGGCGCCAGCTCGTCCTCCCAGGGGATGCGGACGATCGCGCGGCACCTGCCGCTCGCGACCGCCTCCGCCTGCTCCACGTCGGGGAGGCTGCGGCGGCTCACTCCGTTGATCACCATGACCGCCCGCCGCCGCAGGTCGGAGCAGCCGTGGCCGTCGAGCCACTCGTACGTCATCGCGACCGCCTCGGAGGCGTCCTCGCTCGCGGGGGCGACCAGCACGAGCTGGTCGGCGTACGGCAGGAGGCGGGCGGCCAGCGCGGCCGCGGGGTCGATGACGGTCAGCCGGTAGTGCCGGTCGAGCGCGGCGAGCGTCCGGCGCCAGTCGGCCAGGAACGCGCGTTCCGCCAGGCGCTGCGTGACCCGGTCGTCGGTGTCCGCTCCGACGACCTCCAGCCCCGACTCGCAGCGCGTCGTGTAGGACCGCATGCCGAGGTAGCCGGTCACCTCCTCGGAGCCCTCCAGCAGCGAGCTCAGCGTCTCCGGCGACTCGGCGGCGATCCTCGTGGTCAGTGTGCCCTCGCCGGTGTTCGCGTCGAGCGCGAGCACCCGGTCGTCTCGGTATCGGGCCAGCGTGTGGCCCAGCATTAAGGCCGTGGTCGTCTGCCCGGCGCCGCCCGTGCAGCCGAGCACCATGATCCGCCTGCTCGTGGTCAGCGGGACGCGGGCGCGCGCCTCGTCGACCTCCATGCCGTCCGTACGGCTGCCGCCCACGACCACCTGCGCCAGGCGCCGCCAGCCGCCGGACGGGTCGCGGCCCACCACCGCCTCGACCCGGCGCAGCCGCGGCGGCTCCTCGTGCCCCGGACGGCCGCTCGGAGAGCCGGCGGCGGGCAGCGCGGGCCGCGCACCGGACGGGGCCGCGTGGCGGGGCCCGGCCGGGACCGTCCGGATCGGCACCCCGGCCGGACCCGCCGGAGGCGTGACACTCCCCTTGCCCGTCGGTCCTACCGGTCCCGGACCGAGGCCGTACGACCCCTCCCGATGACCGGCACCAGGCTGGGCGTCATCGGGCCGCGCATCACCGGGCCGGCCGCCGGGCGGCTGCGGCTCGGAACGGTGCGCGGCGGGGGGCTGCGAGTAGGGCGGCCGGATCCTGATCGGCTGCGCGACCGGGGCGGATACCTCACCGGCCGGGTCCGCGTCGGTGCCGGCGCTTGTGTTGGTGTTGGCGTTGATGTCGGTGTTCGCAGGCCCGGCAGCGGCCGTCGCGCCCGTCCGGACCGGCCCGGTGGTCGTCCCGTCGGCCGACTCGGCGCTCTCCGGGACGTCCGCGATGTCCGCCGCGTTGTCCGCGGGCCGATCGGGCGGGGTCTGGGCCTGTGCCGCCGCGGGGAACGCCTCTCCGGACGCTCCGCTCTGCTCACGGGGTCGCACCAGCCGAGGCGGCCGCCCCCTGCGGTGCTGCGCGAGAACGTCGGCGTCCTCCCGCCGCGCGGGCGCCTCACTCCTCCCCGTGCCCGAGTCGGAGGCGGCGGGTTCGGAGGCGGCGGGTTCGGCGTCCGCCGACTCATCGTCGGCTGACTCGGAGGCGGCAGGAGCGGCGGGAGCATCGGAGGCGGCAGAAGCGACGGGAGCGGCGGGGGGCCGGGCCTCCGCGCTCTCGCCCGGCGCTGTCCCATGCTGCCGCGTGGCCTCGTCGCGCTCGGAAGCCGCCCTCGGAGCGTCCTCCGGGGCGGTATCTGCGGCCGATCCTGTGGTGGTCTCTGCGGCGGTTCCTGCGGCGATTTCTCGAACGGCCGATGCGGCCGGCGGGTCACCGGCCCGCTCGCCGTCCGGGTCCTGCCGGTCCGGGTCGTGCCGGTCCGAGTCCTGCCGGTCCGGGGTGAAGAACGCCGGGTCGGCGGGCCGTACAGAGCGGGGTTCGGCCGAGGCGGCGAGCCTGCGCAGGCGGCGCAGCGTCTCGGTGCCGAGGGGCGGCACCGGATGAGTCCCCGAGTGGGACTCCGTGTGGGGCTCCGAGTGAGATTCCGAGTGGGACTCCGAAGCGGTGGGGCTCGCGCCGGGCGCCCGCCGATCCCAGCCCCAGCCCTGGCTCTCGCTCTGACCCTGGCCCTGGCCCTGCGACTCTGTGTCGTGGATCGCGCGGTCGTGGGCGGTGCTGTCCTCCCGTCCGGCGGGAGGTCCGTCCGGGTGACGGTCCCGCTCGGGATCGGCCGTACGGGCGGGGTCCGCCGGCGGCGCGGACGGCTGCGGCAGGGAGAAGACCCGTTCACCCGTGACGTCGCCCTTGGCCGCGGCCACGGCACCGCTCCAGGGGAGCGGGGCGGGGCTGCCGGTGGTGACCGGCACGGCCGCGGCGGCAGCGGCGGCCACCGCGGGTCGCACGACGCGGGACGGGTCGAGTGGCGGCCCGCCCGCGTGCGCCGCGGCGGCCCGTGCGGAGGCGCCTGAGGCGTGCGCGGTCTCCGGGGCGGCGGCGGCCTTGACCGAGATCGGACGGCGCGCCCTGGCGCCGGCCCCCCGGAGGGCGGCTCTGCCGTTGCCGGTGACGACCGGCGGAGTGGTCCGCCAGACGCGACCGGTGAGGGCGATCTCGTCCGGCTCGTCGAACGGAGCCATCCGGCACCAGGTCTTGGGCTCGGCCATGTAGCGAACCTGCGACTGCAGAAGCTCGGTGAGACGCTTGTTCTCGATGACCGGACGGGTGGACAGCCAGGTGAGCACGCCGGGAGGAACCAGGTAGACGACGTGCCACGGCGCCTCCAGCGGCAGTCTCACCAGAAGGAGGAAGAGCCACCAGGGTACGGAGACACCCACGAACACACCGATCCAGACGACCGGAAGCGGCATCGGCAGCCGTAGGTCGTACAGCTTGTACAGCCGCTTCTCAATACGCCAGATATTGGTATATGTGGGCAGATCCACCCCGAACCTCCTCTCCGCCCGATCACTTGATCCCGAGCGCGCCCGCGATGGCCTTCGCTGTCACCTCGATGATGTTGGGAACGTAGAAGATCACACCAATCGCGATCGCCAGGATGATGAACTGCACGAACCTGGTGATCTCACGGGTGAAGAGGAAGAAGATCGCCACGACGGAGACGACCGCGAGGAACAGCGGGGCGAAGAACTTCCTGAGGAATTCGGCGAGACCTTCGGTGTTGATGCCCGTCACCGGCGCCGGCGACGGTGCGGCGAGATCAAGGAAATGATCCGCGATGGTCTTCACAATCAACTCTCGCCCTCCCGGGGGTATGGATCAGCGATGTCTGTGCCGGGCATGCGCTACCCCACGGACCGGTTCGCACCCTGGATGTCCTTGACGAACCACTTGCCGCCCTGCTTCTCGATCGTCAGCTCGTAGGCCTGTTCGAGGCCTCCCGGCTCGCCCGCCGGGTCCTGGGACGGACTCGGCGCCGCCGCGTCCCCGGAGGCCACTGCCCACACCACCACCGCGGTCACCTTCCTGCTGTCGGCGCCACCCGGTGGCACGGACACCTTCTTCAGCTCGGCGAAGGCGAACCTGCCGTTGAAGCCCTCGATCGTCACGCCGTTCGCGACGTACCGCTGCAGATCCACCTGGTTGCCCGCGGCGTACGCCTTGAAGAAGCCTTCGAGCTGGGGACGCAGTTCGGCCTCGGTGGCGGAGTCGCTGTCGGGTTCGGCAAGCTGCGGCAGACCGGCCGGGCCGGGGTCGGGCAGCAGGGCGGGTTGCGCCGACACCACGAACCTGCCGCCGTCGTAGTAGACCGGCACGGACAGCAGGCCACGGGCGTCCCCGGACTGGTACGACACGCTCACCCGGGCGTTGTGGTCGTCGATCACGTCGATCCCCGCGTACTGGAAGGCGCCGGCGGACATGCGCCCGTAGCCGTTCCAGCCGAACTGCGCGTCGGCGCCCTCCGGCAGGAACGCCTTCAGCCGTTCCGCACGCTGCTGCGGGTTGGCCGCGTCGTAGTTGAGGTAGACCGCCGCGAACTGGTCCGCGAAGGCCGCAGCCCGCGTCGTCGGGAAGGCGGACGTGACCGTTTCGGCCGGAGTGGTGCCGGTGCCGGTGTCCTGCATGGAGCGCTCGAACAGCGCCCGGACCCCGTTGACCACGATCACGATGATCAGGGCCCAGAGGATCGCGCGTCCGGCCCAGACGAGCCAGCGGCCTCCACCGCCGCTCCATCCTCTGCGCCGGGGGGCCGTGCCGTGAGCGGCGATCGACCGGTCGAGGCCCTCCGGAGGGTACGGCTCAGGGTCGCCAGCGATCCGAGGATCCTGCTGGACGTCTGACCTGCGAGCCATCACGCCTCCGCTCGCGCCGATCCATCCGGCTGGCGCGGTTTCCTCTTGCTCTCGTTCCGGTTAGCCGCATTGAAGTATTCACCCTAGCGGTCTAGCCAATTCTTCCAGGTAAGCCACGCCCATGGTGCAAGCATCGCCGCGAGCGAGCAAACCAGGTCTACATCGCGTTGTGAGGCGCCACGTCTATCCACTCTGCGGAAAAGCGCGTTATGCCTGGCCAGCGGGGTCGGCGATTACCTAACCGCCACCTATTGGTGTCTTCACAGCCTGGAGAGATGGCGATGCGGACGTACCGCCCCGAGCCGGCCCCCGCACGCGAGGGTCCCGCACGCGGCACGTGCGGGACCCTCTCCGATCGGTCGTGCGCGCTCGTCACTGGCAGGACGAGGACGAGGAAGACGCCTCGCTCTCCGTCCCGAGGCTCGACTCACCGGAGGTGGACGACTCCACCGACGACTCGACGGACGACTCCTGGGACGACTCCAGTGACGACTCGGGCGAGGACGGGAGCGAGGACGACTCGCTCGGCAGCTGCGCCATCGCGTCGCTCGCCAGCTGCTCGATGCGCTTCTGGGCGCTGGCGGCCTCGTCCCTGATGCGCTGCATGGCGCTGCCGGCCTCCGCGTTGATGTCGGCCCGCGCCTGCTCCATCGTGCCGCTCAGGCCGCCCATGCTGCTCAGGCCGCTCAGGCTTGAGCCGCGCCACTCGCGCGAGAACGACGAGCTCGGGAACTGCTCGCGTACGGTGATCGAGAGGCTTGAGGGCCGGGCGGCCACGATCGGAGCGGCCATCGGAATCTCGGACATCGGGATCTCGGACATCGGAATGCCCGCCGGCAGGGTCGACGTGGAGATCGCCTGCGGCATCGCCGCCAGGGTGGCGGGCAGTTCCGGCACGGCGATCGTGGAGATGGCCGGCACCTCGGCGACCGTGCTCAGCGAGGGCTCCAGGACGGTGGTGTAGGCCAGCGAGCGCGCCGATCCACCCGGCACCCTTTCCTGCGGCGAGATCGTGGCGGCGGAGGCCGCGCCGCTCGCCAGAGCGACCCCTCCGGCCGTGAACGTCGCGGCGATGATCGCCGAGAGAGCGAGCTGTCCGGACTTGCGATGCATGGTCCCTCCTTGGGCCCGTATCGGGTCGCGCAGGTCGAGCCACCTGGGCTTTCCCTGACTCCCGAATTGCGCCGCGGGCGCCTCCCTCTCCCGGACCAAACCGGCATACCGCCCGAAATGGGATCGATTACTGAAAGGGAGGATTCACCTGACGAGTTGCCGCCCAACGGCCTCAATTCGATGCTCAATGGAACGTCCCGAGGGCGTCCAGAGCACTTGATACAAGCGTTTCCGCAGGCCATGGAGGATCTGACCGATGGGAGAACCGCAGCGGATGTTACCGCCACGCGTCTTGGGACCTCCTTGTACGGAAGGGGACGCTGAGGTGAGGAGACGGATGGCCAGGCCCGCCCGGCCCGGGGTTCAGGCCTGGTAGGGCGGCATGACGCCCCAGCCCCAGCGCGGCACCGGCTCCTCGCCCGGCGGTGTGACGCCCGGCTGTGAGAAGTGGACGGCCAGGCGAGTCCCCCACTCGACGTAACCCGCGAACGCCGCCCTGAACTCCGGATCCGCGGGCAGCCCGACCTCGTCGGCCGCGTCCATGAGCAGACTCACCCACCTGCGGCGCTGCTGCTCCGTGATGCCCTTGCCGAGGTGGTGCGAGACCATGTGCGAGTGGCCGCCGCGCTCCTCGCTGTAGCGGGCCGGGCCGCCGAAGACCTCGCCGAGCCACATCGCCACGTACGCGGGGTGACGGGCGTCCATGTGCGCGAAGAGCGGCCCGACCAGGTCGTCGTCCTTGACCCGCCCGTAGAACGCCTCGGTCAGCCGGTCCAGCGCCTGCGCGTCCCCGGCCCACTCGAACAGCGTGGGCTCGGTCTTCTCGATCACCTTCTCGTAGTGCCGCATCTCCTCGATGTCCGACACGTACGGTTTGATCTCGGCGAAGAACTCGCGGAAGTACTCACTGCCGCGGAAGCCTTCGAGGTGGTCACGGGCCGAGGTCCAGATGATCCGCAGGATGTAGCACGCGGGCTCGTCCACGCAACGGGACAGTTCGTAGTCGAGGCACTGCGGTGCCCGCCCGAGCGGCACGACGGCGCGCCGGTAGGCGGCCTCGAACTCCTCCCCGTCGGCGACCCGGTAACGGATGTATTCGACGATCACCAACACCCACCCCTTTGTAATTATGTAATCAGAGCCAAGCTACCCGCCTCCAGGGAAACGATCAATGCAAACCGCGGTCGAAGGGCTCAGCGGATGCGGTCGAGGCCGGTCAGGCCGGCCGAGAGCGCCCAGAGACGGGCCGCCTCGTCGTCGTCCGCCGGACCTTCCCCGGTGACGCGGCAGTCGGCGCAGTAGGCACCGCCGTGTCCGTCGAGCTCGCGGGCCGTGGCGGCCCAGACCGGTGTCGCCGCACCCTGCTCGGGCGTCCTGAACAGACCGGGCGCCGCGTTGCCCTCGGCGTCGATCCAGCCGGCGGCGACCATCTCGCCGTCCGTCAGGTGCCGCTGGAGCGGAGTGCGGATCCAGCCGGGGTTGACCGAGAACGCGTGGACTCCGTACGGCCCGCCCAGCCGATCCAGGTGACGGGCGAACAGGATGTTCGCGAGCTTCGACTGGGCGTAGGCGGCCCACTTGTCGTAGCCGCGGGTGAACTGCGGGTCGTCCCACCGGATGCGCCAGTCCGCGCCGTACCCGGAGGAGACCGAGACGACCCGGGCCGCACCGGCGGCCGTGAGGGCGGGCCACACCAGGTGCGTCAGCGCGTAGTGGCCGAGGTGGTTGACGGCGAACTGCGCCTCCCAGCCGGGCCCCACCCGGGTCTCGGGGCAGGCCATGATCCCGGCGGCGGCGATCAGGATGTCGAGGGTGGCCCTCCGGCGCAGGAACCGTTCGGCGAACGCCCGTACGGAATCCAGGTCGGCGAGGTCGAGCCGCTCGACCTCGGCCCTCTCGACGCCCGCCAGTGCCTGCCGCGCCGTCTCGGGCCGGCGGGCCGGGACGACGACGCGCGCCCCGGCCCCGGCGAGCGCGCGGGTGGCCGCGAGACCCACGCCGGAGTACCCGCCGGTGACGACCGCGGTCCTGCCGGTCAGGTCGATCCCGGCGAGAACCTCGCCCGCCGTACTGGCGGCGCCGAAGGCGCCCCGTCCCGTGTCCCGCCCGGGATCCCGCCCTGTGTCAGCTGTCGTGTCGCTGGTCATGACGCGGACGCTAGGTGTTAGACCGAGGTCTAGGTCAACCGGTTACGATCACCGCGTGACGGCTGAGGTCCTTCATATCGGCGAGGTGGCCAGGCGCACCGGCCTGAGCGTGCACACGCTGCGGCTGTACGAGCGTGAAGGGCTGCTCGCGGGCGAGGTGCTGCGCGACGAGGCCGGCCGGCGGGTCTACCGCGCCTGGGATGTCGAGTGGCTGGGCAACTGCGTGAAGTTCCGCGCCTCGGGCATGCCGCTGGCGGTGATCGGCCGGCTGGCCCGGCTCGTGCGCGAGGGCACCGGCAACGAAGCGGAACGACTCGAGGTGCTGCGCGAACACCGCCGCCACGTCGCCGAGCGGATCGCGCAGCTGCAGGACTGTCTCGACCTCGTCGACGGCAAAGTGGCCGCGTACGAACGGCACCTCGCCGCCGACGGCATCGGAGAGCCCTGGTAACAGCAGCCGAAGCCGGCTCAGACGTTGAAGCGGAACTCTGGCCGGTACTCCGCCGACCTGGGCGGTCGAGCTCGTTGCGCTGGTCGGGCGGCCTTCTGGCCTCGCGTCGACAGTCATTCGTTGCCGACGTTTCATGGTGTCTTATGCCCCGTACGTGCCCCAGTGGCAGGGAGCAAGCGATCCGCCGGATGCAGGCCGGTGAGCTGAGACATCCGGGTGCATACCTGCGGGTCCTCCGGCGGGTTGCGCAGGCGCCGGCGGGCGTGTCGCCGACCTGATGCTGTTCCTCGCCTCTGCTCGCTCCGCCAATACCACCAGCGCCGGGTTCACCCTCGACGGCGGCCAAATCAAGCCCTCTGACCGCTCCCGCCCGCACCCATGGGTGCGGTGCGCGACGACTCGTCCTTCGCCGTGGATGACGTCTGGGTGCTACTGGACGCGACCGTCTGGGTCGTCCCAGCGTTGGGCGTTGTCGTCGTTCAGGGTGCCTGGGGGCTGGGGAATGATGCAGAAGGGCAGCCCGGCGGGGTCCTCCATGACGCACCAATGGTCGTTCACCAGCCGCAGGCGTCGGGCGCCGAGGGCCTCCAGACGCGCCGTCTCCGCCTCCAGGTCGTCGGTGTGGATGTCGAGATGGACGCGCGCGGGGCCTGTCCCGATTCGCTGAATGAGCAGGGCGAAGACGTCACCGGGCAGGAAGGCGCCGTGGTATTCCGGGTAGCGCTGGAGCGGGGTCAGTGTCTGCCCGATCGCCTCCTGCCAGAACGTCAGTTCCTTATCGTGATCGCCCTCCGGCACATCGATCACGACCTTGTAGAGCCTGCTGTAGTGCGTCATGCCCCCATCCTGGCGTTGCCGGGCCCTGGTCAGGACTGCCTGTGCACCTTCCACGGTCCTGGGATGCCAGCGGTCACAGCCGGGCTTGCGGCGGAGGAGGCGGTCTGCTGGGCTTGCCTGGGGTCGATGGCGGGCGGGATGGCTCCCACACCAGCCACCCCACAACCCGCAAGTTGTTGGATGCCATCCCGGAGCCGGAGCGCCCCCCACCGGAGGCGCCACCCCGCGCCGCACTGGCGGCTGTTCCAGCTCAGCCCTCCGCCCGTGATCAGACCTGTACTGTCGCGCGGCGGCCCGCCTCGACTCGTCCGCGCCAGCCGTCCGGCGTGGTTTTAACCGGCCGCCGGGAGCGCCAGCGGGAGGCGGCGGCGTTGCCGTGACGGCGGCGCGTGCGGCCCGGCTTCGGGCCGCCTTGGTTTGAGGCTCGGAGATCTGCTGGCCTTGCGTGTGCAAGACGTCGACCTGGCGGCGCGGACCGTCCGTGTGGAGTGGCAGTTCGCTCCACAGTCCAAGGTGAGGAGTGAGCCCAAGACCCGCCGGTCCGAGTGCTGATTCAGACGTTGAAGCGGAACTCCACGACGTCGCCGTCGCGCATGACGTAGTCCTTGCCCTCGATGCGTGCCTTGCCCGCGGCCCTGGCCGCGGTCATCGAGCCCGCCTCGACCAGGTCGGCGAACGAGATGACCTCGGCCTTGATGAACCCGCGCTGGAAGTCGGTGTGGATGACCCCGGCGGCCTCGGGTGCGGTGGCGCCCTTGCGGATCGTCCAGGCCCGCGCCTCCTTGGGCCCGGCCGTCAGGTAGGTCTGCAGGCCCAGCGTCTCGAACCCGACCCGGGCGAGCTGGGCGAGACCCGACTCCTCCTGGCCGACGGACTGCAGCAGCTCCAGCGCCTCGTCGTCGGGCAGCTCCACCAGCTCCGACTCGATCTTGGCGTCGAGGAACACGGCCTCGGCCGGGGCCACCAGCGCCGAGAGCTTGGCGCGCAGGTCGTCGTCGGTCAGCTCGTCCGCGTCGAGGTTGAAGACGTACAGGAAAGGCTTGGCCGTGAGGAGGTGCAGCTCACGCAGGTCGGCGAGGTCGATACCGGCGCCCTTGCCCCCGGCGTACAGGGTCGTGCCGGTGTCGAGGAGCTTCGCCGCGGCCTCGGCCGCCTCCAGCAGGACCTTGCGGTCCTTGTTGGTGCGCGCCTCCTTCTGCAGGCGGGGCACCGCCTTCTCGATCGTCTGCAGGTCGGCGAGGATCAGCTCGGTGTTGATGGTCTCGATGTCGCGCTGCGGCGACACCTCGCCGTCCACGTGGGTCACGTCGGGGTCGGAGAAGACCCGGATCACCTGGCAGATCGCGTCGGTCTCGCGGATGTTGGCGAGGAACTGGTTGCCCCGGCCCTGTCCCTCGGACGCGCCCTTGACCAGGCCCGCGATGTCCACGAACTCCACCTTGGCGGGCAGGATGCGGGCGGAGTTGTAGATCTCCCCCAGCGTCTCCAGACGCGCGTCCGGGACGCCCACGATGCCCACGTTCGGCTCGATCGTGGCGAACGGGTAGTTGGCCGCCAGGGCGTTCCCGCTCTTGGTCAGCGCGTTGAAAAGCGTGGACTTACCGACGTTGGGCAGGCCGACGATGCCGATGCTCAGGCTCACGTACCACGAGTTTAGGGGCCTCGGCGGGTGCGCCGGACATCGGCGGCCCCGGCCCTCTCCTGGGCGCGCCTCCCCGTTTGGCATGCCAATGCCTGAAATCATCCAGACCGTGGATGTCGTGGCTCTCGTACTGGGACTCGCCGTCGGCCTGGTGACCGGTCTGGCGCTCGCCGGGATGCGAACCGCGGGCCGTACGGCCGAGGCCGCCGCCAGGGTGGCGGAGGCCGAGGCGAGGACGCGGGCGGCGGAGGACAAGGTCGCCTACGTCGAGAACCAGCTCACCGAGCGCTTCCAGGCCATCTCCGCGCACGCTCTCGACGTCGCCAACCTGCGCTTCCTCGAACTGGCCGAGAACCGGCTCAACACGACCAGAGCGGAGGCGGCCGGCGACCTCGACCAGCGCCGCCAGGCGGTCGAGAACCTCGTCGCGCCGCTCCGGGAGACGCTCGCCAAGGTGGAGAGCCAGCTCAGGGAGAGCGAGTCGGGCGCCCGTGCCGCCCGGGCCGAGCTGAGCAAACAGATGGAGTTCGTACGGGAGAGCTCCGAACGGCTGAAGGCTCAGACGGACGCGCTGGTGCGGGCGCTCCAGCGGCCGGAGGCCCGGGGGCGCTGGGGAGAGCTGCAGCTCCGGCGCGTGGCGGAGATCGCCGGGATGGCGCGGTTCTGCGACTTCGACGAGCAGGTGAGCGCCGTCACCCGTGACGGGCTGGTCCGTCCCGACATGGTCGTACGGCTCAGCGGCGGCAAGAACGTCGTCGTGGACGCGAAGGTGTCACTCGCGGCCTACCTGGAGGCGGCCGAGACCGCCGATCCCTCCTTCGCCTCGACCCGGCTCGACGCGCACGCGCGGCACCTGCGCGAGCACGTGGACCGGTTGGCGGCCAAGTCGTACTGGCAGGCCTTCAGCCCCTCGCCCGAGTTCGTGGTCCTGTTCATCCCCGGCGAGGCGTTCCTCGCGCCGGCGCTGGAGCGCGATCCCGCGTTACTGGAGTACGCGATGCGGCGGCGCGTGCACATCGCCACCCCGACGACGCTCGTGACGATGCTGCGCACCGCGCAGTACGCCTGGCAGCAGGCGGCGGTCAACGAGAACGCCAAGGCGGTGTTCGACCTGGGCAAGGAGCTGTACGACCGGCTCGGCGGCCTCGGGCGGCACGTGGACTCCCTGGGCAGGGCGCTCACCCGGGCGGTCACCGCGTACAACCAGACGGTCGGCAGCCTGGAGAGCCGCGTCCTGGTCAGCGCGCGGAGGATGAACGACCTCGGTCTCGTGGACTACTCGCTCGACGCCCCGGCGGCGGTGGAGGAGGTTCCCCGGCCGGTCGCCATCCCCGAACTCGAAGGTGAAGAGCGGGTAAGCTCCCCTCCCCCGCATCGTCAGAACGGTAAATTGGCGCGAGACTTGTCGTGAGGGGGGCCCGATGACAGGCACCGGTCGAGCCGGGCTGCGGCTGACCGCTCGGGGGGCGATCGTCATGCTCTTCGTGATCACCGTGGTGGGTCTCCTGCCGAAGCTGCCCGGGCCCGCGTTCGTGGCCGGCTGCCTCGCGGCCGTCCTGCTCGTGCGGCCCCGCGACCTGCTGCCGCTGGTGGTGACGCCCCCGCTGGTCTTCTTCCTCGCGGCCCTGCTGGTGGAGCTGCTGCGGTCGCTCGGGTCCGGTTCGATGCTCCCGACGTTCGGGCTCGGCATGTTCACCACGCTGTCGTCGGCCGCCCCGTGGCTGTTCGCCGGCTCGGCGCTGGCGCTGGGCGTCGCCTGGGTGCGCGGCCTGCCCGCCAACCTCAGGGAACTGCGTACGGGCGCCGTGCCCGAACCCGCCGGCGTGAAGGTCGGCGGCGCGGGGCTCGGCGGCGCGAAGGCCGGCGCGGCCCGCGCCGCCACGCCCGGCCGCGCCCGCAGGGGCCGCGGCCAGGCCTTCGACCCCGAGCCAGAGGGCTACTTCGAACCCCGCGTGTACGGCAAGGCGGCCGACGAGTAGGCCGTTCGCACGGCCGGTCGTCCGTGTGGGACCTCAGGCAGGCGCGTCTACCCGGCGCGCAGGTCGCGGCGCAGTTCGTGGGGCAGGGCGAAACGCATGCTCTCCTGCACCGACTCGACCTCCTCGACGTCGGCGAAGCCGAGGCCGGCGAGCTTGGCGAGCACGCCCTGCACCAGCTCCTCCGGCACCGACGCGCCGCTGGTGAGTCCGACCGTGCGGACGCCCTCCAGCCACTCCTCCCGTACGAAGGAGGCGTCGTCGACGAGGTAGGAGGCGGCGGCGCCGTAGTCCTTGGCGACCTCGACCAGCCGCTTGGAGTTGGACGAGTTGGCCGAGCCGACGACGATGACCAGGTCGGACTCCGCGGCGATCTGCTTCACGGCCGTCTGGCGGTTGGAGGTGGCGTAGCAGATGTCGTCGCTCGGCGGGTCGATGAGGTTCGGGAAACGCGTACGCAGCCGGGCGACGGTCTCGGTGGTCTCGTCCACCGACAGGGTCGTCTGGGAGAGCCAGACCACCCTCTCCGGGTCACGGACGGACACCTCGCCGACGCCGTCGAGGCCGTCGACGAGCTGGATGTGCTCGGGGGCCTCACCGGCGGTGCCCTCGACCTCCTCGTGCCCCTCGTGCCCGATGAGCAGGATGTCGTAGTCCTTGGCCGCGAACCTCTTGGCCTCGTTGTGCACCTTCGTGACCAGCGGGCACGTGGCGTCGATGGTCTTCAGCCGACGGCCGGCGGCCTCCTCGTGGACGGCGGGGGCGACGCCGTGGGCGGAGAACACGACGATCGCGCCCTCGGGGACCTCCTCGGTCTCCTCCACGAAGACGGCGCCGCGCTCCTCCAGCGTCTTCACGACGTGGGTGTTGTGCACGATCTGCTTGCGTACGTAGACGGGCGCGCCGTACTGCTCCAGCGCCCGCTCCACCGCCTGCACCGCGCGGTCGACTCCCGCGCAGTAGCCGCGGGGCTTGGCGACCAGGACACGGCGGTTCGCTGAGGTCTGTACGTCCATGTTCCTATGCTATGTGGAACGCGAGCCGCCTCTTGACCCTGGTCTTGCGAGACTGGGTGTATCTATACACATCTCCCCGGGAGCCGAAATGTCCTTCCTTAGGGCTATAACAAAACCTCTACGCGACGCAATGGAGAGCCGGGAGCGGCTGCGGGATCTGCCCGTCCTCATGCTCCAGACCGCTCTGAACGGCGTCGGTCAGGCGCTGCTCATCGGCGACAAGGTCAGGTCGCGGATCGTGCGCCTCGTCGTCGGCGAGGAGGAGCGTTCCGAGAAGACCGAGGCCCCGGACACCGCCACCCGCGACGAGGAGACCTCGGCGGAACCGGCCGCGCGCAGGGAGCCCGTCATCTTCGCGCCCCGCCCGAGCAAGGCGGAGCGGGACGGCGAGAAGACGGCCGCGAGCGCCCCGGCTCCCGCTGCCACTCCCACTCCGACTGCCGCTCCTGCGCCCGCTCCGGCCGAGACGGAAGCGGTGCCGGCCCCCGAGGCGAAGGTCCAGGAGTCCCTCGGCACACCCCAGCCCGAGACGGCACCCGAGACGGCACCCGAGGCCGTGACACCGGAGACCCCGGCCGCCGAGACCACCGCCACCGAGACCGCGCAGGTCACAGAGGCCACGGAGGCTCCGCAGCCCGCGGAGGCCACGGAGGCCGCGCCCGCCCCTCAGCCCACCGCCGACACCGCTGCCGACACCGCTGCCGAGGCCGCACCGGTGGCTCCTGCGAAGAAGCCGCGCACCCGCCGCAAGCCCGCCGCCGCCGAGACCGGCACCGAGGCTCCCGCCGCCGAGACCGCCGCGGAGACGGCGACGGCGGAGGCGCCGGGCGGAGAGACGGCCGAGGCCGCCGCGCCCAAGCCCGCCAGAACCCGCAGGAAGACCACCACGAAGACCCCGCAGAGCGCCACCGAAGAGGCAGTCGCGACCCCGGGGGCCGAGCCCGCCACCCAGCCGACCGCCGACACCGCAGCCGACACCGCTGCTGTGGCCGCCGCCGAGGCCGCGCCGGTGGCTCCTGCGAAGAAGCCACGCACCCGCCGCAAGCCCGCCGCGGCGGCCACCACCGAGACCCCCGCCACCGAGGGCCCCGCCACCGAGGCCGCGGCGGAGACTCCGACGGCTGAGGCGCCGGGCGGAGAAACGGCTGAGGCCGCCGCGCCCAAGCCCGCCAGAACCCGCAGGAAGACCGCCGCGAAGACCCCGAAGAGCGCCACCGAAGAGGCAGCCGCGACCCCGGAGGCCACGCCCGCCACCCAGCCCGCCGCCCAGCCCGCCGCCGCCGAAACCGGCACCGAACCCGCCGCCGCGGAGACCGCCGTGAGCGAGCAGGCCGTGAGCGAGGGCGGGGGTGAGCAGGCCGAGCCGATGCCGGGTTACGCCAACCTCACCATCGCGTCGCTGCGGTCGAGGCTGCGCGGCAAGTCGGCCGAGCAGGTGCACGCGCTCCTCGACTACGAGAAGGCGCACACGAACCGTCCCGAGGTGGTCCGCATGTTCCAGAACCGGCTGTCGAAGCTCCAGTCCGAGTCCTGACACCGGCCGCGTCCGGAACACCGGCGGCGCCTGAGTGCCGATCGTGTCCTGAGCACCGGCGAGGTCCGGCCCCGGCCGGGCCGCCGGGACGCGGGATCGTCGGGACGCGGGATTGTCGGGCGCTGCGGCTAGCCTGCAGGTGCTGCACGGCGAGCGTACGGTGAGCGATGACCGTGGGCGAAGACCGTAAGCGACGACCGTGGGCGATGGCCACCGGGCCCGGGCGAGGAGGACTGGTTGAGCGCGAAGACGTCTCCGGAGGCGCCCCTGCCGATCAGGTCGGTGCTGCAGATGGTCGCCCAGTGGATCGGCAAGCTGGGCACCGTCTGGGTCGAAGGGCAGATCACCGAGCTGACGGCACGTGGCGGCACCGTCTTCCTGACCCTGCGCGACCCGGTGGCGAACGTCTCGGCGCGGGTCACCTGCGCCCGGGGCGTCTACGAGGCCAGCGTGCCGCGCCCAGTGGACGGCGCACGTGTGGTGGTGCACGTCAAGCCGGACTTCTGGGTCAACAGAGGATCGTTCGCCTTCACCGCCCTGGAGATCCGCCCGGTGGGGATCGGCGAGCTGCTGGCCCGGCTGGAACGGCTGCGGCAGGTGCTGGCGGGCGAGGGCCTGTTCAACGTGGACCGGAAGAGACGGCTGCCGTTCCTGCCGGGGACGGTCGGGCTCGTCTGCGGGCGCGACTCCGCCGCCGAGCGTGACGTGCTGGAGAACGCCCGCCGCCGCTGGCCCGCCGTCCGGTTCCGGGTGGAGCAGGTCGCCGTGCAGGGGCCGTACGCGGTGGGCGAGGTGACCGAGGCGCTGCGCAGGCTGGACGCCGACCCCGAGGTCGACGTGATCGTCATCGCCAGGGGCGGCGGCTCCCTGGAGGACCTGCTGCCCTTCTCGGACGAGTCGCTGGTGCGGGCCGTGGCGGCCTGCCGTACGCCCGTGGTGAGCGCGATCGGCCACGAGCAGGACAGCCCGTTGCTGGATCTCGTGGCCGACGTGCGCGCCTCGACCCCGACGGACGCGGCCAAGAAGGTCGTGCCCGACGTGGGCGAGCAGCTCACCCTGGTCCACCAGCTGAGGGACCGGGGCCGCCGGGTGCTGCGCGGCTGGGTCGAGCGGGAGCTGTCGTGGCTGGAGTCCGTACGCTCGCGGCCGTCGCTCGCCGATCCGGTTCGGGAGCTCGACCGGCGGGCCGAGCAGGTCGACGCGCTGCGCGAACGGTCCCGGCGGTGTCTTTCCGCGTCCCTGGACCGCTCGGCCGACTCGCTCGAACACCTCAGGGCCCGGCTCGTGACGCTCTCCCCCGCCGCGACCCTGGAACGCGGCTACGCCATCGCGCAGCGCCCGTCGGGTGAGGTCGTCCGCCTGGCGGCCGACGTCAAGCCGGGAGACGAGCTCACCGTCCGCTTCTCCGACGACCGCGTCACGGTGACCGCCGACCCCGACGCCCCGCCCGCCTGACGGCCCGCCCCTGACCGTCCTTCCGGTGTCAGAGGGCGAGCCGGACGCCGTACGCGTCGAGCCAGGCGTTCACCTGGAGCAGCCCTTCGAGGGCCGTACGGGAGCCCTGGAGGCTGACGGCGCCCACCGGCTGGTCGAGGATGCTCCGCACCTTGCCGGTGTCGAGCAGGCAGCCGATGGCCGGCTCTCCGCTCAGCAGGTCGGCCACGGCGGCGCGCAGCGCGTGCTCGTACGCCGGGTCCTGGGTGGAGGGGTAGGGCACCTTGCGCCGTTCGACCACCGAGCGGGGCAGCACGTCGGCCGTCGCAGCGCGCAGCAGGCTCTTCTCGTGGCCGTCGAAGGTCTTCATGGCCCAGGGGGCGTTGAAGACGTACTCGACCAGGCGGTGGTCGCAGAACGGCACGCGGACCTCCAGCCCCACGGCCATGCTCATGCGGTCCTTGCGGTCCAGCAGGATCTGCACGAAGCGGGTCAGGTGCAGGTAGCTGATCTCCCGCATCCGCCTCTGCAGCCCGGTCTCCCCCGGCACCCGCGGCACCTCGGCCAGCGCCCGCTGGTAGCTGTCGGCCCGGTAGGCCGGGACGTCGAGCTTGCTCAGCAGTTCCTCGTTCAGGAACTCGCCCCTGGTGGTCAGGCCGGTCTGGTTCTGTGTGGCGAGCCACGGGAAGGTGTGCGCGCCGACCGCCGCGGGGTCGTGGAACCACCGGTATCCGCCGAACACCTCGTCGGCGGACTCCCCTGACAGCGCGACCGTCGAGCGCTCCCTGATCGCCTTGAAGAGCAGATAGAGCGAGGTGTCCATGTCGCCGATGCCGAGCGGGACGTCCCTCGCGCGCAGCACGGCCGCGCGCACGGCCGGGTCCATGAGGTCGGCCGAGTCCAGCACGATGTCCGTGTGGTCGGCGCCCACGTGCCGCACCACGTCGTGCACGTACGGCGTGTCGGGGGTGTCGCGCATGTCGTCGGGCTGGAAGTTCTCGGTGTAGCCGCTGAAGTCGACCGAGAACGACCGCACCGTGCCCCGGCCGCGCAGCGCGCGGGCCGCGAGGGCGGTGACCGCGCTGGAGTCGAGGCCGCCGGACAGCAGCGTGCACAGCGGCACGTCGGAGATGAGCTGCCGCGCGACGATGTCGTCGAGCAGTTCGCGGATGGTCCGGATGGTCGTCGGCAGGTCGTCGGTGTGCTCGCGGGCCTCCAGCTCCCAGTAACGGCGCTTGCTCAGCCCCTCGCGGCGCACCTTGACCACCTGGCCGGGCCGCACCTCGTGCATGCCGCGGAAGACCGCGCTCTCCGGGGTCTTCACGAAGGCGAGGATCTCCCGCAGTCCGTCGGCGTCGACGACCCGCTCGGCGAGCGGGTTGGCCAGGATCGCCTTCGGCTCCGAGCCGAACAGCACCCCGTCGGGCGTCGGGTAGTAGTACAGCGGCTTGATGCCCATGCGGTCGCGCACGAGCAGCAGTTCCTCGCGCCGGGTGTCCCAGATCGCGAAGGCGTACATGCCGTTGAGCCGGGAGACGAAGTCGTCGCCCCATTCGAGGTACGCCCGCAGGACGACCTCGGTGTCGCTCCTGGTCCGGAAGGTGTGGCCGAGCCGTAGGAGCTCGTCGCGCAGCTCCCGGAAGTTGTAGACCTCGCCGCTGTAGGTGAGGGCGGCCAGTACCTCGCCGCCGGCTTCGGCGGTCATCGGCTGGCGGCCGCCCTCGATGTCGATGATGGCGAGCCGCCGGTGGCCGAACGCGACGTGCGGGGCGAGCCAGGCCCCCTCGGCGTCCGGCCCCCGGCACGCCATCGTGTCCGTCATCGCCTGGACGGTCTGCCGCTCCTCCCGGAGATCGCGTCCGTAGTCCACCCAGCCACTGATTCCGCACATGGAGATGACCCCCCGGTTCATCACTCCCGCAGATGGTTAGTACACCTAAGCAACGGTCCAATCAGGACTTTTATGCCCAAATCGGGCATCGCTATGAGGCCGCGAAGTGTCGGTCCCGGCCTCTAAGGTGGAGGGCGTGAGCGAGGACAGGCAGACTCCCCCGCAGGACGGACCGGCTTCCGCGCAGGACGGGCAGACCCCGTCGTACGAGCAGGCCCGCGAGCAGCTGACCGACGTGGTGCGGCGGCTGGAGAACGGCGGGCTCACGCTGGAGCAGTCGATCGAGCTGTGGGAGCGCGGCGAGAGGCTGGCCGCCGTCTGCGAGGAGTGGCTCCAGGGCGCGCGCGCCAAGCTGGCCGCCGCGATGGCCCAGCGGCAGGAGCCCCAGCCGAACGGACCGGAGGACGCCCCCTTCTGACACCGGGCGGGGGCTGCGGCCACCGGCCGTCCCGACTGACGCACGCGGTGACGGCGTCATCTGACGCCGGGCGGGGGCGGTGACCAGCGGCCGTCCCGACTGGCGGACGTGGTGACGGCGTCAGCGGTCGCGGCACCGGGCGTGCCAGAGGGCGGCGAGCCGCCGGCCGGGACGCCTCCGGCCGAGGTCCGCGGTCAGCCGGACGCGGGCGTCGGCGAGGGCTGCGGGGTGAGCGTGCGGACGAGGGCGCTCAGTTCCTCCCACCCGGCCGTCCCCGTGACGACCACCGCGTGATCGGGGAGAACGCGGACCAGCGACCGCTGGTTCTTGTCCGGCCGCACCCGCTCCTCCCAGGTCACACCGTCGATCTGGCGGCTCCCGCCGGGCTTGTCGGTGTTGGTCATGCGGTTGACGAACCCCGCGACCGGACGTTCGTCGCTCTGGGCGACCATGGCGTGCTCCCGCTCACCGGTGGCGAATCCCAGCCGCCACGTCACGACGCCGCCGTCCTGGGTCAGCCGGGAGCTGTTGGGCACCCAGTTCGCCGGGACCTGCCTCGGCGCCACGACCTCGTACGGCGCCGCTCGGACCGCGTTGGCCTGGTCGATGCCGTACTGCACCCGCGGGATGTGCTCGGTGCGGCTCTGCGGCGTGACGAGCAGGAACAACCCGACGCCGGCGAGGCAGACGAGGAGCGCGAACGCGTAACCGAAGAAGCCCTGGGTGAATCGTCCCACGTCACGCCAGATTAGCCACCGGGGTGGCCGCCGGCCGTACCGGCGGTCAGGGTTGCCGGATATTGCCAATGATGCGAAGAGCGTCCTCGGCCATCCTCCGGGCCTCCGCGGGATCGTCGGACAACGTCACCTCCTGCACGACCGCCGCGAGGGCGCCGGTGACGACCAGGACCAGCGCGTCCTCGTGCTCGAACAGGGCGGCGGTGCGCCGGGCCCACTGCCGGAGCCGTTCCCGCATGACGACCTCGAACCCGGGCGGCGCGTCGCCCCGCAGGAAGAGTGCGGCGAGGTCGCGCTCGGCGAGGCAGCCCTCCAGGTACGCGCGGGCGGCGGCGAGGAACTGGGTCATCGGGCCGGTCTCCCCCGCCGCCCTCGCCTCCTGCACGGCCTGCCGGGTGCGCTGGGCCTGGCGCTTCTGGAACTCCTCGAACAGCGTGAGATAGAGGTCGGCCTTGCCGGAGAAGTGGTGGTAGAGGCTGCCGACGCTGGCACCGGCCCGGGCGACGACATCGGTCACGCCGGCCTCCGCGAAGCCGCTGGTGACGAAGGTCTCCTTGGCGGCGTCCAGGAGCGCGACCCTCGTGGCCGCCCCGCGGTCCGACGTCCGCGTCGCGAGTGGCCGCTCGGCCGGCCGAACGGGGGGTTGCCCAATGTCGCCGCTCATGCGGCGACGATATCCCCGACCCGTCCTCTCCCGTGGCGCGCGCCCGCGAATCCCGTGACACGCGCCCGCGAACGCCTCCGACCTGGCCCGACAGGTTCAGACCAATCGGACAGAAGCCCCCTTCGCACATTACGATCGCCCATAGCGGAGCTTGCGACGTGAGGGGATCAATGGCTGATCACGTACCGGCGGCACTGGCTGCGGGAGAACGCGCACCCGACCGCAACCTGGCTCTTGAGCTGGTCAGGGTGACGGAGGCGGCGGCGATGGCCGCGGCCCGCTGGGTGGGGCGCGGGGACAAGAACGGCGCGGACGGCGCCGCCGTCAACGCCATGCGCCAGCTGATCAACACGGTCTCGATGAAGGGCTCCGTGGTGATCGGCGAGGGCGAGAAGGACAACGCCCCGATGCTGTACAACGGCGAGCGGGTCGGCGACGGGACCGGGCCCGAGTGCGACGTGGCCGTGGACCCGATCGACGGCACCCGGCTGTGCGCGCTCGGCATGAACAACGCGATCTCCGTGATCGCGTTGAGCGAGCGCGGCTCGATGTACGACCCCTCCGCGGTGTTCTACATGGAGAAGCTCGTCACCGGCCCGCAGGCGGCGGGGCAGGTGAACATCGACGCTCCGGTGGCCGACAACATCCGGGCCGTGGCGCGGGCCAAGGGCGCCAAGCCGTCCGACGTGACCGTGGTGATCCTGGACCGGCCCCGGCACGAGCGCATCGTCAAGGAGATCCGCGAGACCGGGGCCCGGATCCGCTTCATCACCGACGGCGACGTGGCCGGCGCGATCATGGCCGCCCGCACCGGCACGGGCGTCGACCTCATGCTCGGCATCGGCGGCACGCCGGAGGGCATCGTCGCCGCATGCGCGCTCAAGTGCATGGGCGGGGTGATCCAGGGCAAGCTGTGGCCGCGCGACGACGTCGAGCGCCTCCGGGCTCTCGACGCTGGGCTCGACCCGGACCAGGTGCTCACCACCGACGACCTCGTCCGCTCCGACGACGTGTTCTTCGCCGCCACGGGCATCACCGACGGCGAGCTGATGCACGGCGTGCGGTTCCAGGGCGGCGCGGCGGTGACGCACTCCCTCGTGATGCGGGGCCGCTCGGGGACGATCCGCAAGATCGAGAGCGAGCACCAGCTCTGGAAGCTCGGCGCCTACAGCGCGATCAACTTCGACACGGCCGTCTAGCGGGCCCGGCGGGGCTCACCGGCCGAACAGGCGGCGGCGGGGGCGCTTCGGCGAACGGGCGACGACCTTGCCGCCGAAGACGAACCCGGCCAGCTCGATCACGGGCGCGTCCGGGGCGTGATCGGTCGCGCCCGCCGGGAGCCGCACCTCGTTGCGGAAGGAACGCACGCGGGCGGTGGGCGCGGTCACGATCCGCACGCCCTCGGGGACGAGCAGCGTGACCGTGCCGGCCATGACGGCGAGCTGGACCACCACGTGCCGCGACTGGAGGAGCGCCTCGCACAGGTCCATCGAGACGGTGCCGCCCAGCGACGTCACCGGGATCTGCGAGGGCACCACCCACCGGCCGCCGCGCGTCTCCGTACGGAAGAAGGCGGTGACGGGACGGTTGTCCATGCGGAACGGCTGGCTCTCCGGCGGCAGCAGGTCGACGGTCAGCTCGGCCAGCTCGCCGAGGGTGCGGGCGGCCCAGACACGCTCCACCCGTTCCTCGTGCTCCAGCGGGGTCAGGCGCCCGTCGATGACGGCGTCCGTCAGCACCGTGACGACCCGCTCCCGGTCGGCGTCCGACGCGCGCATCAGCCCGGGATCGGGCGTCGCGGGGCTGCCCGGGGTGCCGGGAGCGCGCGACGCGAGGAAGGTGGAGATCCACTTCGCGGCTGAGGACTCGCTGCTCACATCTTCGAGGGTATGCGGTCCGCGGCACGCCTCACAGTCTCCGCGGCCACGCGGCTCGGCCGCGCCGTGGACCGGACCATTGACCGGGCGCGGCGCTGCTCCTACGCTGGCGAAAACCTGAACTCTCCTCATGTTCCTGGAGGCCTGGGATGTCCGTGGAGCACGGTGCGCAGCACGCCAGGGAACACAGTGCCCACGCCTCGTGACCGGCGGGCCCGGCTCGCCGCCTTCGCGGTGTTCGCCGTCCAGGGCCTCACCTTCGCCACCCTGCTCACCCAGGTGGCCACGCTGCAGCGCAAGCACGGTCTCACCGACGGCGAGCTGTCCATCCTGCTCCTGGTCGTGCCGGTGATCGCGGGCGCCGGGAGCGTGCTCGCGGGCACCGCCGCCTCCCGGTACGGCAGCCGCCTGGTGCTGCGCCTGGCGCAGCCGCTCGCCTGCGCGGCCGTGGTGCTCGCCGGGCTCGCGCCGAACGTCCCCATGCTCGTCGTGGCGA
Source organism: Microbispora sp. H10885 (assembly GCF_014161415.1). Lineage (NCBI taxonomy): Bacteria > Bacillati > Actinomycetota > Actinomycetes > Streptosporangiales > Streptosporangiaceae > Microbispora > Microbispora sp. H10885. The sequence continues at coordinate 8,827 of NZ_JABBWY010000014.1, read as the reverse complement.
ACGTCCTGTTCGGCCTGGGGCTCGGCGGGGTGGACGCGGGCATGAACATGCAGGGTGTGGCGGTCGAGCGGGAGTACGGCCGGGCCGTGCTCACGGGCTTCCACGCGCTGTGGAGCGCGGCGGCGGTCGCCGGCGCGTTGTGGGCGTCGGCGGCGGCCGGGATCGGCCTCGGGCTGCCCGCCACCTTCACGATCGCCCTCGTCCCGGCCGTCGCCGTCGCGCTGGTCGCCTCGACCTGGCTCTATCTCCCGGGTGAGGAGCACCGACACCGGACCGGAACCCCGGCGGAGACGCCGGGGCAGGCGACGGTCAAGGCGGGGGTGGCGTGGCGTCCCATCATCCCTCTCTGCCTCGCGATGGCGTTCCTCTACGTCGGCGACTCGTCGATCTCCAACTTCGGCTCCGTCTTCATGGACAGGGTCGTGCACGCCGCCACGCCCGTGATCCCGCTGGCTCTCGGGGCGTACCAGCTCACGACGTTCCTCGTCCGCGTCGGAGGCGATCTCGCGGTGCGCAGGTTCGGCCCCGCGGCGATCGTGCGCGCGGGCGGCGCAGTGGCCACGCTGGGCTTCGTCGCGATCGTGGCGGCTCCGTCGGCGCCCGCGGCCATCGCGGGATTCGCCCTCACCGGGATCGGCCTGTCGGTGGTGGCCCCGCAGTCGTTCAGCGCGGCCGGCCGCCTCGACCCGGCGGGCACGGGCGTGGCCATCGCCCGGGTCAACATGTTCAACTACGTGGGGTTCATCGTCGGCGCCGCCCTGGTGGGCGGCATCGCCGACGCCTCCGGCTACCAGGTCGCCTTCGCCGCGCCGCTCGTGCTGGCCGCCGCGATCATCCTGCTCGCCCGGGGCTTCCAGCCGCGTACGGCCGGGAGCGCCGCCACCACCGCCCCTATCGCGTCCTGACCTCCTCGGCCATCGCGCGTACGGCCTCCCTGACGCGGTGGACGGGCAGGCGGGCGAACCCGATCACGAGCCCCACCGGCCGCCCTTCCGCGGTCCCGAGGGCCGGGGTCGCGACCTCGGCCGACAGGCCGGCCGCCCGGGCCGCCGCAGCCAGGGCGGACGCGTCTGTCCCGGCGTCCGGCACCGCGTCCGGCACCCCGTCCGGCACCGCGTAGAGGTGCAGCCCGGCCGAGATGCCGCGTACGGCGAGCCGGGGCAGGTGCTCGGCGAGCGCGCCGACGAGCGCGTCCCTGCGCCGCCGGTACTCCCGGCGCATCCGGCGCAGGTGCCGGTCGTACGCACCGCTCGCGATCAGGTGGGCGAGCGCGTACTGCTCGATGACCGGGGAACCGAGGTCGAACTCCTCACGCGCGAGCCGTACGGCGCGGGCGAGGCCCGGCGGCGCGGCGATCCAGCCGAGCCGCAACCCCGGCGCGAGGGCCTTGCTCACGCTGCCCGCGAGCACGACCCGGCCGGGCGCGAGGCCCTGCAGGCACCCGACGGGATCGCGGTCGAAGCGGAACTCGGCGTCGTAGTCGTCCTCCAGCACCAGGGCGCCGGTGCGGGCGGCCCAGCCGGCCAGGGCGGCGCGGCGGCGCGGGGACAGCACGACACCGGTGGGGTACTGGTGCGCGGGGGTCACCAGCACGGCGTCGGCCCCGGCGGGGAGGTCCTCGACGACGATCCCCTCCCCGTCGACGGGCACCGGGACGAGCCGCGCCCCGGTCCGGCGGAGCAGCGGAAGCTGCCGCGCGCTCGTCGGGTCCTCGACGGCCAGGACGACGCCGCGGCCCCGCTCGCGCGCCAGGGCGTGCAGGACGAGGCTGAGCCCCTGGGCCATCCCGGTGAGGATCACGACGTCCTCCGGCGTCACGTCGGCCGCCCGCACCCGGCCCAGGTACGCGGCGAGCTCGCGGCGCAGGGCGGGCACGCCGCCGGGATCGCTGTAGTCGAGCGCGTCGTTCGGCAGCGTGGCGAGGACGTGGCGGACGGCCGCGAGCCAGGCCTGCCGGGGGAAGGCGCCGAGGTCCGGCGACGTGGGCCGGTGCCCGTAGTGGAGGCGGCCCTCCCCCTCCCGCCCGGCCGGCTCCTCGGCCGCGTGCCGCCCGGCCCCCGCCGCGACGCGGGTCCCGGCGCCGGTGCGGCTTTCGAGCACCCCCTCGGCCACGAGCTGCTCGTACGCCTCCACGACGACGCCGCGCGACAGGCCGAGGTCGCGGGCGAGGTCACGGGTGGCCGGCAGGCGGGCGCCCGAACCGAGCCGCCCGGAACGCACCGCGTCCCGCACCTCACGGGCGATCTGCGCGGCGAGCCCGCCCGCGCTCCGGTCGACCACCAGGTGAAGATCGCCCATTGGACCACCATAACGCCGTCCGATTGGACCGGTGGCGGAGACCAACTGCTTCCTAGGATCGGCAGACGTGAACACCTACACGACTGGGGCCGCGGGGGCGATGTTCCTCGTGGGGACGCTGGCCGCGGTCTCCGGCGCGATCGAGGACTATCCGATCTATGGCGGCCAGGCGATCCGCTACGCCCTCGCCGCCATGGTGCTGCTCGCCGCCGCCCGAGCACGCGGCCTCGGACCCGTACGGCTCCGGCCGCGTCAGTGGGGGCTGCTCGCCGCGTTGTCGCTGACCGGGCTGGTGCTGTTCAACGTGTGCGTCGTCGAGGCGGCCCGGGCGTCCGGCCCCGCGCTGCCCGGTATCGTCCTCGGCACCGTGCCGCTGGCGCTGGCCCTCGTGGGCCCGATGGCCACCGGCGGGCGGCCGTCGCCGCGCGTGGTCGCGGCGGGTCTGGTGGTGGTCGCCGGCGCCTCCGTGGCGACAGGCGCGGGCAGCGGGAACCTGCCCGGCCTGCTGTGGTCACTCGGGGCGCTCGCCTGCGAGCTGTGCTTCTCGCTGCTGGCCCTGCCGCTGCTGCCGCTGATCGGGCCCGTCCGGCTGTCTGCCTGGTCGGCCCTGCTCGCGGTGCCGCTCCTGCTGGCCGCCGGGCTGGCCCTGGACGGCCGGAACGTGCTGCGGACACCCACCCCCGCCGAGGCGGCGGCCCTCGCCTACCTCGCCCTCGTCGTCACGTGCGTGGCGTTCTTCCTGTGGTACCGCTCGCTGCCCCGCCTGGGGCCCGGCCGGGCCGGGCTGTTCGCCGGGATGGTCCCCATCGGGGCGATCACCACGGCCGCCCTCCTCGGGACCGCCGTCCCCACCCCGGCCGACCTCGCCGGAACGGCCCTCGTGGTCAGCGGGATCGCTCTCGGGCTCCGTTCACCCCGGCCCCGGCGCCCGGCGCCGGAGGCCGCGAACCGTCCCGCGAGCCGTCGCGGGAACGGTCATGCGCCGCGCCGGACGGAAGCAACCAGGTCATCTCGCCCTGTTTGACCTGCCGCAACACGAGCGTGAGCAGCGACAGCGCCAGGGCCACGAGGATGCCGATCGCGAATATGATCATTACGATGACCTCGCCGTTCATGGCCCCTCCTCTCGTCCCGTCTCAATTATCCCGCTTTATGTGCATATCGTCTGGTTGAATTCATTCAAAACCTACTCATGCCCCGGGCATGATGACCATTGTTCATTCGCCGTACGCTGTGCAGGGACATGGACGGCCCGCGCGCGGCGGGCGCGCCCGACGAGGCAGACCACGAGGACCGAGGACGATGCCGGAGTTCGACTACACCGACCTGCTCCCGCTGGGACCCGACGAGACGGAGTACCGCCTGATCACCCGCGAGGGGGTGCGGGTCACCGAGGCGGCCGGGCGCAGGTTCCTGGAGGTCGAGCCGGAGGCCCTGCGGCTGCTCACCGAGACCGCGATCCACGACATCTCGCACTACCTGCGCGCGTCCCACCTGGCCCAGCTCCGCAAGATCGTCGACGACCCGGAGTCCAGCGGCAACGACCGCTTCGTCGCCCTCGACCTGCTGAAGAACGCGAGCATCTCGGCCGGCGGCGTGCTGCCGATGTGCCAGGACACCGGCACCGCGATCGTCATGGGCAAGCGCGGCCGCCACGTGCTGACCGACGGCCGCGACGCCGAGCACCTCAGCCGCGGCGTGTACGACGCGTACACCCGGCTCAACCTGCGTTACTCGCAGATGGCCCCGCTGACGATGTGGGACGAGAAGAACACCGGCTCCAACCTGCCGGCGCAGATCGAGCTCTACGCCGAGGACCCGAACGGCCACCCGGACGAGTACAAGTTCCTGTTCATGGCCAAGGGCGGCGGCTCGGCCAACAAGTCGTTCCTCTACCAGGAGACGAAGGCGGTGCTCAACGAGAAGCGGATGCTCGCCTTCCTGGAGGAGAAGATCCGCTCGCTCGGCACCGCCGCCTGCCCGCCGTACCATCTGGCGATCGTCGTGGGCGGCACCAGCGCCGAGTACGCGCTGAAGACGGCGAAGTACGCCTCGGCCCGCTATCTGGACTCCATCCCCACGGAGGGCTCGGTGAGCGGCCACGGCTTCCGCGACCTGGAGATGGAGAAGAAGGTCTTCGAGCTGACCCAGAAGCTGGGCATCGGCGCGCAGTTCGGCGGCAAGTACTTCTGCCACGACGTGCGGGTGATCCGGCTGCCCCGGCACGGCGCGTCCTGCCCGGTCGCGATCGCGGTGAGCTGCAGCGCGGACCGGCAGGCACTGGCGAAGATCACGCCGGAGGGCGTGTTCCTCGAACAGCTGGAGACCGACCCCGCCCGGTTCCTCCCGGACACCACCGACGAGCACCTCGGCGGCGACGTCGTGAGCATCGACCTGAACCGCCCGATGCCGGAGATCCTCGCCGAACTGAGCAGATATCCGGTGAAGACGCGGCTGTCCCTCACCGGGCCGCTCGTGGTCGCCCGCGACATCGCGCACGCGAAGATCGCCGAGCGGCTCGACGCCGGCGAGGACATGCCGCAGTACATGAAGGACCACGCCGTCTACTACGCCGGCCCGGCCAAGACGCCCGAGGGCTACGCGTCCGGCTCCTTCGGCCCCACGACGGCGGGCCGGATGGACTCGTACGTCGAGCGCTTCCAGGCGGCGGGCGGCTCGATGGTGATGCTGGCCAAGGGCAACCGGTCGAAGCAGGTCACCGAGGCGTGCCAGAAGTACGGCGGTTTCTACCTCGGCTCCATCGGCGGCCCGGCGGCCCGGCTGGCCCAGGACTGCATCAAGAAGGTCGAAGTCCTGGAATATCCGGAGCTGGGGATGGAGGCGGTCTGGAAGATCGAGGTCGTCGACTTCCCCGCCTTCATCGTCGTCGACGACAAGGGCGACGACTTCTTCACCGACACCACCGGGCCCGTCCTTACCATCGGCCGCCGCTGACTCTGCGGGGACGTTGTCAGGATCTTTGACAGAAGATCTCAACAATTTCCCGGCATGGTCTCTACAGGTCGCATGGCACAAATCGGTAAGCTGCCACCCATGCGTGCGCCCTCCGGATACCTGCTAGCCGCGCGCTATCGGCTTATCGAGCCGGTCGGGCGCGGCGGGATGGGCACTGTGTGGCGGGCGCGTGACGAACTGCTCGACCGCGAGGTGGCGGTCAAGGAGGTGCGGCTTCCGCTGGTCCTCGACGAGGAACTGCGGGCGGAGCTGTGCGCGCGCACCGAACGCGAGGGCCGGGCGACCGCCATGGTCGCCCACCCCTCGGTCATCACGGTCTTCGACGTCATCACCGAGGACGACCGGCCGTGGATCGTGATGGAACTGCTCCGGGCGCGGTCGCTGGAGGAGCTCATCCGCCAGGAGGGCCCGCTGCCGCCGCGCCGGGTCGCCGACATCGGGCGGCAGGTCCTCGGCGCCCTGCGGGCCGTGCACGCCAAGGGCATCCTGCACCGCGACGTGAAGCCCAGCAACGTGCTGGTCACCGACGACGACCGGGCGGTGCTGACCGACTTCGGGCTGGCCGCCCTGGAGGGCGACGCCTCCATCACCCAGGCGGGGATCGTGCTCGGCTCCGCCGGATACATCTCCCCCGAACGCGTCCTCGGCGACCGGGCGAGCCCGGCCGCCGACCTGTGGTCGCTCGGCGCGACCCTCTACACCGCCGTCGAGGGGCGCGGCCTGCACGGCCGCCGTACGGCGGCGGCGGCGCTCGCGGCGCTGACCAGCGGGGCGCCCATCCCGATGGAGAAGGCGGGGCCGCTCGCCCCGGTCCTGCGGGGACTGCTGCAGATCGACCCGGCGGCCAGGATCGACGGCGTGCGCGCGGCGCACGTCCTGTCCAGGGTCGCGGCCGGAGGCGTGGTCGACGATCCGCTCGCCTCTCCCTTCCGCGGCGGACGTCCTTCACCGCCGCCCACCGCGCCCGCTCCCCCCAGCAGCCGCAAGCCGCCGCACCGCAACCCGCCCCGGGGTCAGCACCGTGGCCAGCACCGGGCCGAGTCGCGACCGGCCCCCAAGGTGGCCCCGCGCGACCGCGACTCCGGGCCGCACCGGCAGTCGGGGCCGTACGGCCAGCCGTACCAGGCGGGCGGGTCGTACGATCCGTCCGGCTCCTACGGGGTGTACGGGCCGAGCGGGCCGCTCGGGCCGTCCTTCCCGTCCGGCGGCCAGTACGGGCAGACCGATCCCTACGGACAGACCGGGCCGTACGGACAGACCGGGCCCTATGGGCACAGCGGGCCCTATGGGCACAGCGGCCAGTTCCGGCACAGTGGGCCGCACACCCTGTACGGGCAGTCCGGGCGGCACCTCGCCTATCCGCGCGACCTGGGAGGCGACGTCGCCGCCGTGCCGTCCCAGCGGCGGCGGCCGAGCGAGGGGCTGCACCGCAAGCCGCCGGAGCCCGCTTTCCAGCAGGTCGTACGCATCCCCATGATGCGGCACGTGGCGAAGATGATCAAGATTCTGCTACCGCGCCGGTACTGGCCGAGGATTTTTATCAAGTAACAGGAAAGCGCGTTTCAAGGCTTAATCGCTATCTTTCTTCTCATGCCGGAACAGCATGGGCGGATGCTCGCTGATCGCTACGAGCTGCGCGTCCGCATCGGTCGGGGAACCATGGGCACAGTCTGGCGAGCGTACGACCGTTCGCTGGACCGGGAGATCGCGGTAAAGGAGATCCGCCAGGACCCGGCACTCAGCCCCCGGCAACGCCAGGAGCTGCGCGAACGCATGCTGCGTGAGGGCCGTATGGCGGCCCGCGTCAGTCATCCCTCCGTCGCCACGATCCACGACGTCATCCTCGCCGACGGCATCCCGTGGATCGTCATGGAGCTGGTCGAGGGCCGGTCGCTGGAGCAGGTGATCGACGAGGAGGGGCCGCTGCCGCCACGCCTGGTGGCGGAGATCGGCTGTGACCTCCTGAGCGCGCTGCGCGCCGCGCACGCGCAGCGCATCCTGCACCGGGACGTCAAACCGGCGAACGTCCTGCTGACCGAGACGGGCAGGGTCGTCCTGACCGACTTCGGCATCGCCAAGGCCCTGGGCGACACCGCCCTCACACAGACGGGCATGGTCATCGGCTCCCCGGGTTACACCGCCCCGGAGCGGGCCCGGGGCGATCACACCGGCCCGGAGTCGGACCTGTGGTCGCTCGGCGCGACGCTGTACTTCGCCGTCGAGGGACGACCGGCGTACGAACGCGCCACGGTGGGCGAGACGCTCGCGGCGCTGATGACCGAGAGCGCCGACCCGCCCGCCCAGGCCGGGCCGCTGCGCCCGGTGCTGGAGGGACTGCTGGAGAAGGACCACAGGGCGCGCCTCACGCCCGAACGCGCGGCGGCGATGCTGCGGATGATCGCCGACACGCCGACGGGCGCCTCACCCGCGCCCGCTCCGGCTCCCCCCGCGCGTCCGGCCGGGACGGCGGACGTACAAGCGGACGGCAGCACGGACAACAGCGCGGACAACAGGACGGACGGCGGGGCGAACGGCAGGGCGGATCAGCAGGCCCGGCCCGAAGAGATCGAGATGATCGCGCCGTCCCCCGCCGCCGGCTCTCCCGAAGCCGTCCCGTCAGCCGCGGCCCCCGGAGGCGTGGCTCCGCACGGCGCGGGTCCGCACAGCGCGACTCCGGGCGGCATGGCTCCGGGCGGCATGGCTCCGCACGGCGCGACTCCGGGCGGCGTGCTGGGCGACGAGGAGGACGTGAACCGCACCATGGTCGTGCCCCGCCCGACGGGCGTGCCCAGGGTCCCTCCTGCCCCGCCACGACCCGATCCCGGTCCCGATCCCGTGGGCAGGCACGACACCACCGTTCCCGGCAGGCTGCCGGGGACGCCGGGCTGGGGGCCGGCGGCGGCCCCGCCCTTCTCCTCTGCCCCCGATCACGCCGCCGCGAGCAACGCCGCCATGGGCGGCGCGGCGCGGTACGGCGCGGGGCAGCACGGCGCGGGGGGCCTTCCCCTGCCCGCCACGCAGCCTCCTGCGCCTCCCGGTCCACACTCCGGTCCACAACAGTCCGGCCCACAACACTCCGGCCCGCCTTTCGGCCCGTATCCCTCGGCGCCTCCCGGCGGCCCCGGGAGTCCCGGGGGGCCGCTGGAGGGTGCCGGGGGTCATGGCGCACCGATGGACGGCGTACCCGGGTCGAGCAGCCTGGGCACGGACCTGTTCGCGATGCGCGGCCCCTCCGGCCCGGACGCCGGTACGCGGGTGCGGGTGCTGGTGACGATGGGAGTCGTGCTCGCCGGGCTCGTGGTGCTGATCCTGCTGGCGGTCGTGCTCATCGCGAAATGAGACGTCTCCGGGAAAAAGACGTCTTCGTGAAAAAAGACGGCGGCCGCGGTGGGGACACCGCGGCCGCCGCCTGGGGGTGAGACGTCACTCGGAGGAGAAGGCGGCGTCGAAGGCCGCGTCGGGTGGGGTGATGGCGTTGAGTGCGCGGATGTAGGCGAGGGACTCGGGTGCGCCGTGCAGCCGGTCCATGCCCGCGTCCTCCCACTCGATGGAG